>JBAUMC010000102.1:0-22753 GCA_049578505.1 Bacteroidota bacterium | reverse complement strand
GCAATTTTTACGCGAACAGAAAAATTACCGGCGCCCTTGTCGGTGTTCATCCTTTCGGCGGCTTCAATATGTCAGGAACGGATTCAAAGGCGGGCGGGCACGACTATTTGCTCTTGTTCATGCAGGCAAAATCGATTTCAGAAAAAATAAAATAACACTTTCATCAGTAAAAAGATTGGTCGAATCTTTATATTCGTATTTCGGCATTCGTAAATCTAAATTTAATGACTTCAGTCAAATTAAGGAAATACAAATTTAAAAGGATTTAGCATGAAAATTCACGAGTACCAGGGGAAAGAAATTCTCCGCAAATACAATGTCGCGATGCCCAAAGGCGCGGTTGCCTTCTCCGTGGATGAAGCTGTCGTCGTTGCACAGCGACTGGGAGGAAGCGTTTGGGTCGTCAAAGCTCAGATTCACGCGGGGGGAAGAGGAAAAGGGGGAGGCGTCAAGGTGGCGAAAAGTATCGGCGAGGTGAAAACGTTTGCGTCGCAGATCCTCGGGATGAGGTTAGTAACTCATCAGACAGGGCCGGAAGGGAAAATTGTGAAACGCCTCCTTGTCGAACAAGGTATCGACATCTCAAAAGAAATGTATCTCGGCATTACCCTCGATCGAACCACGGGAATGAACGTCCTCATGGTATCAACCGAGGGGGGAGTTGAGATCGAAAAAGTCGCCGCTGAATCGCCGGAAAAAATCGTAAAAGAGCATGTCGACCCGGCGGTCGGCTTGCAGCAATATCAGGCTAGAACCCTTGCGTTTGCCCTTGGGCTGAGCGGCGAAGCATTCAAGAATGGCGTAAAATTTTTGCTTGCGTTGTATAAGGCGTACGAGGCGACGGATGCTTCGCTCGCTGAGATCAATCCCTTGGTGATTACGAAAGGCGGGGAGGTTCTTGCTCTTGACGCTAAAATAAATTTCGATGACAACGCTCTCTACCGGCACCCCGAGTTTGCCGAGCTTCGCGACCTTGACGAAGAGGAACCCCTGGAAATTGAAGCGTCAAAATCGAATTTGAATTACATCAAGCTCGACGGTAATGTCGGCTGCATGGTCAATGGTGCTGGCCTCGCTATGGCAACAATGGATATTATCAAGCTTGCCGGCGGCGAACCAGCGAACTTTCTTGACGTCGGCGGAGGCGCAAATGCTCAAACGGTCGAAAATGGTTTCAAAATTATTCTTGCCGACAAAAATGTAAAAGCAATTCTTATTAATATCTTCGGCGGTATAGTACGGTGCGACCGGGTTGCGACCGGTGTTGTCGAAGCCGCTAAGAAAGTAGAAGTGAAAATTCCTATCGTCATTCGTCTTGCCGGGACAAACGCCGATCTTGCAGCTGAGATTCTGAAAAAATCTGGGATGAGTTTTCTCGTAGCGGAAAATCTGAAGGATGCGGCGGAAAAAGTGACAAACGCATTGGCTGCATAACTTGCGATTGCGTAAATGGATTGATGACAATGAACGATAAGTATGAAGCGGTCATAGGACTTGAGGTGCATGCTCAGCTTTTGACGAACTCAAAAGCGTTCTGCGGATGCACGACGAAATTCGGTAATGTGCCGAACTCCAACTCCTGCCCCGTCTGCCTAGGCATGCCGGGCGTGCTCCCTGTCCTTAACAAGGATGTTGTAGAGTTTATCATGAAGATGGGGCTCTCCACGCATTGCACAATTGCACCAAAATCCATTTTTGCTCGGAAAAATTATTTTTATCCGGATTTACCGAAAGGGTACCAGATATCACAATTCGAAGAACCGATTTGCGGCCGGGGCTATATTGATGTGGAATTGAAGGACGGCTCGACAAAGCGAATAGGCATCACGCGCATCCATATGGAAGAGGATGCGGGGAAATTAATCCACGACGTGGACGTTGATACGCTTGTTGATGTGAATCGATGCGGGGTTCCGTTGATAGAAATTGTCAGCGAACCGGATATTCGCAATTCGCATGAAGCATACCAGTATCTTACAATGATAAAGCAAATCGTAACGTATCTCGGAATTTGCGACGGCAATATGGAGGAGGGGAGCCTTCGCTGTGATGCCAATGTCTCTGTGCGATTGAAGGGGGAAAAGAAATTCGGTACCAAGACGGAAGTGAAAAACATGAATTCCTTTCGCAACGTTGAACGGGCGCTTGATTACGAGATCAATCGCCAAGCGGTCTTGATCGAAGATGGAGGTGCGGTTGTTCAGGAGACACTCCTTTGGGATGCGGAGAAGAATGTTGCCGTCTCCATGAGGAGCAAAGAAGAGGCTCACGACTACAGGTACTTTCCCGAGCCGGACTTGGTGCCTGTGCTGGTCGACGAAGCTTGGATCGCGAAGGTCGCTGCGACGCTTCCTGAATTGCCGAAGGAACGCCGCGACCGGTTTATCGAACGATACAACCTGCCGAAGTATGATGCAGATATCCTGACCCTCGAAAGAGCGCTTGCTGATTATTATGAAGAAGCAGCCTCGAAAATATCGCGAACGGGATCAGAAGGATATAAGACGGTAAGCAACTGGGTCATGACGGAAGTTCTCCGCGTTATGAACGATGAACACCTCGCCGTGACCGACTTCCCTGTCTCTCCGGAAAACCTGGCCGGAATGGTAAATCTTATCGCCGACGGAGTGATCAGCGGAAAAATCGCAAAGGAAGTATTTGACGATATGCTCAAGACGAAAGAACACCCGCGAGCGATCGTTGAACGAAAAGGCCTTATTCAGGTCTCCGATGCGGGCGCGATTGAGAAAATCATCGATGAAGTACTTTCAAAGAATTCCGCACAGAGAGAACAATACCGAAACGGTAAATCGCAATTATTCGGTTTCTTTGTGGGTGAAACGATGAAGGCAACCAATGGAAAAGCAAACCCCAAAATAGTCAACGCGATTCTAAAAAATAAACTCAGCGACAAATAATCCTCGATCTCTCAACCTACTACCTCACCTTACAAAGCGAAAGAAAAAAATGTATGAGAAATAAAGTTATTGCCGGAAATTGGAAAATGAATAAAGATGTTTTTGAGACGGCCGACCTCATTAACGGTTTAAAAAAATCCCTTGACAAGTCAAAAGCGGAGGTCATTCTCTGCCCTCCGTTTACTTCGTTGGTTGTCGCACAGCAGTTGCTAAAGGGGACTGCAATTAAACTCGGAGCGCAAGACGTCTCAGTCCATGACGACGGGGCTTATACGGGTGAAATTTCTGCTGGAATGCTCAAGGCAGTCGGATGTGAATATGTCATCGTAGGCCATTCGGAACGGCGACAATATTTTCACGAATCTAACGAGCTCATCAACCAGAAAGCTAAAAAGGTCCTGGCTTCCACGTTGAAAGCGATTATTTGCGTCGGCGAGACGCTTGAGGAACGTGAAAAAGATATAACTGATAAGGTCATTTCAGCGCAAATTAAAGGGGTTCTTGCGGGGCTTACGGAAGCAGATTTGGACCGCGTGATTATAGCGTATGAGCCAGTTTGGGCAATAGGCACAGGGAAAACTGCTACCGCTCAGCAGGCTGAAAACGTCCACCAATTGATAAGAAAGCTCGTCGCACAAATGTACAGCTGGGCGATTGCTGAAAAATTAATCATCCAATATGGCGGAAGCGTGAAGCCTGAGAATGCGAAGGAGCTTCTTAGCCAAAACGATATTGATGGGGCGCTTGTCGGTGGTGCATGCCTTAAAGTTGATTCTTTTTCCGGTATTCTCGCCGCTGTATAGCCTTTATCTATTTTCTCGGCATGTTTTAGCCATTATTCTTGAGTTCTACATTCCTTAGATGCTCTAAGTTTATATTTTAGTCAAACTTAGAGCATTTTTATTTTCATTGCTTTTCGGGCTTCGGTGTATTATATTAAGAAGAATAAAGGACTTGTGTTTCTATAAATCCCCGAAAAACACACGTTTTTCTTCAAAAAATTTGAGTCCATTATTGCAAACCTCACTCCATCGCTATCTCCTGGCACTTGTTTTCCTCCTAACGGTCTCGACTTACGCGCTTTCAAAGGAAGAATTCTTCCAAAATGGGGGAAAATCCCGGCCCGGAATCCTTAATTTTTCTTCAGCAACTCGATCCATCGTTGACCTTTCCGGGAATTGGAATTACTCGACTGACGATGGAGTAACTTGGAAAAAGGTTCTTCTTCCATCGGCCGCGGATTTCGAAGGCAAAGTAATATATACACGAAAATTCGAATTGCCAGCAAATCTTCTGACCCAGCATAGTTTCAAATTCGTTGCCTACGGGGTGAATTATCAGGCCGAAGTGTTTCTTAATGAAGTCTTCGTCGGGAAACATGAAGGGGGCTACACATCCTTTTCCTTTATCGTCCCGGAGAATACTCTTCAACTGGGGAGTGAGAATGTCGTCAGACTAGTTGTCGACAACACTCTGAACTCTAAAAACACACTTCCTCTTCGGCAGCAAATTGGTGGATGGAAGAACTACGGCGGTATTTTTCGAGATATTTTTTTGGTTGCCACTCCTCCTGTGTGGATAGATGATCTAGTGACAGCGACGGAGAGTCTTGACCCTAAATTGGTGAAACTTTCGGTCCGGGCTGTTGTGTCGGGACGCGACCTTTCGACGTTGTCGGCTGAAGATCATCCGGGGCCTGTCCTCTTGAACTTTACTGTTGAAGTTTCTGATAAGGCAACCGGTCTGGTGGCGGGGAAAAGTCTCCCGGTTTCTTTTTCTGCGGAGGCAAACAAAGATGTTTCGGTGCAAACTACCGTAGGTGTCCCCAGCGCAAAAATGTGGAGCCCGGATCAGCCGAATCTGTACATCGTTCGCGCCTTCCTTACGACGGGTGAAGGAAAAAACAGTACTGTGATTGACGAGTATGATATGCAAACCGGGATTCGGACGGTTGCAAAGGAGAAACGAAACATTCTTCTTAACGGCGCTCCCATTACTTTACGCGGGATCACCTGGGGAGAAGATTCTCCAGACCACGGCAGCGCATTGAGTTACGAGCAGATGGAAAAAGATATTGCCTTAATAAAAAATCTCGGCGCGAACGCCGTTCGATTTGCTTTTCATCCGCCCCATCCATTCCTTCTTGACCTTTGCGATCAATATGGTCTTTTGGCGTTTGAAGAAATTCCTTTGTATGAAATCCCATCCGATATTTTCTCGGCCGAAAATTACCAAACGCTTGCTGAGAATTACACGAAGGAAATGATCCGGCGGGACCGGAACCATCCTTCGCTCATCGCATGGGGATTTGGGGACGGCTTTGAATCGGTCGACCCGCGCGCAAAGACATTGCTCGGCCAATTGCAGAGTACGGAAAGGTCGATGGACAATCGGTTGACGTACTACATTTCATTTTCACTTGATGATACGCAAAATTCCCGCATCGTCGATATTGCTGGAGTGCGTCTGGAAAATTCAGACCTCAAAGGATTTGCGGCTTCTCTCGTGAAATGGAAACAGTCTCATCCGGATCAGCCGGTAATTGTCGGGCGGTACGGCAAAGCCGTCGAGACGGGTGATCGCAACGGCTATAGCGATCCGATGTCGCAGGAAGCGCAGGCAAGGTATCTTTTTCAGCGGTACGATGCGATCAAAGAGGCGGACGTTGCCGGCAGTTTTTTGTGGAGTTTTGAAGATTGGCGCGGCGACCGCCCGGTTCTCTCCGTCCAGTCTGATGTCCCGGATCTGTATACTCAAGGGATTGTCGAATACAACAGGGAAAAAAAAGTTGCGTACGACGTAGTCCGTTCGATGTTCCTCGGAGAAAAGATCGCGGCGCTTCCTATTGGGACGCACCTGGTATCGTCGCCGGTCTCGTACGTGCTTCTCGGCCTGCTCCTGCTCATTCTTTTTTTCTGGCTGCTCAACACCGACAGGCGTTTTCGCGAAAGCGTTTTCAGAGCACTCAGCCGTCCCTATAATTTTTTTGCAGATATCCGCGACCAAAGAATTTTATCGAATACGCATACTGCCATACTTTCAGCAATTGTTGCTGTGACGTTTGCCATCGTTGTGTCGAGTGTGTTGTACCATTTTCGGTCGAACACCATGCTCGATTATATTCTGACGATGATGATTACGTCGGATTCTCTTAAGCGCGCCGTCATCAAACTTGTCTGGCATCCGATGGCATGTATCGCATACGGCGGACTCGCCTGTTTTGCCTGGATGTTTTTTGTCACCGTGCTTGTGCAGCTCTTTTCTTTTTTTGTTCGGACGAAAGTGTACCTCTTTCATTCGTATTCAGTAGCAGTTTGGTCGACGCTGCCAATGGTCATTTTTATTCCGCTGGGAATGATCTTGTATCGCGTCATGGAGAGTGAGATCTACGTTGTGCCTGTTCTTGTCATATTCGGGATAGTCATGATTTGGATATTGTTCAGAACGCTAAAAGGGATCTCGATTATTTACGACAGCTCTTCGGTTAAAATTTATGCGATAGGAGTCGTTGCCCTTACGGCCCTGGGTGTGGTGTGGTACGGATACTTCGATTATGCGCATTCGATGATGGCGTACATCCATTTCATGATGAGCACGGTAGTTCCCGCAACGAACTGAATGGTGTAAGGGAGATATGTATCTATCGAAGTTAGAAGTTGTTGGTTTTAAATCGTTTGCGAACAAAGTGAATTTGAAGTTCGACTCGGGGATTACTGCGATTGTGGGGCCCAACGGTTGCGGCAAAACAAATGTCGTCGATGCGATCCGCTGGGCTCTGGGAGAACAACGTCCCAGTACGTTACGCAGCGATAAAATGGAAGACGTTATTTTCAACGGAACGAAAAATCGCAAGCCAATTGGAATGGCTGATGTCTCTCTGACGATCGAAAACACTAAGGGGATTCTCCCGACTGAATACTCTGAGGTGACCGTCACACGCCGCGTCTACCGCTCTGGTGAAAGCGAGTACTACCTCAATAAAACCCTCTGCAGGCTGAAAGACATTAAGGACCTTTTCATGGACACCGGAATGGGCTCGGACGCGTATTCGGTGATTGAACTGAAAATGGTCGAAATTATCCTCAGCGACCGGACGGACGAGCGCCGACGCCTGTTCGAGGAAGCTGCTGGCGTGACAAAATACAAACATCGCAGAAAAGAGGCATACCGCAAGCTCGAAACGGTGCAACAGGACCTTGTGCGCGTAAACGACGTGGTCAAGGAAGTTCAGAAGGCAGTCAATTCGCTTGAGCGGCAAGCACAGAAGGCGGAAAAGTATAATGAGATGTCAAAAAGTCTTCATGCGTTGGAGGTAGAATTGTTGGAGCGTGAATATGCCGCCATTGCCGGCAAGATTGAACCGCTGAAGCACGAGCTCGAAGGGGCACGCAACGAAAAGGAGCGGATCGATTCCGAGCTCTCACACAAGGAAACGCTTCTCGACATTCTTCGCAAGGAATTGGAAGAACTGGAGTCAAAACTTGCCGACGCACAGAGCGATGTGGCTGAGCAGCAACAACGTATCAACGGCGTTCAGCAGCTGCGTATTTCATCAAACGAACGGAAAAAATCGCTTGCTCTCTCGATCGAGAGGTACGAAAAAGACAAAGTCGAAATGCACAGGCAACAGGAGGAATTGCAGGTGCGCTCAAAGGAACTCCGCGTTTCCGTAGAACAAACGCACATGAAAGTGGATAACGCCGAAAGGCATTATGCAGAAAAGAAAGAGGAGCTCGACGCATTTACAATTCAACTCGACGCCAAAAAAGCGGACGTCAAAAAGCTTCAAGACCTCATCATGGGATTGCTCAATGAAATTTCTCTCAAGCGTCAGCAACATGAGAGGACGAAAGCAAGGATAGAGAACATTCACGGTCGAATCGACTTCTCTAACGAGGAAAACGGCATCTACAAGAAAGAGGTCGAAACGAACTCCGAACTTGTGAACCAGCTCAGCGCTGAAGACCGCGAGTATCGCAGGCAATTTGCGGAAGCCGAAGTCCGCGTGCACCAGACTGAAGCATACAAAGCGGCGCTTGAAAGCGAAATCGAATCTCTTCGCAATAAAGAATTTGAGGTCAGAAGCGTGCTCGACCGTCGGCGAGCGCGCTTGGAATTTCTTAAAGGTTTGGTGGAAAGTTATGACGGATTTTCCGAGGGGGCAAAATTCCTCATCACCAATGACGAATGGAATGCCAACGTTCAAACCACAGTCGCAGACGCAATTTCGACAGACGGCCGGTACCGCATCGCCATCGAATCGGCGCTCGGCGAAACGGCAAGCTTCATCGTCGTGAAGAATATTGAAGAGGCATACAGGGGCATCGACGTGCTCAAGAAGAATCAAAAAGGAAAGGCAACGTTCATTTGCCTCGACCGGATCCCGGAATTGAAAAGCCCGAGGGAACGGATTGTTGGCGAGGGTGTGTTAGGCTGGGCGCGGGATGTCATCTCCTGCGACACGGAGTTCAACGTTCTCTGTGATTATATTTTTGACAACACGGTACTGGTGAACGATGTAGAGTCGGCTTCGCGAGCGATCGGCAACGGTTCTCTTCTTAAATGTGTCACCCTTGAAGGAGAAGTGGTTACCGGACAGGGCGTGTTGAAAGGGGGAAGTCTCCGTGCGGATGACGGCGGGATGATTGGCAAGAAAAGTCAAATTGCCGAGCTTGAAACTGAAACTGCCGCTCTCGAAGGATCACTTGCGAAACATCGTAGCGATGTCGCAGGCAAAGAGCATGCGCTGGCTACGATAGAACTCAAGACGGTAACAGAGCATGCAAAACGAATCGAACAACAAATGACGGGCGTTGAGATGCGCATTGCGCAGATCGAGTTCGAGAAGAAACGCATCATTGAGAATATGGATCGCAACACTTCCGAGAACGCGAAGCTTGCCGCGGAAGCCGAGGAGTTGCAGAAGGAACTCGACATTCTTGTACCGGATATCGAGCGGCTCGAAAAGGAAAAATCGACAGGAGAGCAAAATTCAGGTGCAGCGATAAGTGAACTTGAAACGATGGAAGTGCTTTGGAGCGAATACTCCGACGTGACAAACAAAGCCCACGTTGCGCTTCTCAACCTGCAGAATGAGGAAAAAAATATTGCCAGGGAGCTTGAGTACATCCGCGAAACAGTCGACAACATTACTGTTACGCTTTCTCAGCGGGATCGCGATATCGCTGAAGCAAAAGCCGAGATCGAACGGCTGGCAAAGGAGCTCCTCGATACCGAAGCCGAACTTCAGCATTTAAGCGCGGGACTGCAAACTATGATCGAGCGGGGAAAAAGCGTCGATACGGAATACAACGAGAAGCGGAACCAAATGCACGGTATTGAATTGAAGATTAAAGACGAGCGGAGGCTTCACGACGATTCGCTCGGCGTCACGCACGAACTCGAGATCAAACTCTCTGAATTGACGATGAAGTCTGAAAACCTTGTCGTTCGTGCTCGCGAGGAATACGGATTCCTTCTTGAATTGAAAGAGTACTCAGATGCAAAAGAGTTCGACATCGACGCGGTGCGTGAAGATGCCCGGGCACTGAAAGAAAAAATTGCCTCGCTCGGACCGGTGAATTTTGCCGCGTTCGACGAGTATAAAAGCGAGAATGAACGGCTTGAATTCATCACGACGCAGCGGAGCGATCTCGTCGAGGCAGAACAGACGCTCCTCTCGACCATTGAAGAAATCAATACCACAGCACAACGTACGTTCGGCGAAACGTTCAACAAGATTAGAGACAATTTCATCGCAACATTCAAGAGCTTGTTCGATGAGGGGGATGAGTGCGACTTGCGACTGGAAGAAGGAGTTGATCCGCTTGAAGCCCGCATCGAGATTATCGCGAAACCTCGGGGTAAACGGCCTACGTCGATCGACTTGCTCTCCGGAGGCGAAAAGACGCTGACGGCTATAGCGCTCCTTTTTGCAATTTATCTTGTGAAGCCAAGCCCGTTTTGTATCCTCGACGAAGTCGATGCGCCGCTGGACGATTCGAACATCGACCGCTTCTCGCGCATTCTCCGGAAATTCAGCGACAATACTCAATTTATCGTCGTCACGCATAACAAGCGGACGATGGAAGCTGCCAACGCCATGTACGGGGTGACGATGGAAGAAGAGGGGGTTTCAAAACTCGTGTCGGTCCGGTTCAACGAAAATGCAGTGGTTCAGAATTAATGAAAGATGAACTTTCGTATATCGTGTTCACGGATTTCGACGGAACGATGACGCGCAACGACATCGGCGACGGCATGTTCAAAGTTTTCGGCAACCCGCAAGAATCGGCAGAAGCGTTCCGTGAATCGTCCGAAGGACTCATCAGCGTGCAAGAAAGCTGGCGGCGTTCGTGCGCAACGGTTGAGTCGCTTTCTCGCGATGCGTTTTATTCTTATGTGGAATCCCAGGAAATTGATACCGGGTTTCACCGCTTTGAACGGTATTGTTCGGGGAAATCAATTCCCATTCATATTTTGAGCGATGGATTCGACCTATACATACGCCACGTCCTGCAGCGCGAGCAATTGAGTCATATTCCGTTTTACTCCAATGAATTGGTGATTGAACCGGGTGGGACAATTACCCCGAGCTTTCCTTACACTGATGCCGAATGTATCATGTGCGCAAATTGCAAGCGCAATCACCTCCTGACAAAGTCCGGGGATGAAAACGTTATTGTTTATATCGGAAACGGGTTCTCGGACCAATGCCCTTCAAGGTATGCAGACGTTGTCTTTGCAAAAGGGACATTGCTGAGGTATTGCGAGAGGGAAAATATCACGTTTCATCGATTTGAGACATTCGATGACGTGCTCTCAAGATTCATCGAGATGGTCGATGGAGGGCGCCCGCGCAAGCGTCGTACCGCGGAACTGGCGCGTAAAGAAGTTTTCATGCGAGGATAGATCTTGGACATCCGACAAAAAATATTTGAGATGCGAGGTTATACACCGATCCCGTTTATTCTATTAATGCTGGTCTACGCTCATCCAACACCTCTTTCTCTTATGTCGGGGCTCTCCTTAGCGTTGTGCGGTGAAGGAGTCCGGTTGTGGGGAGTATCGATTGCGGGAACTGAAACGAGGACCACAGGATCAGTCGGAGGAACGCATTTGTTTATCGACGGACCGTTCGGATACGTCCGCAACCCGCTTTATATCGGCAATATGATGATGTACGTGGGTGTTGGGATAATGGCGAACTCTTTGATGCCCTACTTGGTCATCCTGGCCTTCGTTTTTTTCCTCCTTCAATACACATTGATCGTGACCAAAGAAGAAGAATACCTCCTCACCACATTTGGCGATGAATATGAACGCTACGTCCATGAAGTGCCCCGCTTCCTGCCCCGTCTGACGCGGTATTCTGGAGAACATTCGTTTCATCGCGATCCGGATCTTTCGCGAGGTCTGCATTCCGAACGTCGGACGTTGCAAGCGCTCACGATCCTCTCCGTTGCAATCCTTCTTCTCTACTTTTTGAAACAGAATTAATTATGGTCCGTCGCGTGATGATGATAGCGGGTGAAGTTTCTGGCGATGTTCATGGGGCGGGAGTGGTCCGGGAATTAAAACGACGGCAGCCGTCGATGGAAATCTACGGCATAGGGGGAGAGAGAATGAAGCGCGAAGGGATGACATTGACGTATCATGTGCAGGAACTCTCCTTCATGGGGTTTATTGAAGTTTTGAAACATCTTCCCCTCATCCGGTCCGTTGAACGCACCCTGGAGCAATTGCTGGTGCTAAAAAAACCGGACGTTGTTGTGCTGATAGATTACCCCGGGTTCAATTTGCGATTTGCGCGGAAAGTAAAAAAATACGGGGTGAAAGTTGTCTATTACATCAGCCCGCAGGTGTGGGCATGGAAAAAGGGGAGGGTGAAGAAAATGCGGGGCATCATCGATGCAATGCTTGTTGTGTTTCCGTTCGAGGAGGAAATTTACCGCAAAGGTGGGATCGAAGTAAAGTTCGTAGGCCATCCGCTTCTCGAAGAATTGAATGTCGAATTTACGCGTGATCAATTTTGCAAGCGTTTCGGCATCGATCCTGAGAAAAAAATATTGGCTTTGATTCCGGGAAGCAGACCGCAGGAAGTCCAAAATCTGTTTTCGGTAATGGTCCGCTCTGCGAGTCTCCTTCAGGATGAAGAAAATCTTGAGGTCATCGTCGCAGTGGCACCGAACCTCCATAAAGAATTGTTTTCAGCGTATTTGCCCGAGAACCATCAGCTCCACTTTGTCGAGAATGCAACGCACGAAATAATGAAGTACGCGCACCTCGCGATTGTAACGTCGGGCACTGCGACTTTAGAGACCGCCTGCTTTGAAACGCCGATGATTGTGGTCTACAGGACGTCATGGCTCACGTATCTCGTTGCCCGTGCATTGGTACGAATCAAGAATATCGGCCTTGTGAATATTGTTGCAGGAAGAAGCATTGTGCCGGAACTTATACAGCATAATGTTACGGTGCAGAAGATCGTTGAGCTTGCTACCGGGCTTCTGAAAAATGATGCGGAGCGGGCGGCGATGAAGAACAACCTCTCGACTGTTAAGGGATTGCTTGGTGCAAAGGGGGCGTCGGCGAATGTTGCAGATGTGATCCTTGCAATGAGTCCGGCGTAATGGACAATGGTTCCGATCAATGGTAAAGACTATTCTCAATTCGATCGCGAAAAGGGGATTATGGTTGGTGGCATGGCTCTTGTGTACAACGATCCGGGTGAGAAGATATAACTCATTGTTCTTTGAGGAATGCCGTCGAAACAATCAGCAGTCAGTTGTTGCCTTCTGGCATGGCTCAATGCTTGTTGGATGGTATCTGCACCGTCCGCTGAAAGGAATGCCCGTTGCAGCTCTTGTCAGCCAAAGCGAGGATGGAGAAATTCTCGCGGCAACGCTGGCACAATGGGGCTACACCATAATCCGTGGCTCGAGCCATGTCGGTGGAAAAGAGGCGATGCAGTTAATGGTCAAGGCGATTACTGACGGGAATTCGCTGTGCATTACACCCGACGGACCGACAGGCCCGCGCCATCAAATGAAAATGGGAGCTGTTCGCGCTGCCCAACGAACCCGCGTTCCACTCTTTCTTGTCGGCATCGCCGTTGACCGGAAAAAAGTATTGAAGAGCTGGGATGGATTCGAGATCCCGCTGCCGTTCTCGAAAGTAAGCGTGCGGTACAGCGACCCGCTCATGGTCCCCGACGATTTGCACGATGAAGCGCTCGACCTTTTTTTGACAAGAACACAAGAGCAATTGGAGGGACTGAACGTGAAGGCCGAACGAGAGGTCTAGAGTCACCGAATATGCTGATGCTCCTTTGAAAATAGACGGCAGGATGAAACCAGTTCCGGCGTTATTACCGTTTTCGTGGCTGTATGGATGCGGGGTTGTTCTTCGAAATTTATTTTACGATTGGCAGCTATTTCATATTGATCACGTCGACGTGCCGGTAATCTCGGTCGGCAATATCTCGACGGGCGGAACCGGCAAGACACCGGTTGCCGGAATGATTGCGAAGATGCTGCAAGGAAAAAATATTCGTTCCGCAATCGTCAGCCGCGGGTATAAGAGAGAAACGCGGGGGTTGGTGGAGGTCTCGGACGGATTCGTTTTAAAAGCGACAGCGCGTGAATCGGGAGATGAAGCGTTTCAGTTGGCGACTTCGTTGGTAAAAACGATTGTTGTGGTCGACGATCAGAGGCTGCGCGGGGCCCGGTACGCTGTAAGCAAATTGAATGCTCAAGCAGTTGTGCTTGACGACGGATTTCAACATCGCTCGCTTCATCGCGATTTGGATATTGTGTTGATTGATGCAGCTTATTCGCCTTTTACGATGCCGATGCTGCCGGCGGGCTACCGGAGAGATTCACTGCGTTCTTTGAAACGGGCGAATGCCGTGCTCCTCACAAAAGTAAAACCGACCTTGAACGTTGAAAGGCTGAAGGAACAAATCCGAAGGTACTCTCATGCTAGAATCTTTTCCAGTTCCTTTACCGTTACGGCGTTTCGCAGGGCGAAGACCGGCTTCAGCGTAAATTTAAGCAGTGTGAAAGGAAAACATGCGGTTGCTTTTTGCGGGATCGGACAGCCGGAAAGTTTCAGAGAAAGTTTGCAGGATATCGGCATTATAGTGAGTTCGATGATAACTTTCGATGACCACCATTCGTATTCCGATTCCGACGTTCGAAATATCGTGGCTGAACAGGAGAAACTCAAAGCGGAATATATTATTACGACAGAAAAAGATATGGCGCGGTTATCATCATTTGAATTCTCTGAAACATATCCGCTTTTCTGCCTTGAAATCGAAGTTACCGTTCGTGAAGAGAAAGAATGGACAAGTCTTATTAATTCTGTCTTCGACAAAACAAACGACTGATGAAAATCGGTATCACGAGAAATACGCTGAAAGAAGAAACATTCAACGCCTATAAAGGCTGGCTGTTTCGGTTCAACCCGGCGATTGAATTTCGCGAATTGGCATACGAGAAAAATCAACCAGGCGAAATTGAAGGATGCGATGGTTTGCTGCTTACAGGAGGAGGTGATATTCACCCGAAGGTTTTCGGTAGAAGTGACGGCGTAGCGCAAACGGATGGTGTGAATGAACAGCGCGACAACTTTGAGTTCAAAGTTATTGAAATGGCTCTGGAACGATTGTTGCCGGTGCTCGGCATTTGCCGCGGGATGCAATCGCTGAACGTTTATCGTGGAGGGACGCTACATCTTGATTTAGTATCCGGCGGATATTCGCGGCACGACGAGACCGATGGAAAAGAGAACCGCCATCACATTACAATTGAAAGTCGCTCGATGCTCGGCTCGATCGTCGGAAAAAGCGAGGGCGAAGTAAATTCTACCCATCATCAGGGCGTCGATCGTATAGGCCGGGGGCTACTCGTTGCAGCTCGTTCTGCTGATGGTGTCATTGAGGCAATGGAATTGGCCGAGAAGAGCGGGATGCCGTTCCTGCTACTCGTTCAATGGCATCCGGAACGGATGAAAGACACCTTCAATCCGCTGACGGAAAAAATCGGAAGGACTTTTTTGGAAGAGATAAAGAAATACAAACAACACAATTAATTAACAGAGTACATCCACCATTTACTCAGACTACTAACGTATAATAAAATCAGAAGGAAAAATTACAACGATGGCTAAATTTGTATATTTCTTCGGCAACGGAAAAGCCGAAGGCAAGGCAGAAATGAAAAACCTTCTCGGCGGCAAGGGTGCAAACCTCGCAGAGATGACGAATATCGGTTTGCCCGTACCGGCAGGCTTTTCAATTTCGACTGAAGTGTGCACCTACTACTACGCGAACAAGAAGACCTACCCGAAATCGCTCCAGGCCGATGTAAAAAAATCGATCGTGAAGATCGAAAAATCAATGGGGGCGAAATTCGGAGATTTGAAAAATCCGCTTCTCGTCTCTGTTCGCTCGGGCGCGCGTTCGTCGATGCCGGGAATGATGGATACGATCCTCAACCTCGGCTTAAACGATAATGTCGCCGAGGGGCTGGTGAAGAAAACGAATAACCCCCGTTTTGTGTATGATTCATACCGCCGTTTTGTCCAGATGTACGGCGATGTTGTGCTCGGGTTAAAGCCGGTTCACAAAGACGAGATCGATCCGTTTGAAGCGATCATCGAAGAGAAAAAGAAATCGAAAGGAGTCCATCTCGATACGGAACTCAACGCCGATGATTTGAAAGACCTTGTTTCGCTCTTCAAGAAAGCGATCAAGGAAAAGACCGGGAACGATTTTCCCCAAGAGCCAATGACTCAATTGTGGGGCGCGATTGGGGCAGTGTTCGGATCGTGGAACAACGACCGTGCGATTGCCTATCGTAAAATGTACGATATCCCGGAAGCATGGGGCACTGCCGTCAACGTTCAGTCGATGGTCTTCGGCAACATGGGCGACGATTCCGGGACGGGCGTTGCCTTCACGCGCGATGCAGCCACGGGAGAGAATGTTTTCTACGGCGAGTACCTTATGAACGCTCAAGGCGAGGATGTTGTCGCCGGCACTCGTACGCCTCTGCCGATTTCTCAATTGGCAAAGGACAGTCCGAAGCTTTACAAACAGCTCGATAAGATTCGCAAGACTCTCGAGAAGCATTATCGCGATATGAACGACATCGAGTTCACGATTCAACAAGGCAAGCTGTACATGCTGCAGTGTCGTATTGGAAAACGGACAGCGTTTGCCGCAATCAAGATTGCCGTTGACATGGTCGATGAAAAACTGATCTCGGACAAAGAGGCGCTGAAGAGAATTGAGCCCGATCAGCTCAACCAGCTGCTTCGCCCAGTGTTCGACCTGAAAGAAAAAGAAGTTGCCGTAAAAAGCGGGCGGCTTCTTGCGAAAGGATTGAATGCGGGTCCGGGTGCTGCGACAGGCCGGGTCGTGTTCAATGCCCCGGATGCCGAAGCGTGGAAAAAAAGAGGCGAGCATGTCATTCTCACACGGATCGAAACTTCTCCGGAGGACATCAAAGGGATGGATGCGGCCGAGGGTATACTTACGGCGCGCGGAGGCATGACTTCGCACGCGGCACTCGTCGCACGTCAGATGGGAAAAGTCTGTGTTGCGGGATGCGCCTCACTGGATATCGACTATTCGACGCATACGATGAAGGTGAAGGGCAAGCTTATTAAAGAAGGCGATTGGATTTCATTGGACGGATCGACCGGCGAAGTGATCGAAGGAAAAGTGCCGACGAAGCCATCCGAAGTGTTGCAGGTGTTGATCAATAAAACACTTGCACCCAAAGAAGCCCCGGTGTACCAGCAGTACGCGAAAATCATGTCATGGGCGGATAAATACCGCCGCCTTAAAATCCGGACGAACGCGGATCAGCCCGATCAGGCTCTTAATGCGGTCGCGTTCGGTGCTGAAGGAATCGGCTTGTGCAGAACCGAGCATATGTTCTTTGGTGAAGGTAAGATCGGACCGATGCGCGAAATGATTTTGGCGGACACGGTCGGGGAACGTAAGGCTGCACTCGCGAAGCTTCTTCCTCTTCAACGGACCGACTTCGAGGGAATTTTCGAGGCGATGAACGGACGGCCTGTCACGATTCGGACTATCGACCCGCCGCTTCACGAATTCGTTCCGCACGAAGAGCCTGCTCAGCGCGAGCTCGCTTCCGAAATCGGCATCAGTTATGAGAAGGTCCATCATCGCGTGGAAAGCTTGCACGAGTTTAACCCGATGCTCGGTTTCCGCGGATGCCGTTTGGGAATTATTTTCCCGGAGATCACTGAGATGCAGTCGCGAGCAATTTTTGAAGCCGCGGCCAACATTCAGTCGAAAGGAATCAAGGTTGAACCCGAAGTGATGATCCCGCTTGTCGGCAACGTGAAAGAACTTGAACACCAGGAGAAAATTGTCCGCCGTGTTGCGGATGAAGTGATGAAAGAAAAAGGAGTGAAGTTCAAGTACCTCGTCGGTACGATGATCGAGATTCCGCGTGGCGCGATCACCGCGGACGAGATTGCGACGGTTGCGGAGTTCTTCAGCTTCGGGACGAACGACTTAACGCAAACCACACTCGGAGTGAGCCGCGACGACGCCGCGCGCTTCCTCATCCCGTATGTGGAGATGGAAATCCTTCCGAAAGACCCGTTCGAGGTCCTGGACAGAGGTGGAGTCGGTGCATTGATGAAAATTGCCATTGAGAAAGGCCGTTCAGTACGTTCCGACCTGAAAGTCGGGATATGCGGTGAACATGGGGGCGAACCGTCAAGCGTTGAATTCTGTCACGAGATCAACCAGAATTACGTAAGCTGTTCGCCGTATCGCGTTCCGATCGCCCGGCTCGCTGCTGCCCGTGCGGCATTGAAGGATCAGCCGGTTTCAAAAACGAAGAAAGCGGCGAAAAAAAAGTAAACAGTTAGCAGTAAACAGTAAGCAGTAGTCAGTATGTGTGCTTCGATCTCGTTTCTCCTCATATGCTGATTACTGTTTACTGAACACTGTTCGCTGAATACTGAACACTGAATCATAATTCACTCGCTCCCGTAAGAGCGCATGTTCCATTAAAGGGAATGTTTCCCCAGAAAGAAACATCATCGCGATGAAACTTTCGGACTTCAAATATCCTTTACCGCGAAACCTAATTGCAAAACATCCTGTTTCGCCCCGCGACCGTTCAAAACTAATGGTTTTGAGCCGCGCCGATGAAAATATCACCGAGGAGCATTTTCGGGATATCGTCGAATATTTCAAAAAAGGGGACTGTCTAGTCGTCAACGAGACGAAAGTTTTTCAAGCGCGCCTCTACGGCCGTAAAGAAAAAACAAACGCCAAGATCGAAGTTTTTCTTCTCCGGCAACTAAACGCAACCGATAATATCTGGGATGTCATCGTCGACCCTGCCCGAAAAGTTCGCATTGGCAATAAGATCTATTTTGATAACGGCAACCTATCGTGCGAGGTAATCGACAACACGACCTCACGGGGACGGACGGTTCGTTTCAACTACGAAGGCGATTTTTTCAAACTGATAGAAAAAATCGGAAAAACACCATTGCCTGCGTATATCAAACGGGATCCGACAGAAAAAGACAAGGATGCATACCAAACCGTCTATGCGAAAACCATTGGTGCAGTTGCAGCTCCGACCGCCGGCCTTCATTTTACAAAACCGCTTCTTAAAAAATTAGAGCGGAAGGGAGTAAAGATCGTCTCTGTGCTGCTTCATATCGGATTGGGAACGTTTCGGACCGTCGAGGTCGAAGATTTGACAAAGCATAAAATGGACTCGGAATATTTCGAGGTTAATGACCAGGCGGCGAATGTTGTCAACAGGGTCATCGATAATCGCGGAAATGTCTTCGTGTGCGGCACAAGCACGTGCCGGGCGCTTGAGTCGAGCGTAACAACTGACGGCCACCTTAAAGCGAGCAGGGGCTGGACCGATAAGTTTATTTTCCCGCCGTACGATTTTAAAATTGCCGACAAACTTATCACTAACTTTCATATGCCGGAATCGACGCTGCTCATGCTGACTGCAGCGTTTGCCGATCACGACTTCGTGATGCGAGCCTATAAGCTTGCAATTAAGAAGGGATACAGGTTCTACAGTTACGGCGATGCCATGCTGATCCTTTGATTCATTCGTAATCAACCTTCGATCAGCATATGTTCACTACACGGTTTTTTCATTTCGGCACGTGGTAACGTTGGATTGGTCCACGCTTCGAATGCCTTTTCATCAGGAAAAATGTTTCCCAGCCTCTCCGTCGGGACCTGCTGATCGAATAGTGCTGCAAGCGGGCCACTCCCGCGACAAAAAGGTGAGCGTGTATGTTTACTAGTGTTATTGTTCCAGCTGCTGGCGCCGGGGAACGGATGGGATCGGCAGTCAGCAAGCAGTTCCTATTGCTGCAGGGAAAACCGATTATCGCTCATACCCTCGAGCGGTTTCAGAGGTGCCGAGCCGTTAACGAAATTATCATCGCCGTGCAGACATCAAGCAGGCCGCAGGTCGAACTCATTGTTGATGAATTCCGTCTCTCGAAAGTGGTGAAGATTGTCGAAGGGGGGAGGAGGAGGCAGGACTCTGTCAGCAACGCGTTGAGCCATATCCATCCTCAAGCGGAGATCGTTATTGTCCATGACGCTGTCAGACCCTTCATTACGCAAAAAGTGATTCTCGATTCGATCGAAAAGGCAAAAGCATTTTCTGCTGCGGTTGTTGCGGTTCGCGTCAAGGATACCGTTAAAGTTGGAAATAGCGAGGGGCGACTTGAAAGAACTCTTGATCGTTCCGTGTTGTGGTCGGCACAGACGCCTCAGACGTTCACGAAACAGCTGCTTCTGGACGCTTACGAAAAAGCGGGCCGTGGGAATGTCGAGGCAACAGACGATGCTTCACTTGTCGAGCTGATGCATATCTATCCGGCAATTGTTGAGGGGAGCTTTGACAATATCAAAATCACGACGCCGGACGACTTGGATTTTGCAAACGTGCTGGCCAGCCGTTTCAAGGATTGAATCTGAATTAGAGGGAACCGGACTCGAATGGCAGTCAAAAAGATATTATTGCTCGGCGAGCCGGTCCTTCGCGTGCGCTGCAAACCTGTGAGGGACTTTTCGTCTCGGTTCATGCGCACAACGATTCAAAACCTTAGCGACACTCTCGACGATTTTAGGTCGCAGCATGCTTTTGGCAGAGGGATTGCGGCTCCTCAAATCGGCTCGGATGCACGAATTATTTTTATTCGACTGAACGGCCTCGGCGCCCTCATCAATCCGAAAATTTTTAGACACGGCAAGAGGAAAATTGAGCTGTGGGACGACTGCTTTTCCTTCCCTGATATTCTCGTCAAGGTGAGGCGTTACGCCCAGATCGAAATAACTTATCAGACCGAAACGGGGGCGAGAAAAAAAATAAAAGCGAGGGATGGGCTCTCGGAATTGCTGCAGCATGAAATTGATCATATTAATGGAATATTAGCTATCGACCGCGCTATAAGCAATAGACATATCATTCTCCGCAGCCAATATCGACGATCGCTTTGACTTAGACCGGTGTCGGTATTGCATTTTCAGGTCATACTCCAGTAAAGAATCCAGTCGCTTGAGTGATTTTGAAATTAGGCCCTCATAGAGAGCTATGAGTAGTCGCTCAATTTGAAAAAAATTGTCATGCGCACGAACGTGGGCATGCATTGTGCGGCAAAAAAAAACGGAAGTCTCGATTCTCGCCGAGTCGTCTATCCATGATTCTACGAAGCGTAGATTCGTGGAACGACCCTACGGGTCGCCAGATCCGTTGGGAGTCTTCGACCCGTTTTTCCCAAAGGTCCAAAGGCTCCCTCGGAGGATGCCTTTGGCACGCGGGAACGACAACTTGAGCCAGCGCCGACCCGTGCGCTTGATTTTCATTAAGTGATTTTCTATTTTAATGAAGAAGGAAGCCATTATCCCCCACTCATTACCAGGATGAACAATGGTTAATCTTGCCATCGTTATCGTGTTGAGTTACATCGTTGGGTCAATTCCGACGAGTATAATCGCGTCGAAAATTTCGCGCGGTATGGATATACGACAACATGGCAGCGGCAATGCCGGGGGCACCAACGTTATGCGCGTGCTGGGATGGAAGATCGGCTTGGCGGTTATCCTGTTTGACCTTTTCAAAGGGGTTGTTGCAACGATCTTTGTTGCCCGTTTGTTCTGGGATCCTTCGCTCCCTTTTCAGAACAGAACTCCGTTCGAAGATTTTACGGTTGTCCAAATAATTTGTGGAATTGCTGCTATTCTCGGTCACATCTGGACACTCTTCGCTGGTTTCAGAGGAGGTAAAGGGGTTGCGACTGGTGCCGGTATGTTGCTGGCGTTAGCGCCGGTTGAGTTCGCCGTCGCCGTCGTCATCTTTGCCGCCGTGTTCTCAAGTTCTCGCTACGTCTCTCTCGGATCGATTGCAGGGGCGGTTGCTTTTCCGTTGACAATGTTCTTTCGTGAAAATATTTTTAAGGTCGACATTCATGGATATCACACACTGATCTTTTTCGCAATCGGGACGTCTCTTCTCCTCATCTACACCCATCGAGAGAACATCAAGCGGCTCATGAAAGGAACCGAGAATAAGCTGACGAACTTTCGGGGCTCATCCTTCCGCAAGTAACAGCTTTGGCATCATTCTCTCACACCTCAATAACGTAGGTTCGCCATGCACGTAGCCGTCCTAGGAGCCGGAAGCTGGGGAACGACTCTTGCAATTCTGCTTTCCGAAAACAATCACGATGTTTCGTTGTGGACGTACCGCCCCGAACAGGCGGCCCTGATCGTCGAAACGAGAGAGAACCCTGCCTTTCTTCCGGGAATCAAGATTCCGAGACAGATTTCAATCCTCACCGATATCCAGGAGGCGGCGGACAAGAAAGACCTCATTGTCTCTGCCGTGCCCTCGCAATTTCTGCGCTCTGTCATCCGACAGATATCCCATCATGAGCTTTCCCAAACAATCATCGTCAACGTGGCGAAAGGAATTGAAAATCATTCCCTCATGACAATGTCGGAAGTGATGCTGGACGTATTGGAACACGAGAAAAAAGGGAACCTCGCGATTCTTTCCGGCCCGAGCCATGCTGAAGAAGTATGCCTTCGAATGCCGACAGCAGTAGTATCGGCTTCCTTCAATATGAAAACGGCAAGAATTGTCGCCTCCGCATTCAGCACCCCCTATTTTCGCGTCTACGTCAACGACGATATTCGCGGAGTGGAGCTCGGCGGTGCCCTCAAGAATGTGATCGCCGTGGGGGCAGGTGTCGTCGACGGCGCCGGGTTCGGCGACAACACAAAAGCCGCAATCATGACCCGTGGAATCGCCGAGATGACCCGGTTGGGAGTCAAGATGGGAGCACTGCCGCGCACGTTTGCGGGACTAACGGGCGTCGGCGATTTGATCGTTACCTGCATGAGCAAGCATAGCCGTAACCGGTATGTTGGGGAACAGGTGGGCAAGGGAAGAAAACTTGATGACGTGTTAAAAGAAATGGTGATGGTCGCTGAAGGAGTTGCAACGTGCCGGTCGTCTGTCGACCTCGCAAAAAAACATTCAATCGAAATGGCGATTTTTTCCGAGGTGCATAAAATCCTTTTTGAAGGGAAGAACCCTCATCTTGCCACGGAAGACCTCATGACGCGCGAAGTGAAAGGGGAATCGTCGTAGCGCCTTGCTCAAAATCCTTTGCCGCGTGTTTAAGTAAATCCGGATCTGTGTTTACCACTTCTGCATCTCTTTGAGCCTTCATAAGAACGACACACTTCAATACATTAAAGGAATCGGTCCGAAACGAG
Source organism: Bacteroidota bacterium (assembly GCA_049578505.1). Lineage (GTDB taxonomy): Bacteria > Bacteroidota > Ignavibacteria > UBA10030 > UBA8401 > JAGVPT01. The sequence goes on along the minus strand of JBAUMC010000102.1, from coordinate 4 downwards.
CCGC
>JBAUMC010000101.1:0-15557 GCA_049578505.1 Bacteroidota bacterium | reverse complement strand
CGTGAAAATAGTGTTTTGCATCTATGCCAATTTTCAAACGGAAACCTCTTTCGAAGAGAAAAAGGAGCTGATGAAGTTTTTCCGAAGGGTTCGCAAATAGGTTCTACATTGAACACGCTTTAGACTGCTGACAAACGGGAATCGAACAACATATGAACACGATTTTGTAAGTATATAAAAACGAGATCTATTTTGACGATCTCTCAGAAATGAATGTGCCACTGCGGAAGCCACCCTTTTTTGGGCCCACTCTTCGGATAATCTGCTTCTGTCAAATTTGTGAAGAACGGCTGCCCCGGGAACATAGAGTATTGGTTTATGATATTTCCTTTCATATCTATCCTGCAAGTGTTGCTCTTCACTTCCACCTAGACATTCTCCAACATGCCCAAAAAGTGGGTCAAATCCACCCAAATCTTTGAAAATGGTTCTGCGAATGCAAAAATTTCCACCGTTAACAATTTCACTATTACCCAAATGTTTTGTCTTTTCCCCATAGTCGAGCTTCCCGTATATCCACTCAAAATCAGATGGCAACCATTCAGGTAAAGGTTTTCCACAATAGTCAGGAATGATTTTCCCAGCCAAAAGATCAACATCTGAATTTTGATTTTGAATATAATTCGAAAACGCATCCAGCCAGCCTTTTTGCGGAAAAGCATCGTCATCTAAAAATATTAAAAAGTCCCCCTCTGATACAGAAGCCCCATAATTTCTTGCTTTAGATAGGCCTGCGTCCTTTAAGTAAAATACTTTTAAGAATTCTGTTTCAAAGGTTTTTAGTTGACTGAATATTTTTGCGGTCGAGCTATTTTCAATAATAATTATTTGCGCATTGTTATTTTTAATTTCATTAAGATCTAAGGTTGTCAAATTTTCGAGCAATACACTTAGTCGATTATACGTAGAAATTACAACGCTGAACAAATAATGTTTCAAATGCTTACCCAAAATATTCTTAACACAAAGGAGTTAGGTGTACACCATTGACCGGACAGTTTTTATAGAAAGTTAAATGGACAATATGTCGCCGTGTTCTTCTGTTGTCAATGTCGTTCTTTGAGAACAGTCCTGGATAAATATTCTTTCATGAACCGGATAGTTCTCAGGGTCTATATTACACTTATATCCACAATATATTGCATTTAGTGGTTGATGAATGTGCTATCTTCTTCAATAATAACTATAAAATCTAAAGTAAAAAAGAAAAGGCGGTTTCTAATAATTTTATACTTAGCAATCTTTAGTTTCACAAGGATTTCATTAATTTGTTTATAAGTTAATAGGTTCATATAAGAGCCAGCGGCCCACGATTTTCCAATAACCAATAATAATTTATCAAAAACTTTCTTTGGTAACAAATGTAAGAGTGGGATTCTTGTGTGAACTTCAATCGGGAATAATCTATTAGGCGTTGTAAAACAAACACGCTTACACGTTCTTACCATTTCTTTAACTAACATTATTTGCTCATCGCTGTTTCCGACATGTTCTATAACTGCATTCGACCAACAAATATTAAACATTTTATCTTTGAATGGAAATCTGCCGCCCGCATATTTTATTGTTTTCACTTCCGGATAACGAAAATTGAATTCATTTGTATCATCTATGCCTAGTGCTGTTATCTTATTTTTATACTTGTAATTCTTTTCTAAGTAGTTATCATTTGGGGAATGTTCTTTGTTAGAGTATCCAACGTCTAAAATTGTATCAAACTCGCTTGGATTAAGATATCTAAGAAATATTTGCATTTTTCTTTCTCTATTTCGTCCACTAATAAAATGTGCAAAAGACATTTTTCTCCTGAAAGTATTAATCAAAATTATTCATAAAATGGTAACACCACATATTTACTGTTAATCGCGTTCATGAGCCTCAGCGTCGCCGTATCGACAGCAGCAACTTTGTAAAAGCGGCCTCGAACGTGACGGGTAGTGCCAGCTGATGTTCGGTTGATTATTGGTTGCATCGATACATGCGGGGCGATCATTAAGAAAGAAAATTAGACTCCTACCTTTCAGATAACATAGTTCGACCTTTAATCGTCCTATCCCTTTGCACAGGCTCAATATAACCGTATCGTTCTCATCTTTCCCGTAGCCGCTGGTGAATATATGCCCTGTGTTTTTGAAAATGTTTCTTCCACTTTGTGATTGGATTGGGGTGGACTTTGAACTCCGAGGCAAGTTTAGCAATCATACTATCTTCTTTGAGCAATTTTGACGCTACTTTTAGCTTAAAAATAATACTATGACTATGAAGAATTCTCCTCATTGCTGGCTTTCCTCTGGAGAAATACAACCATTTTTTCCGCCTTAGCAACTTCTCTTGCGTTTCGGATACACTTCAGAACTCTTATTCTCACTATTTTACAAAACTATCGATTTGCCGAAAATTACTTATTATCACAATAAATATCCCCATCATTACCCAATAATAATATCCTCTGATTTCGACGAGGGCAGATTCTCCGCCATTCACGATAATTAATGAGATCATAACGGCCAGTATGACCTTAGCTATTCTCTGGGTTCGATACCTATAGAAATAAGCGAACAACGAAAAATTAAGCAAAAAGAAAAGAACGAGTCCGACGATTCCTAACGTTATCATTGTAAGGACATATTGTGAACCAGGATCCGTATAATCAAACACAAATGCATAGGACCTTTGGCCAAATCCAAATATGGGCAGGCTCCAATTAAACAGGTATTCTCTCATTAAAATAATTCGATAGAGTGCCGTGCTGTTCACACCGTTGCCAGGAGCATAGTAGTCCGGACTAAATGATTGCGACAACCGTGCAAAACCATCCGGATCAAGACTTGAAAATAGGAATGCTCCTGTAATCAATATCACGATGACAAGTGCGGAGATGCGAATGACGTTCTTAAGATTGCGCGCTGAAAAAAGGAAGAGAATCGCCAAAAACGCAAATAACGATAAGATGCTGCTTCTTGATCCAGAGAATAGGAGAAGGATAAAAAATGTTACGATAAGAAAATATTTCATTTTGGAAGAATCTCTTTTCGATATTTCGATCGAAAAAAAACAGACATAGATTGCATAAAGAAATAATACGCCAAATACCCAGGCACCGAGGTTTGTTAAGTATCCGTCGGACCTAAAATAACTCTCACCCAGTTCTTCTCTTTTTCCGCCGGTGATCAGAACATCCAAAACAATATCAAGGGCGTAGAATAATATTGACACGATGAAATATTTTATTGTTTGTATCGCATCATCGTGTTTATAGAATTTGATAATTGAAATGAAAACTAACAGGCTCAATAATTCTTGCAGGTAAAATGTAAACGAACTAAAAAACTGAGATGACTGAAAAAGAGATATTGTCGTTGTGCCTACGTACAATATCATGGCGAACTTGATAAAATTGAATTCTTTTCCCAGTTTGTTCCCTTTGCGAAAGTGAGTAATATTGTAAATCAGTATTGAGACCAACGCAATCCCCAGAAATACGGAATCAGGCGAGAGAGTTCCGATCGATACATAGTCGCCTGCAGCCTGGAGAAACGGACGCAAGATCAAAAGCGAAACTACAAAAAGGAATATTTTATTTTTCGAACGCATAATTTCGTTTTGAGATGCAACAGGAAAACGGTGCCGTTATTCCCATATAATTCATGAGGCAGCGTGTCGAGTTACAAGAGGATGAAAACAGGCATATTTATTTTTCAGGACGTACAAGATGCTTTCCGTAACTGCATTCTTGTATCTACAATTCAACAAGGATATTCTCAAGTTGCCTGGCAAGAATTTTTCTGTCAGGACATAATGCTCCTCTTTCTCTACTACCGGGATGCAACAGCATTGACTCAAGCGATCCTGCAATGTTGTTTACGTCGTTGTGTGGAGACGCAACCCCCAAGTGAAAATCGTTTAGCAAGTGCCACATTTCACTTTCTTCACCGAGAAGCAAAATAGGGGCTTCCCCTGCCGCCCAGTACTCGTAGAAAGTCCCTGCCACCGAAGATTTAAACCCCAGTGTCTGGATAAGGATGAGGAGGTTTGAATCTTTAATCTGCTGAATATACTCATGTCGCTCTAGGAGTGGGAGTTCCACAATATTGGGTGAAAGGTTGTTTTCATCGGCGTCAATTACATCGCCGTAAAGATCACGGACACCTTGTCCCAAAAAACGAATCTCAACGCTGTCCCTCAAAACAGGATGCTTGCGAAAAACCATCCCTATTGCTCTAAAGAAGTTCTCCGCATTACGGTACCCCGGAGAATACCCTCCCGCGTTAAAAATAACAAATTTTTCGGTTCTTTTGCGCACCGCGGAAGGTTCTACATTCCGTAAGTGGTATTCTATTTCATCTATATCCGCACCATTCCTTATCATCACGAATTTGTCGGGGTAGCGCGTATACCGGCGAGTAAAATTAATCAAGCTTTCTTGCGTAACCACAATGACTTTATTCGACTTCCAAACAATGAATGCTTCCGAGAGTCGATAGAGCAATTTTGAGAGGGCAGGTTGGAGTGCGTAGTCTCGAGTTCCGATTCTCTCATCTTTAAAATCGCTGATCAATTTCCTTCTTGTCAAGAAAGCGATGATTGCCCCAATGAAGATCGAGGAGATTGGCGGACCGACAGCATAAACCACATCTATCGATGCCGTCAAACAAATTGCTACTCCTTTCGGGACCGCAGTCAAACCCCACAGGACTTCTTTATCGGGGAACAATAGTGAGGTAATTCTGGAGGCCTTGAGCAGCCGCTTCAGCAGCTCAAGGAGGCTCATTTTACGCTTCGTTCGGCCTGCTGCACCGTTCATCAGTTCTGAAGCGTCCGGCCCGGGGGGGACTTTTATCTTCCTCGTCCTGAAGACCTTAACTCCGGGCGGAACATCGGACATCAAAACGGAAGACGAGCTCTTTTGAACAGTCCATGATGTAGACTTTTCCCTGTCCGGAGCAAGAACCATAAATTCCAGTTCGCTGTTGTGGAGATACTTTAGGAACTTGACGACTCGCAGACAACTGCCTGCCTCACCGATAGGTGGAAAGTCGTGCGTAACGACAAGTACTTTCTTAGCCAACCTGGAATCCTGATACTAGTGATTGTGAGGAAGTAATTTTGCGTACAGTATTTCTCTTTGCTCTGCGCAGATGCGAGCGTCAAAATTCTCGATAAGGAACTTGCGATTGTATTCATACCATTGACGGCTGTAAGAATTGTAGTTGCTCATTATTACCTCCAACAAACGGGTAGTATCTTCCACACTCCCTTCTTCTGCCACAAATCCGTTTTGATTGTTTTTGATTATTTCGGGAATATCACAATGGCTGCTACCGAGAACCGGGAGGCCTGTCCCCATCATGTCAGTAATGATAACTGGAAACCCACCTTCGCAGTCCCCATCCCTGGCATGAATACTCGTTTGCATGAGTAGATGATGCGAATACGCGAGCTTGATGACGTCTCCATATGGCAAAGTTCCAGTCAATGTCACTGCGTGCCGCAATGGTGACATATCGATGAACTTTAGTATTTCATTTTTAATAAGTGCTGATTCATTCCCCCTTGTCGGCACAGCATCCCCGACCAATGTAACCGTGATTCTTGTGGCCCCACTTTTTAGAAGATCAGCAATTGCTCTTAATGCTACCAAAATACCTTTCTTCTCAATGAATGCCGCTACGATCAGGATCTTGAACGCATCGCGATTTTCATAAACTCTGGGTTTCATTAAGATCGACCCTAAATCGGTACCTAAATGTGAAATGAATACCTTTTTTGGATCCGCCCCCAATGACGTTAGCCGTGCGCGGGCGTAGGGACCTTCGACGAAGATACCAGCTACGGTTTGAAAGAGCCTATGATACTCGTCCTTTAATTCGGAGTTCGAATCCAAAATCCCGCCATAATCATAACCATAGAACGACACGACGTGAGATACGTCGAGTCGTTTTGAAAGACTAATTTTTGAAACGCCCATGGTCCCAAAGTGAGAATGAATTATGTCCACGTTTTCTGCTCGAGCCATTTTCTCCCAAACGAAGTCAGTTTTAAAATACCTATTATAGACGTGTGTCCCAAGTCTGCTCAAACGCGAAATACTGTAGTCCCCCTTTGAGAATACTGCATCAAAAGGAAATAATTCTGCATTTTCTCTTCGATCTGTGAATACAATGTGGCGACAATTTTTGCCGAAGCGAATTTGATTATATATCCAACTGCCGTGGCCAAATAAAAATGGATTGACTAAATGGGCTACTGTGAGCATTTATTATTCCATTACTGGGTTGATACAATAAAAACGTTTTGGGGTCAGCATGCTCAAGAACCTGTAGACTATCTCTCCGTCCGTCGCCAGAAACGGGACCCCGTAAAAGAAGACTACCGCAAGCGGGACTCGCAAGGCCCCCTCTCCCCATTTATATAGTATTTGCTGGAACCACTCCCCTACGTGTCGAACAAGCGCTTTTTATTTCAAAGCAGCCAGTTCAAACTATGCACCTCGCCTTATGCGGCCTCTCAGCACGAAACTGGTCAACTTCGGAAGAGAACTTGAGGCGGCACTTGCGCCAATGAGGCAGCAGCGGGAGCATGTTTAAATCCAGGCAGTGGAAGGTTACGGCTTGCTAGACGCCAATTCGCACTCAAATTGTACCAGCCGATAATGCCGAAGGCCAGTGAACAATTTGCGCATGCACTTACCCCAAACTTGCCAACATGAAGTTTCATTTGTCAGGAGGTGAATAACATTACACTGAACTGATCCACAATCTCTATGGTTTTGCAAATGACATGTGCATTGATGCCCAAGAGCTGCAATTCCACCACCTGATTGCAGGTTAATGATTGGACGGTTGAAATCAATATAGGAAACTTTAGAAGAAAAATTGTTGGTCGTTAATCACGACCATCTTTTCTAATTTCCCGATGAATAGGCAGGTCGAACAAGGCCAGATCTTTGACCTCGGCAATTATGGCTAAAAGATTACAACGTGGCCGCAATCAACATTTCGTAAGACAAATAAGTGGCAATAAAAATAAGTTGTCATTTTTAAACATTTTTGTCATAAATCCAGTCAAGCTTTAGCAAAGAATGTTGTTTTCATTTCGTATAAATAAGACCGATTGAATAAAAAAGTCAGGCTTGAATAAATTAGTGCACCGATAATTATCTGTCCTATCAGCATAGCTTTTGCTTCAATTTCAAGTAGAAATGGCAACAGTAAAATCAAAGCTGTCATGACTGTCGATGTGGAAAATGCAAATGCCATCGATGATAGGTATTCTTTAAAATTGCAATTAATCAACGGCCATACAAGAATATAGTATTCTGGATATAAATAACATATGTTCAGTACAAATAATGCGATGACCACTCCTTTCATTGCGCCGATCCATACTCCAATGAGAATACCTGATGCCTGGGTTACAGCAAGGACGAGATTCCACTTAAAGCCCAGATCAGGTCGGCCCTTTGCCAACAATAGGGATCCAACTGGATTCCCTATTGAACGTAGCAGGGAAACCAGCGCTAAAATCTGCAGCAAACCAACAGCTGGCAACCACTTCTGGCCGAATACGACAGGGATGAGAACGGGTGCGATAGCAGCCATGCCCAGCAGAAGAGGGAAATTAATGACGCTTAAAACCTTCAATACATTGAGATAGCCTTTGCGTAGTACATCAATGTTATTCTGCACCTTAGCAAAAACCGGGAATGCAACCCTCGTAACTATTGGATTGATCCTCAACACTGGTTGAATGGCCAGATTCCATGCAATGGAATAATAACCCAAAGACTGCGCGCCAAGAAGCGAGCCAATCAAGAGTTTGTCGAGGTTTGAATTAAGATAGTTTACACTATTATCACCCATTTGATAGATACCGAATTTCAGATACCCCTGGAGATCTCCTGTTCTGAAATGTAATCGCGGCCTCCATCTCTTGAGCCCGATTGCAGCCAACATGAAGGATCGTCCAGCCGTGTTTGCCAGTTGACCTGCGATCAGAGAGAATACGCCAGCGCCACCGAGTGCGAAGCTGACAGCTGTAACACATCCGATCACGCCGGATGAGACTTCAATAACAGTCAATACGCGGAACGATAATTCTTTCTGGAGTAAAATCTGAAACTGTTGACCTATCGGTGTGATGAGAAAAATGAGGGCAGACCAAGGCAAGAGAGAAGCGATCTTTGGTTCCCGAAAAAATCCAACAATCAATGGACTAATCAATAGTATGATCGCAAAGATGACAACGCTGGCAAAAATATTGAGCCAATAGAGAGATGAAAGTTGATTACGAGTTGTATCTTGCCGATGGATGATGGCATTGCTGATCCCCATATCCATATAAGTTTGGGCGAAACCGAGGACCACCATAATCATGCCCATGAGGCCAAAGTCCGACGGGGACAATAGCCTTGCCAAAATGGCCACCTGAAGAAACTGCAACAAGGTTATTGCAATGCTAGAGGCAGTGGTCCATTTTGCACCCGAAACTGCTGCTGACTTTAGAGACATTTAGTGAAATGTGCCTACATTAATGAGAACTTCTCAATCTGGTTTTTGAGCGACTAAAATGTATTCCATCGTAAAACTTTCACTTCGATCAATAAAGTTCAGCAAATAAGCGATCATTTGGATTACGACATTAATTGGCGGCACAATCCACCATAAAGGGTTGATCCTGCCGCCTCGCCGGAAACGTAGAAGATAATAGGTAGTTTCCTGCGCAACCATCACAAAAAAGCCTGTAAGCGCCTTGCACTCCAAAACACGGAAGCCATTTGATTCAAAAATATACGTTAGTCCGTACTTCGTGAATCGGTAGAAATCTCGAGGTTCCTCGTGCAAATGCCAAAAAAGCGGTACCGTATAAATGGCAAACCCGCCCTTTTTTAAAACACGATATGCTTCCGCTATAGCCTTTTGTGGCTCTTCAAGATGCTCAAGAACATATGTACACAAAATAGTATCAAAACTGCTAGGTTCGACAGGAATATTGTACGCTGTTCCAAAAAGATCCACTTTCCTCTTATCGTGCAGTGTACCTTCATGATCGAGGCCCACATGAGCTTGCACATACGCTGTGGCCATTTCCAGATAAGGTTTCTCCCCACATCCAATATCTAATAACCTCCCTTTTGCATATTTTTTTAGCCTCATTCTCAATGCGGGGTTAACAAGGCGATAGATAAGCCAGTTATAGTGGCGCACAGGATTAAACATGCTTTCTTCCCGAGAAAACTGTTATTGTCTCGCCAATTTCTTCATAATCAAATAAGAATTTCATCGATACGAATTTAGTAAGTTGACAATCGGTATCTGGTGATCGAAAATGCCAATGTGCCCATCTGGTTTATCCGATGTGTCCTCAAATAAAAATAGTAACCGGCCATTTTGTAAAACCCGCCCGAGTTCCTGTAATGAACCGCGCAAATCGATGAGTTTCGTGATTCCACGTAATACCAGATAAACCCACAGCACATCCACACTTTCATCGCTACAGGGGATGCTTTCCCCGGAAAGATGTCGGTATTCTACTCGGTCATCTAGCGGTGCAATATTTAAGAATCTTCTGATCGGGTCAACGCCTATTGCTTTCCCATCAATCAGGTGCGCAAGATCTGATGTGAAACGACCAGGCCCACAGCCGAAGTCAAGAATAATTTTTTCTTTACCATTCAACTGGCTGCGTAATGCAGGATATAATATTTTTTTTTGTTTTTGTGTGACTTCTTCAACTTCTTGTTCAGAATGTGCAATGTTGAGAACGGCACGTTTACCGTATTTTCTCGCACGGTGCTCCCAATAATAGTCCCCCTTGCGCCGTTTAAGGCGTGAGAGGAAGAGTCGAAGATGCCTGAATAAACCTCGGCGGAGGGATATCATTGCTGCGAGACTTCGTTCGTTAACATTCTATTTTTAAGATTTATCCTATCCCACTGCCGACAATCATTTCAAAATCACACTTACTGCCTTGATCACGTCCATAACGTCCACATCATTGAGCTTCGCAGATAATGGCAGACTAACCGTCTCTCTTCCAATTCTCATAGCATGTGGATAATCTTGCGGTTTCCATCCAAAAGTTTGTTGATAATACGGATGCTCAGGGATGCTTAAATAATGAACTCCAACACCGATATTCTGTTTTGTCATGCGATCAAGGAAGGCGTCGCGACTGACACCCGTTTGTTTTTCATCTATGAGAATCGTATACAGGTGATAGGCATGACGCGTATCGGGGGAATTATCTCCGGGTACAGTAATTGGTAAATCCTTAAAAGCGGTGTTGTATTGGTTCCAGATCGTTTGTCGTTTCTTCCAATTATGTTCCACCCTAGCCAGTTGATGGATTCCGATGGCGGCCTGTATATCCATCATATTGTATTTGAAGCCGCATTCCACTACCTGATAATGTTTATACCCTTCATCGCTGAACCGTTTCCAAGCATCTTTGCTCATGCCGTGCAGGCCAAGGGTTTTAATGCGAGTAGTGTCCTGCTCATATTTTGTCAGCACCATGCCGCCTTCACCAGTCGCTACATTTTTCGTCACATAAAAGCTGAAACAACCAAAGTCTCCGAATGTGCCGACCTTCTTGCCATGGTACTCCGTTTCGATTGCGTGTGCGCAGTCTTCGATAATTTTGAGGTCGTACTTCTTTGCGATATCACAGATTGCGTCCATCTTGCAAGGGCGCCCAGCAAAATGAACGGGAAGGATGGCTTTTGTTTTAGGGGTAATCTTTGCTTCGATCTGGAGCGGATCAATGTTCATCGTTGCGGGATCGACATCGGCCAGAACGGGAGTTGCGCCCGTATGGATGATAGCGTTAACGCTTGCGCAGAAGGTCATAGGGGTAGTAATAACTTCATCCCCTGACTTAATACCAGCAGCAATCATACTGAGATGCAACGCAGCGGTACAGGAGTTGAGCGCCACCGCGGAACTTACACCTTTATAAGCTGCAAAGTCGGCCTCAAATTGGGCAACACGGGGGCCGGTGCCGATCCAAGAGCTGTGCAAGCATGCGACAACTTCTTCAATTTCTACTTCTTCAATTAGCGGTGAGCCAAAGACGAGGAAATTTTCCTTGGTGCGAATCGGTGTCTTCATATCGAATTGCTCCTGCAGAGTTCATTTAGCCATTGCACGACGATGCTGTCGGTAGTCAAGCTATCCGATAATTTCAAAATTGTCCACTCTTTAATTTTTCCTTCAAGGGCTTGAATGGCTGCATCTTGCACGTTGCGCCGGCCAGTGCCAAATAATGAATCGTGTCGACCTCGACAGCAAATGGTTGCCGAGTATTAATACTTGCCGTCAGACATTGTACATTAAGTAAAACCAGATGTCTTCAATGGTAATATTAAAGAAAAGCGCTTTCTATACCCGGAAGGTTCTCGACGGCTTGGGATGGGCGATTCCCTATTATTAAGCCCGTGCAATTGCGCAGACCACGGTTGTTGAAATTCCCTATGAGGGGATAGATTCTCTACTGGTTTGGAGCCGTGTGAAATAAATGCTTGAAGAATGCTCTTACAACCGCAACCTTTTCCCGATACTTGTGTTTTAGATACACAAAAGCCATCCCTCCAAAAAGCGAGAGGAAAAAGGAAGTGAGAACGATGATACTTTTTTTTGGCTTTTCCTTCCACACCGCAGCTCTCCCCGCATCCATAATATTGACGATCGGAATATTTTTTATTTCATCAATTTTTGCAAGCTCGTATTGTCGTTTCAATTCGGTGTACAGCGTCGAATTAATCTGCACTTCTCGGATAAAGCGCTCCTGCTCCAGCAACAACTGAGGGGAATCGGAGACTCTTCTATTGTTCTCTCGAAAATCTTTTAGCGCGTTCTCCGATTTCTCCAAATCGGCTTCTACCTCTTTCATCCTTTCTTCGATCCATTTTCGCTGCTCAGAAGCGTTCGTTGTCCGTTTCGTTCGCACGAACAGATCAAGTTCGGAGGCGACAGTATTCACGATATCGGCAGAGAGCTGCGGTTCTTTTGTTAAAAGCGAAATTGTGAGCACGCTCGTTTTAATGTCGAGTGAAACTTCCAACCCATCTCTCAGGGTTTTGAGCATAGATTCGTATGCCAGCTGCGGGTCCTTCTCGTCAACGTCCCAAATCTTCAGAAGATCTGCCGAATCAGGAAATGACTCGGTCTTGTATTTTTGATAGATTACATTTTTAAGGACCGCTTCACTTGTTGCGATGGTGGGATAAAGTCTGGAGAGTGGTACATCGCTGCCAACATTTACTCCCGCTAACGAGGCGAGGTTTGAAAGTCCGGACAATTTGTTTTGGTTTGTCTCTGGTAAAATGACAACCGTCGACCTGTAAGATTTTGGAAGTAAGAGACTTATGATAACGGCCGCTACTGTCACCAGCGCCGTGACCTTTACGATAAGCCTTCGAGATCCCCATAATACAGTGAACAGTTCCTCATAATTAAATGGGGGGCGCTCGTTGGCGGGCTCAACAGTATTGTTCTCTGCCATCTCCTAAATCCTGTCAAATCTTTTTATAGCCGCCACTGTATTTCTATTCCGATAGTTCGTCATGCCGATGTTCTCATTTCGTCACCTGTACAAGGGCTACCGTGATCGCGGCGAGGCTTGCCATTACTGTAGCCCAGGAGGTGAGAACCTGCAATGTATTGTCCGGTCGTTCGACCTTCTGAGGAACGTAAACGAGACTTCCCGGAAGGATTTCATCCCCAGCTGAGAAGAACCCGCCCGATCTCCATTTTTTGCCGTTGGGCAGCGTCACGTAAATGCGCCCGACATCCGCGGAATCTGTGGCGCCGCCTGCCTGTGAGAGATAGTAACTGAGACTCGCTCCTTTCTGGTAAAGCACCGCCGACGGAACGAATACCTGCCCCTTCACTTGTACGACATTACTATTGAAGGAGATATCCACAATATCCCCTTGCAACATTTCGATATCGTCGCGGGAGTTTGGATCAGACAGTGCGGTCTTTAGGTCAATCGGAACCAAACCGGCTGTATCCAACGTCCGAGTGAGTCTTGATCCTTCCAAATACGCCGTCGACTTTAACCCTCCTGCACGTGCGATGAAAGACGAGAGCCTTTCCCCCTCAGTCCGTATAGCGTACTGACCGGGATATCTCACTTCACCCCTAATCGTCACCAATCTCGGCAACGAGAACTTCGGACTTAATTTTATCGTCACGTGGTCTAAATCCTGGAGAAGAAAATCCTGGAGCGAGTCGACCTGCCAGAAATCGTGGGGCAGGGTAAATTGAAAGGTCTCTGCCACAGAGTGTTCATTGGTCGTGTCAATGCGTGTGACTTCGATGCTGTCGACCGACGCATCCTGAGTGATTCCTCCTGCCAGAATCATGAGTTTCGAAACCGTCAATCCATCGGATCTCCAGTATTTTCCTGGCGTGCGCACACCCCCCGATATTTCGACACTCCGCCGGGGAAAGAAATATTGCTGCGAATAAACGGTCACCTCGTCCAATCTCTGGAGCTCCAGATTATTCGCAGGATCGCCGGCCATTGCACGGTTAAGGTTGAACGAGAGAACTTCCTTGTGCGAATTAGAATACGTGCGAAGAATAATCGCCTTTTCTCCAAACGTATCTTCAAGGAGACTGTCAGCTGCGCTAATCAAATCCTTAACTTTCATTCCCGGCAGCAATTGAAATTTTCCCGGTTTCTTGACATTTCCGAAGAGGGTAACGAGATTTTCTCGGGATTGATTTACTGCAAACACTGTGACAACGTCACCGTCTTCCAGGTCAAGCGGACTTGACAAAAGTTTCTGCACATTCTCGAACCGTACATCGATATCAAGAATATTGTTACGAAACTGCGACCGGTCCACAAACGGAACTATCCGTTCAATGTGGATTCGGTCGGTATATGCGTCAAATTGAAGACCGCCGGCAGTTGCGATGAGGTCTCCCAGCTTTTCTTTTTCTTTCAATTCATAAATCGCGGGGCGTAGTACTTTTCCGATAAGCGCAACGCGCCGCCCAACGGGTTTCACCAGGACGACGTCACCATCCTCCAGCCGTATATCTTTGGATTTATCTCCCTTTATTGCATAGTCGTACACATCGATCACAGACGCAACTTTTGTGGAAGGCTGAGCCGCATCTCCTTTTGATTCTGAACGCATCACCCTAACATTGCGAAGCGATCCATTGAGAGTTGGACCGCCTGCGTAGTACAAAGCCGTAAACGCGGTCGACATGGAAGAAAGTTGGTATCCTCCCGGTTTATTTACCTCCCCCAACACATAGACTTGTATCGAACGAAGTTTTCCCATTGAAACATCGAGGTATGTGTTAGCCGAAGGAGCTCCCTCCTTAAGTCCTGAATACAACCGCGTCATCCGCCGCACGAGAACCTGGTAGGCCTTTTCAAGTGTCATTCCGCTGACCGGAATCTGTCCCACGTCAGGAATTGTAATAGCCCCCTCCTTCGTCACAATGAGGCGGTAGTATAGCTGCGTTTCTCCCCACACTGTAATAATGATTTCGTCACCCGGTCCTAGAATATAGCTTGGAGGAGGGGGAACGTTGAGAGAAGTTTCAAAAGTCGTTGCGGGGGCCTGGAAAATATCATACCCGAACGGTACAACCGTATCGATCCCTGTACGTCCCCGAAAGCCGGGAATTTCGCGCTTCATGCGCTCGGCTCGCAGAACGGAATCCTTCCGGGCGAGAGAATCTCTCAGCGTGATTTGTTTTTCCGTTTCCTTTACAGGGGATTGTGGCACTACCAATTGTTCACTCGTTGGAGACTTTTGAAGATACTGCTCTAGGGAGATGCCATATTCTTTTGCTTTTTGGATGGCTTCATCTCTCGACAGTCCAAGCTCTTGGAGCTTCTTGTCGATTTGGTCGGGGGTCATGGCCTGGAGTTGTCCCTCAGCTTGAGCTTTCACTTCTTCTTGAGTCTGGCTGAACAGGGGGGATGCAAACAAAAACGAAAGGGTCAAACAAAACGTTAGGAATAATTGTAGTCTCATGTGGGGATTATTTCAGTATCCTAAAATGCGCAGCGACTATGCTTAATACAATGATGTTTTCCGGAGGCTCTGCAAGAATTAACCGAGTTACGAACAGCGGTCTAAGTTAGGTATTTTAATTGATTTTTCCAAACAAAATAATGGGCGTAAGTTGTTACGATTCAGCAGAATATAGCATGCTAGCCCGATGAAAACAGTGGTGTGCAGGATTGAAGAGACGTGGTATGGATGATGATTGGCCCCCCTTTAACTCTCTTGTGGGACGGGAGGTCAAATATCTGCGGATTTGTGAGGTTTCTCTCATCCTCCGAAAACAAAAATGCCCCGTGCTTTTGGGCACGAGGCATTTGAAAAATAAATCAGGCATCGACCTACTCTCCCATACAGTTACCCGTATAGTACCATCAGCTCTGCGGGGCTTAACTTCTCTGTTCGGAATGGGAAGAGGTGTAACACCCAGGCTATAATCACCAAAATTTAAACTTTATTTAAGCATAATGCTTAAAGCATTAAAGCTTAATCAAAATAAAGTGAAAGAAAGAAAGAG
>JBAUMC010000100.1:0-47387 GCA_049578505.1 Bacteroidota bacterium | reverse complement strand
AGAAGCGGATCATACCAAATGCCAGCAACGCGGGCAGAGGGAATGTACGAACCAGAAGTGTTCGGACAGACGGCATCGAAAATTGTTGTCGTACAATAAGGAGAAGGAGAATACCGTTCTCACATTTCTTCTTTGATGCCGGAATGGATTTGCAGTCGTGTTGCAATTTTTTTGAGGAGAGTGACTGGTTCGATCAGCACTCTCTCTGGGATTGGTTTTAAGGTGTTTGACAGTTAGACTAACTTATGTTCAAAAGGCATTCTTTCGTTTTTCCGTTTGCCGCTCTTTGTGTGATCGTTTTCGCTTTCATCGGATCACTGTTCGTCCCGCTTCCGAAAGACGATTTCAGCCATCAATCGGTTCAGTCGCTTCGTATCGAGGATCGCAACGGCATTATCCTGCGCGAGTTCTTGAACGACGAGCACGGGCGCGGAGAGTGGAAGCCCCTTTCATCCATCGCTGTGCCGCTCCAGCAGGCGACGATCGCAATAGAAGACAGAAGGTTCTATTCCCATCCTGGAGTAGATCCGCTCGCGATTGTACGATCGATTGTAACGGATATCTCTGCTCTCCGGTTCAAATCGGGAGGGTCAACGCTCTCGCAGCAGGTAGTGCGGAATGTGTATCATCACCCCCGGACTTTGTATTACAAGGCAATAGAAATATGGTACGCACTCCGGATCGAAAGAATGTTCTCGAAGGCCGAGATTCTCGAGCAGTACCTTAATCGGGCGCCGTACGGAAACCAGCTCTTCGGAGCGGAAGCCGCCTCCCACTGGTATTTCGGCAAACCGGTAAGCGAGCTGTCAATCGCAGAAGCGGCATTTCTTGCCGCATTGCCGAATGAACCGACGGTCCTCAATCCTAACAAAAACATCTCTTCCACAATCAATAGGCAGCGCAGCGTGCTGCGCCGGATGCTTGAACAGCGCATGATCACCAATGAGGAATATGACCGGGCAATGATGCAGCCGGTGCAGGTCATTCCACCGGAGGCGCATTTCAAAGCTCCGCATGTCGCTGAAATGGTGCAGGCGATGAATCCCGCGACAGAAAACGGGGTCGTTCGCACGACAATCGATTACCCGCTGCAGGAGCAAGTACAATGGCTCATGAGGGGGCATCTGAAAAAACTCGGAGAAAAAAATGTGCACAATGCCGCCGTCGTCGTCATTGAAAACAGGACGGGAGAAATTCGTGCGCTTGTTGGCTCCGCAGAGTTTTTGGACACGC
Source organism: Bacteroidota bacterium (assembly GCA_049578505.1). Taxonomy (GTDB): domain Bacteria; phylum Bacteroidota; class Ignavibacteria; order UBA10030; family UBA8401; genus JAGVPT01. The sequence goes on along the minus strand of JBAUMC010000100.1, from coordinate 46,154 downwards.
TGCACCAGGGACAGGTAAACGGTGCAACGGCACGGCGGCAGCCGGGGTCTGCGCTTAAACCTTTTATGTACGCTCTTGCTCTTGAACAGGGCTATACGCCTGCGACTCTCCTCGCGGATGTCCCGACGGCGATTCCCGATCATCACGGCGATTACGTTCCGGAAAACTATGACCGGCGTTTTCACGGCCCCGTTCGTCTTCGCACCGCTCTTGCCTGTTCGTACAACGTTCCGGCGGTGCGAACGCTTCAAATGGTAGGGAAGAGCGCGCTGCTCCAAAAATTGAAGGACGTTGGATGCACGACTCTCGATAAGGATGCCGAATTCTACGGCTATGGACTGACACTTGGCAATGCCGAGGTGACGCTGCTGGACCTTACCACGGCGTATATGTCGCTGGCGATGGGCGGGGTCTGGAAACCGTCAACCCTCCTGCCTCACGACAGTCTCCGGCAGCCGGTTCACCGTGTGTATGACGAAACTGCCGTCTATCTCATCACCGATATCTTGAAAGATAACGCGGCGCGGCGCCCTGCATTCGGGGGCAATTTCCATTTCCCGTTTCAGTGTGCGGTAAAAACCGGCACAACCAAAGATTACAAAGACAACTGGACTTTCGGATATACTATGCGGTACACTGTCGGCGTTTGGGTAGGAAATTTTGACGGGGAGAAAATGCGAAGAGTGTCCGGCGTAAGTGGAGCCGGTCCAATTTTTTCCGACGTCATGACCTATCTCCACACTGCGCCGTACGGCCAGCCGCCCGAGAATTTTATTATCCCTGATCATCTTGTTAAACGAAGAGTTTGCGCGCGATCGGGAGAGCTTCCGACACAATTCTGCCGGAAGACAATTGAGGAATGGTTTATCGAGGGAAAAACCCCCTCCACTCCGTGCACCGTTCATCGTCAATACGTCATACCCGGTGACGACGAAAAGGCCGGACGCCATCTCTACGAAGTGTTCCCTCCCGAGTATTCTCTCTGGTCGGTAAACGAAGGATTGCCGGCCCCTCCGCCGAGCGCTCGACTTGATTCCGGCACCCCCACCGCACACGACGAGCATGGAAAACATTTGATGATCGTTTCCCCAAACAGCGGCGACTATTTTAAACTCGACCCTGTTCTTCGCCGTGAATTCCAGATCATTACGATCGCAGGCTTCATTCCTTCTTCGGTTACCCGCGTGACGTTGATGGTGAACGGAAAAGAAGAGTGTTCGTTCGACGAGCGCGGCGTTGAATGGAAATTGCGCAAGGGTATATTTCGATTTCAATTGTGGGGATATGCAGAGAAGAAGAAAATCGTCAGCTCGCCGGTTATCATCAATGTCGAGTAAATTGTCCTTTCAGAATCTCAAACTTCCTCGAAACTGAGTGGCAAACCGTGCCATGGTTTTACGTCTCATTTCTTTACTTGCGCTCATTGTATTGACGAATGTCGACGCGGGAGAGGGATTCCTTTTGCCGGTAAAGACGGGTGACCGCCTTTCAGCGGATCAACTCGCATTGACGCCGATAGGAAAATTCGGCTTGGTGAGGAAGGCAAGGCCAAACATCCCCTCTCATCTTCACTCCGGAATCGATATCAAAAGGCCAAATCCTAATTATTCGAATGAGCCGGTCTACCCGATTGCGGATGGTATCGTGATCAGCAAGCGGGATGACGGACCTTATGCTCAGCTTATCATTGAACACAATTTTTGCGGAATGCGATTCTGGACATTGTACGAACATCTTGCAGGCATTACCGTCGATGTGAACAGCGTTGTCTCCCCCGAGAATCAGATAGGGAGATTCATGAATCGTGACGAGTTAAACCGGTACGGGTGGCAATTCGACCACGTCCATTTCGAAGTCCTGCGAGTTCATCCACTGGCGCTGCAGCCGCGCCCGGCAACTCCGGCGAGGTTCTATGCGTCTTACTCTCTGATATGCTTTTCAAGAGCCGATCTCGCAAAGTATTACTATGATCCGCTCGAGTTCTTAAGCGAGAGAATAAAGTAACGAATCATAAAATCAACACCCATTTTAAAAAATTATTGTACGTTACTCTATTGTTCACTTCCTGCTAATCGTCTTGCATGACGGATCCACCCCTCTTCCATCACCCTTTCTTCTTTAATGCGATCCATCCGGGCTTCGAGAACTTGAGTCCTGCCAAGATAGCCGACCAGTTTTGACGGATGAGTTCTGTCGACAACCGGAAGTCTGCCGATATTATTTTGCAGCATTTTCGTCAACGCCTCGTGCAGGGTCTCGTCAGGATAGGCCACATTCAACAATGTGTTGCCTGCCTCCAAAACTGTCGCGGGGGAATCGAGGTGCTGTTCGCTAAACCGAAGCACATCCCCCTGTGTGATGATCCCGGCCAATTCATCGTTTCCATTTTGGATAAAAACCGCTTTATGTTTTGTTACCGATGGATCCCCCCTCGCAATACGGTCTGCCAACTCGGAAACCGGCATCGTTGAGGGAACGGTTTGAGGCTTTTTGTCCATCGCCTCCGCGACCGTTGTCTGTTGGAGAATGTCAGCTTCATAGTCGCCGTGCACTCGCAGACCGCGCCGCGCGAGCTTTTCCGTCATGATGGAATTTTTCATTAACAATAATCCGACGGCATCGGCAATGACGCACCCAAGCATTAGGGGAAGGATGGCATTGTAGTCCCGCACAATTTCAAATGCGAAAATAATAAATGTAAACGTCGCTCGCGATGCGGCGCCAAACATCGCCGCCATCCCTACCAGGGCAAATGCCGACGGCGAAAGATGGAGGCCGGGAAACAATGAATTCATGATTAACGCGAAAGAACCTCCAAGAGCAGCCCCTACCATGAACATCGGTGCGAGGAGGCCCCCCGATGTACCCGAACCGAGTGAAACAATCAATGCCAGGCTTTTTAACAAGACAATGGCAAGAAGGAGGACCAGCGTCAGCCGCGCATTGAGAATATCGGAAATCGTGTCGTAGCCTACGCCGAGCACCCGGGGGAGAGCGAGCGCAATAATACCGAGGCCAAGTCCGCCGATAGCCGGCCACCACATCTCGTCGATCGGAATTCGCAATTTGGACAGCCGCTCGAACTGGTCCTCAATCCAATAAAACGCGTTGGTGAAGACGACTGCCGCAAGTCCGCACAATAATCCGAGAACGATGAACATCGGAAGAGAATTCGGTATCCCAAAATCCACTTCGCCCATGCTGAACATCGGGCCGCGGCCCATGAACCGGAAATGTACCGCAGTAGCGGCAGTTGACGCAAGGACGAGCGGGATGAACGAGCGCGCTTTAAACTCAAACACAAGCAGCTCGATCGCGAGGATGACGGCAGCAATAGGCGTGCTGAAGGTAGCCGCCATTCCTGCGGCCGCTCCGCATGCAAGCAAAATCTTTCGCTCGGCGGCGGTCGTGTGAATAAATTGCCCCACCAACGACCCCAATGCACCGCCGGTCTGAATGATGGGCCCTTCAGCTCCAAACGGCCCGCCGGTACCAATTGCGATCGCCGCCGATATAGGTTTAAGAATTGCAACTTTCGGGTCTATCCGGCTCCGATTCGTGAGAACGGCCTCCATCGCTTCAGGAATTCCATGCCCTTTGATTTTTGACGAACCGTACTTAGCCATCAATCCGACAACAATTCCTCCGAGAACCGGAACGATCACAACCCAATATCCCAGCAAGTGCGATTGAAGCTTTGGAATTTCGACTGAAACACGGTGAAAGAAAACAAGATTACTTACGAAAGCGATGAGCGTGTACAACCCGTACGCCGTAAACCCTGCAGCAATGCCGACAATGGAGGCTAACAGGGAGATAAAAAGCATTCGGGAGTTCTCAGATGATTTGTTCGTTGGTGTCAGAATATTTGCGGATTTGATTTTCATTTTCCTTTCTCAAAATGGTGCAAGGGTAGAAAGCTGTAAATTATTTTTTTTCAAAGATCATGGCCTATCCAGCCATGGGTATTTTTTCTGAGGACACGCGTAAATTTCGGCGTTCAATAAATCGATATGCCGCAACCTTAACCCAGTCGTTGACGATAAACCAGGCAAGTGCATAACCCCAGATGGCTGCCGCCCAGCCCCAGCCAATCGGAGGCATCAGCACGCCGTAAACGGCGATTAATGTAGCCACAATCTGCGTTCCGACGACCGCGAGAAATAGGGCGCGTGCAGGGCGGGTCGACCAGAACGAGCCGCGCGTTCGTGTCAGGAAAATCGTCAAATGCCCCGCCACAGAAAGTTTGAGATACATTAGCGGTTGAATAAAATCTCCGCTGAGATGAAACACCCGTTCACACAGATAGAAAAGACCGAACGATGCAAAAACTCCCATCACTCCCAGCACGGAGGCAATTCCCAGGACTGTACGCATGTTCCAGGACTCCGGCTCGTTCGAGTACTTCGCATTGTCGTAGGCTATTGAAAGGATCGCCCCGTCGTTGAGCAATGCTAGCAAAACGATCATAACTGCTGTAACTGGATAGAAGTTAAAAACGAGAATCGAAAGAGTCATGAACAACAACACGCGGACTGTTTCTCCTATTCGATAGATGGCGTAGCTGTTCATTCGCTGGAATATTTTTCGGCTTTCTTTGATCGCATCGATGATAACCGACAACCCGGGCGAAAGCAGGACGATCGCCGCAGCTGCACGCGCAGCGTCCGTTGCTCCTGAGACTGCGATCCCGGCATCCGCCTTCTTCAGCGCGGGAGCGTCATTGACGCCGTCGCCGGTCATTCCGACAATATGATTCCGTTCCTGCAATACGCTGACAATCCTGAATTTGTGCTCGGGAAAAACCTGCGCAAAACCGTCGGCTTTTTCAATGGTGTCTTTAAACTGCGCTGTCTCTAGTTTCTGGTCCTCTCCGAAACCGCTGGCATCAAGAATGTTCGACCCCAGCCCGAGCTGCGTCGCGATTTCCTGTGCAATCGAACGTTGATCACCGGTCACCATCTTGACATTCACACCCATACTCCGGGCTGTTTCGATTGTTTCTTTTGAATCCGATCGCGGCGGGTCAAACAGCGGGAGTATCCCGAGGAATTGCCACCTCCCTTCTAAATCCGTCCGTGCTACACCGAGAGACCTGTAGCCTCGTGAGGCAAATTCTTTCGTAGCTATCTCAACCGATGGACCTACCGACGATGCATTCGATGCCAATGCGAGTATCACCTGCGGCGCTCCTTTTGAAACCCTGAATGATTTCCCATCGAGAGACGTTACGGCGGCTTCGGTGCGTTTATGCACAGGGTCGAATGGCTGGAAATGAGTGACATGATAGTTCTTGAGTACTTGAACGTCCTTTAAACCGCTTAGCACTGCGAGATCGATAGCATCCTCATTCTCAGCACGTGATGCGAGGGCGGCGCCAAGGATCACCTCTGAAGCAGGAATCGCGTTCACGCTGAAGGGCTCGCCGAGTGTTAGTGTGTTTTGCGTTAATGTCCCCGTTTTATCCGAACACAAGATATCCATCCCCGCCAACTCTTCGATGGAGGCTAAACGGCTGACAATAGCTTGCTTGCGCGAAAGAAGCCGCGCTCCAACGGCCATGGTCACAGAGAGCACCGTAGGCATAGCAACCGGAATTGCAGCCACTGTCAAGACAAGAGCAAACTGGAGGGTCGTCGTTAATTTGTCGCCGCGCACAAGAGCCACTGCAATTATCAGGGTTACAAGGGCGACGGCCAAGAGAATAAGATAGTTACCTATTTTCAACACAGCTTTCTGGAAATGGCTGACTGTATGAGCTTCCTGAACGAGCTGCGCCGTTTTACCGAAGAAAGTTTTGGATCCCGTCGCGAAGACCAGCGCTTCACTTTCTCCCCGCCGAATGATGGATCCGGAATAGAGTGCGCTCCCTGGCTCACATGTGGCAGGCAAAGATTCGCCCGTCAAAGCAGACTGATCAACTTCAACCGAATCGCCTTCCAACAAGTATGCATCCGCCGGAACGATATCCCCGAGCCGCACGCGGATCGTGTCGCCCGGCACCAATTCTCTTGCTGCTACGGAGGCCCATTTGCCTGCCCGACGAACACGTGCTTTAAGAGCCAGCTTCGCCTTCAGCGCAGCAATGGCATTGCCGGCTTGATATTCCTCCCAGAACCCAACCCCTCCGTTGGCGATCATCAAAACAAGGATGATGAAAAAATCCGGCCAGTGTTGCACGAGTGCTGAGAGCACAACTGCCGCCTCGATCATCCACGGAATTGGGCCCCAAAAATAAGAGAGAAATTTGAACAGTGGATTCGTTTTCATTTCAGCGAGTTCGTTATATCCATACTGAGCCAAACGAGTCTGCACCTCAGCAGCGTTAAGCCCCTCCGATGAAAATCCGAGCTTCGTCTTGACTTCCGAAAGGGGAAGTGGAGTCGATCCGGCAGGTTCTGCAGCAGATGCCGACGATTGATATTTTCGAGATGCTTCTTTTGTATTCAAGGCGTGTTCCTCTCCGAATGCCGGAATGCGAAATTAATTATCAGAAGTAAGATTAGATTGCAGCGCTTTACGTGCCGCCAAAGCAACAGAGATTTTAGGCTCCAGATATCGGAGCGTATCAAGCACTGCAATCGAGTCTTTTGAGAGAAGATGCTGCCGTTCAAGAGCATGAAGAACATGGTGAGCCCCTTCGCGAACGTAAGGGGATTCGAAGTCCGTTTCAAGAATTTTCAACAGGGGTACCAACGCTTTCTTTTCGAGAGCAATGAGCCCTTCTGCTGCCAGCCACCTGACTTCAACACTTTCGTCCGTCAACGCCTTTACCAATACGGCTGCCGAAGTTGAATCCATCATTTCTCCAAGAGCTTTGCATCCCTCCCATCGCATATGTTGCTTTCTGTCTGACAGCAATTTCATCAAAGATGGAACAGCGGGTCTGCCGATTTTCACAAGTTTTTTTCTCGCGCGCTCACGCTCCGCTCCATCCAGATTGGAAAGCTGCTCAATGAGTCTTTCAATACTTTCTTCCGTTGTCATAGTGATTTCATTCGAAATGATTTTCATCTGACCTTCGTTACGCTAAAGGCGTTCATGTTGTGCAAAGTCAGCAGTGATCCAGAACATCGCCGTCAGACATGCCAGAAAAAGGAAAAGCAAATTAGTTTGCATTCCTTTCATTGCCTGTTTATTAAAATAATTTTGAATCCCGCCGATGGCTTACGTATTTCATCGGCCGGTTTAGGAGGATAACGAGAATCGGAACTTGAAGCTAGGAGCGGGGAGGCGCACGAAGCGAATTTGCAGAAAAGAGAGTTACGGCAACCGGAAGTAATACTGATTGATTTTTGAGGGATAGCACGGGAGTAATAACGCTGGTCCAAGGTTCCGCGGTGCTGAGAAGGTGATCTCCGGAAAACTGTTCTAACGAGGTGAGATGTTTGTGAGACATCCAGTAGGGACGTCCATCAAGATCCTTAGCCTGTTCAGTCTGGAATGAACCAACGTTGTCGAGCTTAACATGAAACGGCTGTACAAAGAGACCCCTTGGACTAAAGATTCCGGTGACCAAGTAGGCACCGAGAATAAGCTTTACAACAAGACGACCGGGTCCGGGATATTTCATATCAACAGATCAGAAAATTGCAGGGGCTATCTCATTTAACAGATTAATCCAACCCATAGTTTCAAAAGCTCAGCTACCTATGCTATGACAAACAAAATAACCTAATCGCGTGAATATTTCAAGCAAGGAAACCGCTGTCTCAGCGACTTTTTCCCGTTTTTTACATCTTCGGGCTAGCATGAGAACCCAAAAGCGAAAATAGCGCGTCCAACTAGGCGCACATGGCGGCACCCGTTTTTTCGGTACTGGCTCAGCATGTCATTCCCGCCCGCCGAACGCGTCCCTTTGGGAAAAGCGGGTCGTTCCACGAATCTACGATTACTAGAATCGTAGATAGACGCCTCGGCGCGAATCCAAATATTCCTTTTTTGCTCCACAATGGATGCTAACCTTCCCCGAAGGATCCCTTCAGAACGTGCGCATGACAATTTTTATTCAAATTAAGCCACTACTGTTTTTTTTACTTGTGTCTTTACAGAATTATTGTTTTTTTGTCTCAATCGAATTTTTTGATCACACCCCCCTCGCCGCAATCATTGAAAAGAAAGAGCCAATAAAATAAAGGACAAGAGACGAACATTGCTAAAAAATTTGCCGGTACATCTCGTTCCCAAACTCCGTATGGGGACGTACGGCCTGGATGACAGAAGTGAGTGGTGCTGCTGCGCAGGCATGGATGCTCCATCCTTGAGAATCAATTATTTATTTCTGTTGGAAATGAATTCTAAACATTTTTTATCTAGAAGCCTCTCTCAAATCCTCAGATTGTCATTCAGAACGGCGCGAAGCGAATCCCAAAAGTATCCCTTCTGGAGAATCCAAATAAATTGAATCTCCTGGAGGCTTCGCTACTCTTAGCATGATAGATGCTTTTTTTGGCAATATTCATTTTTGAGCTGGCTCCTAGATATTTCACGGGCACATACAACCGGAGGCTGAATGAAATGCGGCTGGTCGTTGTTGTTTTCTTTTGTTGAAAAGAAGAAGGGAACCGTGCTTCTGCTTCCCACTCTTCTGATCGCCATAGAACAGGTTTCCTTCTCTCAGGTTCTCCAGAAAAATTTTTACAGCACCGACGGTTTTGTAAATGCTATTGCAGTATCAGGAGACACCGTATTCATCGGCGGGACATTCGCATACGTCGGACCCTCAACCGGCAACGCCGCAAACATCGACGCCTCTACTGGTACCGTGAACACAAACTTTCCCGCGGCGTCAGGAGGCGATGTCTATGCCGTTGCGCCGGATAACTCGGGAGGTTGGTACCTTGGCGGCGCCTTTACACACGTCGGCGGGATCTCGCGTAAAAATTTTGCTCACGTTAATCCTGATATGAGCGTCGACACAAATTGGACTCTCTATCCCGACGATGCGGTTTATGCAATTCTCGTGTCGGGTTCGACAGTCTATCTCGGTGGAGCATTCAAAAATATTATTTTAACTTCGACATCGCATTCAAGCCGGAGGAATCTTGCAGCACTCGATGCATCCCGAGATACTTTGCTGAGCTGGAATCCCCGTGGGAACAATACCGTTCTGTCGCTCGCCCTTTCCGGTTCGACGATGTATGCGGGAGGAATGTTTACGACAATCGGCGGCGCCGCAGGCACCGACACACTTCCAAGAAACTACATTGCAGCGATCGATACCCTTACCGGTGTTGCAACAAGCTGGACCCCAAACGCAAACGGTGCTGTAAATGCGATTGCCATTTCCGGCTCCACTCTGTATGCCGGCGGAAGTTTCGACACAATCGGTGTCGGGGACAGCTTGCGCAATCATATTGCCGCTCTCGATACATCTATGGGGATTGCAACTGCGTGGAACCCCAATACGGACGCCGCGGTGAATACCATCGTAGTCCCTCCATCCGGCGGATTTATTTATGCAGGAGGAAACTTTGCGACGGTCGGCGGCACTTCGAGAAGCCGTATTGCCGCCATCGATACAGCCACCGGACTTGTGACGAGCTGGAATCCGAACGCCGCCGGCAGAGTAAACTCGATTGTCCTCTCCGGCTCATCGCTGTATGTCGGGGGAGTGTTTACACACATCGGCGGCGCATTCAGAAACCACCTCGCTGAGGTCGACACAATCACAGGAATTGCATCAACATGGAACCCCAACAATCCCGACAACTTGGATTCAGTACTAACACTCGGTGTGTACGGCTCCGCAGTTGTAGCCGGAGGCGAGTTCATCACCGTCGGTCCCGTCGTACGAAATAATCTTGCTGCATTGAGCGTATCAACGGGTGCGGTCCTCGACTGGAACCCTAATGCAGACGGAGGGGTCAACGCCATGGTCCTTTCCGGCAGAACGTTGTACGTCGGCGGAAGCTTCGGCTCAATCGGCAGCACTTCTTGCAGCTTCGTTGCCGAGGTGAACATATCGACCGGAAACGCAACAGCATTTAACGCAAGTCCCAACAACACTGTTCAAGCGCTTTGTCTTTCCGCTCCAACCCTGTTCGTTGGTGGGAATTTTACAAAAATTGGCGTAAACTCAGTAAAATATCTTACGTCGTTCAACACCTCATCCGGCTTCACTGGCTGGAGTCCAAATCCAAACAATAATGTATATGCGATAGCTGTAGGAGGCTCGACGGTCTATGCAGGAGGAGTCTTTACGACAGTCGGAGGGAATACGAGAAACTACATTGCCGCAATGACGAAGTCGACCGGAAGCACAACGAGCTGGAATCCAAATGCGAACCAACCTGTGCAGTCGCTGGTTTTTTCGGGATCGACACTCTATGCCGCAGGACAGTTCACGATCATCGGAGACTCCTCAAGAAAACGGATCGCCGCCCTCGATACCTCGACTGGGCTTGCTACAAGCTGGAACCCAAGCGCCAACAATGAAGTCGATGCACTTGCAATATCCTCAAGCCAAACGTTGTATGCAGGAGGATTATTCACCAGTATCGGGAATGCAGCAAGGAACTATATCGCGGCGCTCGATATTTCGACGGGGTTATCTACGAGCTGGAATCCGAATGCGGATGCTGCCGTTCAGTCGATCGCGCTCGATTACACGAACCAGCAAGTATATCTTGGCGGAAGCTTTGCGACGATGCTTGGCGGAGCCAACCAGACCTTTGCCGGAGTCACTAACCCTTACGATGTGAGCCTGCCTCTTGAACTCTCCTCGTTTACCGCTTCCTCCTTTGGTGTCGAAGTAACGTTACAATGGAGCACCGCGACCGAAGTTCAGAATGCCGGGTTTGAAGTGCAACGCTCAAGCGCTGGAGAGAACGGCCCCGCGCAATCGTGGGAGAAGGTTGGGTACGTCGCCGGCGCAGGAACAAGCTTTATTCCAAAAAATTATTCCTTCACGGACGGTCATACTCTTGCAGGAAAGTACGAATACAGGCTAAGACAAATCGACCGGAACGGCGCTTTCAGTTATTCTCAAACGGTTCAGGTAAATGTTGCCGGAGCGCCGGGAGTTTTCGAACTTCGGCAGAACTATCCGAACCCGTTTAACCCGACAACGAATATTCAGTTCACTGTGCCGGAGGACGGGAGAGCCACGTTGAGAATCTATAATATACTCGGTCAAGTGGTAACCACGCTCTTTGACGGAAATGCGGCGGCAGGAGTAAATCATCAAGCGCTATTCGATGCGTCACGGCTCTCGAGCGGAGTGTACTTCGCACGGTTGCAGTATAACGGCAGCACACTGTTGAAAAAAATGTTGCTGCTGAAATAGGTTTAGCAAAGCATCCAGAAATTGAAGATGGATATTGTCTCTCGGGGACAGGCTTTAATTTTCGTCCTCATACTCCAGACTTTTATCCTTGGATTTTTTTGCAGTGCCGCCAAAATGGTACGTGAGGCCCAGGAATGCGACTCTCGAATCCCGACTGCTAAATGTGGTTTGAGTTAATGAAGGAGTATCCCATTCCGTCTTTCTGTTGAGCGTTCGAAAAACGTCCGAGATTGTTGCTATGAGCGAAATTTTTTCATCGGAAAGATCTTGCCGAAACCCAAGGTTCATGACAAAAGTTGGAAAGTTCTCCCCCTGGGGTGTTAATTGCCTCGAACGATAGTTAGAGTTTACCTGCAGCATTGTCGTTTTGGTGATGTTCACGTTACAGTTCAAGTTGCCGCTCCAGCTCACTGTCGATTTCCTCTCTCCATACCCGAGGTTCGAAGCGTCGATCTCTTCGTAAAAAGCATCCGCGCTGGTGTTCACGGAAAGTATGCTCCATAAATTTCCCGTCAGGACAAGCTCAAATCCGCCCGATTGATCGCTTGATAAATTCTCCCGCTTGGTTAAGAGCGTTGAATCGTTCAGTGCCTCGGTCACGAATGTAAACTTGTTGTATCTATTGCGATAAAAAATGCTCGGCAGAAAGGTGATGTTCTCATCCTGAACCTGGTAGCCGAATTCAACCGAATGAATAAACTCCGGCTTGAGGTACGGATTACCGGCCTGGACATTTCTCGGGTCCCGGTATTCCGGAAAGGGATTCATATCCTCTCCACGCGGCCGGTTCGCGCGAAGGCTGTAATTGAACTGAAGTTCGTCAAATTCACCGAGTTTGTATGCTAAGTGCAGGGTCGGGTACAGTTTAAAATAATCGTTGGGAACGGTAGTGCTGCTCGCCAGAAGGTCGGAAGTGATGAGAGCTCTCTCTCCCCGCAACCCTGCCAAGAAACTAAAGAGGCCGAATGTCTTTTCGTAGGTTACATACAAAGATTGAATCGCCTCGTGATATCCGAACGGGTTTGTTTCTCCGGTATCCTCGACGAACGCTTGTTTGGTTGAATCAAAATACGAGGCGTAATTATTGAAATTGTCGTCATCGAATCTCCCTTCATAACCGGCGTCCAACGCTGAATGATCGGCGAGCAGGTGATGATAATCAACCGTGAGCAGTTCTTTTCTGTCATGTTCTTGAATAAGCGTATTGTCATACTCGATCAGGCCAGCCGGAGACCGATACGTGTTCGTGAAATGATTGTCCTCCTGATCGAACAATCGATTTCCGTTGAATTCGATGCGGAGCGTGTGGTCTTCTCTTTCGAAATCGTGCTCGAAAAATCCGGCCAGACCGGATGATCCCGTTTGGTCATAGTCGATGCGGTGACGGTCATAGTCGTCAACAACCGATTGAGAACTATCCAGGTGTGTCTCGGTGGTAATGTCGTGGCTGGTGTAGTTTCTGTAACGATAGTTTCCAGTTATTCCGGCGTTATCCATCTCGCTGAGGCGGTATTCGAATCCAAGTGTAGCAAATTGCATGAGGAGGGGGCGTGCGACTGCTTTTCCATTTTCGTTGAAGTAGTTCGGAACGTTCAGCGAATCGAGCTGCTTTCGCGCAAGAGTCCCCACAATGTTCCGCTCTTCGTGCCGGAGATTGTAACTTCCAAAAACGTTCACTTTCCCGGAATTGCAGTTATCGCTTGTGCTCACGTTGTACCGCGAGTCGCTGCCGGCGTTAGCGCTCGCGTTTCCGTTAAACCCAAGATTCGTTTCCTTCTTCAAAACGATATTGATGATGCCGGCCGTTCCTTCGGGCGTAAATTTCGCGGAGGGGTTCGTGATGACTTCAATCTTCTCAACAGAGCTTGCCGGTATTTGCTGCAACGCGTCCGCGATGTTGCTTCCGAGCAGGGGCGACGGTTTGCCGTTGATGAGAATCTGTACGTCGGTCGATCCTCGCAAACTTACATTGCCGTCAACGTCCACCTGAACGGATGGAACATTCTGGAGCAAATCACTGACCGATCCTGACTTGCTCATTACATCTTGCTGGACGTTGTACACTTTCCGGTCGATTGCACTGGTAAAGAGCGATTTCTGCGCTGTCACCGTCACTTCGCCCAATTTCACCGACGATTCTTTGAGGTATGTTGTTCCCGCGTTGAATCCTTTTTTGTCGGATCCGATTGCGAAGTCCGGAGATCTCTTGTCTTCGTACCCCAACAAACTGAATCTGATAAAGTATGCGCCGATGGGAACATTTTCAATGTGGAACTTTCCCTTGTCGTCCGTTACGGCGCCTGTCACCACGGTGCTGTCGGCTTGCTTTACAACGACTGCATTGACGAATTCCAAAGGCTTCTTCGTTGATTCAGCTATTACGGTTCCATGTATACTTTCCGTGTAATTGTCTTGCGCTATGAGCGTTATTGAAAAGATGATGAATGCTAGGAGTTGCCTGCAATAAATATTCAAAAATTATCCTTACTGACTTTAACCCGTTTATACAGAACAAAATGTTCTTACGACTGACCACCAATAAAAATCGCTCGCCCACAGACGCAAAGTTGCAAAGTGACACAGGAACATTGTCTTCGCGCCTTTGCGACTTGGCGAGAAACAACTTTTCAGATGACCTTACTTCCAACTTTAGCTCATCTCTTTTGATAAGGTGGCTGTTTCGGGTTCACCGGTGGATGCTCTTTCAGAAGCTGCATCACAACCTCAATCCCTTTATTCAACTGCTCGTCAATTCCTTTGGCAAGCTGTGCAGGATTTTCCACGACTTCGTAGTCGGGGTCAACTCCGTGCCCCTCCGCAAACCACACCCCATCCGGCGAATACATCCTGAACGTCGGAACTGTGACCGAGCCGCCGTCGATCAGGCGGGGCGCTCCGGAAATGCCGATAAGCCCCCCCCACGTGCGCTCTCCAATCAATGGACCTATGCCGGCTTCTCGGAAATAGTAGGGGAATGCATCGCCGCCGGAGCCGCTCCAGCCGTTGATCAACATAACTTTCGGACCAAAATTCGCGACCTGAGGCTGCTGCCAATTCTTACCATCCCGGACAGCCCAGAACGCAAGAGGCTTGCGGTTCAGCATCTCGATAAACCTATCAGGTATCTGACCGCCGCTGTTGAACCTCTCGTCGATGATCAGCCCCTGCTTGTCAAATTGTCCTGTGAACTGACTCACAAGATCGTTCTGTCCGGGGATGCCTGTGTCCTGGACATAGATGTATCCGATTTTCCCGTCGGTTTTTTTCTCGACCATCTCCCTGTTTGATTCGATCCAGGCGAGAAGACGTAAATGTGATTCATCGGTCATTGTTTCGACGAAGATTTTTCTGGCCCCATCCATCGTCGGTGCGTTGTTTAATGTCAGCTCAACGGTTTTTCCTGCTAGTCCCTGGAACGCGGCATAAGGATCTTTCTCGGCATCGATAGGAACACCGTTCACTGCGAGGATGTAATCGCCATCCTTCACGTTGAGACCGGGCTGGTCGAGCGGCGACCTCACTAAATTGTCCCACGGCGCGCCTTTGACGATTTTTTGAATTCTATACGCACCTTCTCCAAGTTCCCAATCGATCCCCAAATATCCTACTCCTCTCTCTTTCGGTGTCTCGAGATCCCCTCCGGACCGGTATGTGTGAGACGAGCTGATCTCAGCGATCAACTCACCGAGAATGTAGTTCACATCCGATCTTGTCATAGCGTGATCGATGAGCTTACCGTATTGCGCTCGCATGGCGTTCCAATCGACACCATGCATGCCGGGATCGTAAAAATAATCGCGCTCGAAACGCCAAACGTCATTGAATATCTGGTGCCATTCCTCGCGAGGGTCGATCGTCATCTCAATCTGGTTCGCCGGCATTTTCTTCTCGAGTTTCTGATCGGGTGCGATATCGGTAATGAAATATGAACCATCCTTGGCAATCATGATTTTTTTGCCGTCCGCCGAGATCATATAATCTGATACGCCGTCGGCGATAGTCTTCTCTTCCCTCTTGTCGAGATCGTAGTATTCGACTGCTTTCTTTTTGTCGGCAGACCCGCTGTTGGGGCTTCGCTGGTAGACGACTTTTCCGGAAACAGCCTCGAGGTTTCCGTAATTGCCCGCTGCAGGCGGAAGGATAACAACCCTTTCGGCGATGTTCTCGAAATCAATTTTTACCTCTTTTGTTTTTTCTTCATTCTTCTTTTCATCCTTCTTCTTCGGTTCCTCTTTCTTCTCTGCCTCGTCCTTTTTGACGGTCGTCGAATCGTCCTTCGGCGCCAGAGGGGAAAGAAGCGAATCGGACAGGGTGACTGCGGCAATCCGCGTTGAATTGGGATAAATGAACGTATTGTCCAGGTCGCCGTAGACGGGGGTGAAGGTGTCGTTCGTCAGGAAATACAAGTATTTCCCGTCGGGGTCAAAACAAGGCGATGCGTCGTTAAAGTACCCTCCGGATATTTCGTGGGACTTTTCCTCCTTGTAATCAAAAACTTCGATTGCGCTGTACCGATTATCCATCTCCTTCGCATATGCAAGCCAGCGGCTGTCCGAAGACCAGGATACCGTAAAGCCTTCCAAATCCCCTTCGTATGCATACTTCTCTTTGTCGACCTTCGTCGTTTTATCTTTGCCGAGGTCGTAAATAAAAATGTCCATTGCTTTGTCGATGAAAGCTATTTTTTTACTGTCGGGCGACCAGGTGATGTTGTACCGGAAGCCCGGTCCGTAAGAAGTAAGCTTCTTTTCTCCCGCAGGATTCTCCATGTCTTTCAAGGTCAATTCATACTCGCCCGAACGATCGCTCCAGTACGCGGCGTACCTTCCGTTCGGCGACCATGATGGATACCGCTCTGCGATTCCCGACGTATTTGTAAGATCGACGACGTTCCCGTTTTCTGCCGGAACGGAAAAAATATCGCCTCGTGCTTCGAACAGCGCCCGCTTGCCGTCCGGAGAAACGAAAAAGCTCCCTATCATCTTCTCGACATTCTCGGTTTTGGGCATAAGGGTGATTTCGTCGGTCACAACCTCGATCTTTACTTCATGAAATTTTTCCGTCGCAAGGTCCAACAGGTAGAGTTGGCCCCCCGCCTCGAACACGATATCGTCTGGGCCGATTGACGGGAAGTGAATATCGAAATCGCTGAAATCTGTTATCTGCCGCGACTGTTTCGTATTGATGTCGTATGCCCAAATGTTCGCCCGCTCATTTTTGCCGCGATCCGAGAGGAAGTAGATCGTGTTGTTGTGCCACATCGGAAATTCATCGTTGGCAGGGTTATCGGTGATATTCAAAGCGGTCTGTTTCTTAAAATTGTAGACCCAAATGTCGGGTGCCCAGCCGCCTCGGTATCTTTTCCATGTCCTGAATGCTTGTGATTCCGGAGTGAACGCTAACTCCCCGCCGTCGGGCGACAGGCTGCCAAACTCTCCATAGGGAAGAACGAGTTTCTCCGGCATCCCTCCCTCTGCCGATACTTTATAGAACTGATCGAATCTTTGCCGGCCGCTCTCCATTGAGGATGCAACAAGGAGATGTTTGCCGTCGGGGTACCAATCGACAAGCCGGTCGGGGTACCCATGGTGTGTTACCCGTAGAGGCATTCCTCCCTTCGAAGGAATTACATAAACGTCGACATTCCCTTCGTAATTGCCGCTGAAGGCTATCTTAGCGCCATCGGGTGAAAAACGGGGAAGGGTTTCTTCTCCCGACGGAGTGGTGAGGCGGTTCGCTACGCCTCCTTCTATCGGAGCGATCCAGAGATCGCCTGCATAATCAAAAACAATTTGCGTTTTTGAGACTGCCGGATATTGCATAAGCCTCGCATCGATCTGGGCCGAAACCTGCTGAATTGCTCCCATCAATAACAGGAAAGCGAAAAGTAGGACGGTTTTTTTCATACTGCCACCTCACGTTTATTTTTTTAATGATACGGAATTAGCGTCTCGTTCCTCAAGAAATTAATTATAATGATAGATTGTACTGGAAAATAATTGCAACTGTTACGGTGGGGGGAGGGAAGCATCCATGCCATTCAAATTGTTTGGATTCTCCCGAAGGGATGACTTCGGCATTCGCTTCGCTCCGTTCAGACTGACAATTTAAAGGTTTTTGAGACCACTTCCAGGGAGATCATCACAAAAATATTTTGGCGGCCATGATCTTATTCTTCTCGCTTTACTTCAGCGATAAAATCGACAGGCCTCCCTTTTGGTTGAATACCAAGCAAACTTCTTGCTCGATCTAAAGCATCGTCAATACTCCCGAAGACATTCTCTTCGCCTATTTCATCGAGCAAGCCGTATTGGGTGAAAGCGAAAAGAGGCTGGGCATGAACGCCGGAAAAAATTAAATGAGTTCCCTCTTTTCTGCTTTCGGTCATTACCTCCCGTAACATATTTAACCCGCTGGCATCGATTGCTGGAACATTGCGCATGCGAATAATCCTAATCTTTGGAGGCTTCTCGACCATCCGCATCGCCTCTTTGAATTTTGTAACGGCACCGAAGAAAAATGGTCCGTTGATCTCATAGACCTCAACTCCTTCCGGCACTGTTCGTACAGAAATGCTATTCGGGTCCTGCACCTCATCTTGATCCTTTAACTCCCTTGTAACTATTCCAACATTTGTTACGGTAGCCATCCTTCTCATGAAAAGCAGGACAGAAAGAATCATTCCTATTTCAATTGCAATGGTAAGATCGAAAACGACTGTCAGGAAAAAAGTTGTTAGCAGGACCACGATGTCGCTTCGTGGACTTTTAAGGAGCTGCCTAAAAACGTGGTATTCGCTCATATTATACGCTACTACAATGAGGATAGCGGCTAACGTCGGCATTGGGATAAGCTTAGCCCATTTTCCGAGCAGGATCATGATAAAGAAAAGCGTTACAGCATGAACGATTCCTGCAACGGGTGTCTTGCCTCCATTTTTGATGTTTGTCGCCGTTCGGGCAATGGCGCCTGTTACGGGAATTCCGCCAAATAAGGGGGATACAATGTTTGCGACACCTTGCGCTACTAATTCCATATTCGACTTATGCTTCCCTCCGATCATGCCATCGGCAACGACGGCTGAAAGCAACGCCTCTATAAGAAGCAAGGATCGCAATCACTGTGGCCGGCAGGATGAGATTTCTAATCATTGCGAGATCAAACGACGGTATTGAAGGAAGCGGCAAAGAAGAAGGTATGTCTCCGAATCTTGTTTCTATCGTATCTACCCGTAAGTGAAAGTACTGGACAATAAAAGTCCCGGCAAAAACTGCAATGATTGAACCGGGGACTTTCTTTGTGATTTTTGGCCACAATGAGATGATAAGAAGAGATAGAATACCTATGATAACCGTTGGCGTGTTGAACGTCTCAGCGGAATTGAAGAACGCAACCCATTTTTGGACGAAATCAGGAGGAACTTTGTCTATGGACAACCCGAAGAAATCTTTGACCTCGCTTGAGAAAATGATGACGGCAATTCCGCTCGTAAAACCGACAATGACAGGATAGGGAATAAACTTTATTAGGGACCCGAATTGCGCAAAGCCCATAATCATCAAAATGACACCGGCCATCATTGTAGCGATCATCAATCCGTTGATTCCGTATTGCTGCACTATTCCGTACACTATAACGATAAATGCACCTGTTGGACCACCTATTTGAACTCTGCTGCCGCCGAGTAGAGAAACTATGAATCCGCCGATGATAGCCGTGATCAATCCTTTTTCAGGTGATACTCCCGATGCTATTCCAAAAGCGATTGCAAGCGGCAGAGCCACGATCCCGACCAAGGCGCCGGCAATGATATCATTGATGATTTGATCTTTATTAAGATGAGGTAAGAGAACGAAGAGTTTCGGTTTGAACATAGTCCTACGTGTGAGTGAGTGTTGTAAATTTAGCAAAAAAAATTGAGAAAAACGAAGTTCCACTTTACAGCATCTCGTACACCGGAACAATTTCCATTAAACAAAGGGATTGCTTCTCCGGCTCTTCGAGCGGGATTGCAATGACCTTTAAACTGTAACAGCACCGATGTGTAGGAAGTCGACCAGCCAATTTTATCTTGATCGTTAATTTTGCATTTGTAGATGAATTGCCGTAGTTTGGCAACTGAGTTATCGAATAGCTCGCGCAATCTACTCCACCAAAGGAAAAACGTATGCCCAGCATCTTTATCGACAAATCCGTTAAACCGAACAACGAGATGTTATCGGAAGTTCTCAGCCGGTCTTACCATTATTGGGAAGCGATAAAAAAATCCCTGCAGGATCACCATGGTAAGTTGACCGAGGAATGTAAATTTTATGGCTCAAGCTCCGGATGGACGCTCAAGTTACTTCTGAAAAAACGGAATCTCTTTTTCTTCGCCCCCTGTCCAAAGTATTTCAGGATAGCCTTCATATTCGGCAATCGGGGTGTTGATGCCGTTGAGGCCAGTGATTTACCCGCTCGGTTGATCGAAGAATTGAAAAGCGCAAAGCGGTACGCTGAAGGAAGAGGCTTGCGAATCGAAGTGAAGAAAAAAACAGACGTCAAGAATATTATCAAACTTGCCGCGATTAAGGTGAGCAATTAACACGGGCCTTCAAAAATAATTTGACTTCGGGTTCAGCTATCGCCCTAACATAGACGAGATTCCTATTCCGCGTCGAGAGAAACGCACACACGATCAATACAGCCATACACACAAGAACACCAAAGTGATTCGTTTAAAACAATATGTTCTCATAGCTTTTTTTTCCGTATCTGAATCGCTTTTTGGGCAGGCTTTGTTTTCCGCCAAGACAGATTTCACTACCGGTGAACGTCCTATTTCTGTTTGCATTGGTGATCTCAACGGAGATAGTAGGCCGGATATTGTTGTGGTAAATTATATGTCCAACACCGTTTCGGTATTCTTAAACACAACTTCTCCTGGGGCGATGGTTCCTTCATTTTCAACGAAAACAGACGTCATTACTGGAGAGCGCCCCATGTCCGTTTCTCTCGGCGATTTCAACGGAGACGGCAAGCCCGACCTTGCGGTAGCAGACTATAATTCAAACACTGTTTCTCTCATCCTGAATACAACGGCATCTGGCGATCCGATTCCTTCATTTTCAAACAGGATCGATTTAGGGACTGGGGAACGCCCTATTTCAGTTGCAGTCGGCGATCTCAATGGAGACGGTAAACCCGACCTTGCCGTTGTGAACTATAAGTCCAGCACCATTTCGGTCTTCTTGAACACAACGGTTCCCGGCAGCTCAACTCCCTCATTCGCTCCGAGAAAGGATTTCACGACCGGCGACCGGCCGGTCTCCGTTTCTATCCGCGATCTCAACGGAGACGCCAAACCCGATCTTGCCGTGGTGAACTACAGGTCCAATACCGTTTCAATATTTTTGAACACCACTGTACCTGGTATTGTGGTACCCTCGTTTTTGTCGAAAATAGATTTCATAACGGGGGAGCGTCCAATCTCAGTTGCTATCGGCGATCTCAACGGAGACGGTAAACCTGATCTTGCTGTGGCAAACTATGGATCAAATACCGTTTCCACATTCTTGAACGCTACAGCTTC
Organism: Bacteroidota bacterium; assembly: GCA_049578505.1. Classification (GTDB taxonomy): domain Bacteria; phylum Bacteroidota; class Ignavibacteria; order UBA10030; family UBA8401; genus JAGVPT01. The sequence continues at coordinate 25,296 of JBAUMC010000100.1, read as the reverse complement.
TCGATCTACTTCTATTTCATTTTCACGCAGAACAGAAATCGCAACGGGGTTGAATCCGCAATTCATCTGCCTGAAAGATCTCAACGGGGATGGCAGGCTGGACATTAGCGTAGCGAATTACAATTCCGCTACTGTTTCGGTTTGGTTAAACACGACAGCTCAGGGAGATACGACTTTTTCCTTCTCAACAAAAAAAGAGCTCACAACAGGAACCGCTCCATCCTCTATTTCTATCGGCGATCTCAACGGAGACGGCAAGCCGGATCTTACTTTGACAAATTATGGATCCAATACTGTCTCTGTATTCCTCAACAAGACCGCTTCGGAAAATCTCCACGCAAAATGACGGTTCGGCCGGTGTCAAAAATGCAAAAGGCGGAGAATGCGTTTGGGTTCCGACTTTTGAGCCGTGTGAAAATCAGCTCTTGCAATAACGGGGCAGGAAATTGAAACTCTTGTGGAAGATTTAAATACTGTTGGGGAACATGATCTGAAGTGAAGTGCAACCATTTTATCAGGCGGCGTTTATCTCCGTCGAGTGCAGCCCGAAAATTATTCTGAAACAATAAAGATGATATATCAGAACTAATCCGATACCTGTTTAATTCCACACTCGAACCGGCAGCACCACCATTGAAAGTCCGTCGAGTTCAAGGCGATTCTGGATCGCAAATGCCGTTTCGCTGTGAAGAATGCGTTGATACCATTTTTGTTTCTGGAAGACAAGTTTTCCTGCAAAAAAGACCGACTGCTTGAATTCCCGCGAGAGCTCTTTGCAAATCTTTTCTGATTCTTCTACCGCTTCCGTACCCACAGACATTCGCGACGTTGCCACAAGTCCGAGGTTCGTCGCCAATTGCTCATACTGCTGTAATTCCTGCTTTGTATTAGCTTCAAGCCGCTCAACCTCGTCGATTCCTTTAAAATTTCCCGAGTCCACGACTCCCACCGAAACAAACACTATTTGCTTGAAATAACCCGGGAACTGCTTTATGATATTAAGCAGGGAGTGAATGCCGAGCCCGTTGTAGCTTTCAACGAGCAAAATGGCTGTCGGTATATTGGGGGAAATTTTTTGCCCGCGATCAATCGGACTATTTTTCGTAGGGAGCCCCACAAGGATATCCGATAACGAACGAAGTTTTGCCGCCACCAGGCGGTAATGCCTTCGAATAATAACGCACAAAAGAATCAACAGCGACGTTACTACAACCGTCATCCACGCGCCTTGTTGAAATTTTTCTATTACGACAATCGTGAGGATCGAAAGGCAGAGCACAAGGCCGGTCATATGGACCGGCAAAGATTTTTTCCACTCGGGATATTTTTTGCGTCCGGTAATCCAGAACTTGACCATACCGATTTCGGTCAAGGAAAAAGTAATGAACACGTTGATGGAGTACATTGTTACAAGCGCGTCAATATTCCCCCCGGTGTAAAGGAGTGTTGCTATCGATGAGGCGCCGATAATAATAATACCGTAGTGCATGGTCAGGCGGTCGGAGAGCGAGGCGAAACGATGCGGCAGCCACCGGTCGTTTGCCATGTTCGCCATGACACGGGGACCATCGATGAAGCCCGTTTGTGCAGCGACAAACAAAAGTGCGGCTTCCGACAAAAGCACTATAACAACATACCATTCCCCAAAATTGAGTTTTTCAACCATGACCGCATTCAGTGTCTTCCCGGGTTGTTCGGTGACACCAAGCAATAGATAAATGAGAAGAATTGCGCCCGCAGTTATCGCGAGCGACGTTGCCATGTACATCATCGTACGTTTGGCCGTGGGAACGCGGGGTTCGCGCATTATCTGAATACCGTTCGACACTGCTTCTATGCCGGTATAGGTTCCGGCCCCGCGGGAATATGCACGCGCTAAAATCACGAACATCCCCCAGAAGCCGAGAGTGCTATAACTCAAATGCAGATTCTGTCCAACCTGCGAGGCAATTACCGGGGCTTCATGAAGATGCTGAAAAATTGCCCCGCCAAAGAGAACAAGATGGGCAACGACAAACGTGATAAAAATCGGCACCATAACCTCGATGGATTCCTTGATTCCGCGAAGGTTCAAAATAACGAGAAGAATGATGGTTATTGCTTCGACCGGCACCATCCACGGTTGCCAGGAATACGGCAAGAAGCTGAAGATCTGTGCGGCACCCGATGCAATGGAAACGGTAATCGTGAGGATGTAATCGACAAGCAACGCGGACCCGGATACCACTCCGAATGGAGCGCCGAGAAGTTTTGTCGCTACAACAAATCCACCGCCGCCGCTCGGAAAATGTTCTATGATACGGCTGTATGCGTACGATATGATAAAGACTGTCAACGCAGTCGCAACCGCGAGAAGAACTGCAAGTTCGGTATGCCCGGATAACGCCCGAAAGGCTTCATCGGGCCCGTATGCCGAGGAACTGAGTCCATCTGCGCCAAGTCCTACCCAGGCGAGAAACGCAATGAGGGAAATTTTGTGGAAAAGTTTAGGGTCATGAATATCGCGCGGTTTTCCAATAAGCACTTCTTTGATGTTGCTCAATGACTATCCTTTGCATTGTGAGACTTACCTGTCCTACCAATCTTGTATCAACGGCGGCTTAATTTATTCATGTTTCAGATTTCGTCGGCCTCTCACAGGGTGCATACCCGTCGTCGTTCTTAAACACAAAGGCCTCTATCATTCCGCTAATTGGAATTCCAGAGGCTTTTCACCAACTCTCTTGTTCCTCAGGCCCGATCAAAATGCAGGGGGAAAATTACCCGAAAAATGAGTCAATATCAAGTCCCGATGAGCTTGAATAGTGACACATTTCGAAACTAAGATAGTTTGTCTGCATTTCGTGAAAGAGTTATCTGCGTCTTTTGCCCTTTGGCGTCCATTGCGGTTTTCTACTAACCGCAAGGACGCGGAGGACGCCAAGCCACGTAAAATGCACCAGTACGTGAGCATTGGTAGTCGGACACTTTTTCCAAAATCAGTCCTTTAATTGTCGCTTCTTTCACGAAAACGAAAGAGCGGATCGAATGATTCTTCCGATATTCTATATCTTTGTTCTCGTTTAGTTCCATAATCCTGGAATTGCCCTCTCACAAACAGATAGTTCTCATTCGATTGCCTTGGATCCAGACATCAATTATCTCTTGAAATGCCTCCCCCAACGAATGCGCCAGTATTCAGTAAGTGGCTCAAAGTTCTCCGGATAATCAGATTTCCGAATGATGCTGATCGAGCTCTGGCATGCCGGTTGCATTTACTTTCCGGAGAAGTTGATGTGATAAAACAAAAATGAGCTCTACCACTTGATTCTAAAGTTTTTTTCGACTATTTTACCAATATAGTCGAAAGGACGATAGTGGACGAAAATCTCACAAGAGTTAGGGAAGAGGTCATTTTGCGCGCGGCACAAGGACGGTTTGCCACGTTTGGGTATTCCAAAGTGACGATGGATGAAATCGCCGAGGATATCGGCATGGCAAAGGCGTCTCTCTATTATTACTTCCCCACAAAGGAGGCGATCTTCAGATCGGTCGTTCAGCATGAACAGGAAGAATTCCTTGGGCAGGCAAATAGCACGCTTCAGCAGAAGAATCCGGCGAGGACAAAATTGCTGGAGTATGTTCAACTTCGTTTGAAGCTGACCGAACGTCTCAATAATCTGAGCCATTTTCATCAGCAAGGATGGCACGATGTTAAGCCGATCTTCAAGGACTTGTTTGCGACGTTTGTCGAGCAAGAGATTCGCTGTCTTACACACATTCTCCAAGAGGGCAAAAAGACGGGTGAGTTTCATGTTGAACATCCTCAAAGAACTGCGCTGATGATCCTCCATGTGTTGCAGGGACTTCATATACGTTTTTTCCGCGGGTATGATCAACATTCAATCAATGAGTCTGACCGTGTAATTTTTGAACAGGAAGCACTTTGTTTTGTGAATACCATGCTTCATGGGATTCTTAAAAACAAATAATTTTATTTGACGAAAGGATAGAGGTAATGCCGCAACAGGAAGACCAGCAGGTCAAACAGAAACCATTGTTAACGGACCAACGGGACGCGCAATCAAAAAACGGGAACGGTGACGAGGAGTCCATTGAATCGGTTCCTTTGTATCGGAATTTCAAAATTGTGATCCCTTTGTTTATTGTTGTTTTCGGAATTGCATTCGTGACATGGCAATACTACATCAACACGCGCGATTTCATTTCAACGGATGACGCTTATATCGACGGCAACAGAGTTTCCATCAGCTCTAAAATGCTGGGACGGATTGATCAGCTGCTGGTTGACGAGGCTGACACGGTGCGGGAAGGCGAAGTGCTCGTGAAGCTCGACGACAGCGATTTGCGCGCGCAGGAAGACCAGGCGAAGGCATCCCTTGCCCTGGCCCAAGAGAATATTTCTCTTGCCGAAGTCAATCTGGATAAAGCGCAAACGGATTTCCTGCGTGATTCTACTCAATTCAAAGGGAATATAATTCCTAAGGAGCAGTTCGATCATTCAAAAAGCGAATACGAATCTGCAAAGGCACGCAGCAGCATCGCAAAGGCACAGGCATTTGCCGCAAAGACGCAACTTGGAATCATTGAGACTCAATTGCAGAATACGATCATCACATCTCCTATGAATGGCATCGTCTCCAAGCGCTGGGCTCTTGCCGGTGACGTAGTTCAACCGGGCGAATCGATTTTTTCAGTTTACGACTTAAAAAACATCTGGGTGACTGCAAACCTCGAGGAAACAAGTCTTGAAGCGTTGCGTTCGAGCGATAAGGTGGAAATCACCGTCGATTCATATCCGGATATAAAGTTTTCGGGATCGGTATTTCAAATCGGATCGAACACCGCTTCGCAATTCTCGCTCATCCCGCCGAACAACGCGTCGGGCAATTTCACAAAAGTTACCCAACGCGTACCTGTAAAGATTTCCATTGAACGGACAGCGGCTGCTGGCTCTCAACGGCATATCGATCTCCTGCCGGGAATGTCGGTCGAGATAAAAGTAAGGGTGAGATAACCGTGGCAATTTCTTTACGACAGCAACTACGGGAGGGATTCGTCAGACGAGTTCCGTCCCTCCACCACGAACACGAGACCTATCGCTGGTGGGTGCTTGCCAATGTCATGATCGGAACATTCATGGCAGTTCTCGACGCCACCATTGTCGATGTTTCGTTACCGAAAATTATGGCGTCGTTTGGAATTACCGTCGATAAAGCCGAATGGGTCATCACTGCCTACATGCTCGTTTTTGCAGTCATGCTTCCGACCTCCGGGTGGATTGCAGATCACTTCGGATACAAGAGAACATATTTTCTAGCATTGTCGTTGTTTACGATGGGATCATTTCTCTGCGGACTCGCATGGAATGAGAACGCGCTTATTACTTTTCGTATCATCCAAGCAAGCGGTGCAGGACTGCTTATGCCGACGGGCATGTCGATTGTCACCCGTGAATTTCCAATGCGCCAGCGGGGGGTTGCACTGGGGTTTTGGTCGATTGCGGCGGCGGCTTCCGTCTCTCTCGGCCCTATGATCGGCGGGTATCTCATCGATAATATTGACTGGAATGCAATCTTCAACGTGAACGTGCCGGTCGGGATCATCGGTTTGTTTGCCACCGCGGTCATCCAGCGAGAATATAAAACGGAAAAGGCACGTTCGTTCGACGTGATCGGGTTTATCTCGATGGCAACGTTCGTGTGTGCACTGCTCCTCGCGCTGACAGACGGCAATGCGTCGTGGAATACAGGGGGATGGTCGTCGCCGTTCATCGTCTCCTGTTTTGTGCTCTCCGCCCTCGCGCTCATTGTGTTTCTGGTGACGGAATTTACCATCGATCACCCGCTCATTGACTTGCGATTATTCAAAGATTTTAATTTCAGCGTTGCGAACGGCGTCCTTTTCATTTTCGGATTCGGGATGTTCGGCAGCACATTTTTACTTCCCCTTTATCTCCAGACATCTCTCGGCTATACGGCCTTTCAGGCAGGCTCGCTCTTTTTGCCCGTCGGCATTCTTCAGGCGACGACGGCTCCGATATCCGGCTACCTATCGGACAAAATAAATCCCAAACTTCCTGCAACGATCGGCATCATATTATTGGCGACAAGCCTTTATATCAACAGCTCATTGTCGTTGTATTCGGAACACTATCAAATTATGCTTGCATTGTACATCCGCGGATTCGCCATGGGATTGATGTTCACGCCTCTTAATACGACGGCACTTTCAAATATTCCACGGCACAAAATCGGGCAGGCGTCCGGTTTATTCAATGTCATTCGCCAATTAGGGGGAAGCTTCGGCATTGCTTTTATGAGTACGATGTTGTTGCGGCGCACGATTTATCACATGTCAGAATACGGCCAGGCGGTGAATCAGCAATCGGATGCGTTTCGTCAGGTTGCGGGACATCTAACGCGTTTCAGCATGGATGCAATCGGTGGAAATCATGCTCTCGGAGCGATGCGTGCTATGGCACTCATCGCATCGCACATTTCCACACAGGCGTTTATCCGCGCAGTGTGCGACGACTTTTTGGTGGCATCGATGATCACGATTGCCGCGATTGTTCCTATTTTATCCCTTCGTGTACAAAAGCGAAAGAAGCTCGAGCATGCTGTGGTAATGGAATAAAATTTTTATTAATTGTAAAGACAGAGTCAGACGAGGATTGATAAATATGAAAATGTGGAAAATAATTTTATCGACGGTTTTTCTTCTCAGCGGCATTGCCGCCGGGCAAGATTCGATGACAGTCGAACAGGCCGTTCAACGAGTACTTCAAACTCATCCGGCGATCGAGCAGGCGGTTGCCAATATTCACGCGGCTGAAGCACGCACGATGCAGGCCTCAAGTGCCAAGCTCCCTGATGTCATGTCGCAGGCTTCATACGCGCACATCGGACCCCTGGCGGAGTTCAGCTTCCCCGTTTTTGGGACGATCGTTCTGGCTCCGGCCGACAATTACAATGCGCATGTTGCGGGTGAATACACGTTCTATGATTTTGGGAAGACGAGTACCACAGTCACTTTGAGCAAGTCGCGTGAGCAGACGCTGCGCGATGCGATGGAATTGACGAAGACCAATCTATCGCTGCAGACCATTCGCGTATTCTACACTATTATTCTTCTGCAGAAAAGCATGAAGGTGCAGGATGAACAGATCGAAGCGCTGAACCAGCATCTCACGGTGACGCAAAAACGAGTTGAGGCGGGAACTGCCACTAGTTTTGACGTTCTAACCACGCAAGTACGCGTCGCAGGAGCGCAGAATCAGAAGGTCGACATTCAGAATTCGCTCCAAAAGCAAGAAGCAATGTTGGGTCAGCTTCTCAGTCTTCCGACACAGAACTTGCCCTCGATTCACGGATCTTTTCAACAAACGCGGATGTCGTTGAACATCGATTCTCTCAGCCGGCTAGCATTGGAACAACGGACCGAATTGAAGCTTGCACACGATGCCGAACAATCAGCCGAACGCCAGAAAGAACTGAATTCGCTGGGCAATATGCCTACGCTGAAAGTGAGCGCCGTCTACGCGCTGAACAACGGTTACGAGCCGAATATTTATCCCGTCCGCGGCAACTGGGTGTGGGGGGCGCAGGCACAGGTACCTATCTTTGACGGCGGACGGGTAGGCCATCAAGAAGAAGAGGCCCAGGCAGCTGTGCAAGCAGAGCAGGCGCACGGTCGGGACGTGGAGGGACAAATACGATCCGACGTTGAACAAGTTGTGGCAGATGTTCAGGCAGCTGTGTCGAAAGTGCAGATTTCAGAAATACAATTGCAGCAGGCGCACGATGCTGTCGCGATTGCGCGAACGCAGTATGAAACAGGCTCCATCACTAATCTTGATCTTTTGGATGCGGAAACTGCAGAATCGGCAGCTAAATTGATGTATCTCCAGGCGCTTTATCATTTTACCCTCAGCAAGTACGAACTTGACCGCGCGATAGGAGCGTCGTTTATCGATTGACGAGTATAGAAATGATAGGACAGGAGATCGTCGCGTACCCGCGCCTCCGGGGAATGAGCCAAAGGGCATTAGCACTTACTCTCAAAGTCGATCCGGGAACACTGGGGCGGTGGGAAAGAGATGAAAGCTTGCCAACAGGCAAGCTAAAATTAATAGACAAAAGTCCCCGCAACATCATTTGGTCCGGGGACTTTATTGCAATCAAAAAAGTGAATTACTTGATCAAAGACATCTTCTTCACGGCATTGTAATCTCCCGACCTAATCGAGTAGAAATAAATTCCAGACGAAAGACGTGAGGCATTGAATTGTACCGTGTAGCGACCGGCCGGCTTGAACTCGTCAACCAGAGTTGTTACTTCCCTGCCGATAGCGTCGAATATCTTTATCGTTACCCGGCCATCTTTCGGGATCTGATAGGAAATAGTGGTTGCAGGGTTAAAAGGATTGGGATAATTCCCGATGCCGTATTCTTTCACGGCTGCCTCCACTTTGGTCTTTTGCACAGCTTCTTTGTTTGCGGAGCTATTTGCAACATCGCTGGCCGTTGTCAATGCTGCCATCAAACCCTGATCAAGTGAAGATCCAAACCTCTCTTTTACATCCTTCAATGCCCGGGCTGAAATCGATTCGGCGCTTTTATCGTAGGCTCGCAGTGAGGCCAGAAGCAATAGCGCTTGTTTCTCGATCTCCGTTCCTGGATTTTTGGAAATGAGGTCATTAGCAAGAGATACCGCATTTGATGTCTTGCCTGTTGCCACGTACGCTTTCGCAAGAAGTTCTTCAGCGGTTTCCGATACACTGTCTGAACCTATAATATGGGATTTCAAATCTGCGACTATCGTGGTGTCGCCGGATTGGAGAAAGACGGACAATAATCGAACCAATGCCTGTTGCTTCTCCAAAACAGAGGCATTTCTTTTAAGAACCAATCGACAAAGGACAGTTGATGTCGAGTAATTTTTGTTAAGAAATGCATTTGTCGCGCGTTGATAGAGCTGGGAAGCAGAACCGGATGAGTCTAGGCCGCTTGATAAGGAGCTACCCCCTTGAACAATCACGTCCCCACCTCCTCCTGGACAATCTCCTTGAGTTACCAAATAATTACTATAGTCGACTGTGGAAGTTGTTATTTTGCTTGCATCAGGCGGATATTCGTTCCACCAGTTATATTCCGCGATGATGGTCGCACCCTCATCTGCGTATGCATCGTATGTGCCTCCGTAGATGGTATTGCATGTGCCAGAGTAATACCTTCCAGAGTAGGAACCAAAGCCCATTGAGCTTCCAGTACTTCTGCATATTATATTATAATCGTTCCACACTATCGTGTTCCATCCCTTCTGTCCGCTGCCTGCGGTGACAGAGGAGCCGTAGTATGAGCCCACACCGACAAGGCTGCCGGTAATGTAGTTCGATTGCACGGTTCCCCAGGAATAATTCTCGAAGTACAGATTGAAATATTGTTTTGTGCTGCCATGGGTGCCGTTGCTGTTGAAATCGTTGCCTGTAATCAACGGGACACCGGTCGTCGGTCCAATAGAAATGATGCCGTAAAAATAATTGTTATCAATACTGCAATCTGAAATAGTGGGATTGGGATTCCCCTGAATGACAATTCCATTGCCAGCCCCAAGATTTTGGATTGTCGTACCATTAAGTGTGCCACCTCCGCCGTTCGTATAACGGACTCCGTTCCAAGAACCCGATTGACCGATGATTTGCACATTCTCAATATCCGGCGTGGAGTTAGAGACATTAATGGCCTGCGAACTGCTGAACAATGAATTATTTATTGTGCAAGAGTTGACTGTTGCCGTATTGACGTTAGTGAAACTAAGCGGCTGATCCGCCCCGGAGATCGTACAATTCGTTAGTGACGAACCGTCCGCATTTATTGTAATTCCAGAGTAGGAGTAATACTGCGTAAAGTTGAACGTAACCCCGTTGGCAACAAGGGTACCGTTGACAACGAGATTTGCACCTGCGGGAAAATTCAAAGTGGTACCGGAAGTGAGCGTGAGTGTTGCACCGGAATTGATTGTGAGCGAACCGGCGAATGAGTATGTTCCTGCCTCCAATGTTGCATTTGATGCGACAACGGAGTAAATGTAATTGGCGGTGACTGTCGCGCCTGCTGAATTGAAAACCAGAGCTGTTGTTGGAGATGTTGCATTTTGGAATGTAACATAGCTGCTCGGCGATGCACTCCAGCCTCCGAAGAATGCTGTAAGGTTGTTGATCGGTTGTGAAACCGGTGCTTGGACGGAGTAATGAGGATTGCCAGCGATGTTATAATCTTGATTTAAGAACACTCCGCCACTAGATTGACTGTATGCACCCGTCGGGAAACTGCCTGAAGTAATATTCACCGACTGTCCAGTCTGATTGCCGTTTGCATCTACATACCATGGATCAACGAATGGTATATAACCTCCGCTTGTTCCGGTGACGACAGTGCCGTCGAGGCTGTTGCAAAGAATAGCGGCGTAAAGAGGATTGAAATTTGCAAACTGCTGATTCTTATCGCTTGTAAGGAACACCATTCTATTTAGTGAGTCATCTGATGCAACATTGCGCCAATTGTTATGCTTGTATGTTATTCCCGAACTCTGATAGTTTGGAAATCTGTCAACGTTTATACCATCGCCCTTCGCCATTGTCCCGATATTGTAACTATTATTATAGGCAGCCAACGCAGTGTCACCGGAATTATAATTGGAACTTGCCACATGCAGCGTTCCTGTCGCGTTAGCCGAATTGATTAAATTTGTCAGAAATACCGGAGGAAGAAGATCTGTCTGGAGCGGTCCATTCTCTTGATGATAGGCATCCCATATATTAATGGTCTTTCCATTGGTTACCGGTGTGTCGCTTCCTGACGGAGGATGAAGATAAGCTGTACCGTCAGCGGGATTGAAGTATAAATAAATATCAGCACTGGGAACATAGGCTGTTGCCCAGTTCTCATCGCGAAAATCTATCATAAAGGTATCTGATGCGGTGCTGCTGCTCAGAGTAAATTGCATTAGCCCCCATGGCATGAAACCATTCGTTCCTACATCTTGACTTTTCGGGCAGGCAAACCCAAAATTATTGTTATTGTAGAAAGTCTGAATGTACGTTGGAGATAGAACAACCTTCCCGGTTGCCTTTTTCCATAACCAAGCATAACCACTGCTTTGAAGCTGAAGCTTGAGCTGCACTGGATTGCCCGTTTGATAAATAATAAATTCTCCCTGGACTGCCCAACTTTTATAAGGGATTAGAACTGTGCACAAACTTAAAAACATTATAATACGTTTCATGATTGTTTTCTCCTTCTGTGGACAAAAATCATCTCGCCTCCAAGATTACGAATCGCGACACGATTGTTTAAAAGTATATAATCCTACAAACGACCGAGCTTTTCAGTATTAAATCCTTTCCTTTACTATCTTAGACCAACGTAGATTAACGCTTTGTTGGGAAATGTGGAATAATCCGAGCCAACAGCAACAAGAATGTTACCCCTCAGCCCACATGCGTCCAATGGTTGTGTCGCTATTCCTCCAAAAAGTTCCTTGCCGTTTTTACCGTTGTAATGCCAAATTGTTGCGTTATCGCCGACGACAACAAAATCGTTATCTGCGTTCCCTCGTAGACTCGGCGTAAATCCCGAGAAGGGACTAGAGAGTTGTGTTTGTGATGCATCACTATCAAGGCGGAATACTCCATTGGTGCTCGTAATGTACGTTGACGATGCCCTCCATATGCTCCCGACATTATAGCCAAATGGTGCGACGGCAGTGGAACCATCCCGCTGCCAGAGGGTCAGCCATTGATTGTTTTCATATTTCAAAAGAATACTGTGGAAATTATCATTCGAATACCCGCAAGCCCAGACAACGCTTCCATCGGCTGTCCCCCAGACATCATAAAGGTCGATTGTTGTTCCGCTCGACTGTTTCGTCCAAGTCGTGCCATCGTAATGGATAATAGTGCCTGCATTACCCACGATATAGATATTGTCCAGATTAATTGCGAAAATTTTATTTATCGCTCCCGATAATAAAGAATTCATCCCGCAATCCATTTCTGCATTCGTTCCATCAAAGTGAACAATGCTTCCGCCATTTGTGAAAAGAATATTGTTAGTTCCGAATGCCCATATTCCTTGGAGAGGGGGGTACATTACCGCACTACAAGAACCGACGAAAGGGACTTGTTTTAAAAGCCATTTCTTCCCGTCCCAATGTGCGGCATTGTACGTAGAATCCGGAGAGGTATAAATTGCACCAACCGCCCAAATGTCCGTATCGCTAACAATTGCAACGTCCTTAAAGTAACTTGACCCTCCTAATCCGCCAAAGGTGTATTGGGTAAAGGTAAAATTATGACTGGTGGTATCCGGTCCGCTTGGGGGAGGAGGTTTTGGAGCAACCGGCGATTCCTTTTTGCAGGTGAGCGCACAAAAAGAAAAAAGAACAAACAAAATGAATATTGTCGGTTTCATTTAATGTGATTTAAGGATCGTAGGTAATTAAGGAATGAATTCCGTACCCCCGCTCCAACGAGCAAACTGGTAATTTGATTTTGAAGATACAACGCGGCATGGTTTCATTTACCTCCCCGATGTAGTCTTTCAAAAGACATTTCTTGCGGACGCTGGAAAATACGAACAAAGAAAGGTGAGCGCAATACCATGAATCAAGTATTTTTGCCATTCCACTGAAGTGAGTCCAGACGGATGACGAAACAATCTCGATTCATCCAAAAATTTCTGTCAAGATTTCTGTATTGAATAGCTTCTCCCAAATGCTCCGGCCGGTTTTCGTCGAAACCAATTCACTACCAGTGGTACAAATTGCTTCGCGGGTTAACAAAAAGGGGAAATGTGAAGAGGGCTTTTCCGCCAGAAATACCGGCAAAACTCAGATTGTAAGGAAATTCTTCTGTCTATCTTCGTAACGCCGCTTTCGAGAGGAGATAGTCGGGAATAGCGGCGTTAAGTGTAATAGCATCGATGTAAAACTCCGTGCCTTCTCCTTCCTTGAGGACATCCTTGTAGAGAATCGATTTTGCCAGCCATCGGTCTTGAACATGCATGACCTCCCGTACGTCCATAGTCTTCAACAGCTTTCCACTCTCAGCGTAAAGGTACTCTTTGAGAACGATATACCTCTCCTTGTCAACCCATACGCGGCGGTGGTCGTACGAAACATCCTCCTTCTTTGCCTTGAGGTCGAGTATCCAACAATCGCGGCCGCTAAGTGTGTCCTGGAAAACCACTGTCGCCGAGTACAAATTGGGTAAGTGCGGATCTTCCATCATATCTTCATAAGAAAGATCGGAGCCCATCACCGATTGGCGAAGCAGGCTCCCCGATATCATGATCGTTCGGTCTGTCGAGGGAGAATAATTCCACAACATGTCTCTGAGCTTCAGCATCTTTGTTCCTTTCTCCCTCGCGGGGGCAAGAAACTCAGAATATGATTCACTCGTTCCCCGCTGCCACGATTTTGATTCAACCGTTCTTGTCTCACGGCGCCCGTGAATAACCATCCGCGAATTGGAAATCCTGGTTTCTGAAAACATGTTTTGATCGACTTTTTTCAGGATCTCGTCTCCCGATGATGCTTCCAATGTGAAAGTAAACGCCGACGCAGTGAGAAGTAGAGTGAGTACGCGAATCATGTTTCAAGCTCCTTAAACAATTCCGAAGTTTGCCGCTTGTAAATGCCGATGCCGGATATTGCTGTTCCGAGAAACGTGGCAAGAAGGCCGGGGAGAAATCCAATCACAAAAGTGAACGGCGTGATGTCAGACCGTATCACGTTTGGCATCATCATCGTGCTATCCTTCAACACCGACCCGATGTCAAGTCCTTTCACCTGACCATAATACGCAACCGCGAGACCGATCGCGGTACCGGCAAGCGTGCCGATGAATCCGATCATGAGCGACTCGGCGAGCAATGAGAAATAGATATGCCTTTTGTCTTCACCAACCGCCAGGCGGACACCGATCTCACCGTACCGCCGCAGGCTTCCTGTTAAGCCGGCATTCCAGAGAACGATAGACATTGCCACCACAAAGACGCCTATAATGACATCGGAGAAGAGGCTGACATAATCGAGATATTCAGAGAGGCCGCTTTCCGTCCGAAGCGTCCCCATGACAGGGGCAAATGAGGCAGTAACTTTTATTGTGTCTTCTGAAGGGTTCTTGTAGTGGGAATTAAAATCCGCAGTCACTGCGTTTGCCCGATCTTCGTGATAAAGATCGTCCGGAGAAAAGCCCAGAATTTCTCCGGCTCCATGCTCCATGTCAAGGGCTTGTTGAACATCTGAAATATCTGCAATCATTGTCCCCTTATCCATGGCTACAATTCCAAATCGAACCATACCCACAACGACAAAATTGGTGACGCTCATACTCCCATACATGGTCGAGCTGATAAGTGTTGCGGTATCGCCCGGTTGGATTTGGAGCTTGTCGGCAAGTTCCTCACCCACCAACATTTCTCCCTGTTTTTGCGGAGTACGTCCTTTCACGAGAGCTTGACGGATATTGAGAATTTTCCATTCAGGGCTGCCGGTAGAGAGGAGGTCAATCGCCAGACCGCTGACCGGAGCCTGTGCCTTTGTCTCACCCTTCGCATTTGGAATATCCAGAAGCCCGCCAAACATAATACGGGGTGTCCAGCGAAAGTCCGAATAATCGCGCTTCAATTCTGTCATAAGGGTGTCGATTCCAAGCAGCGCCAGATCGTTGGGAATCTGGTCGGCTTCTTTTTCGTATGCCCTCGTCATCACTCGAACATGCCCGGTGCTGTAGTGCGCCGTCGATTGAATCAGCGAAGAGACTGCTCCGTTCAACCAGGCGTGCAGGAAAACGGTCAGGACAACCCCCGCTAAAACCGTGAGGAAGGGAAAAAGCGACCGGGATCGATCGCGCAAAAGACCTTTGAAAAGAAAAGAAATCATGTAAGCTTCCCCCTGAGCGCATCAGTCGGTTTTAAGTGGGCAATCTTTCTCGTCGGCAGAAAACTGACGACCGTCGTTACAAAGCAGACCAGAATGGTGGTGCCGGCGATAAGCGCGGGAGAGAACGTCGGGAAGAGCTTCTCTCCGATTGCAAAGCCGAAGCTGTCGGTCTTTGCGGGAAGGTCAAATCCTTTGTTTGCAATGTACGCCATCAGTGGAATTCCATACAGGGCCGCGACCAGCGCGGCAAGGAAACTGTGAAGAGCCCCCTCCACCGTGAATAATTCAATAATTTTTGTCCTCGTCATGCCGAGAGCCATGAGTGTTCCCATTTCTTTTCTCCGGCGCCAAATTGAGAGGACCTGTGTATCGAAGATCGCAAGCATCGCGAGGAACAGAAGAAGAAGATACATAATACTCCCCTGCACTCTTTTCATTTTTACTACCGAGTGGAGATCCCGGAGAAGAAAGTCGAGATTCTTAAACTCCCATCCGGGCGTATTGTCAGCGGGCGCGACACTCTTCTTCAACACAATTATCGTCGCCTGATTCGGCATATGCGTGAATTGTTGCAGCTGATCGAGTGGAATCCAAATCTGTTCATTGTCAATATCGGACACGGTGGTTTTGAACACCTCAACAATATTGACATCGCGTGCGTCGAATGTGCCGTGCACGTCCCTCCACTGGACGGTGACCACATCTCCTTTGCTTAATCCTGCGCTCCTTGCCATCCTGCTCCCGATCAGAGCAGGAATGCCGTCTCGGCCGCCTTTCAACAACGATGAGGGAAATGACATCACCGTTTGATCCGGGTCGATGCCTTTGAGAATGACAGACCGAAATCGTCCCTGAGGATAAATCGTCGCTGTCCGGATCAGAATCGGAACAGCCTCTTTCACGCCGATTACCGTTTGAAGCTGCGGCGGAATTTGTGCGTGAGCGTCTTCCAGCGTGAGGGGGTCGTAAGGGTCATATCCTTTTTGCCAATATTGCCCGCCGCCGTACAAAGCGTCGATTGTCGCGTGTTCTACCTGATCGTTTAACCCGTCATAAAATCCTTGCAAAAAGATGATCGCCACGAATGCGAAAGAGAGCGCAACGACATTGAGCCATGTTCGAAGGCCGGCGCTGAGAATATTCCTAAGGGCAAGTTTAAGTGTCAGCATGGTTCACCTCATTGAGGGAAGTTGTCTTTCAACGCTTTCGTCTTTGGAAATTTTTCCGTCGACAAGCGTGATTTTTCGCCTCAGGTAGCCGATGACTTTTTCGTCGTGAGTCGCGAAGATAAATGTTGTTTTAAGGTCCTCATTCAGCTGCACCATCGTTTTCATGATGTGGTGGGAGTTCGCTGCATCGAGATTAGCAGTGGGCTCATCCGCCAAAACGATTTCCGGTTTTTTGACGATTGCTCTTGCGATTGCAACGCGCTGGCTTTGTCCTCCCGAAAGCTGCGCGGGCTTAGAATCTCTGCGATCGGCAAGGCCGACCCAAGCGAGCGCTTCTTCGACAAGCTTTTTGCGCTGAGAGGATTCCATCCCTTGCAGCAGAAGTGGAAACTCCACGTTTTCATACACCGTATAGACCGGAAGCAAATTGAACGTCTGAAAGATGAAACCGATGTGGTTGTTTCGCAGGCTCGCCGCCTCCCTGTGGGAAAGGGATTCTATTTTTCGCCCCAGCACTTCCGCAGTTCCTTCCGTCGGCGCGTCGAGGGATCCGATGATATTGAGCAGTGTCGTTTTTCCTGAACCGCTCGGTCCAACAAGGCCAAGGAATTCTCCCTTCATTACAGAAAGATTGATGTGATCGAGCGCTTTCAAAGTCGTCGCACCAAGGGAATAAAATTTGTCAAGATCTTTAATTGTTATCAGAGCGGTGTTCTGCATATTTTTTCTCATTTAATTCTATATCAAGAATACGTAGGAGGTCTCGCTGCACCTAAGATGGTCATTTAAAAATTTGGCAAAACTCAATCTATTGGAAGTTTGACATCTCTTAAAATCAATGGTTGAACACTACCATGACTTGAAACCCGGTCCCGGCGAACGGATTTGTTCCCGCCTGGTTGCTGTAAAGCAGGATGTTCTCCGGATCCCAGAACCCTATAAGATAAAAGCTCCAGTTATCGTACGTCCGTTGCCATGTTAACAGACGGTACCATTCCTCATTGTTCCAGTCACGGTAGAGAATGGCCGATACCTGATCGACGACGCCAAGAGGGTAATTAGCTGAAAGGGCGGAGAAACCGGTTCCATCACCCGAACCGAATGGCATTTTAGGATTGTCGGAGCGAAAATACTCCGTTGCCACATATAAACCGTTACCCACGTCGAATGTGTAATCGGCTCCTACTGTTCCCTGACGCTGATACTTGTTTTGAAGAAAGTCACTTTCCTGGCGAATCATCACCGATTCAAACCAAAGGCCGATACCGACGTCCCATTTTCCATCCAGTCCCAAGCGATCTTCCGGAGCGATGAGGCTGCCCGTACCGATCGGTAATCGTATCAGCGGACTCAGGTCTGCCCGCCGGTGATGGTATGTAAGACCGATCTCACCGCTCCACAAAGGCGATTGTACTCTGCCGCCAAATTCCGATGTCTTCTTCTCCGTAGGAACCAGCTCCCAACCTTTTGTATCGTTGTTGCCATAGAGCCCCCAGAGCCAGATGTTTGCATTATTCAGAAAAGAATACCGCAGCAGCATGGCATAGACTCCGTCGGTCAACTGAAGCGGATCGCGCGGATCAACCCGGTCAAACCACATCAGCGGCCGGAAAATCATCGCTGAGCCAAAATTGATTTTCTGCAATCCGACCCTCATTTCGAACTTGTCCGTTGAAAGCCGGATCCAGCCGCGGTACGGTTTTATTTGGCCTTCGTACGTTGGAGGTTGCCCTTCTGCATATTGCGCAGTTGTGAACGCGTTTAATGAAAGCTCCATGTTAGCATCGAATTGATCGCTAAGCTTTTGTTCGACCAGAAGATCCGGAATATAGCGCAGGCCTCCTTGAGAGCCGGGCGAACTATCGTGATTGGCGCTCGCCCATCCCGACGCTTGGCCGTGGAAATCTTCAGTCTGTGATAATGCGGTCTCCACAACGCAAAAGCAAAGTGCAATAAAACCGAACCATCGGAATTCCGAAAACACCGCTCATTTTTCCTTGTTGTGCATCATGATATCTTCTCGCCAGGTCTTCGTCCATGCTCAGCACCTTGATCTTTCGCCACCGATGCCTGTATGCCTTCCATTAATAAATTTAGGTGAGCCTAAAATAATATTTAGAATGGCAAAAGTCAAGGGACCATTTGCAATTGTCGATTGCCGAGTGGCGAATGAACCCATTTTGAACGGCATAGACGGGTAATAGAAATCCGCATTTCCCTCGCTGAAAATGCGGATTCGTTCAATTGAGGATATTGTCGGTTTAAAAAATGAGCCGGATTGGATTAAAGAATTAGCTTTACATCCCGTACATCAGCCTGTATCCAAGTTCTCGGGGCAAGCCGGCTTTCAGAATTTTTTCGGACGCCCCCTCAATGTTATACTCGGCACGAATCAATTCGTAAGTCCATGCAGTCGAATCAAAAACCCCGAACGCCAGCATCGGGTTCCCATCGCGGGGTTGGCCCACGCTCCCCACATTGACAAGGTGCTGTTCATTTCGAGAGACCGATTTCGACCGGCCGATTGGGGAAAAAATTCCCGGGATGTGTGTATGCCCGATAAAACAGATCTTTTCTTCAAAATGATGCATCGCGGCAACGGCATCATCGGCGGTAATAACATAATCCCACAACTCCGGTGAAGAGGGAGAAGAATGAACGAGGAAGATGTTTTCTTTTTTGGCGACCATGGGCAAGGAGGATAAAAATGACTTGCTCTCATTTGTGAGATGCGCCGCTGTCCACTCCACTGCCTTTTGTGCAATGGGATTGAAATCGCGGGGAGATAAAGGATCTAACGCCGCTTCGTCGTGGTTCCCTAACACGAAGGTCGAGCAGCGACTGCGAATAATGTCGACGCATTCGTTGGGGTTGGCGCCGTACCCGACGACATCACCGAGGCAAATAATCTCATCGACTTTCTTATCATCGATGATAGCGAGGGCTTTTTGAAGCGCTTCTAGGTTTGAATGTATGTCAGAAATAATGGCGTACTTCATATCCTCATTTATTGAGATACTTTCCCATCCACTCAATCCATTTCTTATAGACGTCGGTTCTACGAACTATATCGCCGGGGAAGTGAGTACCGACAGGATAGACATAGAATTCAGTGTGTACTCCGTTATCGAGAAGCGCGTGATACATTTCGTAGCTGTTTACAATCGGTACATTCTCGTCGCCGGCGTCGCCCATTATAAGAGTTGGGGCTTTCACATTTATTGCCAACACGATCGGAGATTGTTCTCTCCAGATATTCCAGTATTTATCATTCCATGGCGATCCTCCAAAGAAATAAAGGTCGCCTTTCTGATAATAAGCAATCGTATAATCCATCACCCAGTCATTAAGAGCCGCTCCCTCGACAGCCGCTTTCCATTTATTTGGATAGCGACCGTTAAGCCACGAGGTCATGTAACCGCCGTATGACCAGCCGGAGATTCCGATCCGGCTGGTATCGACGACGTTGAGCTTTATAACTTTGTCCAATCCTGCCATAACATCTTTTCCGGGTCCCTCTCCTGTATCTTTAAAAATTGCATGTTGATATGAATCCCCCAGGTTTGTGCTTCCGCGGTAATTCGGTTGAAATACGAAAAACCCCATCGCCGACAGGAGCTGAGGAAGGGGAGAAAATTCCACCGTTGATGCAGCTTCAGGTCCGCCGTGTATGACCATGACAAGCGGATATTTTTTGCCGCTGGCAAATTCAACGGGATACGTTACGACACCGTCCTCATCGAACCCATCGGATCCTTTCCAGTCTACACTTTCTGTTTTACCAAATGCCAGACTGTCGATAAAGCTGTTTACGTTCGTAAGTCGTTTTGGCTTCCCGGATAACGAAGATAAAGCGTATAATTCAGAAGGGTGTTCAGACATATTTCCGGTGAAAGCGATGGTCCCGCTATTAGAGATGCTGATGCTTTGACTTTCAACCTCCACATTTCCAACATCAATTCGTTGAGCGTCTCCGTTGATCGGCTGACGCCATAAAACAGAGTGAGTTCCTTCTTCCCCGGCAATTAAGATTGAAGCGGCATCGGGAAGCCACAGATAATTGTTTACGTTGCGACTTAGCTGGTGAGTGATATCGATATTCTTTCCGTCTTTTCTCACATACACCGCATTGCCATTATTTTGATCACCGTTGCGGGGCCGCATAAATGAGAGCAGTTCTGTTCCAGCGGCATACTGGGGACGGCCCGAACCTTCATCTTCAATCAAGGTTCTCACTTCGCCGGCGCTTGTATCAATTTCCATTATCGTCGAATGCCATGCGTTGCCTTCCCACACATCAGGAAATTGCTGAAAAACAAGCGTAGTGCCATTTTTGCTCCAGACGATCGGAGAAATACTTTCCTGATCGGTGCACATGCTGAATTCCCCTTTCGTTAATTGTACGGCCTTGCCTCCTTTCAATGAGACAGTCCAGAGATGCCACGGCTGCACCTCGGCGCGAACAAGATAGTTGTTATAGCTCACTTTGAATGCATCTTCATTATGCTTTATGGCCTTTGGGTTCGAAACGGAATCCTGAGCCACAAAAGCTATTTTCGTACCGTCCGGACTCCATGTAAACTCCTTGACGCCAGTTTTTGATTCAGTAATTTGCTCCGGGTCGCCGCCATTCATCGGCATAACGTAGATTTGTGTATTCTCTGAATCGGGGCTTTCCGATATAAATGCCAATCTGCCGCCATCGGGTGACCATCGTAATCCGGAAATGCTCTTTCTCCGGAATGTAATACTCCGAAACGAGCCATCGTTAACATTGACAAGGTCAATTTCTTCGTTGTTCTTATCGCTTTCCCAATCGGGTCGAGAAACAACCACCGCGATTTGGCTGCCGTCGGGTGAAATTTGCGGATCGGAAAGCCGGACAATTTTTCTTACGTCGTCCAACGCAAAAACTTTTTTGTTGCTTTGCGGTAAACTGCGCGCGGGTATTAAAAAAATCAATACCAGCATACAATATGAATACGTTGACTTCATAGTAAATCTCTCTTTCAATGTATTGTTGTTTCAGAAGACCGGGCAAGCTTGGGGCTTTGGCCGATCATCAGACTATTTTCCCTTCATCATCTCAATATATTCCGGCTCGTTCCGGATATTGTCGAGGTCTGGGTCGCGCTTGATCCATTCATGAAATCCGTAACCCGATGAGAGTGCCTTTTTCAGAGTTTGGAGTGCCGCCGTCTTATCTCCCACGTTGGCATAAAAACAAGCTGCATTATAGAACATGAGGGGGTCGTTTGGGCTCAATTCAATTGCCCTCGCCGCCTTAATCTTTGCTTCGTCGATACGACCGCTTCTCACCAATGCAACGGCGAAAAAAATATGAGCACGGGCATCGTCGGGATGAAGTGACAGGTATCTCGGAAACATCGTCATCGACGCTTCAAGCCATTGGCTGACATTTTCCTTCTCTTCTAACCGGTTGTAGCAAAGGATGATGTCGCCGTACGCAGTATAAAAATCGGGATTAAGCTCAATAACTTTTCGAAAGAGATCTGCCGCTTCGCGTATGCGATCGGTCGTCACGTACGTTCGACCAAGTATCCAATACGCGGTATGATTGCTTGGATTGAGCTCGACAGCTTTCTTGCTTGCTTCCAGTGCTTCGTCATGAGATTTCTTATAGAGGTACACAAGACCAAGTGCTGAATACGCCTCGGACAAAGAAGGGTCGTACATCAATGCCTTCAGCCCGGCCTCTAAGGCTTTGTCAAGATGGGCCTCGTTCCTGTCGAATTGCTGGTAGAGGTGTGCGTACGCTTCACTCATGCCCGCATAGGCGTCTGCATAGCGCGCATCATACTCTATCGCTTTCTGAAAGAGTTCGATGGCAATCTGCACCCCGTTCTTGGTGAACCGGTACAGCGAATCACGGGCTCTCAGGTTGCAGTCGAAAGCCTGGGCGCTCAACGTCGGTCGTTTCGTCAGCACAACCTGTTCCTTCGGAGTAAGTTTCACCATCAGCGCATCGACAATCTGTTTTGACACTTTCTCCTGAATATCAAAAACATCTTCAAGTTTCCCTTTGTACGTCTCCGCCCAGAGCTGAGCGTCTGCTTCAACGTCGACGAGTTCTACAGCAATGCGAAGGTTGTCCTGAAATTTTCTGACGCTCCCCGCGAGAATATATCTAGTCCCAAGCTCTCTCCCGATCGCCTTGACTTCCTTTGTTGTTCCCTTGTACTGCATCGAAGTTGTGCGGGGGACAACCCGGATATCTTTCAGTCTCGATAAGTTGATGATCAACTCTTCCGTGAGGCCGTCGCTGAAATAGTCGCTCTCTTTATCCGGGCTGATATTTCCAAACGGAAGAACGGCGATTGCTTTTGCTTGTGACTGCGAAGGTGCACTTTCGATAAGTCGCCGTGTCTCGTGAAGGGAGTGGAGCACTTCATCCATGCTCTGAAAGCGCTGCGCCTTGTTCTTCGCCAACATTTTCTTGATGAGGTCATCGACCTGATGGGGGATCTTCCTGTCCATCAAGCTTGGCACAGGGGGGTCTTCATTGACGATAAGATAAAGCAAGCCAGCCTCATGCTCAGACTTGAACGGGAGGTCGGCAGTTAGAAGTTCATAGAGGACGACGCCGAGAGACCAGATATCAGACCGGTGGTCTGCCGCTTCCCCTTGGGCCTGTTCCGGCGCCATGTACGACAACGTTCCGAGCGACGTGCCGGTTCTTGTCAACCCCGAGCTGCTTTTGAGCTTCGCGATCCCAAAGTCCATGATCTTGAGCTTTCCATCGTGCGTAAGCATGATATTCTCCGGCTTGATATCGCGATGGACGATATTCTTGCCGTGCGCTGCTTTTAGTCCCTCCGCGATCTGCGATGCCCATTCGATCGCCTGATGGATCGGCACGCCGGTTCCCGAATTCAGATTCGTCATATATTTTTTCAGCGTTGTTCCGTCGAGGTATTCCATCACGAGGAACATTCCGTCTTCTTGCTCGTCGACTTCGTAAACGTTGAGGATGTTCGGATGATTCAGCGCGGCCGTCGCTTTTGCTTCCTGCAGGAATCGTGCTTTGCTGTCCGCAGAGGCGGAAAGATGCGACGGAAGAAACTTGATCGCTACCAGCCGGTCAAGTTTCAGGTCCTGGGATTTATAGACAACCCCCATACCGCCTTCGCCAAGCTTTTCAATGATTTTGTAGTGAGAAATTGTCTGACCAATCATGCTCATAGCCTGCTCATATGGTTTTTCAAAGATGATTATTTACCAATGTTTGGAATTTTTTGTTTTCTCTGAGTGAGATCCACCGCGGGTCGATCTTTAGGAACGTTGCAGATACTTCACAAGGTATCGACAAGAGGTGTTCAAGCGCATCTACTGCCAAGTCCTGATCCCCGGTCATCGCATAGATGCGCGCCAGGTCAGCAAGACGGTAGGAGCCGCGCCATGCTTCTTTTTCAACGGGAAGCAGGTCAACGCCGTGCTTCCCCGCACGGACAGCATCTTCCCTCCTACCCAGGCCCGCATACGCTATACCGATCGCACTATACAAGCGCTCATCGGCCGGATGCGCCTTTTGCTCTCGTTCCAGTTCGATGCGTGCATTTTCGTAATAGCTCACGGCAGCGGCTGCATTGCCGTGCATCGATTCGAGCTGCGCGCGAAGAAGCGATGTAGGAGCATAGAGAAATTGATCGTTCACGATGACCTCGCCGCTATCTCGATCCAGTGCAGCCTTTGCCCCTTCATAGTTTCCGGCCAGCAGTTCAACTTCATATGTCATCGCAGTGAGGAAATATTCCGCACCGCTGTCTTTAGCTTGCCGGCGGCTTTCCCCGACGATGCGACGCGCTTCACCGATATCGCCTTTCCATAGAAGAATATTTTTGGCCTTTTCCCAATAAACCGCCGTGACATCCGGCGTGAGATCAATCGCCTTGGTATAATTGCGGTCGGCTTCTTCGTAATCGCGGAGAAGTGTTTGCGTCTCTCCAAGTTGGCGCACCAAATCCGACGCTCGCGGGTTGCCGACGATCGATTTTTTGAACGATTCGACCGAGCCTGCCATATCTCCCTGACGCCGCAAGACCGCAGCAATGCCATAATGAACGTTCGAATTGCTCGGTCTGTACTTCAAGGCAAGAGAGAATTCTTCCAATGCACTTTTATAATCAAGCTTGGCGTGATAGTAAAACCATCCCATCGCCTCGTGCGCTTCCGACAGCTCTGGGGCCAGCGTCATCGCTTTCTCCGCCGCAGAGCGGGACTTCTCAATCCGGCTCTCTGTATGGTCATAAAAAAACCAATACATATTCGAGTGAACATACGAGAGTTTAGCGTATGCCGCTGCAAACGACGGATCGAATTGAATTGCCCGCTCAAACAACTGAACGGCGATTTCAAAATCTGACTTTGAGACTGTTCGGTCCGAGTACTGAATGGCCTGAAGGTAGTAGTCGTAGGCTTCTGAATTTTCAGTAAGAGAAGTTTCTAAAGAGGTCTTTTCGGTTTTTGCCAAAGCAACATCCATCGCGCCGGCAACTCTGCTTGCGATATCGGACTGCAGCTTAAAAGCGCTCGAAAGGATGGATTCCATCGACTGCGACCATACCTGCGTCCCATCATCAACTTTAATGAGCGTAGGATTGACCCGTACATGCGTCTCCCCGTCAATCATCTCCCATCGCACGGTCCCCTGCAAAATATAACTGACTCCCAGCTCCTCGCCTATTTGCTTGATGGATTTCGTCGTTTTCTTGTACTGCGTGGCGCTCGACCGGGCGATAACGCTCAATCCAGATAAGCCCGATAACCGGCTTGTCACTTCGTCCGACATTCCATCGACAAAATAATCCTTGTCTGCCGGACCCAGGTTTTCAAACGGGAGGACTACGATTATTTTCTTGTCGTTCTTTGCGGCAAACGTACAGAGTATAGCATCCTTGAAAACGAATCCCGCAATGATCATGAAAAGTACGATCCCAGAGCCGATCAAATTCCTTTTCGATACGAATTTGTTCGAGAGCGCCGGCGCAGCTGTTGGCGCCTGCATTTCTTTATGGGGATGATATTCCTGTGTCCGGACGATTCTCGTTGATTCTTTTTTCAGACGGCGGAGATCCACGATGATTTCGGACATCGATTGATACCGGTCGTCCGGATCTTTCTCAAGAGATTTTTTCAGAATGTGGAGCAATTCCGACGGA
>JBAUMC010000099.1:0-27362 GCA_049578505.1 Bacteroidota bacterium | reverse complement strand
TGGCAAATAAATACCTTTCACCGGGCATCGTCTGTTCTCATAACCACTTCTATTCTGCCCTTGCTCGGGGAATTCAAGCAGACATTAAGCCGTCGCAAGACTTTATCGGAATACTCAAAAACTTGTGGTGGAAGCTAGACCGAGCGCTCGACGAAGAGATTCTGTACTACAGCGGGCTGGTCGGTGCCATGGAGGCAATAAAAGCGGGAACGACATCCGTCATTGATCACAACGCTTCTCCTTCGTTCATCAAGGGATCGCTGACAACTCTTAAGACCAGCTTTGAAAAAGTTGGATTGCGGGGAATCCTTGCTTACGAAATTACCGACCGAAACGGCGAGGCAGGAATGGTAGAAGGCATCGAGGAATCGAAAGAATTTTGCAACACCATTGCGAAGGGGAATAAGAATGGACCACCTCTCATTGAATCGGCAATCGGAGCGCATGCGCCGTTCACCCTCAGCGACAGAACATTGCGCCTAATTGCCGACGCTGTCTCATCGACGAAGAAGGGCATTCACATTCACGTAGCTGAAGACCGATACGATAGCTCATTTTCGCACGAACATTTTGGCAAAGACCTTCTTGAACGACTCGAGGATTTCAGCATTCTCAACAAGAAGGCGATACTGGCTCACGGCGTTTACCTCAGTGACCGCGACATCGACGTCATGAATCGGCATGATGCGTACCTCATCCATAATCCACGCTCCAACATGAACAATAGCGTCGGGTATATGCAAAAGCTTAAGCGTGTAAGGAATGTCGCACTTGGAACAGACGGCATTGGGTCAAACATGTTTGAAGAGGCGAAAATTGCGTTCTTTAAAAATTCAGATATGGGGGGAACACTTGCTCCGAACGATATCCTTCGGTTCCTTCAAAACGGAAACGACGTCCTTGCTCGCTATTTCGGGCTAAAGTTCGGGAAAATCCAAAAAGGATTTGTCGCTGACATCGTCATCTACGATTACCAACCGCCCACTCCAATGGCAAACGACAACCTCGCCGGACATTTCATGTACGGGTTCTCATCGCGCGACGTGGAAACGGTCATTGTTAACGGGGATGTCGTGTATGAGGAGGGAGAGTTTCCGTTTGATGTAAAAGGCTTATACAAAGAAGCTCAGCATGAAGCTCAGCGATTATGGAAGAAGATCGATAGCCTGAGGTAAAACAAAAATCACACGACTGTTTCGACCGGCCTCTTCTTTTCCATCCTCCTTTTCAAATTTTCAATCGAAAGCACGATCACCTCGTTTGTTGCGGGTATCGAGAACTCCGGCTCAACCTCATGATTGGCTACCGCAGAAATGGCGTCCTTAATTGCAAGCCATGTTGAAAACGCAAGCATGAACGGAGGTTCGGCGACGGCCTTGCTCTTTCTGATGGCATTAGGATTGGGAACCCCTTGCAGCAATGCAACTCTGAAGTCTCTAGGAATGTCCTGTACCGATGGAATTTTGTAAGTGTCCGGGGAATATGTCAACAAGTTTCCTTTTTCATCCCACTTTATTTCTTCGGTCGTACACCATCCAACTCCCTGAATGTATCCTCCTTCGACTTGACCGAGATCGATAGCGGGATTCAATGAGTCGCCAACGTCATGAAGGATGTCTGTTCGCAGCAAGGTATGCCGTCCGGTGAGAACATCGATCATAACTTCGGAGACGCACATTCCGAAAGCGTAGTAATTAAACGGCCTTCCCCACCCTTTCGTCTTATCCCATCCGATGTTTGGTGTCTTGTAGAAGCCCGCTGCACTGAGGCTCACCTGACGCAAGATCATCAGGGGCATCGCGTCAGCAAAAAGAATTCTTCGATCGTCATGTTGTGCATCAACGATCCAGTTATCTTCAAAAACTATGGAACCCTGGAGAGATGGAGCCTCTGTATGTTCTTCTGAAAAGATCTTTGCAACCTCTCCCGAAATTCTGGATTTCAATTGATCTATAGCGTTCTTGACTGCCATCCCATTAAGGTCAGCCCCCGCTGAGGCCGAAGTTGCAGAAGTGTTCGGAACTTTGGATGTATTTGTTGCATCGACTTTCACACGGTCAAGGCTAACGCCAAATTCGACGGCGGCAATCTGTTGAATCTTTGTGTGAAGGCCTTGCCCCATTTCCGTTCCGCCGTGGTTTACGAGAATCGTCCCATCTTTGTAGACATTTACGAGAGCCCCCGCCTGATTGAGATGAGTCGTCGTAAACGAAATGCCAAACTTAACGGGAGTGATGGCAATCCCCTTTTTGTAAAACTCATTAGACGCATTGAACCTGTTCACCTTTTGGCGGCGTTCCACATATTCCGACGATTCCATTAATTGGTCGTACAAAATAAACAGTCTGTTGTTTTCAATGGTCTGGCCGTACTGCGTGACGTTGCGCGATTCGAGGCCATAGAAATTCCTGTGACGAATCTCTGCCGCATCTTTTCTCAAATATCGAGCGACCCTGTCGATAACCGTCTCGACGACCGCCATGCCCTGGGGCCCACCAAACCCCCGGAAGGCCGTGTTCGACGGAAGATTCGTTTTCCAGGCGCGTGCGAGGATTGAGAAATTCGGGATGAAGTAGCAGTTGTCGGCATGAAGCATTGCCCGTTCCAAAATTGCAAACGATAGGTCGGTCGCACAGCCCCCATCGCTGTTCAATTCTACTTTCAGCGCGTTCACGGTTCCTTCTTCATCGAAACCGACTTCATACTTTGAAAGAAAGCGGTGTCTTTTGCCCGTGATTTTCTGGTCATCATCACGAAACAATCGCAACCTCACCGGACGTTTCGTCGCTTTGCACAGCAAAGCAGCCCAGCAGGCGGCATGATTCCCTTGTGTCTCCTTCCCGCCGAATGCGCCTCCCATCCTTCGAACCTCCACGACAACATCGTGTTTGCCGATACCGAGCACCTCTGCGACCAACGATTGAGTTTCAGAAGGATGCTGAGTTGAACTAAAGACATTGATTTCTTTTCCTTCGCCCGGAATACACAGACAAATTTGCGTTTCGAGATACCAGTGTTCCTGAGCACCCGTCCTCAAAACACCTTTGATAATATGAGGAGACGATTTTAGCGCGGCATCCGCATCGCCCCGCTGCATTCTCCGAGCCGGACCGAGAAGACTGTTATTCTCAATCGCTTTTTCAATCGTCAGGATTGCATCAAGCGGCTCGAATTGAACTATGATTTTTCGTTCTGCTTCACGGCATTGTTCTTCCGTCTCCGCGGCAATCAGAAAAATTGCCTGACCGATACAATTGACTTCACCGGCAGCAAGGCAGGGCTCATCTTTTACTACCGGACCCATTTGATTGTGGCCCGGTATGTCCTTGAAGCAAAGAACCGCGTGAACACCCTGAACTGCTTTCGCTTCGCTCAGATCAGACGATGTGATTTTCGCGTGCGCGTGAGGACTGTATACGACACGGCCAATAAGAAGCTCTTCGTTTACAAGTATATCGTCGATGTAAACTGCCTCACCGGAAACGTGTTTTGATGCGGATTCGTGGTTCAATGATTTAGGTTCCAGGTTCTAGAATTTGAAAGTCCATCCATTAGCAAAGCGAACAGGAACGAATTGTTAGGATCCGGATTTGAGCGACTGTTATCTTCCCTCTTCCATTGTTCATTCATCACCCTCCAACGTATCTGCCCAGAACTTCAGCAACAGGTTTCTTGCCGCAACTTTGCGAAATTCAGCACTCCCCCTGGCGTCTGAAATTGGGCTAAAATCTTTGTCAATCAACGGCATCGCTCGCTCTATGGTATCGCGATCCCATTTTTTCCCGAACAGGTAGCGCTCCGCACTCGCTGCACGTTTAATTTTTTCCGCCATCCCGCCATAGGCGAGCACGATATTTTTAATTGTACCATCTTCATCGACATCAAATCTGAATCCGCCGCTTACAGTTGAAATATCCAGATCTTTTCGCTTTGAAACCTTGTATGATCTTATTGTCGTCCGATGCTCGATTTTCGGAATGATGATCGAAGTGATCAATTCATTCGCAGCCCTCGCCGTTTTCCGATAGCCGATAAAGTAATCATCGAGCGAGAGTTCTCGTTTCCCATCGAGACTTTCAAGAATCACCTTAGCGCCGTACGCCATCAATACGGGAAGCGTGTCCCCAATAGGCGATGCGGTTCCCAAATTTCCCCCAAGAGTTGCAACATTCCTAATTTGTTGAGATCCGAAGACATGTAAAATATCATAGAGGGGATGAAAGTTACGGTCGGCAATTCGCATAATTTCGTCGATTGTTACGCCTGAACCGAGAGAAACAAATGCAGGATCGTCGACGATCTTCTTCAAGTCTTGAATATCTGACACATCGATGATTTCGGGGAGCAGTTCATGTCTTTTTGATACACGCAAGGCGACATCGGTTGCGCCACAGAGTACAATGGCGTTCGGATGGATGCGTTTAAGCATCAATGCATCTCGCACAGTCATCGGTTTGAAATAGCGTTGCTGCTCTGTGTCGATCTGCAACGCCTCTCTTGGGATCGATCTCAAAAGATTTGCAATCGCTCCCTCTCGAGGGGTAAAATGATCCAATCCTTTGTGAATACAGGCAAGCGCAGCCGCTTCGATAATGGGCCGATAGCCGGTGCAGCGGCAAAGATTCCCCGTCAGT
This sequence comes from Bacteroidota bacterium, assembly GCA_049578505.1. Lineage (GTDB taxonomy): Bacteria > Bacteroidota > Ignavibacteria > UBA10030 > UBA8401 > JAGVPT01. The sequence continues at coordinate 22,728 of JBAUMC010000099.1, read as the reverse complement.
GAATCGTCGATTTGGGAGCGTGTTGGACTGTCATAATTCTTATAGAGTGAAAAAAGCGACATTACGAAGCCCGGCGTGCAGAACCCGCACTGGCTGCCGTTTGTTTCCACCATTGCTGATTGAACCGGATGGAGTTCACCCGACTGCTCTTTCAGGTTTTCGACAGTAATAAGTTGTTTCCCGTGAATCCTCGGAAGAAAAAGAAGGCAGGAATCTACGCTTTTATATCGGATAGTGTTGTTTTCGTCGAGTTCGCCAAGGACTACTGTACAAGCTCCGCAATCACCCTCAGCACACCCCTCTTTTACCCCCTTGTGTGACGGCAGACTTCTGAGATAATTCAGTACGGTTGTGGTAGGAGTGAGCAACGAAGATTTTTTAAAATCAATCGTCACGACCTTGCCGTCCAGCACAAATGAAATTTCGGAAATCATGGTGTCGAAAGAGTTGAAAAGTTAAATCGCAAAGATCATGTGCTCAGAACGATAACCTAAAAGGCAGGAGTATAGTAGTAATTCCCTGAGAGATTCGCAAGGAATGGAAGGAACTATAGGGAAGTGAGATAAGCTATTTTGCCAAAAATCGCGATTCAATAAGCGATTGCTTGTAGCGATCGGTAGTGGCTCAATTTGAGAATAAAATTGTCATGCCCACGAAAGTGGGCATCCACTCTGGCAGCAAAAAAGGAAAATTTGGATTCCCGCTTTCGTGGGAATGACAAATTGAGCCAGCACCTAGCGATCGCATAGCTTGATATTGACTGACATTAAATTATCAATCTTTCATGTCAATTTTATCGGTAATTTTCTTATCCTTTTCCCCGTCGCTGCAAAAACGGCATTGGCAACAGCGGGTGCAATGGCCGGAACACCCGGCTCACCCATTCCGCCCAAAGGTTCGCTGCTTGGAATGATATGGACCATTACATTTGGCATCTGGTCGATCGTTAAAAGCATATAGTCGTCGAAGTTCCCTTGAGCCACCCTCCCTTTCTTAATGGTAATCTCGCCATTCAAAGCCGCCGTGAGCCCAAAAACGATTCCGCTTTCGATTTGTGCTTCGACCGAATCGGGATTTGTGCAAATGCCGCAATCGACGGCACCAACCACTTGGTGAACGCGAATGCTGCTTCCTTCCACCGAAACCTCCACCGCGTATGCGACGTAGCTTCCGAAAAATGCCGGAGGGGCGCAGGCAATACCTCGAAACCTCCCTTTTGGAAGCGGCAATCCCCAACCCGCTTTCTCTGCTGCGACTTCGAGCACTTTCTTTAATCGTGAATCTTTCTTTAGCAGTCGCTGGCGAAATTGGAAAGGATCCTTTCCTGCCGCAAACGCAAGTTCGTCGATAAATGACTCGACTGCAAAAACATTTTGAGATGCATATACCGAACGCCACGGGCCAATCGGAATCGCGGTGTTAGCCATAACGTATTCAATACGGCTGTTCGGAATATCATACTCGAGTTCCGTCGTCCCCTCGAGTGCACGATTATCCAATCCGTTTATGACACTCTTGGGTGATTGCTGCCCGTGGATTGATGGAGCTGTTACCCGGTGTTTGAAAGCCATAAGGCCGCCATCGTCATTCAACCCCGCCCTCAAGCGATGCAAACTTGTCGGGCGATACCAATCATGCTGCATATCGTCTTCCCGAGTCCATACAACTTTCACCGGGGCGTTCACTGCTCTCGAGGTGTGTACCGCTTCCATGACGAAATCCGGGTTAGAGCGACGGCCGAATCCTCCGCCGAGGTAGGTGACGTGGAGAGTTACATCTTCCTCCTTTAATCCAAGCGATTCTGCGGCCGAACGGCGAACCCATTGTGCACTTTGTGTGGGAGCCCAGATTTCGCATCGATTAGTTCTAACATCCGCGGTTCCGTTCATCGGTTCCATTGTAGCATGCGCAAGATATGGGACTTCATAAACTGCGTCGATCTTCTTTGCTGCCTTATCGAGAAGGGCGATATCTCCTTTTTCCTCGCCAACCGGCGCGTTTCCAGCAGACCGCTCCACCAACATTGAATGGATACTTTCGCTGCTGAGGTTTGCATTCGGTCCTTCATCCCATACAACTTGCAATGCTTTCCTGCCTTGAATAGCATTCCATGTTGAATCCGCGACAACGGCGACCCCTTCATTAATTTCTACTATATGCTGCACTCCCGGGACAACTTTTGCCTTCGATGCGTCGTAGCTCTTCACTTTTCCGCCAAACACCGGGCACCGAGCCACCACTGCATAAAGCATTCCGGGTACCCTCACGTCCATTCCAAACAGAGCACTACCATCAACTTTTTCCGGAGTGTCGAGACGGTGAACTTTTTTCCCGATGATCTGAAAATCTTTCTCGTCCTTTAGCGGTGGATTATCGGGAACATACAATGTCGCCGCTGAATCCACAAGGTCGCCATACATCAGCTTTCGTCCGGAAGGCATATGGACGATTGCGCCCGCTTCAGCACGACACGTCTTCCTATCGACATTCCATGTCTCACAGGCTGCAGTGATGAGCATTTCGCGCGCAGCCGCGCCCGCCTGACGTAGCGGCTTCCACATCGTGCGAGTGCTGGTGCTGCCGCCGGTTCCCATGTTCCCGTATTTTTCGTCGGCATCTGCACGGAGGAACCGAACTCTCGACCAATCGGCCCCAAGCTCGTCAGCAAGAATCATTGACAACCCGGTGATGATGCCTTGCCCCATTTCGGATTTTGAAACGGTGATTGTAATGTCTCCATTTCGATCAATAAGAAGCCAGGCGTTGGGTACAAATGAACTGAGGGTTTGACCGGAGGGTTGATCTTGATCATTAGCAGACGGGAGATAGAATCCTATCGCGAGTCCAGCGCTTGCCGCAGAAATGACTTTAAGGAATTGGCGCCGGTCTATTGAGGAGGTGGCAATCATTGCGGTCCTCCTTTCAACTCTGCAGCTCGATGAATTGCCGTTCTGATGCGATGGTATGTCCCGCAACGGCAAAGCACGCCGCTCATGGCTGCATCGATGTCCGCATCGTTCGGGCGAGGATTCCGCGCGATCAGTGCTGCCGCCGTCATGATTTGGCCGGACTGGCAATAACCGCACTGAGGAACATCTTCCTCAATCCATGCGCGTTGAACCGGATGACTTTTTCCCGAGGATAGTCCCTCAATTGTAACGATCTTTTTACCGACGGCCGATTCGACGTCAATGCCGCACGATTTTGCCGCTTCACCGTCGATCATTACCGTGCAGCACCCACAATACCCTTCGCCGCATCCAAACTTCGTACCTGTAAGTCCGAGTGAATCACGCAGGACCCAGAGCAGCGGAGTTCCCTGCTGTACATCGACATTTCTAGCCTTGCCGTTTACCGAAAGATTAAATGTAGCCATAAGCCTCCTCCTCGTTTTTCAGAACACTCGTTCTGCTGAAAAAATTTCCTCAACATCGTTCAATGGCTGTTTCCAATAATCATAGAGCAAATAATCGGCTGCGACAGTACTACTCACGCCATCCTGCAAGCACTTAAGCTTAAATATTTGTTGTAAGAAATATTCTTACTTCTTCAAATATTTCCAGTTGCGTGTTTTGCCTTCGGAGAGCCACTCAATTGAGGTAGCCATACGCTTATCTCTCGTCTCTTCGGTTTTGGCTTCGCCTACCCAATCGACGTACTCTTTCCTGTTAGAATAACTAAAGCTTTCAAAAGTCTCTAGAGCTTTTTTCTTTTTTGCAATCGCCTTTTTGAAATAGCCTGGAACTCTCATCGGTTTTTTTACCGAGAGTCTTGATCTCGATAGCACCTTCGACCCTTCATCATTGAGCGTTGCAGCCTCTTTGATATACTCAAGGATCGTATTGTCCGGCGGAAGGTCGTTCAAAGTCTTCAACTTGCCGAAATTCCCCATGGCCGTATTTCCCATTCTCGAAAGGAGTTTCCGCGAATCAGACATCAGCGATGCATTCCAGAATCCGAATGCGCAGTGGTGTTTGAACGAAGCCATGCTGCAAAGGAGCCCCTTATACTCAAAATGAGGGAATCCCCACTTAATGGTTTCGATGGCTTCGGGACACCCTTCGTGAACAAGATGGCGCAAGTGGTTGAGGATCGGCTGAGCGAAGTTCGCTGAGTTTGCAATGTACTTATCTATCCTATTGTCTCTTTTTCCCATTATTTTCTATTCCATACTTCTACACGGCGATGAATTAAAAAACATCAAATACTCTTACATGGTTTCCATCAACAAGCAAGCAATCGTGTCTAATTTTTCGTGTTACTGGACGGGGTAGAGGTTTGGTCAATGACGAGAACCAATCCATCACCTATGTCGTTGTACACCTTAAAGCGGATAGTATTATTCTCTTTGTACCAGGCCAGTTTTTGGTCGAAAGATCCGCCGGGGTATTGCACCTTCGTCATCAACATTAAGGTATCTCCGGTAAAATTCCCGCTGTATTGCGGACTATCGCCGAAATTATTAAACATCGACAATACATATTTAGCTTCCCGATTGTCATATCCCAACATTCCATGTCCCTTGTAGTTTCCTAAAACTTGATTGATGCTTTGCTCATCGAGCATTACGAACATCGAATCCAACCCCCATGTCACAATCGATGTACCTTTCCCCATCCCTCCGTTGCCGGCTGTGGAGTTTGTCATAACGTGCGTTACGGTTGTATAATTTCCCACTAAAAATGCGAGCTTAGCTCTCTCGGGACCGGGCGCTGGCCTTTGAAAAGGCGGTGCGTCCTGGGCAATCAAAATGGATGAAGTTAACAACACTACTGTCATAATGAAGGAAATATTCTTTTTCATAATGCCTCCGTCGGAGAAATTAAAGTGGCGATGAATTGGGATTTTTGGTTATGAGGTTGAGATTTAGCGCGGCAAACGCTTCGGTTTCATGGTAATTAGCTTACACTCCAAATTGTCTCAAATGGTGATCAAGGTGATTCCACATCAATCTGTCCCATTCATCCAGACTTAACTTGCCGAAGAAAGGATGCGTCTCCGCGGAAATCACTGAACGACCCGATTGTTCAAACCGATGAACCAACGTAGTGAGCTTGTGTTTTTCTTCTTCACAATTCTTTTGCCCGGTTACGACAAAGTTTTTATCCGTCGGCAGGCTTCTTCTCCACTCTTCTTCACGCGTCAATTTCTTTTTTGCAATCCATCCAAACACAAATCCAGTTAACGATCGTTTCAGTTTTAATTCCCCGAATGCGACTTTTATCGGCGCCTGTGCATGCGCCAGCATCTGACTAACATTCATCTTCCCCCATTTCGATCTGGTTCCGGGAGTTAACCTGTTGATCCGGTCGACAATTTCCTTGTTGTCGGACTGATTGAAGAGACTCTTCATAATTTCCAATTTCCCGGATGCGAGAACACAATAGGTATTTGCATACAAGCAGGATTCGAAAGGAATAAGTTAGTACAGAGAATTGAACGCCCCTATCCTCGAATACGAAATTAACCTATGAACAAGTCTACCAAATCTTTACTCTGAGGCTGTCCGGCCGCCACATCGGGTCCCCCTCCTTAATACCGAATATTGAATAAAATTCCGGCATGTCTGTCAACGGGCCAATGACACGGAATTTTGCCGGTGAGTGTGGATCACTGCGCACCTGGCTGGCAATATCTTCCGGACGTTCGTTAACCATCCAAGCAAGGGCGTAACCGAGGAAAAACCTTTGATCGGGATTCAGCCCGGCAATAATTTCAAGATTTTTGTACTGGCCGGTTTTTTTGAAGGCCTCGTATCCCATCATGATGCCTCCGAGATCGGCAATGTTCTCTCCTTGCGTCAATTCACCGTTGATGTGGAGGCTATCGACGGCGGTATAGTCATTGAACTGTTTGACGATCATTTTCGTTTTCGCATAGAACCTGGAACTGTCTTCCGGAGTCCACCAATTATTTAGGTTTCCGAACTCATCGTATTTGCTCCCCTGGTCGTCAAACCCGTGAGTGATTTCATGCCCGAACGTGGAACCGCCGATTACAGAATAGAGAATTGCATCGTCCGCCATTTTACGTTCGTAGCCCGAAACGATAATATTGCAGCCCGGAACAACAATTTCGTTGTTGGAAGAGTTGTAGTACGCATTATACGTTTGCGGCTCCATGTCCCATTCAGTGCGGTCCACAGGCTTTCCATATTTTGAAACCATGTACTCAAATTCCCATTTGTTGGCGCTGATAACATTCCGGACAAACGAAGAACGGTCAATTTGCATGCTGCTCAAATCTTTCCATTTGTCGGGATATCCAACTTTCATAATGATCGCATTGAGTTTATTCAGCGCTTTCGCTTTGGTAGGTTCACTCATCCAATCCAATTGTTTTATCCGCTCGGCGTAGACTGCCTTAATCGAATTGCCGATTTCTAGAAGCTTTTCTTTTGTACCTTTCGGTAAATATTCAGACACGTAAACCTGACCGATCAGTTCACCGAGTGAGCGGTCGGTCTGTTCGACCACGCGTTTCCACCGAGGCTTCGGTTCCTGGATTCCACGCAGCGTCGTCGAGTAAAAATTGAACGATTCAAGATATGTTTTATCATCCATGAACCTTGCCAGGCCACGCACAAGATGGAATTTAAGATAATTTTTCCAGTCGTTTAGCGAGAATGTCTTAAGATATTCATTGATAGCAGACAAAAACTCGGGCTGACCGACGACAACGGTATCAACAGTGCCCAAACCGGCGTTCTTCATAAAAATTGCCCAGTCAAGGTTGGGCGTCGACTCTGCCAACTTCGTGAATGAGATCTTGTTGTAATTTTTAAGCGGGTCGCGGGTATCTTCCCTTTTCCTTGAAGCTTTGGCGATAGCCGTTTCCAACTCCATTACACCTGCGGCAGCCAGGCTGGCCTTAGTGCTGTCGTAGCCCATAATCGTGAACATATTGTGCAGATGAGTAATAAACTTCTGTCTGATCATCAGAGAGCGGGAATCCGTATCAAAATAGAAACTACGGTCGGGCAAGCTTAATCCTCCCTGCCATATAAAAATTGCATTCTTACTGCTGATCTTATCATCTTGACTAATCCAGAAACTAAAGATCGGCGAAGCGGAGGCAGCGTGAACGTAGGCTGCCGCTTGTATCACGCCGTTTATATCGTGGATTGCATCAATCATCTCAAAATCGCTCTTTAAATCTGAAATCCCTTTTTTGTTGAGCGAAACACTGTCCATTCCCGTAAAAAAGAAATCGCCAATCTTCTGCTTGTTGCTCCCTTGTTCTGCATCGGCAGAAGCCGCTGAAGATTCGCAAATGTCGCGGACCTGTGCATTGATCGTATCCCGGATCATTTGCCAAAGACCGTTATTCGGTTCGCTGGCTGGAATAGGATTTTCTTTGAACCATTTTCCATTGGCAAAAAGGAAAAAATCGTCTCCCGCTCGCACGGTGGAGTCTATGTGCGAGGCAAGTGCGTCGGTTCCCTGCATTTCTTTTTTGGACTGACCGAAAAGAGTGGAAACACCAAACGCTATAATGAGGATGGCGGAGAACACAAACAATTGGGTTTTCATAGAATGATATATTGGTATGATGAAGAGAATGGTATGATTGCTTGCCGAATTTTATGGGCAGCTCCGTAGCTAGACCGGAGTCTTGTTTCTCCACAGTTTCTGCGCACGTTCGCCATACCATGCACCCAGCAATGAGAGAAGAAAAATGATCACCATGATGAGACCAAGGTACGGAATATCTTCGGAAATGCCCGAAGCGATGTATCGTGCAAGGAAAAGGCGAAAAGCCGTGTACCAGAGGCCGACTAACACCACACCCGCAATAGCCGGTTCCCAAATCGTAATTCCTTCAGAAAGGAACGCAGCGATTGCAGGAAGCAAAATTGCCCCGCCAAAAGACCACGCCCCGATAAACATACCTGCCTTAATGCTAATAACATAGTTGCCAAATACTCCCCCTACAAAGAGAATGGGCAGAAGGTAAAAAACCACTTCCAACGCGAACGTGATTCCTACCCACTTCCATTGCAGTTTCTTGGATTGTACCAAAGCATCCGCCATTATATTTCCTCCAGTAATTTTGAACTAGGAATATTGTAGCTGCTCGTCAAATGTATCATATACCAAGTGATTTAACAACGATTTTTTATCTGCAGCGTGGTTCCGCTCGCTTTCCCACTTAAGGCCTTGCCAAACTCGTTCCACGAGGCTTCTCTTAGAACGTTACCATCTGCAAAATCAAACCGACAATGTTCAATCGTAGTTCTACTGCCATAGAGAAAGAACAATGCCAGCAATCAACATCGTTACGAGTTGATATCCGGTATCGAGGAGGTACGATTGAATTTTTTTAGACGAAAAAAGATTCGCGGTAAATTGAACCGTCGTAATGAAACCGAGCCAAAGCATAAACGCCGTCTTCATTCCCTCAACAGCCGAGGTCGCATTCATATTCCGCAAGATCAACGCAAGAACGAAATATGTCACGAGCGTTGCAAAAAACGACTGTGCATATAAAGGCCCGGGATTCACCTTCTTCATATCTTCGGCGGTCATGTTATTCCACACCATCCACTGTTTTGCAAACAGCATGGGACTGTACCATATCGCTCCAATGGCCATACTCAGGATGGCTGAAACCAAAATGGCAAGATAGTTGACATGCATTTCACCCATAGATCTGCCTTGGATTAAATTTTCGACGATATGACAAAAATGATCATCGTTGCTGTTTTCCTACCTCATATTTTTGAAGCCATTTTCGACTTCGAATGAAATTCTTTTATACACTTCCTCGAACTTCCCCATGCCGTCTATTTTTACCACCCCATGAAGCTGGTTGTATTTTTCAATCACGGGGACGGTCTTCTTTTCGTGCTCACCCAGGCGTTTGACAATTTTTGCCGTGCTGGTATCGTATGGCATACAACGGTCGGTTTTGCTGCGTTCATCCAGCCTGTTGATCAATTCCAACATCGGCACCTCGATCTCGATGATTTTGGCAATCGAGGAGTCATGCTTTTTCAACAAGCCGTCCAGGATATATGATTGAACTAATGTCCGCGGAAACCCTTTGAAAATAAATCCTTTGACATTCTTATGATTTGCGAGCTTCTTCTCTATTAATTGAACGACGATCTCGTCTCCCACAAGCTGGCCGTTCTCGTAGAGGTCCATTATTTTTTTTCCAATCTCCGATTTCTTTTCGATCTCTTCCTGGAGCATCTCCCCGGTTGCAACGTACTCCAACCCGAACTCTTTCGCAATTGCTTTCCCGTGAGAGCCCCGTCCCGAACCGGGATAACCGAAAAGAACGATATTGAGAAGGCGCTTGCTTAATTCTTGTTTAACGATACTCGTGATGCTTGCAGTCACCTCTTCGATACTTGCACTCCCGTCGACCTCGACGCATATTCCTTTATCTTTATAGAATTGCAGAACAGGAAGCGTCTTTTCATGGTACTCTTTAAGCCTATTGCGGATAACAGTTTCATTATCATCCGTCCGGCCGGAGGTTTTACCCCTATTGAGAAGACGAGTAACAGAAACTTCCTCCGGAACAACAAGGCTGATAAGACACGTTAAAGCGGTATTCAATTTTAGCATCAGGCCGTCGAGGATATAGGCCTGAATGTATGTTCGTGGGAATCCGTCGAACAAGAAACCGTTGGAGTCCGGGTTTTCGGTAATCGTCTTTTCAATAATTTGTACGATAATTTCATCCGAAACCAATCCGCCGGAGGCGATAATACTCTGAGCTTCAAGGCCTAATTTTGTATGATTTGCGAGTTCTTTTCTAAGCAGGTCTCCTGTCGAAAGGTAAAATAAATTGTATTTTTTGATGAGGAATTCAGATTGAGTTCCTTTTCCGGCTCCAGGGGGGCCAAATAATGCTATATTCAACATAGGCGTAATCTAAAGTGATAATTTTTTGGTAAAACATATCTTCGGTTTTTGAAATTAAAAACGATGAGCACTCTCACCGGTTACAAAGATACGATTTTCAGTTGGAGAAGTAAACAGGAAGAACATTTGGGTAGTGTCTGAATTTGTGATTCCCGCGGACGCGGGAATCCATGTTTTTGTTCTTAATCGATATGGATGCCCGCTTTCGCGGGCATGACAGGACTTAATATTAAAAGTTATTTTCAAATTAAGACATTACCAACATTTGGGTAGTGGTACACTTTCAAAGTAAAAATCATTTCGGCGAAAGCGGTCGAAGACACCCCACGGGTCTATAGACCCATAGGGACGTTCCAAGAGTCTACGATTCGTAGAGTCGTAGATAGACGACTCGGCGAGAATCCATTCAATTTAACCTGATGCCCGCTTTTCCTATGGGGAAGCCTTCGGCGCGCGGAGTTTTTGCAAAAACTATTTGCCGAATTCTCCCCTCACCTCTTTCGATGACAGCTTCCAGACAATAAACAAAGCAGTAGAAACGACAACGACAATACTCGCAGCCACGGCAATTTCCCCAAAAGCCATGATACCTGATCCACCGACCAACTGAGCCATTGCTGGGTTTCCGAGAAATGATTGCGCCATGTAGTATCCGCCGATTGAAGATGCGACATAATACACTGTCTGGACCGAAACGAGCGAGATAAAGGAAATCCTTCCCCACTTCATGCGCCTGAACAATGCAAATGAAGCAACGATCGTTGCGACATTTAATACGAGACTGATGATGCTCGACATCAATATCCAGCCTGAATTCAATGACATTGATCCCGCGTCCAACCGGTACGTTTGCATTAGCCGCATTGCCATTTGATATTCAGCACTATTGGTCAAGCTTACGTACGAGATCAATCCCGTAATATCAGTCACCGATAAAAACAATCCGACGATCATTGAGACAAGGGCTAGACCTGTGACAAATGTTGAACGTGAACGCAAGGGGGGCATTATACTCGGAGGGTTCGTAACCGTAGGAGCTGTTTTCTGAATTGTCGTATCCGGCATCTCCCGATGTCCCAATAACTGGTTACATTACGAGCGAAGAATCTGATCCATACACATTTTATCCAACCCTTTGACACGAATCTCTGTCTCCGGGTAAAGTTTTTTCACTTTACCATACAAAAGGACGATCATATCGCAGTTTCCGCGATTCACGGAGAATTCAATTTCTTCCTTCTTTTTTCCGTTGACGTAGGTATGTGCGGTATACGACCCCCCATTATTCTTATTGCAGCGTAATTCGATAGATAGATTTTCTGTCATTTGCAATTCCTTTCATTTTCCCGGCGATCGTTACCGTTCTTCACTAAGATACGACATATGGAGATAGGAAACAATGAATTCGGAATACTGAACTCTTCACATTGGATGCAAACATTTTTATTTAAGGCTTCGGAAGAAATCCATTATGACTTGCGGTCCATTAATATCTTTATTGACGTTTCCCAAAACTCTGGGCCACCAATGAAATCCCGAATTCATAAAAATGTGCCCTCCGTTAATCACTTTGATCAGGACAACCTTTTTTCCGGATTGAACAGAATCGTACATGTATTCCACAGCCGTCGATTTGTCACTTTTATTGACGTCCGGAAAATCATACTCTTTTTTTGACGTCGTATCACAATTATCCAGCCCGAGCCAGTACTTCAGCGTCTGATCGGTGGACATCACTTCGCCCCGCTCCTTGCCATCTCCTGCTTTAACGATGCCGCCGTCATACGGGTTAATCCGGTCGGAGGTTCCGTTCATGATGAGCATGGAAACGGGCTGACGAGCCTCAACGCAACCGTCGTTAGTTTGCACGGGAAGGTTAGCAGCGACTGCAGCAAATCCTTTGAAAATGGCGGGGCGTTCTTTCGCAAGTTTGAAACACATTTGTGCGCCGTTGGAATAACCAGTTGCAAATACGTTTGTTTCATCGATGCTGTAATTCTCTTTAAAATACTTAATCATGCTTTCAAAGAATGCAATGTCGTCGACTTTGAGTTTGCTGGTCTCGAATGTGTCGGCTTTCCTGCAATCGTTCCAATATCGTCCGTACCCTTGTGGATAGACAATAATAAAGTCTTTTTTATCGTCTGCGAGTTTATCAAACTGACTCCCCGTAAGTACTTGCATTCCTTTTGCTTCCATTCCCGAACCGTGAAGAACAAAAACAAGCATCGGATTTTGCGTTAAATGTTTCGGAATATAGAACAGGAACATCCTGTTGATGTTATCCACTTTCAGACGTGCTGAATGAATGGGGCCGGAGAGAGCCGGCTGGAAAAAACTCATACACAGAGCAAACCAGAATGATAACAGGATAATCTTTTTCACACTCATGTGTTGACCGCAGGTTTCAGGTCCTTTTTTCTCCACGCCGACTTGAATGCCGCTTCCTTTTTCAACTCCCGGTGGATTCTGCGAGTAAGAGAATAATTTTCTGTTGCGTGTCTTCATAGTTTCCTTCTCCGATATGGACATAACGAACAGTTCCATTCTTGTCAATCAAATAAAGCGTGGGCCAATATTCTTGCCGGTACGCATCCCATGTTTTGTAGTCGTTGTCGGTTACCACAGCGTATTTTATCCCTAACTTCCGTGTCTCACGCTTGACACGCTCCGGAGATTTTTCGAGGTCGAATTCCGGGGTGTGTACCCCGATGATCACCAGACTGTCGCTGTTAAATTTTTCGCGCCATGATTTCAGATGGGGTATCGTATTCCTGCAGTTGTTACATCCAAATGTCCAGAACTCCACGAGTATAACTTTACCGTGAAGTTCGCTCAAAATCAACGGACATGAATTGATCCATTTTCCACCCTTGATTTCGGGAGCTGTCGATCCGACTAATGAAGTTGTATCCGAGAGAGATTCCTTTTGAGTACCATTCCCGGCCTTCAACATAAGAGTTACGGCTGCGCTGAGAAAAAGAACGAAGAGGAACAGAGGGATGTATTTCGCCTTCATGGTATGCGTCAAGCGATAGAGAAAGGATCCAGGTCTTGTGTAATGGGTATGAGAATAGTCTTAGCGTTCATTCTTCATTGCCGACGGTTTTTTTCCAGCCGGTAATGATGGAAACAAAATTCGACCAGCCAGAAATTATCACCATAAAAATGTGGCCGAAGAAAAAGAAGACAAACGAAAGGGTGAAATAGAAATGCCAAGCTCTTGCTGCATCATAACCGCCGAATATCGCCGTGATAATGCTGAACTGCACCGGCCAGTAAATCGATATTCCGGTCACTACAGACCCTACGCCTAGGAAAGCAACCGATGAATATGCAAGTTTCTGTAACGAGTTATATTTTTTGACCCGGGGATGTTGTTTGCGAATTCTTAAGTAGTACTGGATCATCGGCAAAACGCCCGGGACATCTTCCTTTCTGAAAATCGTTGTCCGGCGTCCGTGTCTTGTGGCAATATTATAGATTACCCAGACGACGCCGTTGGTAAATAGGATCCACATTGCAAAAAAATGCCACATCCGTGCACCGGCAAGCCATCCGCCAATTGTAATAATTGAGGGAAAGCTGAAACTCAATATGGGAGACGCGTTGTAAATCTGCAATCCGCTGCCGACCATGATTCCCAGGGCAACGAAATTGATCCAATGTGTCAATCGGATGAGAAGCGGATGATGGAATTCTTTATTGCTAGGCGCCATAACTTATTCGCTGTCCGGTTTGCAGACGGAGCATGGTTTGAATTTTTCGGCTTTTGCTTCCGCCGCGGTCATGATTGTCGTTTTCGCCATGTTTGTCGGGGGGCATCCTTCGCGGTGGTACGTATTTGTTTTCTTAATAACAAGCACCTCATGCGGCTTAAGATTCCCCGAACATCCGATGAGGAATGACAGAATCCCAACGACAATAAGCATTTGTATGGAAGTAAAAACTCTCATTCAGATCCCTGCGAACCAATCGTAACCCTGGTCCTCCCAATAACCGCCAGGTTTCTCGTTGGTGACAATAAGTTTATTAATCCATTTTGCGCTCTTGTATCCGAGTTTTGTGGGCATCACGATCCGGACAGGCGCTCCATGCTCAAGCGATAGCGGTTTGCCATAAGCCTCATAACATAAAATTGTTTGAGGATGCAGCGCGCTCGCCATATCGTACGCGGTATAATAATCGTCGCCGCATTGGACGGAAAGATATTTTGCTTCCGGGTCGGCTCCAACGAACTCAAGAAATCCGCGAAGAGGCGTTCCTCCCCATTTCGGAATCATGCTCCAGCCCTCCACACAACAGTGGCGCGTGTTCATTACTCGCTTCGGCATTGCAGTAATTTGCTGGAGCGTGTAGACGCCCGGTGTTTCCACCATTCCTTCCACACTGAGGGTCCAGTTCTCGAGGTCAATATCCGGAGTTTCCTCATCTTTTCCATTGACACGGAATCCGTCTTCCCGAGTCAAATGCGAATCTGAAAATTCGGACGCAAGTTTTGACGGACTAAAGACTTTTGACTGAACCCAGTCGTTAAAGGATTGGACGGAACGGAGAAAGGATTCCGTTTTCCCCTCAGGAGCGACATCACAAGCCGCAAGAAGCACGAGCGGCGAGAACTTCAACAAATCACGGCGCGTCAGACTTCTTAGTTTGGAGGATTCCATTTTCCTTTTTTGAAGAATGGATGGAGTACTAGAACTCTATTGAATCGGGCAAATTATGAATGGCAACACGCGAAAAATACGAAAAGTTTCCATCATAAACATCTTTTGGCGATACGATTTCTTTCAATCTGTTTACTGGGCAATTTTAGTTTTGTTCGACCAATCCCTTAATTATAGGTCGCCGGTAAAAGCCTGTTAAATAAATTGAGTGCTCAGTAATCTCTCTATCGAAACACTGACTTTGATGCCAACTTTACCAGACCCTTATTTCGAATTCCGAAGGTAATGATTTTCTCAATCGATGATTCCCGCCGAAGAATAGGAGAAAAAATACCGTTGTTCCAAAGACGATTCCGTACAATAAGACGCAACTCCTCCCGTGCAAATCCATAGGATTTCGAAATCTCTTGTGCTAATTGGACTCCATCTTGCATAGCAAAACAAATCCCCTCGCCGGTGAACGGTTCTGTTGTGTGCCGTGCATCGCCAATGAGATACGCTGAAGGGAAATGCCTCTTATTCCTCCGCGGGGTAATAGGAAATGCCGTACGGATATCTCCAATAATCTCCAGAGGATTAAGAGTTCTACACAAGTACTGATTGGAATGGATTGTTTTATCGATCAAAGTTTTTGTATCGGTGAGCGCCAGCCGGGCAAGGTTTCGAGAAACAACCATAGCAACATTCGATTCGACGGAGTTGACACCCACGATTCCCCCATAACCTCCACCAAAGAAAAACATTACAACGTCTGAAAAGGTCATACATGTCCGTTTCACCTTAAACTGGACCCCTATCCTATCTGAATTGACTTCTTTGACTTTCTTCTGCTCAGCCTCGATGCCGTAAAGAAGCTTAGCAACTCGCGAGTTGCGTCCATCAGCCCCGACGAGCATTCCACAACTGACGTTGAACGTTTCCCCGTTTTCTTTTTTCTTTAAACAAATTTGCCACGAGCCTTCATCATCTCTTTTCTGGAGAATAGACTCGATAGCCGTCGCTCCGTGAAAAATTGCTCCGTCTCTGATGGCTCGGTCTAAAAGCAGTGAATCGAGTATGCTGCGCTTGATGGCGATGAATGGGGCGATGCCAGCGTGGGGCAAATTTTCGTTGAGCGGGATATCCAAAATTTTTCCGGAGCGACCGGCGATTTTTATGCCGGTTACATTTTCTGAATTGACGGCGACCTCATCAGAAATGCCGAGCAGACCGAAAAAATCCCAGCATCCCGGATTGACGCAGTCGCCGCAAATTTTTTCACGGGGGAACGATGCCTTATCGCAAAGAAGTACGCGGATCCCTTTTCGTGCAAGAAGCGACGCACACGTTGTTCCTGCGGGTCCGGCCCCTATGATAACAACATCAAAGTGTGAACTATCCATCGCGGTCATTGAACGTATCGTCCAAACACAAGGGCGGCATTAATTCCACCGAACCCGAATGAGTTCGAAAGAATGTAATCGACACGGGCTTCTCTGCCGACATTAGGTACGCAATCAAGGTCGCATTCGGGGTCGGGAGTGGAGAGATGAATAGTTGGGGGAATGTAATTGCCGTCAAACATCATCGAACAGATCACGGCCTCGACTGCCCCCGTGGCCCCTAGCGCATGGGCATGCATAGCTTTTGTCCCACTGACTGGTATTTTCGGCGCCGCCCCGAATATTTTTTTGATCGCAACAGTTTCACATCTATCATTAAGCACAGTCGCACTCGCATGGGCGTTGATGTATCCTACATCAGCCGGCGAAATCTCTGCATCCGAAAGAGCATCCCTCATCACCCGCGCAGCGGATTCGCCATCAGGACGAGGTTGGACTAAATGAAAACCATCGTTGTTGCATGCGTAACCGAGAAGCTCAGCGTAGATGCGGACGCCCCGACGAACTGCGGAGCCAAGTTCTTCGAGAATTAGAACGGCAGACGCTTCTCCCATTACAAACCCATCCCGCTGCAGGTCGAACGGCCTACAGGCAGTGATCGGGTCGAGGTTCGTGCTCATCGAACGAATGATGGTGAAGGCGCTGAATGTCAATGGGTACAATGGAGCCTCAGCACTTCCCGCCACCATAATGTCAGCATAGCCATCCCGCACGTACCGATATGCTTCGCCGATGGCGATAGCCCCGGAACTGCAACTGTTCGAATTCGCGTTGCTCGGTCCCGTGAACCCATAATGGATGGCGATATTGCTCGACCCCGCACCGCCGAAAACCATAAGTGCAAGATTTGGGTCAACTGCTTTTATCCCATCTTTCACGTAACGTTCATGCTGGCGCTCTGCGCCGGCCACACCGCCGAGAGCTGTGCCAAACGTAACGCCAATCCTTTCCTGAGTCTTGTTAGAGCCATGCTCAAGGCGCGCGTCATCGATCGCCATGCCCGCACCGGCGAGCGCTAGTTGCGCAAAACGGTCCATCCGGCGCGCCGATTTAGAGTCGAAGAAATTGAGCGGGTCGAAATCATCGATCTCGCCTGCCACTTTGGTTTTAATCTGCGATGTGTCGAACCGCGTGATTGTACGAATACCCGTTCGGCCTTCCTTGACCCCTTGCCATAGTCCCTCTTTGCCATGGCCAATCGGTGTCAAAGCCCCAAGTCCGGTGATGACGACGCGTCTGCTATTCATAATTTCTTTAAAGTACTGTTTTGACGGTTACACCCCCACCCTGCCCTTCACTGTAGGGGCGGGATTACGCTGGGGGGCAGTTTCGAGATATGCTTTCATGTACTGCAACGTCCGGCTTGCAATGTAATGAATGAAGAAATTGCCGACGATGGACTCAGCAACAAAAGTCCCGATCAACGGAATCGCCGGCTTCAGGTCGTGAGATATTTTTACCTCAACGCCTTCGCTGAGTTCTTTGAATGTCCAAACAACATCCATACCTCTTGTAAAAGCTTTCAAATGATGGAACCTCACTTCACCGCGACCCTCATCGATTTCCTGCTCGGATGTCCATTGGATGGGAATCCATCCCCGCATCGCTCCCATCACAACAATATTTTTATGCTGCGACTTCTCGATGTAACGAATCCATCGATAGTGCGGGAGAATACGTGGCCATTGAGAAAGATCCGCGGCAGTTTCAAAAATACGCACACGCGGAGCTTTTATCACAATTACATTTTCCTTGTGCATCATTTTTCCTTAACAACCACAAGTCTAAATAGGGGTGCAGTGAATATCCTCACTGGTTGGACCGCAGCTTCCTCTGCCATTTCAAAAAGTTCATCTTTTTTAAATGCCCGTAGAACAGATGCGACGCTGTCATATCGAGTCATGCGATTCGTTGTCGTCAAACGTGTATAAATCCAGGCAGACGCTGCTCCAATATAGCTTCGTGAAAGATCATTTACTACAAAGCCGAGACGGCAAATCCGGTTCATTTCTCGAAGTAGCTTCACTCCGTTCTCTCGGGAAAAATGATGAATCGCAAGAGAGCATGAAACGATGTCATAGCTTTCGGATGCATAAGGAAGGTCGAGAATGTTGCAGCACTCGAATTGTATTTCCTCAAAACCCGTTGCATACTGTCGAGCAGCTTTCAGCATCATTTCGTTTCTGTCGACAGCAGTGATCTGAACTTCTTTACCGAGACGGCGGAATGCTTTTGCGAGCGCAACTGGTTGGTCACCGGATCCAGTGGCGAGGTCTAAAATAGTAGCGATATTCCCCTGCCTTGTCTTCATTGCCATCGGCATCACTGAGCTTCGTAGAGCGGAAAGTCCTCCGAAATAGCGGTTGATGATGCGGAGATTGTGAAGATCATCGGTTAGCATTTCAGGGTCTGCATCCGGCCGATCCATCATCTCAAGATTGTTTTCGTTGAAGTGTCTTTTCAAGGGGAAGATCGAGTTAATTGCGAGCTCTTTGGGGTTGAGGAATAAGTTTCAGGAATTAGGTATTAGGATTTAGGTGTTAGGTTATAGGTTGTGGGTATTAGCTACTCAACTATAACTTTCCCTGTCATTCCAAGATGCCCGATGCCGCAAAGGTGTGAGCAACGGAAGCGGTATTCCCCTTTTTTTGAGGCATAAAATTCGATAAGCTTCAGTTCATTCTCATCGAGACGTTCATCAATTCCGAACGCGCCTAACTGGAACCCGTGAGTCCCTTCAATAGATTTGATTTTCAATGTGACAAGCGTTCCAGCATTTACGCGAATGACTTCAGGTGTAAATTTGTATGACTCCGCGGTAACATTTACAGTTACCTTCGCAATGTTGTGCACGTCAAGATCTGGAGGTATCGCATCAAACAGCTTTGAGCTCCCGCACGCTGATAAAAAAAGAAGCGAGGAAATGAAAATCAATTTCATCTGGCCTGCCTACACTGTGTGACATTTCGAAGATTTGGGGGATCGGGACTCTCCCGGCTGATTTCACAACACTACATCAACACGGAAGATTCCAATATTATGGAACGTATATTGCTAATCTCATTCGACTTATTCTCTCAGGCTCATTAGGCAAACCCGATCGGGAATAATCGTTGAAGTTGAGGAGCTCTCTTGGACGATACTAATTTACACAGTGTGTCCGCAAGAAATGAAGAAGAAGCGGCCATGCCTGTTCGGCCGATTCTTTGTGGTAGGTACTTCGGGCATCGTTAAAGAAACCGTGTTCAGCCTCCGAGAACTCAATATTCGTATACAATTTGTTGGCAGAACGAAAGCCTTCTACGATTGCGTGAATATGCTCCGGAAGAATTCGCTTATCGCGTCCTGCCCAAAACATGAGAGCTGCGCCGTGAAGCTGCGGTATCCTGCCGACCAGTGTATCTGCGATGCCGCCTCCATAGAAGCTGATCGCCGCTTTAACGGGAAGTATGGTGTTTGTCTGGAATGCAATACGCCCTCCCATGCAAAAGCCGACGCAGGCAGTGCGAGTGATATCTACGGAAGGATCGCCGGTTAGCCAGGCATAGGATGCGCGCACATCCGCGTCAACGAGGTCCTCTTTGATGGCGTTGAAATGTTTCTGCATTCCGCTAAAATCCTTGTAGTCTCCTTCAACGCCGGTGCCCGTTCGGTGAAACAGCTCGGGGGCGATAGCGACATATCCCTCCCGTGCGAAGCGGTCTGCTACGTCTCGGATGTGGGCGTTCACGCCAAATGCCTCTTGAAAAACGAGAATTCCAGGATGCTTCCCCGGGCTGGATGGACGTGCAACATAAGCACGCATTTCCGTCCCGTCGGATACTTTTAGTACGATATAGTTTTCCATAGATCCACTTTTTATTATGCCACGACAGAGGGATAGAGCAACGCACCGACCACGACCAGAAGGGTCGTTGCTACTGCTAAAGCTGCAAAATCGAAAGGCAGCCCGTAAACGCTCGTTCCACCCACTAACATCAATCCCCGCAACGCATCAACCTCATACGTCAGCGGATTGATTTGAGCGATCGCTTTCAGCCATGAGGGCATAATTGCGATCGGATAAATTGCATTGCTCGCAAAGAAGAGGGGCATCGTCATCACCTGGCCTATCCCCATAAATCGTTCGCGCGTCTTGACAATGCACGCGATGATAAGCGAAAAAGTCGAGAAAAGTGCTGAACCGAGAAAAACGAAGAGAAGAATCCCGAAAAGTGATATCGGGTTCCAACTGATGTGCACCCCGAGTACAAGCGAAAGAAGATAGATGATGATCGCTTGCGACAATCCGCGCACCCCTGCGGAGAGCGCTTTGCCTAGAACGAGGGCCGACCGCGGGGTGGGGCTGACAAGAAATTTATGGATGATCCCCAGGTCTCGTTCCCAGATAATTGCGATCCCATAAAAAATAGCAGCGAAGAGAACACTCTGTGCAAGTATGCCCGGCGCCAGAAAATCGAGGTAATCCACCGAGCCCGTTGGAATCGCGCGCAGGCGTGAAAAGACTTCTCCAAAAATCAACATCCAGAGCGCAGGTTGCAAAGCACGCGTCAATAATTCCGTCGGATCATGGCGTAACTTGCGGACTTCGAGCTCGGCAATCACAAGAGTTTTTCGAACAAATTGTGCAAGGGCAAGTAGTCCGCCAACCTGCGGCAAAACTTCACCGTTATCCAAGCCGCCTTGCAGTGCGACGGACGCTTGAGGTTTCACGATAGTTTCCTCCGGATTCAATGGTGTTCCCAGAATAAAAAGCAAAAACATCGTCGAGGGTCGTTTTTTTTCCACCGACTGATTTTTTCAATTCGAAGGGGCTGCCGTCGGCGACAATGTTGCCTTTATGCATGATGACTACGCGAGAGCAGAGCGTCTCAGCCTCCTCCATGTAATGAGTCGTGAGAAGCACTGTCGTCCCGTGCTGTGCGAGCAACTCGATCTGCTTCCAGACCGACTGACGCGCGACAGGGTCAAGGCCCACTGTCGGTTCATCCAGAAAAAGAATGTGCGGCCGGTGGAGCACTGCCTGCGCGATTTCCAAACGGCGGATCATCCCGCCGGAGTACGTTTTGACAAGATTATTCCGGGCTTGAGAGAGTTCCATGAAGTCGAGCGCCGTTTGGATCCGATCCTGACGTTCGTTCGCAGGAATGTCGTATAGCTTAGCAAAGAGAAGAAGGTTTTCGTAGCCGGTAAGGTTGCCGTCTGCAGAGACCAATTGCGGAACGTACCCGATCGACCGTCGCACGCCCCGGGCATTGTGCACAATATCAAAACCTGCGACGAGGGCTCTCCCCGAAGTGGGGGGTAACAACGTCGTCAACATCTTTATTGTTGTCGTTTTGCCGGCTCCGTTAGGACCGATCAAACCGAAAACTTCGCCGTGTTGGACAGTGAAAGAAACGGAGTTAACGGCAGTGAGCATCCCGTAACGGCGGGTAAGCTGATGAGTTTCGAGTATTAATTCTTCCAATGATTCCTGATTACGACTGTTTCACACGAGAATTCGCATCAAGGAGGATCGGCTCTGAATTCTCTTTCCGCTCATCGTTCAACGTTCCAAAAACAACATCCCACATCGGCGAACTCACACCAAAATTGACATCGGAGTCTGAATAATGATGACGGAAATGATGCTTCCTCAAATAATTCCCGACGCTGTTCTTCATCGCAAAATGATGAATTGCATAATGCATCATGTCATAGCAAAGATATCCGGTAATGAAGCCGGCAAAAAACGGAAAGACGAACTTCGGCCCGCAAACAGCTTTGAATAAGAAGAAGAAGAAAATGGATAACGGAATGCTGATCGCCGGAGCCATCACGAGTCGACGCGAATCGTTCGGATAATCATGATGAACACCGTGCATGATAAAATGCAATCGTTTTCCCCACGCATTTTCAGGAATGAAATGAAACACATGTCGGTGAAGCGCATATTCCGTCACCGTCCAGGTAAACAGGCCGCCGATGAAAAGAAAAAGGCGCTGTGAGGCACTCATTTGGATGTGGGTCACATACAACGAGTAGAGCACGACGGGAACGTATATTACCAATGGCAGCGAAGGATGAATGTGAGTAAAGAACTCCATAAACTTTGAATCGAACATTTTTGCCGATTTGTCTTCATTCGAGACGTAGTTTTTCATGACTCCTCCTTCTAATATTTCTCCTGTTGATTTACGACGCTACTTCAGAAAATGAACAACAAATTGGGGTCAATAAGTTTCAATGAAAGTATAATCATCCGTGTTTAACCTCCAGGCCGATCTCCAAGTCCCATTTTAGCCAAAATAGCCTTTGTTTAACGGAGAATAATATAAACCTGAAATCATTTGACAGTCGACTCTCTGGAAAGATTAATAGGGTGCTGCCGAAAACATGCTACGCCGACATGTTGAAGGGCCAAATAAAAAAACGAGTTTTATTGATTGATTTGTCTACAATGAGTCCTTCTGCTACGACGATAGTCTGAAAGAGCCTGTCAGTTGAGTGAGGGTGCAATCTCAACTGATTCTACTCTTCTTTTCCCGAACCGGATAATAAGGTCTGACGGTTTGCCAAAAAATGCCGGTATCTTTTCTTTCCACTCATCGACCTTCATGTAGACGACAGGCACAATGACCAGCGTGAGAAGCAGTGAACTCGTCAAGCCGCCGATAAGAGCCCACGCAAGTCCTGATTTCCATTCAGACCCCGATGCAGTTGACAGAGCGATAGGCAGCATGCCAAAAATCATCGTCAATGTAGTCATGAGGATCGGTCGCAAACGAGACTGTGCCGCTTCAAGCAATGCTTCATACA
>JBAUMC010000098.1:0-1677 GCA_049578505.1 Bacteroidota bacterium | reverse complement strand
GCGAGCACGAGTGAGAGAAGAAAGAGTTTCCGATATCCACCTCGAAATAATTCGATGAATTTGCCCCAGGTGGCCTCCGCGATCGCCCCTACCTCCCGGCTCATGCGTCTATGCTCCAGCCAGATGTCCGACTCGGGAAGATGCTTTCCGATGAAAACGACAAGCAGCGCTGGAAGCACAGACAGGAAAAAAGCATTTCTCCATCCGATCAGCGGTGCGACAAATCCGCCGACAACGGATGCGATAGCAATTCCGACCGGAGCCCCTGTTTGCATGTATGCGCCATAACGTCCCCGAACGCGCGGTGGAAAGGTTTCGCCCACATAGGTTTGGCCGGTAGCCCATTCTCCTCCGACACCCATGCCGGTGAGTATGCGAAACACGATGAGCATGCTTACGTTTTGAGAAGTGCCGCAGAGGAAACTTCCGATGCTGTAGCAGAGTATTGTCCACTGGAGAATGCTCTTCCTTCCGTAACGATCGGAGAGGATACCGAATATCACACCGCCGACTGCCGTAGCGGCGAGCGACGTCCCCAATGCGTACGAGAGTTGAATGTTGTCGAGATGGAGCTCTTGACCGATGGGAATCAGAAGGAAAGTGTAGAGAATCAAGTCATAGAAGTCGAACACCCATCCTGCCCAGCTCATCAGGAGGATTCGGCGGTGGGTTTTCGTGATTTGCAGGGATTCATTTAGGAATTCGCCGCTCATGCGGGAAGTATAAGATTTCGGAGGATGGGATGCAACACCGAACCGCATCACCAGGAATAAATTGCGAGGAATACTGAACTGCCGCCGTTAGATTGCGGACAATTCTTTTCCTCTAATTGGCAGCCGGCAGAGCTATACGATTTTACACGGAATTACTGCGTCTTCATCATGAGAGTAGACCGCACATAATCGATGATATCCGTCCGCAATAACAACTTTCCCATTAGTCAGATCTCTCACAAGAAGTAAAGGGGATAATTCTTTTCGCGCTTGTATTTTCTTCTCATCTCGCTTGAAATGCTCATTGCTGATTCCGAGCAATGGTAAACCCGACGCTCTGAAAATATCCTTTGCTTTAAATTCGGATGTCGGCGCTCGCTTCAGTTTACTGACGAAGGCGGCAGCTTTTTTCTCATCATAGATAAGGGAAAGGTAGGAAAATGCCGCTGGACAATCGTGCTCTTCGGGGTTACTCAACCATTTTATTTTAATACTGCCCGACATCGTGCAATCACCTGTGCCTTTCTTGATGTGAAGATTGGTGCTGTCTTACGAAACAGAACTAATCACCCGCTAACAAGCCGTGTCGACTCATTTTATTAACGAAGCTAAACTTCAGTAAAAGAGCCTTCTTCACCTTTACGGATAAGGCGATGCAATCCAATATACCAATTTCATCGATTTCTAAAAAATAAATTTTCGCCCGCTTGTGGCTATCTAGTGCCGTTCCCAATATTAAATCATGTATTATAACCGCAGAGGACGCTAAGGTCGCAAAGAAGTTTTTGTAAAAATAGTAAAAATTCCTTGCGTCCTTAGCGACTTTTGCGTTGAATAAGTTATTGAAGAATACAATATTTGCTTTTGGAAACAGCACTAGATTCCTTTATGGAATGCCTATAAAACGTTGATATTCTTTTTGGCACACATCTCTCTAAGAATCTTAGGCCATACAGTAACGCTC
>JBAUMC010000097.1:0-37847 GCA_049578505.1 Bacteroidota bacterium | reverse complement strand
GATCAATCTGTTTTAAGCGATATGAATACGTGCTTGCCGCTGAGCTTACATCCGAGAAGCTGTAACTATGCGCTACATTGGAGGTCCCGGCGCCATCAACGAATCCTATCTTTGCCCAGGAACCGTTCGTATTTTTCTGAACTTCAAAGCCGGTGTTGTTGATCTCGGTGGCGGTGTTCCACTGTAATTCCACATTGCGGCCGTGTGCAAGACCGGTAAAAGAAGTAATCTCAACAGGAAGAGGAGATCCGCTGAGAGATGAAACATAATACGTACTCGCCAAGGCAGTTTGGTCTGAAATTGCACTCCTTTGTAAAATAGGATCGGCTGTCGTACCTGTCGGAGTCACGTATGTACCGGGCGCTGCGCTGCTGACACCCGTAATATCCAAATCTGAAACGCTACTGATTCCAGGGATGCCGCTCCCCTGAATTTGAAGTCCAAGATTTGATCCTGCGAAACTATTCGCAGTTGTAACCACCCAATTTGCGGCATATTCATTAATGTATGTACTTGCATTATCACTAATGCTGACAGTCGATGATGAACTTGCATCATTGTATTGAACAGAGACCGTTCCGCCGGTTCCAGGCGTCCCGCCTATCCACAAATTTCGATCGCTGCTGCCAACACCCATAGGAAATTGACCTGCAGCGGAAGGAAGAGTTATCGCAGAGGTTCCAAACCATCGCGCGAATGTACCAGAACCGGTCAAAAAACCAGAGGTATATGCGAGCGTGCCGGGAAAGGCCGCTGAAGTACCTAAAGTGAGAGTGTTGCCCCCAAGCGCAATATTGCCCGATGTCATTGTCAGTGTGCTGCCTGCGGCGCCGTTCAAGGCAAGATTCGCCTGTAAAGTTGTACCGCTGCTGTTGTTGACGGTGAGATTGTTCAACGCTGTCACGCTGCTTGGGATGTTAATACCGCTCGCAGATCCCGAGATCACCATAGAAGAAGTATTGCCCGCATAAAGGTTGGCTGGCGTTCCAGCTATAGGATGAGAAAGCGTTAAAGTGCTTGTGCTGTCCCGAAACAGATTGCTCGTCAATGTGAGGGTTCCCGCAACTGCACAATTGCTTTGAAGTACAGCGTCTCTCCCCGGGATGTTGCCGCCCTGCAAAACCAGATTGTTGAGCGTGATACCGCTTGAGCTGATGATGAAACCGTGGAATGTTGAACTTGTTAATGTGCTCACGCCGTCCCCCAGGTAAATGGTTCCGCCGGAGATGTTGACGGTGCCGGTGCTCGTTAATTTCACATCGCGTCCGGATGACGCAGCGGCGTTAGGATTGACAAGTGTTACGGATCCGGAACTGAATGTTAAACCTGCTGTGCCACTGCATTCAAAACTATTCGAAGTGGCGCCAAGAGTAGCGGCTCCCTGCGGGTTTATGTTAATCGTTGCACCGTTGATTGTTGTGCTTCCCAGGGTTAACGTCAACCGTCCGAGAATATTCACAGTGCCGGCTGTAAAATTGATTGTTGGCGAGGTTACCGTGGTCAAGCTGTTTGCGCCGGTCCCCATCGTAAATGTGCCGGACGTATTGACTGTCAAGGTACCCGTAACTACAATACTCGCGCTAACTCCCATATTGAGGTTCCCCGATCCGCTAAAGACCCAGGCTCCGTTTGCCCCAATTGTCTGGCTGCCGCTGGAGACTGTGAATGTATTTGCGGTTTGCTCCCAAGTGCCGTTCGTAAATGTGATAGCACCCGGGCTCGCCCCTGCATCAGATACGTTAACGGAGCAGAGGACCCTATTTGCTTGCGCTCCCTTGTCGAGTACAATACTTCTGAAGCGCGTGGTCGTCCCGGTTCCACTGATCGTCTGATCACCAGCTTTATTGAAAGTCACCGTGCACAACAATGTGCTTCCAGCTTGAGACATATCAAAGGTTCCATTGTTCGTCAAATTCCCTCCGATACTCATCGTGTTAGTAAAAGTGCCGGACGCTTGGGTAGTAAAGGATCCGCCCGCTGAGACAGTAACGTCTCCGCTCACCGTCACTGCCCTTGCCGCTGCTCCATCGAAGGTCAGAATGCCACTGGTTCCTCCTCCAACAGTGATAGAGGCACAAGATACCGCCGTATTTATGGTGACAGTCGTTCCGTCCGCTATGATAACAATGTCTGTTGAAGACGAAGGTGCATTGCCTCCGACCCATGTCGGCCCGGCGTTCCAAAGGCCACCGGTGCCTGTGCTTGTGTAGGTTGTCTGTCCCCACGCCGTGAGATTCATCAGCGTGATGGCAATAAACAATGCTGCCAAAGCCAAAAGAGTTTTCTTCATTTCAATACTCCTCTCAGTAATTGTGAATTGTTGTATAGCTGTTTTGTTTCAAATAGATCAGCATCCTATATGTCGCATCTTTCTTTCCATAATCGTTTACTTTATCGGTAACTTAAAATAAAAACAAAGAGGGCTACCCAGCTCGACGGTCGCCGAACCTATCTATTTAAGCAGCATCATCTTCTTCACAGCAATATAATTTCCCGCATGGATCCGGTAGAAATAGACTCCCGATGCGCGGCCGTCCAGAGTAGAGAACGTCACCGTGTAGCTTCCCGGCTCTTGCATCTTGTCAACAAGCGCGGCGACTTCCCGGCCCAGTACATCGTACACAATGAGCGATACACGGCTCTCCTTCGGCAATTCGTAAAAGATCTTTGTCGAAGGATTGAATGGGTTCGGATAGTTCTGCGCTAAGCTGTATTCTTTCGGAATATTCGACAGTTCGTCATCAACCGACGTGATTGCGCCTAATCTTCCAATTGCGAAATAGCCGAAGCTCGTAATGCCCGCGCGAGAAAGTGTGTAGGGTTGAGTGGTGAATTGATAGGTATAAATTCCGGTTCCAACCTGAGCCGTATCGGGAAGATGCACAATTAGGTTGTTGGTCGTGCGGCTCGCTGCAAAACTCGTATCCTCCTGCGATGCCATCCATCCGAATTGGAGTGTCGCGTTGCTTCCACCCGGAGTCTTTTCGGCGATATTCCATTTTAGTTTCACTCGGCCATTGCCGCTCTTCGTCCCTCCCACGGAATCCGGAGCAACGGAGACGGAAAATGTGTCGACGGTTCCCGAATTTGTGATCCAGACCGGAGAGTACGCAGCTGCAGTGCCGACAGGGAAAAGTGTTTGAACCGCACCGACTCCGTACCGTGTTACCGTTCCCCCGCTGTCAGTTGCAATATAGCGGGACGTCGATACACCGCTGATCGCAACTGACCCCAGATTCTTCGACCCGACAGAAAATTTTCCGGCAACCAGCGCAAGTGTTCCGTTGACTGTCGTCTTTGACGAAAGCCTTACTCCAAGCGTGTCGCTGATCGTGAGATTATTTACACTGTCAGGCAAAAGCAAGCCAGTAGCTTGAGGCAACAGGCCGTTGAAGATATAATTTGCGGACTTGCTGAGTGATTTCGTTCCAGTAATCGATAGCGCGCTGTCCAATCCTCCCGCATGAGCACATTCCAGGGTTGCTCCGGGGTCAACAATAAATGGCGACCCTCCCATTAACACGCTCGTCCCCACGTTCAAAGTCGTCCCAGAACTCACTTCGACCGGCAATCCCCCGTTGATCCAGATCATGGAAGAGACTGTCAATGTTTGGACACCCGTTTTGGCAAATACAATTTTCCCAGGGACACTTCCTTGGATGCTCGCTCCAGATGCTGAAAAATTTCCGGAGTAGAGATACCACGGAGATCCTATCCCGAAGACTCCACCGGTGACTGATATATTTCCGTAATGCTTCACGGTGTCGCCAGAACTCGATCCCACCTTGAAAGTCCCTGCTTGTATTGTCACGTCGCCATTGATCGTCACGCTGCCGGTCGATCCGTTGAAGAGATAAAGCTGACCGGTATTAGTGTTTACGACCTTGAAATACCCTCCAAGTGTGTCGCCGTTACATCCGAGACTCATATTGCCGGTCTGGTTAGGACAATTCCACTCGACGTTGTAGAAATTTTGATCTGCACCGCCGACGAACGAGGTCGCACTCCTGATGCCTGTGATACGCATTAGCGATCCGCTGCTCCATGTCGCCATCGGTATCGTGCCGCCGTTTTGTGCATGCTCATACGTTCCACCGCTTGCAACAGCAAGCGTCGCTCCGCTGTTGATCGTCAGCGTTCCCGCGTTCACGAGTGAGCCGAGAACGGTCAAGTCCGTCCCGGTTCCGTCTGCAACAACGAGGGTTTCCGCAGAATCGATTTTCAGCGTCCCGCCCGCGTTGATGGTAATTTGATCTGCGTACTCGCTGTCGGAAACTTCAACGGTATGACCGGTTTGAATAGCGATCGTACTATCCGTCCAAGTTGGAGCGGATGGCGCGGGGTAGATCCAACTTGTCCCGTTGTTCCGTTCCCAGGTATTGACATCTGACCAGAGCCCCGACTGATGTGAACGATAGTCTCCATCTCCCGCAACAAAGCCGGTGAAGTTACCGACGGCAAAAACGCCGAATGCCGTCACACCGCCGCGTGCAACGGTGTATGGAGCAGTTGTAAGCTGCGTTGTGTAGCTTCCTGTTCCGACTTGTGTCGTATCGGACAATCGGAAAATTTTTGCATTTCCGGAGCGATTGGTCGAGAATACCGGATCTTCCAGCGAAGAAACCCAGCCGAACTGTAACGCTGCGTTGCTCCCGCCCGGAGTGTTTTCAGCAATGTTCCATTTCACTTTCACCCTCCCGCCACTATTTTTTGTTCCCCCAAGAGTGTCCAAAACTACTCCAGTGGTGATCGTGTCAACCGCTCCAGTGTTTGTTATCCAGACCGGTGCAAATCCTCCCGATATGCCGACAGGAAAAACTGTCTGCGTTGATCCAACACCGTTTACTTTAAGTGTTCCACCGCTGTCCGTGGCGACATAGCTAGTTGACGATCCACCTGCGGTCGCATTAGCAATGACATTCTTTGTGCCGATTTTCAGGATGCCGCTTGTGAGGGTAAGTGTTCCGTTAATCGTATCGGCTTTCGGAAGTGTCACACCTGCCGGGTTGTTGATCGTGAGATTCTTGACAGTCGTCGGCATCAACGAACCCATTACTTGAGCCGACGTACCGTTGAAGGTATAGCTCGCGGCGCTGCTGAGCGTCTTCACACCCGAGTTCGAAAGCGTGCTGTCCAGGCCTCCGGAATGTCCGCACTCCAACGTTGCCCCGGTGTCAGCTGTGAAGGTCCCCGATCCACCGAGAACACTTGTCCCCATGCTCAGCGTTGTCACCTTGCTCACCTCCACCGGACAGCCGCTCGAGAATGCAACTCCGGAAAGTGTCATCGTCTGTTTCCCAGCTTTCGCAAAAACAAATTTTGCTCCAGTGGCATTTGAATTCTGTGTCGTAGCATTGGACATCGAGAAATTGCCGTAGAGGTTCCAAACTGCCGTCCCGCTGCCTCCTTGACTCCCGCGCGACGCTGAGAAGTTCGTATAAGAATTGTTTGCAGGATTCCCGGTGACGGTAATGTTTCCCGCTACATTGATGAGAATCGTTGTTGAGCCATTGCTTGTACCGTTCGACGTTACGTTAACAACCGCTGAAGCTGTCGATGCGGTTCCATCGATGACCAAGTTGCCGCCGATGTTCAGGGTATCCGACGCGCCTACCGCCGGGGCACAGAATTGCCACCTACTTGTTCCTGACCCTGTGTTCTGCACGGTGATGTTGCCGGCAATATTTGTCGTACCGCTGTTCCAGCCCAGGTTGAGATTTCCTGACCAAGAAGGACAATTGACCGTCAAGTTGTAGAATGCTTGATTAGCGTTGATCCCCGTGGTAGAGCTTGTGATGCCGGTGAGCAAACACGTCGAGCCAGTCTTCCATGTTGCTGTGGGAATGCCTTGCCCGGAGTTTGACGGGTGTGCTAGCTCGTACGTCGCCCCGCTGTCAACAGTCATCGATCCGGAGGTGAAAGTGATGTATGCCTGATCCTTCAAATACCCGTTGACAACGATCGAGGCTCCTTTGATGGTATCGGGATTGCCGGCAGTCACGGTCACGGTGTGTCCCGTTTGGATCGTAATTGTCCCCGATGTACCGGGGGGAGGAGTTACGGCTGCGTTCCAGGCGGAGCCATCAAAAGTCTGCCACGTCGCCGAGACATTCCAATTTCCCGATCCCGAGGATTGATAATCTCCTGCTACTTGCCCAACCGCCGGCATCGCTGCAGAAAAAATAACAACGAATGTCACTGCCGCCAAAAAGGTAAAATTCGTTTTCATGCCGTTGCTCCTTCGTTTCTGGTGCGTTTTTTTTAGTTTTAAGCTATAGGTTTTAGGTTTTAGGTTTTAGGTTTTACGTTTTACGCTTTACGTATAACATATAACGTACAACGTAAAACTATCCGGTCGTAAAATGCCACGTCGGTCCCCGAAGCGTATCGCCTCCGTTAATCTCATCGACGCGCCAATAGTACGTCGTATGAGCGTTAAGCCCAACCGCCTCGAATGTTGCCGCCTTCTGGTTCTTGACGAAAACCGGAGCTTCATCGCTGCCGAAATAAACATTGTGTGAATCGGCGTTGCGAGCCGGAACCCACCGCAATCCGACTTCCATCCCTTTTACATCGTATGCCGCATCGCGAGGAAACGGGAGGGCAACAAAAGGAAGAACCGAGGGCATTTCAGCTTCAGGATTCCATTTGCCTCCGAATGTCCATTCCGCAGTTATTTGTGCCGGACTCGGCGATCCCTCCGCAGTTGAAAGATTATCTTTAAACCATGCGAAATCTCCTCCCTCGCGATGGCAGTTGTAGAAATAATGTCGCGCTCCCCAAATCCACGGCAAGAGGTTAGGTGAAGTGAGAGGAGCATAAATCGGGCGGTCCGCCATATTCCTTGAAAAAATGCAATCGAGCAGATAAAACTGCGCGTCGCGGTGATGGCGGCCCAAAGGAAATCCGGGAACGCCGTCAAATTGAGAATACCGTATCACAAATTTCTGCTCTTTATTCGAACTCCCGTCGTGCCAGATACTCGCGCTGAGGTTGTGCCCGTAAAAACGGCTGTCGGTGATGTAACACCATCCGCGCGGACAAACGAAATCGACCCATCCCTCGAAATAACAGTTTGCATGGTAGTACATCCCTTCCGACCGGTCCCACAAACTCATCGTATCGCCGCCGTCGGCGATCACGTTGCAATTCAAAAATATTATGCGCGTCGCGTCAAAGCCGCGGACCGCAAATTGATGCTCGTGATTGCCGTAGAGGCTCCCGTAATTGTTGTGCACGGTGAGATTCGCGATCGTGACGTCTGTTACTCCGTTTCCAATATTGACCACCGCCGACCCCCAATCAGCACTATCGCGGGAACCATCACGGCGAGTGTTGGGAGCTTTCGTCCAGTTCGAGCGCAGTTCCGCGTAGACTATGCGCGTGCTGTCCTTATCCTCGCCGACGAGAGCAATATTGCTCTTCGTGATAAACAGCTTCTCCGCGTACAGACCTTTCTTAATGAGGATGATGACGAGCCGTCCGTTGTTCTCCGGAACCGAGTTCAACGCTTCCTGAACTGAGCGAAACCGGCCGGTTCCATCCTGAGCCACGACAATATCCGCGCGCTCGGCCGCCGCAACGGAGGCGAGGGCCGCAAGAAACAACGCTGCCATAATAAGAACTCGTTTCATATTCACCGGCAGTTATCGGATGATGATTTCATCTTTATTCACTTCCGGAGCCAGATCAACCGTCTGCTTCATTTTCGATAGGTCTGTTTCGCCGATACTTATCGCCTTTGTCTTGTTGCCACTTACTTTTAGAAAGAGCGTCGCATCAGGAGGAAATGCAATCTTGTTGAGCTGAACGGAATCAGCATTGTTCACTGTGCATACCGGGCCGTTCAGGAATGAGAGCCGAATATTATTCATTTCAATATGCTCTGCATCCTGAAGCAAACAGCCCGTCGCAGAATTGATGACTATATTGCTGAGGCGAATGTTTTTCACCGGCATTTCGGGGAGCCCTCGGATGAAAATTGCAGCGCTTGCGCCATCACAGATAACATTTTGAATCTGAAAATCGCGAAATTCCGGTATTCGTGTCACGTTCGGATCGTTATCATTGTTTTGATCGTAGAACATATCGAAGAAAATCGCTTCGTTGACGATATCCTTCATCCGGATTCCGTCCACGTACACCTTTTCAATCACTCCTCCCCGGTCGATCGCCGATTTGAACCGGAGGCCGATATCGGTGCCGATGAACGTGCAGTTCTTGACTGAAATATTTCTCGCGCCGCCGACCGATCCAGAACCGATCACGAATCCTCCGTGGCCGCTGTAGACGATGCAATCCGCGACAACGATGTTTTCGCATGACGGTTCCCCTGAATGCGAATCGCTTGGCTGGCCCGGCTTCAAGCAGATCGCGTCGTCCCCGACGCTCATCATACTTTTATAGAGAAGAAAATTTCTGCAGGAGTTGATATCGAGGGCGTCGGTGTTCTGTCCCCACCAGGGATTGTTGACGGTGACATTTCGTATAACAACTTGTTCGCATCGCGTCGGAGCGAGTGTCCATCCGGGAGCGTTCGTGAATGTCGGACCGTCGAACAAGACTCGCTTGCAGTCGTCCAGTGCAACCATCACGGGCCGAAGGAATTCTCTCGCGCCGGCAATTTGCTCAGGGGTGGGTTTGGTGTTCTCTTTCTTCAGACCCTTTAAAAAGTCTTCTCCGTTCAAAGCTTCTTTCGAAGGCCACCATGTTTTTCCATCGGGTGATACGGCTCCACCCGATGCCAGCATATCCTTCCACTGCCGACTTGTCATTTTCTCCTTCTTGACGGGGCGCCAGTATTGTCCGCTGCCGTCAATCAATCCTCTCCCGGTGATCGCAACGTCGTGAAGAGCACCCCCGTAGATCATTGGAACACATTTCTCAGAGATCTTCGGCCGTTTGAACATCGGGTAATCTTCGAACCGTTTGCTGAAGAGAATTACTGCGCCGCTGTCGAGATGGAGTTCGATGTTGCTCTCCAATTTGATCGGGCCTGTAAGCCACATTCCCGGAGGGACCGTAACAACTCCACCTCCCTTTGTTGAGCAGTGTTGAATCGCATCTGCGATGGCGCCTGTATTCATGGTCACCCCGTCGCCGACAGCCCCGAAATCCGTGATTGCAACCCAATTGGCGGGAATATTGGGGACCTCGATCTCCGGCATGATAAACGGGAGATTAGAAGTGTACGCATTCACAGCCGGGTCCGTTCCGGCATACACCAAGCTCGTCACGAAGAAAAGACCCGAGACAATCAGCAGGTTCATCAAAAGATTTCTTTTCATCTCACTTCCTCTCAGAAATTAAATTATTCGTTGCCCCTCACAGTTTTCGCATCCTTCAACAGCCAGCGAAATAAATTCTCGGCTGCCTTATAGTTCTCGAACTCCTTCGGCAATTTCTTATTGTCGTAGTATTCGTTGTAGAACCACGGGTCTCCTACGGCCAGAACTCTGCCGTTCCCAAACTTCGAATATCCGATGATGACGTCTCCTTTGTCTATCAGAAGCGGCTCGGCCTGTCCGGCAAGCTTCAGGGTAGAAATCTCTTTGAGATAGATCTTGTTGACGTCTCTAAATATCGGATGGGAAGGAAGACCGGCAAAGGCTCCCATTTCGAAATTGTTTCCCTGAACTCGGTTACGGCTGTCTTCGTTGAAATGGATTCCAAATTGTTCAGCGAGCTGATTCAAATGCTCGAATTCAGCGTTCCCTTTGTCATTCCCGAACAGAAGAAGAATCCCGCCGGCACGTACCCACTCAACAATGACCCTCCTCGACGATGAGTCGATATAGTTGGGATGAAGACTCTCTAACGGAGTGTCTGGATCGACGATCATATAGATACTCGCGCGCGACAGATTTTCTGCGGTCGGCCCTACCTCAAGAGAATCGACGTCGGCGCCCAATTCCATAATCGTCTTTCCCAGCATGGAGAATCCGGAGTTGGCATTATCCTCCCACACATAGTGATAGCGCATCATACGGTTATCGGGGCCGGGCTTCCTTTCGTTGTTGAAGAAATAATCGAGAAGGACGACTTTCCCCTTCCCGGCATCCGGAAGGTGGTTTGCCAGCAACAACTCCGATTCAATTGGTAGATGGAGTTCTCTGATGCCGTCCACTACCAAACCGGCGATCCTTTTCGCCCCTTCAAAAGTGAAATGAGTATTATCTTCTTTACCCTGTGGCAATGCTTCATATTTTCCCGGTGGGATCCAAAGGTACAAGCTTTTCGATTTTTCAACGCCGAGCGTATCGAGGATTGCAAGGCTCTTCGCATCTAAGTCGATGAACGGAACATGTTCCTCCTTTGCGACTTGCCGAACAACTTCGGAATACTCTTTGTGTGTCTCGAGAGCCTTGTTTTCGTCGTCAAATTTTCTTCGGGCGACCGGAGTCAGCAGAACCGGAAATGCGCCTTTCGCCCGAGTCTCGCGGACGAATTTTATTAGATTGTTTCTGTAGTCGGTCTCGGGAGCCGCGTATCTGGATGTATCTTCCTTCTTTTCGTCGTTATGTCCGAACTGAATGAAAACATAGTCGCCCGGTCGAAGCTCGTCGAGAACGAATTGCCAGCGTCCCTGGTTAATGAAACTCTTGGTGCTCCTTCCGTTTACAGCATGGTTTTCGAAAACCACTTTCCGGTCGAAGAACATAGGGAATACTTGTCCCCATCCCCGTTCAGGGTTATCCACAAGCGGTTTGTCGGCCATCGTTGAGTCGCCCACCAAAAATATCCTCAGCGCAGAATCGGACGAGAGGAACCCGTATAGTACGAAGAGACTCATCGCCAGAGCGGCACAAACAAAAAATGGTGCATTCGATGTTCGATGGTTCATCTTTTACTTTGCCTCGGCAGCAATTTTTTCGTGCAGCGAGCGGGGCTTGCACGTTTCCCTCAGAGTCAATCCAGCGGGAATTACGACGTGGTGCTCTTTCTGTTTCTCGTGACTTTTAATAATATCAAGCATCGATTCAACCGCGGTTATGCCAAGCTCGCGCGTCGGCTGATTCACGCAGCTTAAGGCGGGCGAAAGCAAATGGCTCATATCGCTGTCGCCGAAACACATGATATCAATGTCATCCGGTATTCTCAGCGCCAATTTTTTTGCCGCCTCGTAGACTCCCACTGCTACCGGGTATGTCGCTGCAAATATAAATTCAGGCAGTGTGCCTCTCTTGTAAATTTGCATGAAGCCGTCGTACCCATCTTTCGCCCCAAATCCGCCGGGGACAACCCACTCATTTCGAATCGGAATATTGTTCTTCTTCAGCGCCTCCTCGAATCCCAGGAGACGATTCTTGCCGATGTTGATCCATGGATTGCCGCCACCGATAAATCCGAGCTTAGTGTAACCTACATCGACGATCGCATGTTCCACCGCATCTCGCGATCCGCCCCTGTCGTCAATCAGGACCGAACTGAAGCCCGGGAGCGTCGGCTCGGGCATGCGGTCGACAAAAAGCAGCGGAACCCCCATCTTCTTTACCCATCGAAAGATCTCAAGGTTTCTCGTTTCCTGAGACATTGAGATAATGATGCCGTCGACCCTCATAGAGATGAGCGTCTCAATGTGCTTCCGCTCCCGTTCTTCGCTTTCCTGTGAAACAGTCAGGATGGTCTCGTAATTATTCTCAAACGCGGTGTTGTATACCGCCTCGATCAGAGAGCCGAAAAAAAAGTGTGCTATTTTTGGAACCACGAAGCCAAGCATATTAGAGCGTCGCGCTGAAAGATTGCGCGCCATGTAATTCGGGCTGTATCCCAATTCTTTGGCGACGCCCCTGACTTTTTTTGCAGTCTCGTCGGAAATATCAGAGTGACCTCGCAAGGCCTTTGAGACTGTTACTCTCGAAACCTTGAGCCTCCTGGCTATATCATCCAACGTGACATGAGCACTGCGTTTCACTGGTAGCCTCCTTTGAAATTAGTCCTCCGAGCTGCATCATGTTCATTTGCCTTCTCGGAGTGTACCGGGCACCTGCCCCTTTTCCAATTCTACAGCAGCGAGAAGAAAAGCACCAATGCCCCGCAGGTCGTTCGTTCTTCTCGGCACGCCGACATAATATTCATAGCTTCCGTCGCGGTACGGCTGACCCCCAAGTCCAACGCTGCCGCATACATCGTGGAACTCGATATGGCCGTTCTTGTCGGTCGTCGTGAAATGCTCCACGATCGCCTCAAAAGATTCTTGCGCAGCCGTATAGAATTTCTTGTCCAAATATCCTTTGTTAGCACCTTTTGCGAAGGCATACGTGAACATTGCTGATGCCGATGCCTCTGGAAAATTCTTTGCCGAGTCGGGTCTATTAACGACTTGCCACCACAGCTTTGAATCCTTATCGCGGAATGCAAGCAATGCATCGGCTAGTCGGCGAAAAATGGCGATCAGTTCACCGCGTCGCGGATGGTCCTGAGGAAAATAATCGAGCACATCCACCAATCCCATGGCGTACCATCCCATCGCACGTCCCCAGAAACTGGGAGAGGTGCCGCTTGCGGAATTCGCCCAGCGCTGCTCTTTACTTTCATCCCAGCCATGGTAAAGAAGCCCGGTCGCCGAATCGCGGGCATGTTCTTCCATCCAAATAAATTGATGTGCAATGTCATCGAAGTCTTTCGGCTCGTTGTCGTATGCGGCGTAGATTGCATAGAATGGTTCCGCCATATAAAGACCGTCAAGCCACATCTGGTACGGATATATCTTCTTATGCCAGAACCCTCCTTCGTGCGTGCGCGGCTGCATGCTAAGCTGCTTGCGCAAGGTGTCGACAGCTCTTCTATACTTCTGCTCTCCCGTGCATTTCTGAAGATAGAGCAATTGCCTTCCCGGGGCGATGAGATCAAGACTATAGTCCGTCACCTTACAGGTTTTTATCCCGCCATCAGCATCGAGAAAATAGTCGAGGTTCCGTTGCATGCAGTCGAAATATTTTTTATTTCCCGTCGCTTGCCACATTCGATACATAGCTTCAAAGATCACCGCTTGGTCGTAATTCCATTTCAATATTCTTTCATCCGGCTGAGCAAATATCGTATCGGGATGTTCTGACAGAAAACTTTCTGCGATTCGGACCGACCAGGGGACGGCATTAATTTTATCTTTGCCGAGCGCAAAACTCCCGATGGTCAGGAGAAGCAGAAACATTGAGCATATGGTTATCCGTGAGTTCATTAATCCCGATTATCGCATAAGAAGAAGTTTGATCGCCTGTTCTCGGCTTCCGGCACTCAGCCTGCAAAAGTAAACGCCGCTCGCCCATCGATCTGCTGAAATCGTTACGGTGTATTCTCCCGGTTCACGGACACCCTGGTCAAATACGGCGATTTTCTTTCCGAGGATATCGAAAACTTCAAGCACTGCGTGCATTTTCTCAGAAAGTCGATATCGTACTATTGTAGCAGGGTTGAATGGATTCGGGTAATTTTGGAACAGCTCGAATGAGGCGGGGATAACCACTCGTCCTGTTTGCACCGCCGTTGGTGTGCCGGCCAACTCGTTGAGATATTCCTCAAGTTTAGTGTACCCGCTGGCATCGACAATATTTCGATCTGACGGATCGTACGGGTTCAATCCGTGGGCGATTTCCCATGCGTCTGGCATTCCGTCATGGTCGGAGTCTGCCGGAGCGGGGAGTGAATTGAGCGTCGGCCAGCCTCCAACATCGCTCTGAGAATCGATAATTCCGTGAGGAACGCTCGTGTCAAGGCCGTTGCTTATCTCATACTCATGGGTATGGCCGCTGTACGTCGCAGTTCTGTTAGCGACTTCGTTCACAATTCGGCTGTCAATGGTATCACGCTTCGGTAACGTTGCCCCTGCATTTGCAAGGACAAGTGCATACGCATCTTGAGGGGTATTTGTAGTGACAGTCGGGAACGGAAATGGTGTTGCCGCTTGCGCAGTACTCATCCTGAAACCGGGATATTCCGGCACAACTCCTTTCCAATTGTTATTGGTCACCCCTGTATCGCCGTCGACATAATTTCCAGCAATGTAAAATGAACCTGTTGAATCACCCGCTCCGTACGGGTTGAAGATCCTGCTCTTAACGCTGGATTTCGTGGCCGGTCCGTACTTGTAGTAGTTGTTGACGATATTTATTTCACTCTCCTCACCTCCGTACGAACTGTTAAATCCCCAATTATAGATCACGTTATTGCGGAAGTCGAGATTTTGTGAGGAGTCGGTGCCGGAGCCTGCGGGAGTGGGACCCGAGAAGCGCGGATTTCTGCTCGAGTGGTGCGCAAAGAGATTGTGATGATACGTAGAATTGAATCCGCCCCAGATTCCGCCGTAGCCATGCGTTCCCTTCGGATCGTAACTATTATAGAGGCTCTCGCTGATGAGGCACCACTGAATAGTGAGACTGTCATACCCGTAAAATGAGAGCGATTCGTCAAGGCTCCAGCTCGCCGTGCAATGATCGACGATAATTTTTTTCTTTGCGTGTGAGGTGTGGCTGTAGCCATTGATTGCGTCGTCAATCGGCTTGCCGGCCCCCTGATCGCCGAACCGTGACCGGATGAACCGGATGATGACTTCATTCGCACTTACGTTGAACGTGAAATTTCTAAGACAGATCCCGTCGCCCGGCGCAGTTTGGCCCGCCACAGTGATAGAGTCGTTCGTAATTTTCAAAGGCTCCACCAACGCAATCGTTCCTGATACGCGGAAGACAACCGTCCTGGCACCGCTTTGGCTGATAGCCCATCGCAGCGTGCCGACGACGTTGGTTGCGGTTGTATCGCGCAGCGTTGTTACTTCCAACACTTTTCCCCCTCGACCTCCTCGGGTGTGCATTCCGCCCCCCTCCGCTCCCGGAAAAGCAAGCTGCTGAGAAAAGAGCGATGACGCTGCCATACATACTAGCATTGCCAGCACCAATAATGTTTCAAACCTATAACGACGAACCATGATTTCATCTCCTGCACTTAAGGGACGGGGAGGAGCATTAGCCCCTACCCTTCCCGTGATTCTACTTTACCAGCATCATGCGTTTGATTTCAACCGAGCTGCCCGCTTGAATTTTGTAGAAATAAATCCCTGAGCTGAGTTTCGATGCATCGAACGACAGAGTATAAATTCCGGCGCTTTCGTAACCTGAAAAGAGTGTCTTCACATCTTGCCCGAGAAGGTTGAAGACCTTGACAGTCACAAAAGAGGCGCGGGGAATTCCATATGATATCTTCGTCGACGGGTTGAAGGGATTAGGATAGTTTTGATCGACAAAAAATCTTAACGGAAGCGATGTCCGATCCTCCGGAACCGACGTTACAGGAATTTTCAGCGATCCTCCTCCGTACGAAATCGTCGCGTTCGGACCAAGTATAAACGGAATGGTATTGTCGAGCTGGCCCGCCGTTAGCGTAAGGACACCGTTGATGGTTATTGTCTGTGAAAGGGCAACGCCCTTTGCGTTATTAATCGTCAGATTGTTGACCGTAGTGGGCATGAGCATCCCCGTCACTTGAGCTGAATCGCCATCGAACACGTAGTTTGCTCCACTGCTCAGTATCTTCGCCCCGCCGTTATTGAGGTTCCCCTCAAAACCTTTTGTGCTTCCAGTAATCAACGTCCCGCCTGCCTCAAGCGTAAAGCGGGTAAATGCGCTGGCGCCGAAAGAGCTCGTATCCATATCGAGGATTGCCCCGCCGCGGACGTCGAAATAGATGTTCGACATTGAGCCGACTGAACCCGCTTTCACAAACGATTGCTTTGTGGTCCCGTTAAATATCATAGAGTCGGGTTTCGTTGAATCGGAGTTTGTGGTAAATGAGCCGCCGAGGGCTTGGATATTTCCCGCGACGAACCAGTTGCACGTGGCCGCACTTCCGTTTGCGAGCTGGAATATTCCGTGGGAGATAATGTTCCCCCCAAGATATACTGCCAGGGTATCCACCGTGCTTGAACCATTCGCGGTAAGCATGCCAGTCGTGTCATCAATGATCACATTGCCCTTAATGGTAATCGGCTTTCTCGCCACCGACGAGCTGGGTGCAGTCAAACGGAAAGCATACTTACTCGCCGCGGTATAGTTCGAGCTGATCACCCTCACGGATCCCCCGATGGTGTTCCCGTTCATTCCAAGGTTTAACCCTGCTGATTGACGGGGACAATTCCATGTCAGATTGTAAAAATTCTGGTTGCCGTTCGTAGGCGATTTGGTGACGATGCTGTCGATAAGACATGTCGACCCGGTGTTCCAAGTCGCTTTCGGGAGCATCCCTGCATCGACATCGTGTTCGTACACGCCTCCGTTACCGAATACTACCTTAGAGGAATCAAATACTCCTATTTTCCCACTATAAGAACGCAAGGTACCTGTGATCGTCACCGCGACATCGATGTAGATGGAGTCGCCGCTCTTTATCGTAATGGTGCCCGATCCGGTTGGAACGACACCTCCTGTCCACGTCGCCGACGCGCTCCAGTTCCCGCCCCCCGTTCCATTGCTTGTCTGGGCAATGATGGAACCGCAACCGATGAGTAGAAGCAATCCTACAATAAGTTGCACTCGTTTCATGACAGATCTCCTTAAAAAATTTTAAGAATAAAAATTGTTATGTTTGCGCCAATTTCTTTCTATTGGAAATATCACATATGCAGCTCATTCACCAGGGAAGGCCGTATGAAAAATCTGCAACGATGGTGTGCCGGATATCGCCATTGATGCTGATGGCATCTGCCCAGGTATCGGTGTATTTCATGTTTGAATACTCATATGCAAGGTTGAAGGTCCCGCCCTCAACCATAAGGCCGAGACCGAATGAATAGACGGAATAGCTCACGGGTTCTCCTTCAAGAGGATTTCCTTCCGGCTCGTACACTTCGGCTTCTTCTCTCGCGCCTCCCCGCACCGTCAGCCATGAGTATGGAAAGAACTCAAACCCTACATGAAAGAGATTTGCGGATAACCACGGATTTGTCGTCGATCCATTAGCGCTCGTAAATGTCGCCGATGAGTACGGCCGGATTTCATACCCAACGCCGAGCAGCAGGTTTTCCCTCAGCGCAATAGACAACCCGAGTGTACCGCGAAATGGGACTACCGTTTTGTCCTGTCCGCTGACGCTCTGAACCTTCGATAAGCCGGTTGTATCAGTCTGGAGTTCCGAATTGAATTTTCGCGTGATCGTTGTAGGGGTCTTTATCGAGAAACCCAAGGTGACAAAACGGCTGTGGTATAATCCGCTGAACGTAAATTCTTGTCCGCTGTAATCAGATGTGCCGGTGGAAATGACCCGATTATAGATTGAATCTACTCGGAAATATGCGCTGTAAAATTTAATTTTGCCTCGGTCGACCCGCGATTCAAAATCGTCGCTGCTTCCCTTCAAGAGCATTCCGCTCACGCCGATCGAGACTTTTTCCGACAGCGCAGCGGAGAGGGCGATACCATAGCCGTAAATTGAACCTTCCCGCCATTGTGTGCTCTGATACCATTGGACCGGTATCGCCAACGAATCGCTGTTGTTGGCGGGAATCGTCAATGTGCCGTTCTTGACGGAGAGTATTGACGGCGATAACACATTATTATTCTGGAAATACCAG
This sequence comes from Bacteroidota bacterium, assembly GCA_049578505.1. Lineage (GTDB taxonomy): Bacteria > Bacteroidota > Ignavibacteria > UBA10030 > UBA8401 > JAGVPT01. Next base: position 20,287 of record JBAUMC010000097.1, on the reverse strand, counting down.
TTGAGGTCAGCATATTCCACCGAACCGATGCCCACGCCGAATTTCATTCCGTTAAAGGAAAAAGGGAGACCGGCAAAGCCTTGAACCGAAGGAATTTTCGATTTTGAATGGGACCAGTTCGGTCCGATCTTATCATACGGGCGTTGGACTGTGTCTCCGGCATTATAGGTGGTTGCCGTATCATACGTCGGATTGCTGATGTACCCGGTTAACCCTTCCATAAGAAGGCTGAAGTTCGAATAGTATTTTAGCGGCGAGTATTGCTGCGTCTGCTCTTCGCTCGACGAGATTTGATGATCACCGATTGAAACCTGAAATCCCTGGAGCGACTGCAGCGATGCAGGATCGCTGAACATCAGGCTGACGTCGTTTTGAAGGCCAACAATGATGCCTCCCGCTCCGCGCGACGAAGCCGACTGCGGAGTGAGATGGTCGAGCCCCTGAATCGTCAACGGCTGACCGTACCCTTGTGCAATCAGATTCGATGCGGCAAAGATCCACAACAACGACTCGATGAATAGGAATATTAGAAACGATCGCTTCATTATATTTTCGCTCCCAGGCTGATGCGATGAGCGCTTCCGAGATACGTTCCCATTGAGCCGTAACTGTAATCGAGGGAAAATTTTACAGACCCGATGGACTGTTTCACTCCACCACCGACCGTGAGCCCTTCATAATCATAGTTAAACTTATACCCCGCTCTGAGCGCAAACACGCCCGCGAACTCATACTCCACGCCGAGATGTTCCTGCTGCGCGTAATCGTTTGGCTGGTAAAGGTCGAAAGCGAGACCAACGCGATTCTCGTCGTCTGTGGCTAACAACGCATCTTTTCCAATCAGGTCGGCCGCCACGCCCCACCGGAAGAGAAGGGGAACCGGGGTCGATTGAATTGCATAGGTGACATTCGGTCCAAAATTCTGGACAGACGCGCCTATTTGAATCGATCGAAAACCGGTGTTGTATCGAATTCCAAAATCATAGATCACTCCGCTCGCCCACGTTTTCACGTCTTCAAACGATCCGTTGCTCAACTGCGCCAACACCATTTGTCCGTTGTACAAAGATTCATGCGCATATTTTACCGTCACCCCCGTGGAGAATCTGTCGGTGAGGTTTCGCGCATAGCTCAGCCCCACGAGATAACTAAACGGATGAAACGTGTTCCCGGTCAGTCCAGGGTTGACTTCCTGATTGATGTACGGGCGCGTCGCGACAGCTTCATCAAATTCCCCGAAATCAACGTATTGAATCTGGAGGCCAAGCGCGCCGATATTCCCGAGCGGCGTCGCATACGACAATGCTCCCTGCCGTGTATCAAAAATCCATTGCACAAAAGTCGACGAAAACTCCTGAGATTCTACTAGTGCCAGGCCGCTGGGATTCCAAAAAACGGCCTCGGCACCCGATGCCCAGACACTGTAAGCATCGCCTAATGCCGTTGCCCGCGCAACGGGCATCACCTCTAAGAACTGCATTGACGTACTTCCGACTTTCTGGGAGAGCGCAGTAGAAGCGAAAATCGCCAAGGCGACAATCGGCAAAAAAATTTTTTCCACCCTGTTCATCGCAGCTTTCCTTTGATCAATGGATTATCACAAACTTGCCCCTTGCCCTCTTCCCTGTCGCGGCATCGTCCACGGTGAAGAAGTAAACGCCGGAAGCCATCAGTTGATTGTTCCGTGTGATCTGGAACCACTCCTGAGAGTACCCGGACGTGGGAGGAGTATCATGAAAGATCGTCTGGACGAGTGCGCCGCTGTATGAAAAAATTCTGATCGTGCACTTTTGCGTCAAGCCGAAAAATCCGATCTTGTCGTTGAAATCCCCGTTTGTCGATGTTCCAACAGCACCGTTTGTAACGATGAGCGGATTTGGAACGACCCACACCTTGGCGAGAGTAGCCGCTGCAGGGCTTTGCGTGTTGTGCATCGTAAGATTCGTTACGCCGCTTCTCAATCCAAGCGCGTCGACCGAATAAATAATATAGTATGCATCTTCACCGGCATTACTGTAATGGTCATAGAGCAGGTAGGTCGAATCGCGCCAGTAGCGTGGATCTTTTTTCCCAACGCTGTCCATCAACGTCCATGGTCCGAGCGCGCTAATAGAGCGATACGCCAGGTAGTAGCTGAAAGGCGCATGCAGTTTCGGAGTCGTGAACGATTCAACTTCATCTCCCCAAAGAATTTGGTTAACGCCCGCACTTGTGTTTTCTACGGTGAAAACGGGTGCAGGCACCGGTATCGGTATCGAATTTGCATACTGTCCGGTTTGGGGCGTATAGCGAGGATCAAATTGAACCGAATCATGCTTCACCGGCGCGGGTGAGCCGGTGTACATTTGAATCGCTCTGTCGGCAACATCTCTGATTGACACCACGCCGGGAGTGACATACCACGGCAGTTGGTGCGTCTGGAGATAAGTGCTTCCAATAACGGGAGGATTGCCGCCGGCTGATGCGTAGGTAAGGATGTTGTACCAGCTCGAGACGGGATGAAAAACATTTCCCGATGTCTCAACACCACCTCCCATGTCGGTGTAGACTGAATCGCCTGCATCTCCCGCGCCGTAACCCACTACCTCTGCGATCGTAAAATGAAGATGCTCGTTCGATGGAAAAGTGTACGGTCCGAATACATAGCCATGAACAACGGGCTGCTTCCAGCCGAGGTTAGAAGAAGGTTTCGCTCTCCCTTTCCAATATGCCCAATCATTTGCATTTGCCGGGTAGAAGCTCGTCGAATCCGCCGTCCCGCCAAATGCCTGTGTCTTGCGGGTCACAATATCGGTCCATGAGGTAACTTTTGTGATGTCGACGTTCCGGTTTTCATACCGATTTGTGTAGGGCTGTTTGAGGCGGTTTGTTTCATCCCATACGTAGGCGCTGTCTGCCGCCACAGGATAATTCGTCTGACCTCGCACCGCAAGATGATCATGGTCATAATACAATGGAAGGAAACCCACGGCTTGAGGTGAGTCCAAACCTCCGCGATCTCCCGGTTCCGACCATAGGTCGAAAAAATCAGCGTCGGGCTTGCCGATTCTCTCCTGATTGTAGGACATCCAGCGCTTCAAGTCGAAACGCGCGTACATATCCTTTGCCCGCATGTCATTGCTTTCCGACCATTCGTTGTACAGCCTCTCGTAACCAAACTCCGACGGGCAGAGTCCGTATCCCCATCCGACGAACGCATCGGTGATAGGGTCGGAGTTTGTGTTCACAATATCGTATTCATAAATAATAAAACAATTGTATCCCGGATAACTCCATGCCCTGCTTGTTCGGGTCACTGAAATATTAAGGGGGGTTGTCCAGGTGGCCACAATGATTTCTTCTGCCTCGTTGGGATTGTATGCCGGATTCAGTGATCCGTTTGCCAACACCGGAAAATTCTCTGTGCGGGTAATCGATCCAGGAAAACTGTAGACACCCGCAACCGGAACAGTTTGACCGTTCCCAGACGACGCAACCGCACCGCACGCGACGGTCTGCCTCGTTCCGTCAAGAGTTCCTGCAAGGTAAAGCCCGCCCCCCATGGAATTATGCTGCCCCGCATATTCTCTTTTGTTGATAATGAGCCGGGAATTTGGAGGCCATTCCATGGATGAAAAGCCGGTCGTCATTCCCGTCTGTCCGCCGTCGAAGGCCCTCCCTAGCTCGCCAGTATTATAGACAGTCTGATGAAGCATGCTGCGAGTGTGAGTTTGCGGAGTCCGGTTTTGTGCACCCGCGATCGTGACAAAAAATGTCAAGACAACTAAAATACTCGTAAATGCTTTCATGCTCTGGCCCGGCATATGTCTTCCGTTGGTCTCAAAATTCAAGGATCAGACCGAAATTATAGGATCGAGGTTGACTATCGTAAATCAAAAACGATTGATCGACAGGAAACGATGAGGCTTTGATTGAGTTCGTCGCATTCCAATAGAGCACGCCGTGCTGCGGGTCATTGATGGAGTAGTTTTCGTACGGCTGAATATTGGGATTCGTCTCCCCCGCCGTCGTTGCGGCAAACAGGTAATTATAGTTAAGAATCTGGTCGTTGAAGAGATTGAACACTTCAACGTAAATCGTTCCCTTCGTACCGAAGAAATTATCGATCGTCCTCGTTAATCGGAGGTTTGAGTTATACTCCGCCGGCGTGCGAGCACCGTTGATCAGGGTAACATCTTTGGAAGAAGTGTAAGGACGACCGCTCCGGGCAAAAGAATTAAGAGAAAGAGTGAAATTTTCAAACGGACAGCTGCCGAACATCTCCGGCCCAAATTCAGGCGGGGTTGTGTAGCTGAGCGTGACGATGAGATTATTCGTCCTGTCGAAGTCGAGAAGGATGTCCCTGCTGGGGACGTTGGACAAATCCGTCGTCACCTCTCCGAGCGAATCTTTTCTGAAAATCGGCGGCGCACCGGAGACGGTCGCACTCTTGCCGGTCGCGACGCTGTACTGATACCCGATCGATCCCGTGAAGTTTCCTTTTCTCTTTGCTAGTGTTGCACGGAATCCTCGGATGTCGGCATAATCTCTGTTGTAATACGTGTTGTACGTAACGGCGCTCACCTCATCGGTGAAGGTCGCCTGCTCGATAAGATCTTTCACATCTTTGTAGTACCCGCTGACATCAAGAGTGAACCCGTCGCCCAACCCTTGCATGACGCCGATATCGTAGCTGTTCGTTGTCTCCGGCTCGAGCCGGGGATTTCCCAGCGTGACGGGAGTGTTGAATTGGGGTTGCACCGTCGTGGCAACAATATATTGAAACGAAGGCCTCTGCATGAACGAGCCATAGTTGAGATGGAAAACCGTGTTGACGGAAACAGGGAACGAAATTCCGGCCCGGGGCTGCAACCTTCCAAGCAGCGGCGATCGTGCTCTCTCGGCATTTGTAATACTTCGCGAGACAACGTGGCCGGAGTCATCGAGGATCGCAAACGGATCAAACTGGTTCACAAAATAATCTTGGTTTGAATTCCATACGTCGAGCCGCAGACCGACGTTTGCAATCATCCCTTCAAACTCCATCTTGTCCTGTACGTACAGCCCCCCCTCGATCGGTTTGGCCGAATAATTTGCCGACTGGAGCGTGGAGCTTGTGCTGATGTCATCATCGGCCTGGATTGTGTACGAATTCACCTGGATTCCCCCGTTCAGCAAATGCGATTTCGTGACCTGACTTGTGAGAGAAGCTTCGAAAGACACCGTCAATGTTTTTTCATTTCTGAAGTCGTCGTTTCCTTTCAAATAGGTGAACAGGTCGGGCCCGGTCACAGGGGCAGTGATGACGGTGTTGGTATTCTGCGGATGAACGATGAGCGATTCGGGAAGCGAGCTCTCCCACGGAGAAGATCCGAGGTTCAGTTTTGTCGAGAGGGCATTTAATTTCAGTTCGTAAAACGTGCTTGGGCTGAGCGTTTTTGAGAACCGAGCTCCTACTTGCCCGTTACCTGTTTCCTGATATTCGATCCCGAGAGTCCTATCCCATAACCAGTTGTAGAAACCGAGGCCGTCGGAACTTGGGAAGACGTTTGTGTTCCCCATGGAATAGCCGCCGCTGACAAGCAACACAGCTCCCCCTCCAAAATCGGTGGAGACGTTGCCCATGAACTGCCGGTCTACATCCGGTTGCTCTGTTGGAAATTCCGGGTTGACGACGTTCGACCGCATCGCAACGAACATAGTCATATTGTCATTGAGTGGACCCCCCGAGCCTCCTTCCATCGAATAATCCATATTCTTTCCATAATCTTGATAGAGATCTCGTTTCGTCTGCTTGAGCCACATGGTATATGCCACTTGAAGCATGACGGCCGTATCCTGAGCGTAGCGGTTTGTAAGCCCCGAACCCATACTGGAAATCAACGGCTGGTTACTATTCTCAGGATCGCCGGTCAGCCAATAATTCTCGTTGAGTAATTTGGTGAGATATGGATTGCCGGAAGGATCATACACGCTCGGGCCGAAGGTCTTTCTTCCCGGCGCCCGAACCCGGGCCTCAAAAGTTGTCCTCCATTTATCCGGCTTTCCTTCCTTCATGGTGATGTTGACCACCCCCGACTGGGCGTTTCCATACTGTGCCCCGAACCCGCTCGTCACGACTTCCACTTCCTCCACTGCGCTCAAGATAGGTATGAATGCCGATGTGGCATCAAATGGATTCACAATACCCATCCCTTGCAGCGTGTAATACTCTTCGCCGGTTCGCCCGCCGCGGAAATGGCCGTCTGTAACGTCCGCTGCAAGTCCGATCACGTCCGTGACATCCCTCATACCGGCAATCTGTTTGACGTCATCGGCCCGGATGATTTCGCTCGTGGAAGTTTTTTCCGGCTGAACGTCGGGTCTTGTCGCAACAATCTCGACAATCCCTTGTGTCAGGGTGGTCGGTGAGAGAGAAAAGTCAATCGTAGTAGTCCGATCGTTATTGATAATTACTCCATGCTCGCGCACTTTCTCGTACCCCAGAAGAGAAGCGTCGACGTCATATTTGCCCGGAATAATGTTCAAGATAAAGTATGAACCGTCGACATCTGTCGTCGCGCCCAGCTTTGTACCGACGATGACGATATTGCAGCCGATGAGAGGCTCCTTGGTTTCAAGGTCGACGACCTTCCCCGAAAGTTTCCCTACCGATTGCGCCTTCACTATTTCAGTGGTGCAAACCACCGCAACAAAACTCCAGAAAAGGAACCATCTGGAATAAGCGTTCCACGGGTGCCTTTTTGATATTCTCTCAGTGAGAATATATTTTGTCATCAGAATTCCCCGGATCGTCATGGGTGACTCTCACCATCTGAAATCATCGTAGTATTACCGCGTCGCGGGATATTTGTGTGCCCAGGAGAACCGGAACTTTCGCCTTGGCAGTGTTCGTGTGCGTGAGAAGAATATTTTTACTGTTCAATCCGTCAGCATAGATCAGTGGAGACACCCCGTCGAAGACCTCCATCCCGTCCGCGGTGATTCCTTGGCAATCCATAATCGACAACAGCGGTCCCGAAGACGGATGGATCGCGACATCGTTGAAGGTAATCGACTTTGCATCGCTGCACAAAATCCCCTTCGCGGATGTGATCGCGATGCTGTCGAACGTGACATTCTCAACCGGCATTTCCGGCAATCCCAGAATTTCGATCGCTGTTTTCTCTCCGCATGAACATGAGATATTCGAGAAATGAATGTTTCTAATTCTCGGCGTAGCGTTTGTTACTGCCTGGGCGGGAAGCCGGCTTCCCGTGTAGAGCATATTGATGTGGAGCGCCTCCTGCTGGATTGTATCCGCAGAGAGATCACGGAACCACATATTTTCGATCGCACCGCCGCGCCCTCGCGCGGTTTTAATCCGGACAATCCGCTCCGTCCCATGGAAACTGCAATCATACGCATACACATTGCGGATGCCTCCCGATGTCTCGCTCCCGATAACGATCCCGCCGTGTCCCCGCAATCCTACGCAATGACGGACGACGACATTCTCCGTGGGAATTCCCACACGCATGCCGTCGTTGTCCCGTCCCGATTTGATCGCTATACAATCGTCGCCGGTGCAGAATTCACAATATTCGATCAGAACATTTTTTGAGGAAGAAGGATCGATACCGTCGCCGTTTGGCGCGTGGCCGTACGACCCGTCCGTGACAACCTTGACTCTTCGAATGATGACGTTCTCGCAGTATGTCGGAGTAATTGTCCAGAAGGCACCGTAAAGGAATGTCACACCTTCCACCAAGACGTTGGTGCAATTCATCGGTTGAAAAAAAGCGGGACGGAGAACTCTCCCATCCGTTCCGTCAAACAATCGTTCTCGAACCGGCACATTCTTGCTCGCCATCATCTCGAGTTGCCGCTCGGATCCTTTCTTCGATCTCTTCCAATTCCACCATGGCTTCCCCTGGCCGTTTAAGATACCTTCACCCGTGATCGCGATGTTCGACTTGTGGTCGGCATATATGAATGCGGAATACTTGTAACATTCGGTATCTTCATGCCGCGAAAATACCGCGGGGAGATAATCGTTCGGATCCTGACTAAAAAGAAGCTCAGCTCCCTTTGCTATATGGAGATTTACGTTGCTCTCGAGGTGAACGGCTCCTGTCAGCCATCGCCCCGATGGGACAACGACCGTTCCGCCCCCTGTTTCAGAAGCAGCTTCGATCGCTTTGCGAATTGCTTCCGTGTTCTTGACGATGCCCCCATCCTTCGCACCGAATTCTCTGATGTTGAAACTCCTATCAGAAAAAATAGGCCGTTGCAGTTGGGGCATTTCGAAGGGGGCTTTGATCGGAAGGATTTGCTCGGAGGTATCCGAAAGAGGAGAAACGGAATGCTGCGCGAATGCTTGAACGAATCCTACAAAGAGAAAAGAGATCGCCACGCGAGCGTGGAACCATCGGTTCGCTTGAAGAGTCATCATTGAGTATCACCCTCACGTTGTAGCAAGATGCATTAGAGCCGGTGCATGTTTTTAAATCAAGATTCTGTCTTTGGTCGGGACGCTACTTGTTTCTGGAATCATTGTGAACTGTCTCATCCGACCAACTCGTGTTGCGATGTGGAGGAGATAGAAATGCCCGTCTATAAGAATGCTAAGAATGAATGTCTTTGTGACCAGCCGGAAAACCTGCGAAAAGGGAGCCTCGAGGATTACGATGAAAAACCAGGGAATTGCGAAAAACGCTTACTTTATCGTTTACTTTACCGTTTACTTTCCGAGAAAGGATACAAAAGATTTTATTTTATGTCAAGTCTTTTCTTCTTCTGGATCCTTTTTTTATTGCGCTGGGAAAAACCTTGCGGCGGGGATGTTACTTGAGGGAAAATCGATATTTAAACGCGCACTTTAGGCATTTCTGATTCCCCCGCAACGTGGAATGGGATATCGCCGAAATAGTGCTCTTCTATTAACTTCTTTTCTTCAATTGACAATAAGGGCACCGGCTCAATTTGACAAAAAACATGTCATGCCCACGTTCCGAAAGCATCCTCCAAAGGAGTCAGACTGTGTGAAAACCAATACTCCGGTTTTGTCATTCCCACGTGCCAAAGGCATTCCTTCGGAACGCGGGGATGACAGATTGAATCATACGACCATCAGCGATCGTTTCAGTCGTTGTCCACACATTTTATCCTTGCTGAGCCGTTTGCGTTCAGGTCTTCGTAGCGGAAGCATAGTATGCGCAGACTGTATTCACAACGCACTCTTCGCATTTCGGATCTGTCGGACGGCAAGTTTCCCTGCCGAGAAAAGAAAACGCCATCCCCGCATCATTCCAGTTTTTTGGGGGGATGATTTCCATAAGCTGCTTCTCGATTTTTTTCGGATCAGCTCCGGTTGCAACGCCGAGTCGTGGCGCCACACGAAGCACATGCAAGTCTACAATAATTCCCTCCGCTTTCCCTTTCGACTCACGGATGATAACGTTGGCCGACTTCCTGCCTATACCCGGAAGCGAGGTTAATCCATCCATCGTCGTGGGGATCTTCTCATCGCTTCCGATAGCCTTTGCGATCGTCATCAGCCACTTGGCCTTGTTTGCAAAATTCCGGACCTTGCCGATAAATTTATACAATTCCTTGGCTTTCGCTTTTGCGAGCCGTTTTATAGATGGAAATGCCTTAAACAATACCGGAGCGACTTCATTGATATGTTTGTCCGAATCTTGGGCGGATAGAATCACCATTACAAGCAATTGGTAACGGCTTTTGTAATTGAGCGGATGCTTTTTCCTTTTATATTTTTTAAAGAGAGGCTGAAGCGCTTCAGCCCAATTCACAGAACGCGGTTGTTTAGCCATGGCATTTGTCCCTTTCAAATGTTAATTGAACGTGTTGACGTCTCTTTTTCAATTCTGTGAAGGAAGAGATAAATAGAGGTGACTTCTATCTGACCCATTGCGTTCCGCAAACATATTTAAACGAACAGCTTCGACATTCGCGTTCTATATTTTTCGTCGGTTCAAAAGGATAGGCTGCACTTGTTATCTCGTCTACTAATCCAAAAATAATTTTACCCAGCAGGGCAAATTTTTCTGCCGGAGAATCCGACGCATCGTATAAAGGCTCCTCGATTTTCTCGTCGATCTTCTGCTTGCCCAGAAAAAGGAATGCAGGCATGATCTCGTCTCCCCTCATCCCCGTTGCTTTGGCATAGAGCATTGCGTACAACGGAAGTTGGAGCGAACCGATAGACTCGCTCCACGAATCCCTGTTATCCAGCTGAAGCTTCTTAAAATTCACTCTTGTGTACTTTTCATTGCTTCCGGTTTTGTAATCGAGAATATAAATTTTTCCACTTCGCCTTTCCACCCGATCCAATTTCCCTCCGAAACGATGCCCGTTCATTGATGAGTCCAATTTCAATTCAACGTCCAGCAAGGTAACGTCTTCATTCAATTTTGGAAGTTGATACTGCTTCAGAAAATCTCTCAAATGCCTTGTGAATTGCTTCTTCAAAAGATATGCCGGCCCTAGAGGGTCACTGCCGTATTCCTTTGTGAAAAGTTCGTCAATGGTTTTCTCAAGTGCGTCGACAGTCAGCGCATCCTTCTCCAGTTTTTTATCTCTGAATTTTCGAAAGTATGCAGCAAGTACCGCATGGACAAAAATGCCGACGTCTGCCTGATCCAATTCCCCTGAGATTTCTTCTCGTTCCCGCAATTGCAATACGTATGCATAATAGAACCTCAATTCGCACTTCAAATACGCGTCCAACGCGGTCGCGTTAAACGAAAAATCCTTGAGGGAAGAAGCGACCGCTTCGGTCTTCAGAATCGGCGTTGGCGTACCGTTAGCAAGCTGAATTCGGTAGCGGAGGGTTTGGAAATTTTCACCTGAATCAATCGTCTTTTCTTGTTGCTCTTTTTTCCATAACAATTTTTCGACGTACCTGCTCTTCTCTTTCTTCCCGTCCTGGATGAAAAAGAGATGCACTTCCTTCGACCCTTGCAACAGGACGTCGAAATAGTATTCGGCCATTCGCTCACTCTCCCTGTACGTCGAAAGCCCAAGAGATTCACGCAATTTCATCGGCAGCAAAACGTCGTGCCCTTTGTTGCCCGGAAGAACATCGTCGTTGGCGTCGAGAATGAAAACTTTATCGAATTGCAGATTACGCGTTTCTAGAAACCCCAAAACCTGCAGACCATGAAGCGGTGTTCCCGTAAACGGCACTTCTGCCGCCGCGACATAATTCCGAAGAAACGATACATACTCGACAAATTCATCGAATCGACGGTCGCGCACCAGCGATGTCGAAACAGCGTCAAGGCACTCGATTACCGCTTCGGCAAATGGACGGAAAAAAGGATGAAGCTGTGCCGTGCTGTGTGCGTTTATGTAACTCAATACATCGGTTGTGGTTGTAGCGAACATACCGATATTTTCTATCGCGTCGTACACTCGTGCGGTGTTCGCATGAATGGAAATTAAATGGCTCTTCAGCGACTCTGCCGGAATACGTTCGTCTCCTCCTGCGACCCGTTTTGCGGCCCGTTCAAATAGGGAGGTATTGTTTTCTAATTCCTCGAGTGAAAAGTATCCTGCCGAATGCTCTCTGAGAAAAAACTCTTCAATGGTGTTGAAAAGAATGCGCGTGATGTCCGAGCGTGCACCGTAACGAATATTTTTAGTGTAAGGATGAAGCACAAATTTCATGTACTGTGAAACTGAATAACGCTGTTCGTATTTCGAGATAACCAATTCCATCAGCGTTTCAAGGAAACCGTACACTGGCGTGCGTGTCAGTGGATATCCGAGAGAGATATTGTATTCATTATCGGGTAGAAGTGCGAGCGTCTGGTGAAACACCGGAAAGAGTGTCTCCGCAGACGGCAAAGCGATCGCCGTTCGATCAAATGAAAAATCCTTCTCTTTCTTCAACTCATCGATCTTTTTGGTGAGGGCAAACACCTGGCCGTGAGTATCGGCGCTTCGATAGAAATACAAGGTAGGCTCCGATGACGCCTGTGGCGGCACTTCAGTCGACACGCCGAGTTCTTTCAATCGAGCACCGATCCCGGGACCGCTTTGAAAGATCAGTGCGACGTTATCGAGCGAGTTGAGATGCCTAAGAATTATTTTTTCAGAAGTTGTGAACGCAAAAAACCCGGCAAAAATAATTTTTGACCAATCACTGAAATCAACCGCTGCGATGTTTTCAGCGACGACCCTATATTTCATGGAGCGGGTGATAAAAGTTCTGTCACCCGCGAGAGCGTAGAATTGTTCGTAAAAAACGAGGAGCGAGGTAAGCCCGCCGAACGTAATTCCGGAAAGCGCATCCCTGACCCTGGCCAACGGAATGTTTGCAATCCACAATTCTTCCAGCTCTCCGAAGATCTTCATCCCGAGCGGTAAAAACGAATCGAAGGAGGTGAAATGATCACTGCCGATTCGCCCGGTGTCATTCAAATAAATTTCATGGAGGAGGGCGGCAGCGTCCAGCGCTTCCAAATTTTTTTCGGCGAATTTCAACTTTTGCAGGCAAAGATAGTCGATAAAATTATCGATCGAGAAAATCCTCGGCGGAAGAAAGCTCCCACCCTCTCTCTGCGCCAGTAGCTTGCGTAGCGCGTGAGCTGGACGTTTTCCGGGAAACACGACAATGTTCCGTGAATAATCGCGGCCGGTATGAGAAAGGAGAGGCACAATTTCACCGATCAAGTTCTTCTGTGCGGGAACAAGGGAGACCATACTCATGAAACGCTCCTGGTTCTCTTCAAATCGACGTATGCAATGTATCCCTTCGCCTCTTTGTCAGGATAAATCTCTTTCAATATTGCCATGTAATTTCGGACCTGAAGGATATAGTCGCTTTCGGATTCGTCACCGCCGGTCTTGAAGTCGACCACTGTAACATTCTCCGGGTCAACAATAATTCTATCCGCCCGGTAAAGCGCGCCGTCCCGGTTCGAGAGCTCTCGTTCCAACAAAATGCTCCTCTTCTCCATTCGGATAAAACATTTGCGCAGATTCGGCTCATCTAGAGATTGACGCATCACCTTTTTGAGCTCCTCAAGCGAATCCGGAGCAAGCATCTCGCAGCGAGCCCGCTCAATTGCGGCGTTAAGCTGTGAGTCAACGTCGTCCTCGATAAATTCGATGTACGAAAAAACACGATGGATAAAATCGCCCCTTTTCGCCTCTTGTCTCCCGACGGTCTCATACGCCTGCACGAAAAGAGGTTTTCTTACGGTATGATGAAACGGCACGAATATGTTTTCTTTTTGAACAACACTCGCGGCGACAGCGGGTTTTTGAGCCGGTCCATATCCTGTTTGAGGGAGAAATTTGGTAGGCTCTTTAACCTCTTTTTTGTACACCCCGACGACATACATTTCTTTTTCAGCCCTTGTAAAGGCAACATAGAGTTTGTTGAATGCATCGACGGTGTCCCTGAAATGCTCCTCCTTCAACAATTTCCCGATCTGCTCAACGTTCTCGGCGATCTTTTTGTTTACTTTCAGAATCGAAATTGAATCTTCGTTTTCACGCAACAGGAAACTTTTCCCCCGAGGGAGATTGTCGTACAACAAAACGATAACGACAGGAAATTCTATTCCTTTTGCCTTGTGGACCGTCATCACCTGCAGGGCATCGATGTCCTTCGGTACGTCAATTTTCCAGGCATCGTCGGTTTCATCCTCGGAATATTCGAGGAAGTTCTTCATGGTATTCGCGCCTTGCTGCTCAAAAACTTTTATCACTTCAAGCAGCTTCACCAAAGATGCCTCTTCATTCGGCGAAGTGTTAAAGACGTCGAATATTTTGTACGCTTCAGATACCAAATCGTAGAGAGGCAAATAGCCGACAACATTGAAGAGATGTTCGAAATATTGATCCCAAACATTTTTGAAGCGATCCCGAAATGCCGTGTAGAGGGGATCGCGGTTACGTGCTCTCGATTCAATAATTAATTGCCTGATGTCGTTTAGCCCCGCGCTACCCTTTCTTTTCTCAATAGCATTACTAAAAACATTGCCGAGGATGAACGCCGCGAAGGAGAGATCGTCTACGGGAGAATCAAGAAAACGGAGAAGCGCAATAATTTCACCGGCGCTTTTTCGGCGCCTTACGTCAAGCGTGCTGTGCGAAATAATCGGAACTCCATGTTCGTTGAGCCAGCCGCTGACTTCAATAACATTGGTGTTGTTCGGAGTGAGGATCGCGATTTCGTTGAAACGGTACCCGCGTGAACGGCACTCATCAACGATGTTCATCAGGATATGCTTTTCGGCAGGTTCGTCTTCCCCTTCTTGAACAACATCGACTTCGACATAGCCTTTCCCGTCATGTTCCGGCGTCACGTGCTGCTCATACGTCGACAGTCCGCTCGCCGCCGCCTCATCACGAAAACCTTCTCCGGGGATGATCGTGTGAAATACCTGTTTTGTGAACGCGACGATTTTTTCGAAACTCCGGTAATTCAGGTCGAGCGAATTCACTTCGTGATGAGCTGAAGGGAAAAGGTTTGTTTCCGTCAGCTCTTTCATGATTCTCCAATCGGCGTCGCGGAAACCGTAGATCGATTGTTTCGTATCCCCGACGACAAAAAGACTTCCCCCTTTGGAGAGCGATTCCTCGATCAACGGGAATAGATTCTTCCATTGGATTTGGGACGTGTCTTGAAACTCATCAATGAGGTAATGATAAATGGTTTCGCCGATCTTGAAATATATTTCCGGCACGATTTCAACGTCGAGATGACCGGCGAGCGTTCTATTGATGTCATCGATGAAAATCCGCCCGCTTTGTTTTTTTAGCTTCTCGACTGTATTCTGGAGCAGGATGTAAGCTTCGGCGTACGGCTGATAATACGACTCTGCATAATGAAGAAAAAATTGCTGGAGAAGTTCATTCAAATGCCGATGGTCATGCTCAATTTCCTCAATCCACCTGTCATAGGCCGCCTTTTCAACCTTCCCCTTCGGTTTATTAACGGGGCTCTCCCGTAATTTCCTCTCAATCAACGCCTGGATATTATCAATGCGAATCAACTCAAGGTCATCGGCAAAGAGGCTGCTTGCAGCGAGCCCTGATTTTTTTATTTCCCCTTCGACCTTCACCGCTTGAGTTTTGATTTGCTCCCGGAGAGTCGACAGAATCGCGGATGAATTCACTGAGTTGAGAGGTTTCGTCTGGGAGGCGATGGCTTTATAAATTTTTTTAATTTGACCGGTAAGGTCTACGTACGGATTCCATAAAAAACCTGCTTCGCCTTTTCGGTTTTCCGTTACCAACTCGACGATTTCTTCTACAACCCGTGCCTGCGCTGAATTATGTTTTACCTCTTTTGAAAACAAGTCGAATGCCCGGTCAAAAAAAGCATCCGTGCTGAGCAAAATCTCGAAATCGGGATGATACCCGTACTCGAGCGATGAGGACTTAAAGACCGTTGACATGAAACTGTCAACTGTCTTTACTTGAAAATCGGAAAAGTTGTCAAGAATTTCGCCGACGAGGCGAGCCGATTTCAATTGGATGTCACTCTGGTCCATCGAAACGAGGGTGGAGAGTTCGCGCAGGGTTTTTTCGTCTCCGAATGATGCGAGCTTCAGCAGCATGAGAATGCGCTGTTTCATCTCGGCAGCGGCGTTGTTGGTGAAGGTTATGGCAAGAACACTCTGGAGAGCATTATGACGGATTTTGTTGGATAATAACAGCTGCGCGTAGCGGTGAGTGAGCGCATATGTTTTCCCAGCGCCTGCCGATGCGGTTAAGACTGTTACTGATGGCAATCGGATATCGGTTTCCCTGTCAAAACCTGAAGGCATAGGTCACTATCTAAAAAATATCTTGATCCGTAAATGCGGCTAAAACAAAATATCCAAACTAGGACAAGTTTGGACATTGAACAAAACCCGAATGAAATTGTACCTGCTTTCCCCTGTCTCTAGTAAACCTCTACCAGCAAATGTGCGCCAGGGATGGAATCAAACAGAATATTTTGCGACAATCCACTCTGGGATGATTTCCGCCCTCCCCGTCTTTTGATTTACCATCGTATATTGAACATAGCCATCGGACGAAAGCTTGTTATTCTCTTTCTTGAGGATTTCGAATCGCACTTTAACGCCGTCTTTGAAGACTTCTTCGACCCATGTTCTGACAATAATCTTTTCCCCCAATCCTAACGGGCGTTTGTGCTCGACATGTGTCGTGTTAACAACCCAACTGTAACCGAGGGTAACGAACTCTTTCATGCTCATTTTATAGCAATGTTCCATTTGATCGTAACGAGCGGCAAGAACGTAATCCAAATACCTCGTGTTGTGGACGTGCTGGTTCATGTCGATGTCGTCCGGGCGGACCTGCAGTTCGGTTTCAAATTTGGTGTAGTTTGGTGCCATGTAATTTCTCGTCCACACACAATACGAACAATTCTGAGGAAAATCAATCGCGACTGTATTGTCAGCAAGAGCCGGTAAAGAGCACAAAGATGACCTCTCCTAAAATGTATGGGTCCAAAAAGTCTAGTGCATCTCTGGCTTTGCTCTATTATATTAGACAATTGAAAATAATCTCATGCGGAGTAGCGAGCCGCCATTAGTTCATCTTCATGCTTCGCAACCCTAGGCGGCACAAACCATTGTAATTTTTTAAAAGACAATTGTTGTAGCTCTTTATGAATTTTATTCTGGCCGTCACTAATTGAAAAGATACTATGACCCGCAGGTTTAGTTTCGCCTTGCTCATTCTCCTGTCCGAGTTTCTTCTTTCCGACCTCGGATATTCTGGATTAATACTGCCAAAAGACTCTTTGTTCCTTCGAGTTGTTGTTCCGGACAGCGACACAATTGTGACAACAACGTCGCGACAGAGGGTCTCTGCCTCTACTCTCTCTTCCGCCAGGGCATTCATCAATGGCAAAGAAACGAAAGTATATGCCAGCGGCGCCTTTTGCGGCATTGTCAATGTTCTGGTAGGCTCTTCGACACTTCGGCTCGTGGTTCAATCTGCAAACGGCGATTCCGTCTCCAAAAATTTTCTCATCCAAAGACCGGAGCCCCCCAAGACCTCTCCGCGAGAACCGGTATCGATCGACACTATCATGATGGAACCGTCGCAAGATGTATGGCTGGGCAAGGATGATGTTCTTGAGGTGAAATTTAAGGGGAGTCCGGGATACAAACCAGTTTTTGATATCGCAGGGGTTGAATCGGGCATTCCGATGGCGGAGCTTCCCCCTGCAAAAGCCGGCGGGCTTGCCGGAATCTACATCGGGAGCTATGTAGTGAAGGAAGACGATGAAGCAAAAGGAGCGCAGGTGAGGTTCCGGATTCCAAAGAACTTTTTCTCAAGTGAAAAGGCATATTCAAAAGGAAAAGTTTCGAT
This sequence comes from Bacteroidota bacterium, assembly GCA_049578505.1. Taxonomy (GTDB): domain Bacteria; phylum Bacteroidota; class Ignavibacteria; order UBA10030; family UBA8401; genus JAGVPT01. The sequence goes on along the minus strand of JBAUMC010000097.1, from coordinate 2,956 downwards.
TATACCGAAAGAGCTTCCCCGCGTTGCCGAGGTAACGGGCCGACGGCCGTTCTTGAATGCCGGCATAGGAAGCGATCGTCTCGGCGGGGCAAAGCTTGGAAGCCTGAAGGCTGGCGTTCGAGTCATCGTTACCGGAAAAGTCGGAGATCAGTACCGAGTGAGACTCGGCGATGACATGGAAGCATGGTTGCCCGAGGACTTTGCGCAGCTTCTGCCCCTCGAAACTCCCCGTCCGCGATCACTCATCGGCGCCGTGACCGTCTCCGGCAATGAGAAGGAAGATGTGATCACTGTTTCATTGGACCAGCGACTGCCATACTTAAGTCAACAACTTGTCGACCCCGCGGCCATCGTCGTTGATATATTCGGCGCAACTTCCAACACAAATTGGATCACTCACCAATTGTCAGGGAATGGAATTAAGAATGTCACATGGAGCCAGGTGGCGGCAGGCCAATACCGTCTCAACATTACGCTGAACCATCAACAGCATTGGGGGTACGATATCAGTTATGACAACGGCTCGATCATGCGCATCACGGTACGTCGGCCACCGGTCATTTTGTCCGCCGACTCCATACTCGCCGGATTGATCATTGCAGTCGACGCAGGGCATGGAGGAGAAAATGATGGAGCCCTTGGATCAACAGGTGCGAAAGAAAAGAATATAACTCTCTCTGTCGCTCAGCACCTCGATTCACTGTTAAAAAGCAAAGGAGCTACCGTTATCATGACGCGAACAAGCGATGAGACTGTTTCAATGCTGGACCGGACAGATAAAATTTTAAACTCCGGCGCACAACTGTTGGTTAGCATCCATGCAAATTCCACCAGCAGCTCCGGAGACCCTGAGCTAGCTAAGGGAACAAGCGCATATTACCGCCATATCGGCTTCCAACCGTTGGCAAATCTCGTCTACGGCAAAATGCTTGACTTGGGATTGGATCAATTCGGAGTAGTAGGAAGTTTTAATTTTACGCTTAATGCACCCACGCAGGTTCCGAACGTGTTGGTAGAGACAGCTTTTATATCGAACCCAGAAGACGAAATGCTCTTGCTTGACGATAGTTTTAGAACTCGCATCGCTGCTCAAATCACAAAAGGACTGGAAGAGTTCGTCTCAACGTACGCAGAGCGGAAAAAATAAATCTATGACCAGAATAGATCTGTGACCATAAGGAGTGACGGCGTCCCAAAAGGAGCTCTCAACTGGGCAACTCCGCTTGACTTTTTGGGAAATAGTTTTCATCTTTCCTACAGATATTGAATTGTAACCTATAGCAAACGAACGCTTCTGCTGGTCGATCACAAAATTCCACCTCAAGAAGGAGGTGTTATGGGATCAGCAAGGATAAAAAAAAGAAACCTCGGGATTCCGTCAGAATGGATGAATGAGGTTTTTTTATTTGCTCGAAGGTGCCATATGAAAACAATTTACATTTTCTTCCTAGCTTCTGCCTTAGCGTATGGCTGCGCATCCATTGAAACGGCAGAAATGCCGGAAAAATTGCCGCAGCTTATTGAGCATGAACCTTTTCCCCCAATGTCAAACACGCTTCTTGACAATCACCCTGTATTCGATCTCAAAATCCTAGTCGCAGAAGACGGCTCCGTTGTGAAAGCTGAATTATTGAACCCAACCGGTATTGTCGAATGGGATACGCTGGCGATAGCGAGAATGAAACAATGGATTTTTTCGCCCGCAATTCAGAACGGGAAACCGATATCAATGTGGATTAATTTTCGCGCGCGCATTAAGTGCGAAATTCCGACATATTTCAGGCTTGCGGAAATCGTGTGCCAAAACGCCTCGACCGCAGACTCGGTTTATGCGCTGCTCCGCACAGGCGAAAATTTTGAAACGCTGGTTTCCCGCTATTCCGTTGCTAACTCGAAAGAAAACCGTGGCGACCTCGGCCACGTAGACATTTCACGATACGGGGAAGAGGTAAAACACGTTCTTGCCGAGTTAAAGGAGAATGCTTTTACGGAACCGATTGCTCTTGGAGAACACGACGTCATTTTTAAACGCCTGACGGAGGATGTCCGTTTTCAATGACAGGTTGACTCTTAACCTACAATTTTGTTAGTTGCATCGAAGGACGGATCATTACAAGTATGACAAAAGATCATATGCCCAACGGGAAATCGTTGCTGAAAGAGAAAGAAATTTTCTGCACGGAATGTAATACTTCTCTCGAAAATTTTTGCTTCTCAAACGGAGCGAATGATCCCGAAGCGATTAAGAAAACTCTTGCACAGTGCAAAAAGAGTGGAAAGTTTGTCGGCGATTTCTGTGCAAAGCTGTTTATTAGCGATACTGATACTCTTGATTCATTATGGGAAAAGGAACCACCAAAATAGCCATTAGTGTTGAATTTTTAAACGTAAGATGCTTAAATTTTCTACAATTTAGAATGCGTTACATTACAAGAACTTATACAGAATTTCCTGGCTAAAACGGATTAGTGTTGAAGTTATCAACAGTGACTCTCGTATAATTTCTGTACGCCCCCCTCATCCATCCGTCGCAACTCCAAATCTAGGTTAGTGTTAGAAGTAGATTTCCTTACTCTCCTTCCTTGGCACGATTATTTCATTTCTTTTCGGCAGAACAATACCAAAAGAGGCAACGAAATGGTCATCATACTTTTCATACTCATGGTGGTAGTATTTCTCACCGCCGAATATTTTTTCTTTTCCAAAAAGATTTCTGGCAGCATAGCGGCCAATTCTGCTATACCTTTAGCCGTATCGACTGAAATGATCGAACGCCACTTCCATCGGGGCCATAGCTGGGTACTTATTCAATCCCCAATAGAAGTCGTAGTCGGCGTTGATGATTTTGCACAGCGATCCATCGGGAAGCTCGCCAAGATTGAGTTACCCAAGGTGGGGTCGGTAGTCCGGCAAGGTGAAACGATGGTCACGATGACGCACGGAAATAAGTCTCTTT
>JBAUMC010000096.1:0-94655 GCA_049578505.1 Bacteroidota bacterium | reverse complement strand
CCTGCATCGCCAAGCCCCGGGAGAATATAACCTTTCTTATTAAGCGTGCGATCCAGACTTGCACAAAATATTTGAACATCTGGATGATGTTTGCTGAGCATCTTGACTCCGGCCGGTGCAGCAACCAGGCAGGCAATGCGGATATTTTGCGCACCCTTCTTTTTGAGGAAGGTGATCGCCGCTGTTGCGCTCCCTCCGGTCGCGAGCATCGGGTCAATCAGGATGACCAAAGCTCGCGAAATCTGCCGCGGAAACTTCGAATAGTAGTCGACCGGTTGAAGGGTCTCTTCATTGCGATAAAGGCCGACATGCCCGACACGGGCCTCCGGAAGAATATTGAGAAACCCTTCTACCATTCCGAGTCCTGCGCGAAGGACGGGTACAACAACAATCGGCTGCTTGAGCGAGAAACCTCTCGTCTTTTCCAGCGGGGTCTGCACCGTGAATTCTCTCAATACAAAATCTTTCGTTACCTGAAACGCCATCATCCCGGCTATCCGCGAAAGGATGTGGCGAAATTGATCATTCGGCGTTTTCCTATCGCGCAAATAGGTGATATCTCTTTGAATGATCGGATGTTTCACTATTGTGAGGTTCTTCATAGGCATTAAACCGCGTTAGCGTTTAGGCGTTGGCAGATGTGTTATCTGTATTCTGTATTCTGTATTCTGTATTCTGTATTCTGTATTCTGTGTTCTGTATTCTGATTTCTCATTTTTCACTTTTTCACTTTCAACTTCTTCCCCAGTTGTTCCGCCGCAATCGCCATCCCATCCCAGAGCGGTGCATATGGCGGCGTATAGATCAAATCAAAGTGGTCGACATCATCGATTGTCATCCCGTGCCGAATTGCAACCGCCAATGTATTTGCCCGTAACACTGCTCCGTTGTCTCCTATCACGTTCGCCCCCAAAAGCCTGCGTGTCTTTACGTCAGCAATAAGTGTGAAATGTATTTCTTTTTCTCCAGGCATCATTCCGACTTTGGATTGTGCGCGAATTGTATACGCAACCGGATCAAAATATGCTCCCTTCGCCTCCTTCAAGCTCAGTCCGACATGTGCAACTTCTTTTTGAAACACACGCACACCTATCGCCCGCATCGTCCCTTTAAAAACTGCATTTCCTCCGGCAGCATTCTCTCCTGCAATTCTCCCGGTCTTGCTTGCGGTCGTGGCAAGCGAAATGTACATCGGCTTCTTCGTCACAATATTGCGGAGTTCACAACAGTCACCCGCAGCAAATATATTTTCCGCACCAATCACTTTCATTTTGTCGTCGACGCGTATCCCGCCAAAACCTCCGATTTGAAGCCCAGCCCTTTTTGCAAGCTTTACATTAGGCGTAACCCCAATGGCAACAACAACGATGTCGGTCTCAACGGTTATGTCGGGGGTCCCTACAGCCACAACACCCCCTTTCGCACCGACGCCAAACCATTCAACTTTTGTCTTGGGAAGGAAGGTCACGCCATGCTTTTGAATTTCTTCCAAAACCAACTTTTGCCCATCTTCCTCCAACCTCGACATCGGCATCGGACCGTTGTGAATCATCGTCACTTCTATTCCCCGCCGGACAAATGCATCAGCCATTTCCAGGCCAACAAAGCCGGCGCCGATGATCACTGCACGGCCCGGACTTTCTTCATCGATAAACTTTTTCATCGCATACGCTTCATCGAGGCTTTTGACGACGAAAACATTTCTGCTCTTTTCTCCTTCGATGTCAAGAGTCTTTGGGGTCGAGCCGGTTGCGATGATTAATCGGTCGTAATGTTCATTAATTGTCGTCCCTGCTCTAAAACTTCGAACGGCTATTTCTTTTTTAGACGGCCGAATTTCTTCTACGGTGTGCTGGACATTTGCCCTCACTCCCTTTTCTTTTTCTAATCTTTCCGGTGTAAAAACGATCAGCTTTTCCGCGTCATCGACCTCGTTGCTGATGAGGTAGGGAATTTCGCAGATGCCGTACGATATATGTTCACCCTGTTCAAACAGAACAACATCGGCCTCAGGGTCTATCCGCTTGGCTTTGGCTGCGGCGCTCGGCCCGGCCGCCAATCCTCCTATGACGACAATGCGGTTTTTCATCCGTGCTTCCTTCTGAATTGAAGGGTCAACGGGACTCCGGAAAAACCCCAGTGTTCACGGATTTTATTTTCAAGATAACGCTTATAGCTGTCGCTGATCAATTTCGGCTCGCTGGCAAAAAAAGTAAAAATAGGAGGGAGAGTCTTTACCTGCGTAACATAATTTAGCTTGACGTCTTTGCCGGTTTTCGTCGACGGCGGATAGTGTTGGATGTCTGCAAGGAGAACCTTATTCAACTCGCTCGTCCCAATGCGCTTCGATCTCTCTGCATGGACAAGCTTTGCCATTTCTATTACTTTAAAAATTCTCTGTTTTGTTTTAGCGGAAATAAAAACAAGCGGAATGTAATCGTACGTGCGGAGCTTTTCTCGGATAGCTTTTTCGAAGTTCTTTACCGTCGAATTGTCTTTATCCGCAACCAAATCCCATTTATTGACCGCAATGATAGCTCCCCTATTTCGGTCAATGACCGATTGAATAATCATCAAATCCTGTTTCTCAATTTTCTCGCTGGCGTCAAACAACACTACCGCAACATTACATCGTTCGACGCTTTTCAGCGTCCGGACTGTAGAATAAAATTCAATGCTTTCGCGTATTCGCTTCTTTTTGATCAATCCTGCAGTATCAATCAAAATGATCTCCTCCCCGAAATGCTTCAGCACCGTGTCGATCGGATCTCGGGTTGTTCCCGCTACAGGTGTTACGATTGTCCGGTCTTCCCCGATGATGGCATTCACAAGGGACGATTTACCGACGTTTGGTTTTCCAATAACAGCGAGTTTTAAGCGTGCATCTTCCGTTTCATCTTTACCGTTAGCTGAAATATTCTTCGTAATAAGGTCGAGGAAATCGCCGATTTGCCTTCCGCCGAGCGCGGAGATCGAAGCAGGCTCACCGAGCCCGAGCGAGTGAAACTCTGCCGCTTCGTACTCCGATGCCGCATTATCTACTTTATTGACGACGAGAATAACCTGCTTGTTGGATTTGCGCAATATCGACGCGATTTCTTTGTCAATATGAGTGATCCCCTCTTTCGCGTCCACAACGAAGATAATTTCATCTGCTTCGTCGATAGCAATATGCGATTGCTCGCGGATCGCCTTTTCAAACAACTCTTCCGATCGAGGGACAAAACCGCCGGTGTCGATCAACGTAAACGATTTGCCGCACCATTGTGCGGAGGCGTAGTGCCGGTCGCGAGTGACACCAGGCTGATCGTGAACAATAGCGTCCTGAGATCCGACGATACGGTTGAACAACGTCGATTTGCCTACGTTGGGACGGCCAATAATAGCTATGAGATGATTGGACATGAGATACTTGCGATACCAAGATTGGGTGTCGACGAGGTCATGGGGTGCCTCTTAGGGATAAGTTTCTGCTATATAATATGCAAAAACGGGGAGAGTTTCAATCATCGGAAAGTCCACACGGACGCATGACTTCCTCCTCAATAGCTGAAGCATATAATTGATCGGCTCAAAAAAATTTCGTAACTTTAAAAATCACCTCTACCTTGGTAGACAACGCATACTCCATAAATATGAAAGAGATAGTAAAAATCGAGGGGGAAATCGTTATAGGAATTTTCATCGCCGACAAGAAAGAAGGCGATCCGGTTTTCATCACTTCGGCCGAAGCTGTTGCACATCAAGGTCTGGTGGGCGACCGGTATTATGAAGGATCGGGGACGTTTTCAGGAGCTGATCCTATCGGCCCCGGCCGGGAGATAACACTCATTGAAGAAGAAAATGTCGATTTCCTTGCCAAGCAACTGCGTTGCGAAGTCGATGCGGCTAAGCTCAGGAGGAATGTTGTAACGCGGGGGGTTCGCCTTAACAATCTTGTTGGCCGGCAATTTACGATCGGCGATGTCAGGCTGATCGGAGTAAGGTTGTGCCACCCTTGCTCGCACCTCGAACGGCTCAGCGGATGGAACGTTATGACACATCTAAAAGATAGAGGCGGACTCAGAGCTGATATTTTAGATGGTGGATGGTTGCACGTTGGCGACAGAGTGAGCATCGATCCGGACGTACCGTCGGCGATGGCTCATTAATCTTTCCTATTTATTTCCCCTTCCGATATCATTGCTCGCGATTCAATAGGACTCGAAAAATAAGAAGTTCGCGCCATGAAGAATATTTTTATTATTTTCTTCGTCGCTCTGATAAATTTTGTATCTCTTCATTCTCAACAAATTAGAGTAACGGTGAAGGGGTCGGGCAATCCAATTGTCGGCGCCTCGGTTCATTTATTGGAACTCGACAGAACAAATCATACCGATGCTCAAGGTCTGGCTATTTTTCCAAATGTACCAAAAGGAACATATTCCATTTTTGTCCGTGTTATGGGCTATGCCCCGGCAACGGACACAGTTCGTATGGACGGCCCTTATTGTGACGCGACGTTCATCTTGAACGAATCGGCAATTGGAATAGAAGAAGTGGTCGTTTCAGCATCCCCTTTTGCACGAACAGCGAACGATCAATATCAATCTGCCGAATCAAAGGAGATGGTCGAATTGCACGATAGCCCCGGCTCAAGTTTTGCAGAGAAAATATCGGACTTTCCCGGTGTCTCGGTTCGCGGCAATGGTTCCGCCCCATCCCGTCCCATTCTCCGCGGACTTTCTGATAATCGAGTCCTAATTTTGGAGAATGGCCTTCGGACCGGCGATATTTCCACATACGACCCAGCACACGCTGTACCAATCGACGCCTTAAGCATTTCGAACATCGATGTGGTTCGGGGGCCGGCGAGTATTCTCTACGGCCCCAGCACTATCGGCGGACTAGTCAATGTCATCACAAACACGATTCCAACTTTCTCAACAAATCCATTTTCAGGGCATGTCTCGGTCGAGGGAAATTCAGTGAGCGATGAATATGCGGGTTATTTCGATGGTGTGTACAGCACCGGCGGCCATGCGCTCAGCGTTTCAGCCGGGGGAGTTCATTCCCAGGACATTCATATTCCGACGGGCGAATACGTTGATCCTGCAAGCGGCGAGGAATTTGACCTTAGCCGAATGCCGCAATCATTCAATCATACGCAGGAAGGGAGCGTTGGCTATTCATACCAAAATGATTTCGGCGCAATTGGGATCGGCGGTAAGCACTATGAGATGAACTACGGTATTCCGGGCGTGCCGCCGAACGCGAACTGGCTGAACGTATCTCCGGCAACATCCCGCATTACCCAGAATAAAAATTCCGTCGAACTGCATAGTTTGTTCATAATCGATGGTACACTGATCGAGCAGGGTAAGTTCAATGCGAACTACGTCGACTACAAGCACTCTGAATACCCGACCGTGGAAGACTCAACCGGCGTGTCCGACCCTCAGGCAAACGAATTTCACAAAGAATCGTTTAACGCCACAGTGCAATTCCAGCACCAGCAGTTTGGAAAATTTCAAGGCGTGGCCGGATTATGGACGAACGTGGAAAACCTCACGATCGAAGGAGATATGCCCTTAGGTCCCAATTCGGTCACAACAGGAATTGCGGGCTACATCTATGAAGAATACCTTGCCGATGAGAACACAAGGCTTCAGGTTGGACTCCGCTACGATTATAGCCGTATTCACACCATACCGTACACGGCTTCGACCGATTCGGTCTTCCAAAATCTTGATGTTGCCCGGCTATCGAACGCCGTAACGGCATCGCTCGGAGCGATTGAAAAGCTGACGCAAGAACTCATAGCTTCGGTGAGCGTTGCCCGTTCGTTCCGCCCTCCCACCGTGCAAGAACTCTTCGCAAACGGACTCGATGCAGCTAGCGCGACGTATTCGATCGGCAATGCGAACCTTACACCCGAGACGGGCATCGGTATCGATGCCTCATTGAAAGGGAGTTTCACCAATGTCTCATTTGAGCTTTCACCATACATGAATTTTATCAACGATTACATTTATGCTTTTCTCACCGGCGATACCCTGCAAGCGTTTCCCGTCAGACAATTCTCTGCCACGAATGCGCGATTGACGGGATTTGAGGCATTGGTGATGGTGCAGCCTGTTCAAAAAATTGCATTGAGAGCGAGCATTGATTTTTTAAATGCGGAAGACACAAAGAATAATGTCCCCCTTCCCTTTACCCCGCCGATGCGCGGGCTGCTCAACATGAGTTATCAGGATGAATCATATTCTGGCAGAGTAGAATGGCGCCTGGCCGCAAGACAGAATCGTCTCGGCGATGGCGACACACCAACCGCGGGTTACGGCGTTGTCAATATCGGCGCTGGAATTCGCTTCGCACGTGGAGGGATGGAACACACCATCAGTGTTCACTGCGATAATCTATTTAATCAGTTATACCGGGACAATCTATCTGTTATTAAGGACTTCGTACCGCAGCCCGCGCGAGGCTATCGGCTGAATGTCGATCTTATCTTCTAACTCCCAGCAATCAACCTATTAGGATGGTGACTTACCATATGAACAACATTTTTTCTTGGCTTATTTTTTCCGGCGCCGCAGTGTTAGAAGTTAGCGGAGACGCCTTAATACGGAAAGGACTGCGCGGCTCAGGCATCCTTCTTATTATATTGGGTTGCGTGGTCCTCGCTTTTTACGGCCTTGTAGTCAATTTTGTAAGATGGGATTTCTCAAAATTGCTCGGAGTATATGTAGCAATTTTTGGAACTGTTAGTATTCTTTATGGACGGTTTGTATTTAAGGAACATATTCCGTCATCTACCTGGGCTGGTCTTGTTGTGATAATTCTAGGCGGTTTGATAATTCAATTCGGTCAAAAATAGTTCACCTTCTCGTCACTAAAGAGTTCAGGAAATGTCCCTTTTCCAAGAACATGCGAGGAAGAAACCGAACATCATGAAAATTGCTTTCCTCTGTTATGATGAGATCACTCGCGATTTATTTGTAGATCGATGATTCTATGGATGACCTGCTTGATTCTCTGAACGCCGAACTTGAGCGTTTTGGGAAGTCGAATGATGAGCTTCATACCGATCGTTCCCGACGCATGCATAACATAACGCGAGATACGGGCGAATTCTTATCAGTTCTCGTTCGAACCATTCTTGGCCGCCGCGTGTTGGAGATCGGCACATCCAACGGATATTCGACTCTTTGGCTTGCGGAAGCGGCAAAAAGTATCGGCGGATCGGTCACGACCATAGAGAATTCGGAATTCAAGATACAACTCGCTTCCGAAAACTTTACCCGTGCCCGAATTTCCTCCATCATCAACATCATCCACGGTAATGCAGGCGAGGTGCTTCGAGGGTTAGGCACAGGCACGTTCGACCTGGTGTTCCTCGATTCGGAACGCAAAGAGTATCCAGGCTGGTGGCCTGATGTGCGTCGTGCGCTTCGACCCGGCGGGTTACTCGTTGTCGACAACGCAATATCTCACCCGGAAGAGATGGCACCGCTCATTGCTTTGGTAAAAACAGATCTCGATTTCACAACAAGCCTTGTGCCAGTAGGCAACGGAGAATTTCTTGCAGTAAAACAACCGCGTTGATGTAGCTGCGGGATCATATTATACGGCAATTATGGAGAATGATTACGTTCTATGTGAATAACAAACAGGAGGTACCATGAAAAGATTATTGATTGTATCGTTGATAATCGCCCCGTTGATTGGCTTCGCAGGGGAAACTACGCCAAAGACAATCGCGGAGCAATTTCTAAATTCCCTTCCTAGGCAAAGGTTCGATGCCTCTTATGACCAGCTATTTTCAGGCTCCTTTATTTCCAACGACAATCCGCAGGCCGTTGCAAATTTAAGGAATCAAACCGAGAAGCTTCTCCCCCTTTACGGAAGCATCTTGGGATACGAGTTGATTCAAGAGGAGACTTTTGGAACCTCGATTGTTCGTCTTGTCTATATTCTAAAGCAGGAAAAACATCCGACCGTCTGGGAATTTTATTTCTATAAACCCAGGTCATTTTGGTTCCTTTCCAACATAAGGTTTAACGACCAATTCAATTTTATAGAATCAAAGGAATAACTGACAGCGGAACAATTTCTGGATGCGGCGAAGCGACCGCTGAAGATCATCGCTCGGAGTTAAAGTAAGCAAGCGGACGGCAATAGAACAATTTTAAACGGAACGCGAATGACCAAAGGACGGTTAGAGGCCTTCAGCGATGGCGTCATCGCCATCATAATTACGATCATGGTTCTTGAATTGAGGATTCCACATGGAGATAGTTTATCTGAGTTGTATCCCTTGGTGCCGATCTTATTAAGCTATGCGCTGAGTTTTGTATTTCTCGGTATCTATTGGACCAATCACCATCATTTGTTCCAGGCAGCCAAACATGTGGATGGCCGTGTCCTTTGGGCTAATCTGCATCTGCTCTTTTGGTTATCGCTGACTCCCTTCGTTACCCGATGGATGGGAGAAACTCAATTTGCATCCGGCCCTGTTGCATTGTACGGTGTATTACTCTTATTTTCTGCGATTGCGTATTTTATCCTTGTGCGGGCGCTTCTGGCAATTCACGGCAAAGATTCGGTTCTGGCAATCGCACTTGGCAAAGATTTTAAGGGCAAAATTTCAGTGGTCATTTACCTCGCAGCAATTGCACTTTCCTTCGTAAATTCGGGAATTGCAGGCGCGATGTACGTTTTCGTTGCGATCATGTGGCTTGTCCCCGACCGGCGCATAGAAAAGAAAATCCTCCAATGACAAATCTATCCATTCAATGAATCCACGAGTCCAAATTAGGCGAGCCTTTCCTGAAGATGTAGAATCCATTACGGCGATCTATAACGAGGCGATAGTAACCACCACGGCAACATTCGACACAGAACCCAAGACGATAGCCGAACGGTTAGCATGGTTTAACACTCACGGTGAGAGGCATCCAATCTTGGTTGCGACGGTCGAGGGAAGCGTCATAGGTTGGGCGTCTCTAACCAAATGGTCTGACCGCCCTGCCTATGAGGACACCGCTGAAACCTCTTTCTATGTGAAGTCAGAACATCGAGGTCAAGGAATTGGCCGACTGCTCAAAGAAGCTATTATCGAAGAAGCTCGCAAACGACAATTTCACACACTCATCGCTCGCGTTGCAGAAGGAAGCCAAGAAAGCCTTCATCTCAACGAAAGCGCTGGCTTTGTGTATGTAGGAACAATGAAGGAAGTGGGGAGGAAATTTGGGAAATTGCTCGATGTCCACATTTTACAGAAGATGCTGGACTAAGCTTCAATGTAAAATCAAATCGTACCTGCCCTGACTTACCAAAATCAGTAAACGCATTTCTTTTGTCGGCAACAGTTATTTGTCCCTCGAATTTTGAGACCAATGCACCGAGAATATCGCAGTTTACTTGTTGAACAATATCAGGGTCGAGGTTGAGGAAGCTGATATTACTTCTCTCGTTTAAGAAGCTGCGAACTTCAAAACCCGATGAGCTTACTGAAAACGCTAATTACTTCTCTTAAGTGGATGCGTGTGTACTAATTTATTAATTCAATATCCAAATTCTAGTCAAGCTCTCGGAGGAACTCTCTGACAAATAGCCCGAGCTGTTCAAACTCAATGAGAAATGCGTCATGACCGTGCGGAGAATTGATTTGACGGTACCGTGCAAGCGGGAGGAGAGCGGCAATGGCCTTTTGCTCATGGACCGGATAAAGAACGTCGGAATCGATTCCGACGCATAAAACGGGAATTTTTACGGAGGATAAAACTTCTTTGATAGTTCCCCTTTCGTACGCCAGATCATGAAGATCCATCGCACGCGAGATGTAAATATAAGTATTCGCGTCAAACCGGTCGACAAGTTTCTTCCCTTGATAGCGAAGATAACTCTCGATCTGAAATAAATTTGCCGAATCGAAGCGCGCCTTGGAAGCCTTTCCGTTGGATTTGACCCTGTCCCGGTGGAACCGCTCGAGAAACGATACATCGCTTCGATATGAAACCATGGCTACCTGACGTGCGAGCGATAACCCACGTGCCGGCTGACCGTGGCCGTAATAGTCGCCGTTGCGCCATTCGGGATCGTTCATGATCGCTTGTCGCGCGATGTCGTCCAACCCAACACACCATGGAGAGTGTTGGCTTGCCGTTGCAATTGGGACGATTGACCGAACGACGTCGGGGAACATCACTCCCCACTCCAACGCCTGCATCCCTCCGAGCGAACCTCCGATGACTGTCTTCACCTGTTTCACCCCGAGAAAATCGATCAGCGCTTTTTGAACTCGAACCATATCTCGGACAGTCATCTGCGGGAATGACATCCCATACGGTTTCCCCTTGAGAGGATCTGGAGAAACCGGTCCCGTCGTACCGTAACATCCTCCCAAAAAATTCGAGCAGATGACAAAAGAACTCCTCGTATCGAGAGCTTTCCCTTCTCCGATAAACGCATCCCACCAACCGGCGGTCTTCGGGTCCCCCGACAGATAGCCGGCGGCATGAGCGCTTCCGGTCAGTGCGTGGCAAACAAGAATTGCATTGTCCCCGGCAGTATTCAACTCCCCGTATGTTTCGTACGCAACGATAACGGGAGAAAGATTTTCGCCGCACACCATCACGAGGGGATTCGCATCGGAGAAAAGCTGAATCTCTTTTGTTCTGACGATATTTTCAACTAACGTCGCCATACTTTTTTCCACGAGCCCTTACCCCTCCTCAAGGAGGAGGGGTAAAGGGGATCAATTATGCATGCACGGTCGTCTTAACACTTCGAAGAGCTTCATCGAAGTCTTCCAGAATGTCGTCGATATGCTCGAGGCCGACTGAAATGCGTATTAGTTCGGGTGTTACTCCGGAATCATGCTGTTCTTTTTCAGAGAGCTGCTGATGAGTGGTCGACGCGGGGTGAATGACGAGCGTCTTTGCGTCGCCTACGTTGGCAAGCAAGCTCGAAAGTTTTACGTTGTTGATGAATGTTTTACCAGCTTCAATGCCGCCCTTGATTCCAAATACTACGATCGAGCCGAACAGGCCTGCACGCAAATATTTTTTTGCGTTGGCGTGATACGGATGATTTGGGAGCCCGGGAAACGAGACCCATTCGACCTGCGGATGACGCTCCAGCCACTGTGCAACTTTTAACGCATTTTCATTGTGCCGTTCGACCCGAAGGGATAAGGTTTCGAGACCTTGGAGGAACAGGAACGAATTGAACGGACTGAGCGCGGGACCGATATCCCGGAGTCCCTCAACGCGGGCTCGAATGGCGAACGCTATGTTGCCAAAGGGCCCCCCGGAACCGAACACATCCCAGAATTTCAATCCGTGGTATCCCGGACTCGGTTCGGTAAAGATCGGAAACTTCCCATTGCCCCAGTTGAATTTCCCTGAATCGACGATCACTCCACCGATCGACGTGCCGTGCCCACCGATCCACTTTGTCGCAGAATGCACAACGATGTCGGCCCCGTATTTAATCGGCTGAACCAAATACCCTCCGGCTCCGAACGTATTGTCGACGACAAGAGGAATATTATTTTCGTGCGCCACTTTTGCGATCGCTTCGAAGTCGGGAATATTCAACCTCGGGTTCCCGATTGTTTCGATATAGATCGCTTTCGTTTTGCTGTCGATCAGTTTCCGAAAATCCTCGGGTTTATCCCCTTCGACAAATTTTACATTGATGCCGAGCCGTGGGAACGTGACTTTAAATTGATTATACGTTCCACCGTAGAGGTTGCTCGTCGAGACAATATTCTCGCCCGCTTGAACGATTGTGGTAATTGTCAAAAACTGTGCTGCTTGTCCCGATGCCGTCGCAACAGCGGCAGCGCCTCCTTCGAGCGCAGCAATGCGCTCTTCGAATACGGCCGTCGTTGGGTTCATGATACGCGTATAGATGTTGCCAAACTCCTGCAAACCAAACAAGGCCGCAGCGTGCCCCGCATCGTTGAAGTTATAGGATGTCGTTTGATAGATGGGGACTGCCCGCGACTTTGTTGTTGGGTCAGGGACCTGACCTGCGTGCAATTGCAACGTTTCGAAACGATAATGTCGTGCTTTTCCGTTTGTAGCCATATTGTTCTCCAAAAAATAGATGAAATAATTGTGTGCCTCAAAAAGCAGCATGCTTTTCGGGCTAATTAATTTTCAATGAAAGTGATCGGGTTTATAAAGCGGATTGGAGACAACAGAGAAAGTTACCAACGAAGTAGGCGGACAAGTGTTCGAGAACCGATCTGCACGCGTAGAAGAGATGTATGCTGAAAATATTCATGGATTGGAACTAAATGAAAAAACCTCTTTTGAAGATGCTCAAAAGAGGTTCTATGCTCTCGCTCTTGAGTTCATCTTCCTCTCAGACTGAATCTGAGAACAGAAATTAGCACCTGACATGCTGCTGTTTGCAGAACCGGTTGCTGTGGCTTCGCAGGGTCTGTCCCTCCACCACTCTTGATGAATACAACGTTTTCAAAGAGAATAACTATAAGTAATATAGTATTATCCTGAAATTTGTCAAGAAGAAAAAACAACTATTTTATTGAAGTTCTTTTTCCAGATTGATTTTGCGCATCTTCTTCAATCGGCCCCTTCCCTTTTTTGCGTCAAGCCTAGCGATCTTTGAGCTTTTTGATGCTGCCGTTGGGGTCCGATGTTTCATGGGGCGAGTAACTTTCTTCAAAAGCGAAGCGAATTTTTCGATCGTGTCTTGCTTGTTTTTCCATTGGCTGCGAGATTCTTGCGAGACAACATGAAGGCATTGCGCCGAATCTAATTTCGATTGCAGCTTTGATCGTATGATCTCTTTTGTTTCAGCGTCTAAAGAAGAATTCTGCAGATCGAAAATCAATTCAACGCGTGTGGACACTCTGTTGACATTTTGCCCCCCCGGTCCGCCGCTTCTCGAAAATCGAAACCGCAATTCAGAGAGAGGAATTTGAATTTTGTCATTAACAACAACGTTATCCATCGCTCAGGGCAAATAAAAAATCCGCTGATGCGGATCAACCATCAGCGGAAAATAGAGTTTAGATGTTTTGGGTGGCTTCGATAATTTGCTTTTTCCGCCTACACACTTGAGGGGGATCTCCGCGCAATTATTCGAGCGTGAGCGCATCTTTCTGGCCGATGTAGCTGACGACATCTTCACCTCCATCGACGCCGATGACGTTTCCTGAAATGAAATACGCGTCCTCATGTGAGAGGAGTGAAATCGCTTTCGCCACATCTTCCGGAGTAGTATTCCTCATTGCCGGGCTCTTGGCTTGAGCAACTTTCAACATCATTAACGCGCCGGGAATCTTTCTCAAGGCAGCAGTATCGGTAACTCCGGCCATGATTGCGTTGCAGCAAATTCCGTATGGTCCGAGGTCGTGCGTCAGCTGGCGTATGTAAGACTCCAGGGCTGCTTTTGCGGCCGAGACAGCGCCGTAGTTTGGCAGCTGAGAGTGTCCGCCGGAGCTGGTCATGGCATAGACACGTCCCCCTTTTTTTAACAAGTCTGCGTTGAACACCGCTTGGGTCCAATAGACAAGAGAATTAGCCATCACATCCATCGTCATCTCTACCTGGGCTTGCGACATCTGCTCCTTCGGATCTTTCGAGATGAGGGGACGCAATGTGCCGAAGGCGAGGCTGTGCATGAGGACCCGGACATTTGATTCCGGGCTCTTCCCTATCTCTTTCAGCAGTCCATCAATAACTTCTTTTCTTTTTTCGGGATCGGAAGCATTCACGTTGAAGAAAAGCGATTGAACCCCTTGCGCGTCTACATCTTTTTTCACCTTTTCAGCGTTGGGCAATGTCGCCGCACGGTCGAAGTGAACGCCACAGATATTCATGCCGTGACGAGCAAGCTCGATCGCGGTCGCCCCGCCAAATCCACTCGAAGCTCCAAGAATCAGAGCCCAATCGGTTTTCTTAAATCTATAATCGCTTCCCACGTTAACACCTTGACTATTTGTTGATATGAAATATGGCGGACTTCTGAATAATTCCCAAACTGTGGCTCACGCAAATCCCGAAGGGATGGCTTAGCCAGACGCATAAGAAATTAAGAATAGACACTTCGCGGCTTGGCGAGAATATTCTATTCAACCGTAACGCTCTTTGCCAAGTTTCGCGGCTGGTCTATGTTGCACCCTCGCTTTACGGCGATATAATACGCCAACAATTGCAACGGAATGATATTCAGTATCGGCGAGAGAAGGTCTACGGTACTCGGTACTCGAATAACATGCTCGGCGAGCGATTCAATTGCTGTGTCGTCCTCGTTCACAACGGCGATCACTCTTCCACTTCTCGCTTTTACTTCCTGGATATTCGAAATGATTTTTTCGTATGTGTTGTCTTTCGATGCAATCACGATCACGGGCATATTCTCATCGATCAGCGCTATCGGTCCGTGTTTCATTTCAGCGGCAGGGTAGCCTTCGGCATGGATGTACGAAATCTCCTTTAGCTTCAGCGCCCCTTCCAGCGCAACGGGAAAGTTGTACCCCCTTCCGAGATACAAAACATTGACGTTGTCTTTCAATTCGCCCGCGATATGTTCAATAGTGCTGGTATCCTGGAGAATAGATTCGACCTTATGGGGAAGGTCGAGAAGGGCCTGGCCGATTTTCCTTCCCTCGGCTTCGGAGAGCCCTCGCTGACGGGCGACCATAAGCGTGATGAGTGAGAGCACAACGAGTTGCGATGTAAACGCTTTCGTCGATGCAACGCCGATTTCAGGACCCGCATGGATATAGACTCCCCCCTGACTTTCACGTGCTATCGTGCTACCGACAACGTTGCATATCCCGAAAACCGCAGCCCCTTTCTGTTTTGCTTCGCGGAGGGCAGCCAACGTATCCGCCGTTTCACCGCTCTGGCTGATCAAAAAAACAACGTCCCCTTTTTGGATGATGGGATTCCGGTACCGAAATTCCGAAGCGTACTCCACTTCCACTGGAATTTTTCCGTATTGTTCGAGCATATATTCGCCTACCAGTCCGGCATGCCATGATGTGCCGCAGGCGGTGATAATAATGCGCTGCGCGTTCCTCAGAATCGGCATCACTTCACCCAAACCGCTAAGCTTTGAGTTTCCTTCATCGAGTAAGACTCTTCCGCGCATCGAGTTCCGGAGGGTTTCAGGCTGCTCCATAATTTCCTTGAGCATAAAATGCTCAAAGCCGCCTTTTTCAATTTCCTCGATGTCGATGGTCACCTGATGAACCTCTTTTTCCGTATCGACGTTATCGATCGTTCTTGTTTCAAAAGAATCTTTCGTGAGTACGGCAATCTCTCCGTCCTCGAGGTAGACCACGTTACGTGTATATTGTACGAGAGCAGCCGCATCGGATGCTACGTAATGCTCGTTTTCGCCGATACCGAGTAAGAGGGGGCTCCCTTTTCTCGCTGCAACAATCTTCCCGGGTTCATGCGCAGAAATTACTGCAATGCCGTATGTTCCCTCCACCTGACGGAGCGCAAGCCGGACTGCGGTTGACAAATCGCCGCTATAATTCTTCATTTCTTCGATCAGGTGAACTAGAACTTCGGTATCCGTTGCAGATACAAAGACGTGCCCGGTGTTCTCGAGTTTTTTGCGGATAGAAAGATAGTTTTCAATAATGCCGTTATGTATGAGGGCGATTTCATTCTTGCAATCGGCATGGGGATGTGCATTGATATCGCTCGGAGCGCCATGCGTAGCCCAACGGGTGTGTCCGATTCCCGCGGTCGTTTTCAGATGTATTGGCGGAATGGCTTTTTCTAACTCCGCGACTTTGCCGACTTTTTTAAAGACATGCAGAGAATTTTCGGCCAACAAAGCAATCCCTGCAGAATCATAACCGCGGTATTCAAGCCGCTTCAGTCCATCTAATAGAATTGGGAGGGGATTCGTATTACCGACATAGCCAATTATTCCGCACATATTTTTCCCTTAAAATTATCGAACAATACCTATGACCCCCATCATCCGGCCCGACGACTCGCCATCACGCCGATACGAATGAAATCTTTCTTTTTCATGGATTGTGCAACCCTCATGCATTTCAATGTTGTTTGAAAGAATTCCTCCGGCGATCATTTGCTGCCGATTTGCCTCTTTTAAATCGACGTTCCATTTCCCTGATTTGTTCTTGAAGAGAAATTGCTTATCGAACATTGCTGCGACTTCTTCTCCAACTTCATAACAACATTTTCCAGCTGCAGGGCCGGCAAATACAATGAGGTTTTTAGATACAGTGCCAAACTCGGATGCCATGAGGGCTATTGCGTTGTTGACGATGCCTAAGCGTGTTCCCCGCCACCCAGCATGGATCCCCGCGACAATTCGGGTTACCGGATCAAAAAAAAACATTGGAACACAGTCCGCAACACTAATGGCAATAAAAACGCCTAATTCGCTGGTGATAAGCCCGTCGCAATTTTCGTATCCTCCCCACGTTTGTATGATACGCACAGTATTCGAATGGCACTGCATGGGGAAAGCAAGCTCATCTAAGCCAATATGCAGGGTGCCGAAAAAAAGTCTTCTATTCTCAATGACATTTACTTTATCGTCATTAACATTGAAGCTCAAATTCATCCCCAACCCACTGGGACTCCGCCCCCCTACACGGGTGCTCATCCCAAAGACAACTTGTTGATAACGAGAGAGGATTTCGGAGCGAATAATCTCCATGTACTACACATTATCGTTAAAATTGAATTGAAAATCAAATTCGGTGCTGGCTCAGTTTGTCATTCCCGCGAAAGCGGGTCGAAGACTCCCAACGGGTCTAGCGACCCGTAGGGTCGTCGACGACCCGGCGAGAATCCACATTTTCCTTTTTTGCTCTACAATGGATGCCCACTTTTCCCAAAGGGATGCCTTCGGCACGTGGGCATGACAATGTTTTATTCTAATTAAGCCACTACCTCAAATTGTGAATACGGGATGTCGTGCGGTTTTCTTTACTACAACAGGAATAATTTTGCGATCAGCCTTAGAAAAGGAGTATACGACCGTGATTGAAAATACCCGCCGCTTTTCCTTTCAACACTCTGCCGTCGAAAGGCGAATTTTTAGATTTAGATTTGAATCCGCCAGCATCTACTTTCCACTCCATTTCTGGGTCGATCATACTAAAATCCGCCGAATTCCCTTCACGGACGTCAACCACCCTTCTGACAATCTTCCGCGGATTTGTAGAGAATTTTTCGACAAGCTGCGAGAATGTCAGAATTTTCGTTGTGACCAGTTCAGTAATCGCGAGGCCTACAGCCGTTTCTAATCCGACAATCCCAAACGGCGCCTGCAAATAATCGACTTCCTTTTCATCCAATGAATGTGGTGCATGGTCGGTGGCAATAACATCGATAATTCCTTCGCGAAGCCCCTCTTTAATCGCTTCAACATCATCGCGGGTACGGAGCGGGGGATTCATTTTCGTATTTGTATCGAAGGACCGTACAACATCGTCGGTCAAAGTAAAATGGTGAGGGGTTACTTCACATGTAACCGACATGTCTTTGAGTTTGGCTTCATGAACAAGCTTCACTGAACCGGCAGTGCTCATGTGGGCCACATGGTATCGTGATCGCGTATATTCCGTCAAAAGAATGTCGCGGGCAATCATAATCTCCTCAGCAACGGATGGAATTCCCGGCAAACCTAACTCCGTTGCGACAAACCCTTCATTCATCACTCCGCCCCGAACAAGCGAAGGTTCCTCGCAATGTTGTATCACGGGAACGTCAAACATGCCGGCGTATTCCAACGCACGCCGCATAAGTTCAGCGTCGAAGACTGGCGCACCATCGTCGCTTAATCCGACAGCACCCGCTTGAACGAGCTCGGCGATAGACGAAAGCTCCTTGCCCGACCTTCCCTTCGTCACCGCACCGATCGGGTACACATCAACGATTCCATTATTTACCAATTTCCCCTGCGAGTGAACAAAGCGGACAATCGATTCGTCGTCGATAGCCGGATTGGTGTTCGGCATACAACAAACGGCCGTGAAACCCCCGTATGCTGCGGCGAGGGTCCCCGTCTCTATTGTCTCTTTGTGTTCAAATCCCGGCTCCCTCAAGTGGACATGCATATCGATAAACCCCGGCGCTATAATTTTCCTGCGGAGATCGACCACTTCACAATTAGCCGGAGGAGAGATTGACGGCATGATCGATTCAATAATCCCATCGACGATGAGAATATCCGTCACAGCATCCGTTTTTGTCGCCGGGTTAATGTAGCGCCCGGCTTTCAGGAGATATTTTTTTGCCATAGATTGCCCAAGTTCATTTTAAATTGATCGCTCGCTAATTTACAGTCCCCAGGAGGTACAGCACCGACATCCTGATTGCGACCCCGTTTAGCACCTGTTCGAGAATAACTGAATGAGGTCCATCAGCAACGTCTGCAGAGAGTTCCACGTCCCGGTTGATTGGTCCCGGATGCATGATTGCAATCGGATGGTCGATTTTGTCGAGCCGTTCCTTTGTCACTCCGAAGAACCGGTGGTATTCCCGTAGGGACGGAAACAATCCCCCCGACTGCCGTTCCATTTGAATTCGGAGAACATTCAATGCATCGACCGTTGGAAGAACATCGTCGATGCGATGGTACACCTCAACGCCAAGCCTTTCTATTTCTTTGGGTATCAGCGTCGCAGGACCGCATACCGAAACTTTCGCTCCCATTGTCCGCAACCCGTAGATGTTCGACCGCGCAACGCGGCTGTGGGCAATATCCCCAATGATGCAAACGCGCAGGCCGTCGAGGGAGCCGAATTTTTCTTTCAACGTGTACATGTCCAACAGCGCTTGTGTGGGATGTTCATGGCAGCCGTCGCCAGCGTTGAGCACCGCCGCCTTGACAACCCGAGTTAAAAAATGAGGGGTACCTGCCGCATTGTGACGAATTACAACCATGTCTATTTTCATCGCTTCAATATTGCGCGCTGTATCTTTCAACGTTTCTCCTTTGCTGACACTCGACCCCGATGCTGAGAAATTCACGACGTCGGCTGAAAGCCTCCGCTCGGCCAGTTCGAAAGAAATTCTGGTGCGTGTTGAGTTCTCGAAAAAAAGGTTGACAATAGTTTTGCCCTGAAGCGTTGGCACTTTTTTTATCGGCCTGTTCAAAATCTCCTTGAACGATACCGCCGTGTCGAGAATCAATCCGATGTCCTCCTTCGGCACACCGTCCAGCCCCAGCAAATGTCGCGATGATAGACCCATAATTCAATCTTTCTCCGATTGTGATTGAGCAGGAAGTAAAAAGACAGCATCTTCTCCGTCGGCTTCTACCATTCGCACTTGAATCTCTTCGTCGGGCGACGTCGGGACGTTCTTACCGACGAAATCCGCCTTGATGGGGAGTTCCCGATGGCCGCGGTCGACAAGAACCGCGAGCTGAATGGAAGCAGGCCTGCCGATATCCATCAGCGCGTTCAGTGCAGCCCGAACTGTGCGGCCTGTGAACAACACATCGTCGACAAGAACGATATCCTTGTCGGTGATATCGTAAAGAATATCCGTTGTGTTCAGCCGCGGTTGCGACAGCCTCCCCCGGAGATCATCCCTGTAAAGGGTGATGTCCAGTGTCCCGATCGGCACACTCACTTTTTCCATCTCCAGAACCGCCGCCGCGATCCGGCGGGCGAGGTGGTCCCCTCTCGTCCTAATACCGACAATACCGAGAGAAGCTGCGCCGTGGTTCCGTTCTACGACCTCATGTGAAAGTCGGCTGACTGTTCTAATAAAATTTTGTGCGTCGAGAATTATTTTTTTGTCATTCATAGGTATGCTGTTCAAAATGGTCGTACAATAAAAAACCTCCGTTCATAAATGGACGGAGGTTTTTTTACAACAGAAAAAATTGGGACGTTAAGTTGATGCATTTCCTTCCCTACCTCACAGGATAGAATTAAAGGATTCTTTGTCTACAAGAAAGATACTATTTTTTCCCACTTAAATCAATAGCATCGAAACAAATATTTCCTACAAGCTCTCTCGGTATCCCTTAAGAGTCAAAACCATAACCGGAAGAAATCGCCGGACACTCAAGATGGGAAGCATATAACGGTAAAAAAAATCGATCCCATATGTTGCGCGCATTTCTATTGAATCTGTAATTCCTGCATCCAATTTTGGTTGGACAGTTCATCCTTATGCGTCGAATTAAGCAACATATAATCCCCTAAGCCTGTTTTATCGCCGAAATCAAATTCTACCCCTCCCTGAATGGAATGATATGTCCAGATTTCGTACGGTTTTGCATTGGTTTCATTTGCGTGCCGCTCGACTTCATCGGGCGGGCCGTACACTATGAACACCCGTCCGCGGTCTGTCTTCCATCCATCTTTGTATCCGCTTCTAAAATGTTCATTGGCGTAATCTACTCGTTTAAAATATTCGGTTTTTTGGACTGTAGCCGGATTCTCCAAATCGTTATTTCTTCTCTTCCAGAATTCAAACAGCACTTTCCGTTTTGCGTCGACACCTTTGACATTGTTATATTGTGACTGCTCGTCGCGGGTGGCAATATACCGGACTTCCGCAAACTCAAGGTCGAGTTCCGATTCTGTCATCGTCGCGTATTCACTCCCCAGCACCGAATTATCCATCCCCGTGGTCAAAGAATCCATCGGAAGCTGGGGGTTGTAAACGAACAACCTTTTTTGGGATGTGTAGCTGGAGTTGTCCACGGAATCATAAACTGTAAAATTGAAATTATAGGCACCCGTCCTCAACGTATTCACTTGTATCGCGCCTACCTCGACGTTTGATTCGTTCACTCGATTTTTGATCCGTTGACGGGTTATGACCTCTTTGCCGAGCGAATTCGTCAGCGTCACTTTTGTGTAATAGTTCGGCGACTTGTTCTTCAAGAGATTATATGCCTCAAGGTAGTAAAAAACAACCGGCTGCTCGGCTCCGTAAATCCTCGAAGGATTCGGTTTTACTTCGTATGTATTTTTGATAAGCCGGCCCACCGAGTCTTTTCCTACAGAAACAATCGAATTGCATAACTCAATGTCGCTGAGAGAAATCTGCTTATTCTCAACCGGCTTCAGGTCGATCGGGACCGAGAAGCTATCGCGTGCCGACCAATTGTTCGTCTGTCCGCCAACAACATATAACCGATACAAGTCCGGCTCTAAAAAGAATCCAAGCGCATCAACGTAAGAATGGGAGGATTGCAGCTCCGACGAATCGCCTGCACTAAACGGAATCTTCCACAACTGCCGGGCAACCACTGAATCGTTCGATGAACGCTTGAAAAAAATATTGATCACCGCTTCAGCATCTAACGCGGAATCCTTCCTTGTAAATTTAAGTTTCGATACGTCGAACGAATAGTAGACCTCGACATACTCCTTCGTGGAATCGCCCCGATACCGCGCGACATCTATTGCAACATGGAAACGAGACTGGGCGTCTGCGGTCGGCGACCCTAACGATACGACGGATGCGGTAAGAAAAATCGATGCAAAAAAAGTCAAAAATTTCATCGGGAGCCTTTCAATGTGCAACAATATAAAGAAGAATAGAGTCTTTTTCAATTACCAGCAATTGCAATTTCTCTACAACAATTTCTTCGTTGCCGATCATGCTCATGCATCAATATCTTTTACCCAGAGAACCAGAACACCGCCTACGATCATCGATGCGCCTCCAAGAACGAGCGCATAAATCGCCTCGTTCCCCAGCAATGTCCGCATGACAAACCCGAGGATCCCTGCTGCCGTAATCTGCGGGATTACGATGAAGAAATTGAATATCCCCATGTAGACCCCCATCCTCGCTGACGGAAGGGATCCGGCAAGAATTGCATATGGCATCGAAAGGATGCTCGCCCACGCTAAACCTACTCCTACCAT
This sequence comes from Bacteroidota bacterium, assembly GCA_049578505.1. GTDB lineage: Bacteria > Bacteroidota > Ignavibacteria > UBA10030 > UBA8401 > JAGVPT01. Next base: position 72,790 of record JBAUMC010000096.1, on the reverse strand, counting down.
CGATAACAGAAGAAGCCCGGGTGTGTGAATGAATAGAAACGAGATAAGGCCCAATCCACCGCAAAAGAGGCTTATCATATGGACGGTTTTCCTGCTCGTCTTCTTTGCAATAACTGGAAGCAAGAACGCAGCGAGTGCCGCGAAGCCGTTGTATGCGGCGAAGAGGACTCCAACCCAATCCGCCCCTTCGTTGAAGAGTGGTGTCGTCGGGTCCGTGGCGTGATAGATATGACTCGTTACAGCCGACGTTGTATATATCCACATGGCAAAAAGGGCGAACCAAGAAAAGAACTGAACCACGGCAAGCTGAATCATCGTTTGGGGCATTTCTTTCAGACTACCCAATATCCCTTTTGCTAATTCGAGTGTTCCCTTTTGCTCCGTTTTTTTACGATTGAATTCTTCCAGGTTTTCTGGGGGATACTCTTTCGTGCGAAAAACAGTCCAGCTCACTGCTGTGATAAACGCAACTGCCCCTGCATAAAAAGAATAGAGAACCGAACTCGGAATTTCCCCCTTTGGCGCTATGTTGCTGACGCCGATCCAGTTTGTAAAAATGTATGGCAGGGCAGATGCTATAACTGCCCCGGTCCCGATGAAAAAGCTTTGGACTGCAAATCCAGTAGTTCGTTGTTCGGAAGGAAGGAGATCGGCAACAAGCGCACGAAAGGGTTCCATCGAAACATTAATCGATGCATCGAGTATCCACAACATTCCTGCCGCAACCCACAACACGGGGGAATTCGGCATGATGAGAAGTGCAGTTGTAGCAAGTACCGCACCCGTGAGGAAATAAGGTCTCCTCCTGCCGAGCCGGTTCCATGTTCGATCGCTCAGGTAACCGATGATCGGCTGAACGAGCAGACCCGTTGCCGGAGCAGCTATCCAGAGAATCGGAATATCCGCGACGTTAGCTCCCAGCGTTTCAAATATCCTGCTGACATTTGCATTCTGCAGAGCGAACCCGAACTGGATGCCGAGAAATCCGAAACTCATGTTCCACACTTGCCAGAAATTTAACGACGGCTTCTTCATAGTATTCTCTCAGATTTGAGTTGCTGTCGACCACCTTCTTGACTAACCTCATCATTGTCTCGACACATCGAGATCTTGCACACCCGGTGCCGACAGTTAATGTCGAAGAACTATCCTTTTACACTGCCGAGTGTCAATCCCGAGACAAGCCATCTGCTCAGCGAAAGGAAGAGGACGACAACGGGTATTGTAACAATCATTGAAGCTGCACCGTAAAGCCCCCATTCGGACCCCATATTCGACTCGAACGACTTCAATCCTAACGGGAGTGTCCACATTTGTGTATCCTGAAGGATCTGGGCGGCGACAACGTATTCGGTCCACGCCGACATGAAAGAGAAAAGGGCTGTGATAACCAGCGCCGGAGAGGCAAGGGGTAAAATAATCTTGTAAAAAGTCTGAAAACGATTGCAGCCATCGATCCGCCCCGCTTCTTCCAGGCTCGTCGGAATCGTATCGTAATACCCCTTCATTTGCCAGACACAGAACGGCAGGGCTGTGGCTGAGTACATAATGATGATACCCAAGTAGGAATTAATGAGATGGAGCTTGACGAGCATAATGTACATCGGAAGCAGAAGCATCGTGGCGGGAAACATTTGCGTCACAAGAAGACTCAACAGGCCCAATTTCTTTCCGATAAAATTGAATCGTGAAAAGGCATAGCCGGCTGTCGAGGCAAGGGCGACGCCGGTAAGGGTCACAGCAAATGCTACGAACGTGCTGTTCATAAGCCAGAGGACAAATGGGCGTTCGGTGAAGAGATCCTTGTAATTTCTCAGCGATGCATCCTTCGGGATGATCTCGAGCGACGTGGACATTAGCCTGTCAGCAGGACGAAGAGAGATAGTGAAGATCTGGGAGACAGGGTACAGCGCAATTATACAAAACAGAATCAACACGAGATATGTTACCGCAACCCTAACGTATGTTTTCTTTTTTTCATCTTTCATAAGATATGCATAGAGTCTATAGTCGTATCCGGTATTAAATCTTTTCTTAAAACCACAGAGGACGCTAAGGTCGCAAAGAAGTTTTTATGAAGATGCTAAGAAATCCTCGCGTCCTTAGCGGCCTTTGCGGTGGATGACTTATTGATAATTATAATATTTGGATTTGGGCACAATGCTAGTATGCCGCTTCAGTCGCTTTAGTACTGCGCATGAACGTCAGGCTGAACGCCAAGAGGATGAAGAAAATCACCATCGATAGCGCAGCTCCGTATCCGTATCTGTAAAAATTGAACGCCGCCTTATATACGAACGACACGAGAAGGTGGGTTTGATCCGACGGCTCACCGGCGTTGCTCACGAGCCAGACTATATTCAAATTGTTAAACGTCCAGATCGTCCCGAGCGTGATGGCTGGCACCATCACGGGCCGAATGAGCGGAATCGTGATGTTTTTCAGTTTATGGAACCACGATGCTCCGTCCATTTCAGCGGCCTCGTAGAGCTCGTGAGGAATACTCTGCAGCGCACCGAGGGCAATAATCATCATAAACGGAAATCCGAGCCACACGTTGGTAATGATAACGGCAACAAACGTTTCAATCGGGCTTTTCAACCATTGAACTGCAGGCAGCCCGAACCACTGCGTCAACATGAGGTTGATGGAACCGTATTCATAATTGAACATCCCCCTCCACGTGAGAGCGACAATGAGCTGGGGAACGGCCCAAGGCAACACCAGAATGGTTCGAAAAATCGCCTTCCCCCGAATTTCTTTTTGATTTAAAAGGAGTGCCAGAGTTACCCCAATCACAACATGGAAAAAAAGATTTACAACGGTCCATATTATTGTTTTGAGAAAAACATCGTAAAAATTCGGCTTCGACTCTTCAGTAAATACTTTCACATATTGTTTGAACCCGACGAGATGCCAATCCCGAATATGAGTAAGGCTCATATTCGAAAGAGAAATGACGATGTTGAAAATAAACGGATAGATGACGACACCGACGAGCACCAGGAATGCCGGTGCAACCAGGAACCAGACGAATGCTTTCGCTTTCAACGTTTGGCTTGTCATTCGTTCATCTCTTTAATTTTCCTCAACGCATCGCTCTGCATGTCGCTTGCCGCCTGTTCCGCCGACTTGTAGCCTCCCAACACCGCCTGGTAACTTGGCCTCATTGCATCCCAGATCGCTCTCAGTTGCGGTACAACCGGCATCTCACGGCCATGCTCGATGGCGATCTGCGAATTTCTCATAATCGTATTCGTCTTCACGAAATCGCTTGCCAAGACCGATTTCTTCGTCGGCATCGTATGGAGGATGGTCGCAGCCTCAAGCTCGTTCTCATCGGAGGTAAGAAACTTGATTAATTCAATTGCCCATTTCTTTTTTCCCTCGGAGATGTTCGCGTTGATCGAGAACCCTTTTGGAGAAACCATCGTCCCGCACCAGAGACCGGTTTTGGTGATCTTTGGTAGAGGTGCAACGCCAAAATCGATGCCTGCCTTTTCATACCCTGACCAAGACCAATCACCGTTAATAATCATCCCCACCTTCCCGTCCTTGAAAAGGCCGTCGGCAATTTCGTAGTCAGCCTCATTGGGAATTATCTTGTATTTGTCGCGCAGGTCTTTGATGAATTTCAGGCCGTCGATTGTCCCTTGATTATTCAACGTAGGGTTGCTGCTGTCGTCCATAATCCATCCGCCGAAACCCGTCATAAATGGAATGAAGAAGAAAGGTTCGGTGTAGTTCCATGCCAGCCCATACTGGTCCGGCCTTCCGTCACCGTCAAGGTCTCGAGTAAGGTTCTTTCCGATAGCGATAAGTTCCTTATCGGTGGTAGGCGGTCTCGGAACTAATTTTTTATTGTACACGAGCGTCAAATGATTACCGAGTTTGTCGGCAATCTGATAGAGATGGCCCTTGTAGTATGTTAACGCTTTGGGGTCAAACTGGTCAAGGTAAGATTTATCAAAAAGGTTTTCGAGGGGGAGTATGATATCCATTACCTGAAACGGTCCGACCTGATCTGCAGGTCCATAGACAATCTCGGGCCCCTGCCCCGCAATTGCGGCGATGATGAAACCGGAACGAAGCTCTTCGGTCTCTTTAAAAAGCTGCTCCACCTCTACTTCAGGATGAAGTTTCATGAATTTCTGAAGCTGTGCTTCAAGCACGACGCGGATGTCGATTCTGTCCTGGTGCCAAATGGTGATTCGGATCTTCCCATCGTTTTTCGGAGCGCAGCCGGAAAGGCAGCCAACTACAATACAAACAGCAAATAATGAAAAAAGGGAAACTTGAGGAGACTTTCTTTTCATGATCGCGGATAGTCGAGCGGCAAACTTATTCAATGCGCCCCCTCGGTCAAGATTGCGCTAATCCTGTCTCGCTTTTCCTCTTTGACGAAGGACCAGAACAACGCGGAGAGAGCCACAGCAGTACCACTGATGATGAAGATGATATTCTTGTTCGCGGCGTGTTGGATGATCATGCCAAGCCCGATACTCACAAAAAGTTGTGGCAGAACCACGGAGAGATTAAAGATACCCATGAAGAATCCCATGCGGCTTTTCTGCACATTCTCTGACATGATAGCAAAAGGCAAGCTCACGATTGAACCCCATCCTACCCCGACAATCGCCATGAGCGCGTAAAGAACAAACGGAGCGTTTCCAAAAAAAGCGATAAGAAAATAGCCGATTGCCATTATCGCCACACATGTTAAATGCGTTCTTACGCGGCCGGTTTTCTCTGCGATAGGTTCGAGAACGAAACCTGGCAGTACGAATCCGACGGTGTTCAATACGGCAAAAGCAACAGCAATAACTTGCCCTGAAAAAAGAGCTGAGCCGTTGGGATCGGAAACAAATTTTTGTTGGATGTAAGCGATGATGTACACAAACATTGTTTGCACGCCGATCCAGGACAACGCATGTGCCGTGTATAAACGGATGAGCTGCCCCCAGTTTGTCGTCGATTCGACCTTCTGCGCCGCGCCTTCAAGCGGAGTTATTTCCGACTCTGTCAACGCTCTCTTTTCGGTGATCAAGAATACAGGTATGATGGAAAAGAGTAAGACGATGAAGACACCAAGATAAATGAGAACATAGTTGCCGAAGAGTGCACCGATGACATATGCGAGAACTCCGAAGAATCCGGAGATGGTTTGCATCCAGGTATAGCCCTTTGTACGAGGATTCCCTTCAGGAGTGACATCGGCGATGACTGACCGCGTCGGGTTGAAGCTGATATTGATCGCCAGATCGAGCGTGAGCGCTACAACTATTGCAACGCCGAGGAGACTCTCGATGCCGAAGAAAGATCGGATACTATCGATGTTTGGGAGCGCAAGAAGCATCGAGGCTGCTAACACACCTCCAATCAATATAAAAGGCCGTCTCCGTCCTCCCCAAAACCAAACCTTGTCGCTGATGAAGCCGATGATCACCTGTCCAAAAATTCCCGCGAGCGGTCCTGCCGCCCAGACGATTCCGACCTCATGAATGTCAAGATTGTACTTTGTCGTTAAAAGCCAACTGAGGGCCGAAATCTGAATGGAGAGTGCGAATCCCATTGCAGTCGACGGCAAACTGACGATAGCGTAGAATGGACGGGAGAGGTTTTTTTGAATCTGAAGCATGGATGAACTTGTCCAGCCTTATTGGTGAGTAGTCAGCAGCATTTATCTTGACCGCCGTTCAGATTTTTCCAAACTTATCTGTAAGAACGACTTTGTCGGTTGATCCGTCCAAAAATATTTTTCGATTGCCAGAAGGAAATTCCTCGCCGGGATTCCATTGGCCGCTCGGACCGCTGTTGGTGAATTTGTACTGGAGTTCTGTTCCAACCGGAAATCTCAGCTCGATCGTCCATATGCTGTCGCTTTGCTGCTGGTCCCCGTGCGTTCCATCGTCGTACATCCTCACCGTGTTGGGGTTCCAATTTCCGAGTTGGTCCTGATTACCTACGATGAAAATGCCTTTGCGGACGTACATATTGTGGGCATCGCACTGAAACAATACCGAGACGGAATCAGACTTGCTGCTTTGAACCATTGTCCCCTGAGATGGATGTGCCGTAGGTTTTTGGTCTTCAAGAATGATTTCTTTAAATTCCCTCTGAGGCATGGTGCCCTTCGCCTGACGTGCGAAGGTATAGATATTTTTTAAGTGTGTGATATATGCGATGTCAAACGGCTTATCTCCGGCCGGAGCCGTTTGGTCTGTACCATACCACCAGAACCAGTCTGAACCTTCCGCGGCGTACATCTCTTCCCATGCTTTGTACGCAAAGAACTCTTTCGTTCCCGCTTTTGGTTCGGGCGCCTTTGGGTCCGGTTGGCTTAAGCCCGAACGCCCTAAGTCTTGCCGAGCAACGAGCAAATAATCCCATGCCCGATTCTCCTCGTCTTCGCCGATCCACGTATCAAAATTTGCATTAATCCACGAACCAGGGTACAACCAATCAAGCTTTCGCATTGAAGATATCGGATGAGGAGAAACGCCGCGTTTCGGATTGCCCTGCATGTATTCCGTCATCGTAACCGAAATCACTTGCTTCGTCTCATACAGCGCGCTCAATTTTCTATACAGGGCATGCAAAAAACCTTTCCCATTGTTATCCAATCGATACCATTCCCACGCATTCTCTCCGTCAAGAATCACCGTCAGTAGACGGTCAGGTTCTCCTTCTTTGGGGGCATACTGCAAAATGCTTTTTATGAAGTCATCGGCTGCGTCTTCTCCCCGAAAATTCTGGTAGGTGAAACCGATCTTATCCGACAATTGCGTGTCGCGGAAAACAACAACGACCGAATCGTTTTCTTTCCCGTTCGCATAGACGCCGTACGGGAAAAATTTCGGTTGATTGTGGGGCTTAGAACGCGCAAGAATTTTTTCATCAGTCGCAATCCAGCGGATTCCATTTCTGCCGAATAGCGGAATGATCTCCTGCGCAACAGATCCTTCTCCCGGCCACATCCCCGCCGGGGCCTGTCCGAATTTTTCGGTGTAGTATTCAATAGCTTTCGCGACCTGCGCATTCGCGTCCTGCGGATAATGAAAGCGGCTGGGCAACGTATCATTCGGCTGGCACACCTTTGCGAGATCGGTATCAAAAATTAGTGGAAGAATCGGATGGAAAAACGGCGTTGTCGCAACTTCAATTTGTCCCTCATGACTCGAAGGGTGATACATTAACTTTTTGTGGATGGGAATGATGTTGGAAAGAACCTTAAACGCTTCCGCAACGATGCGATTACAATCATTTTCGGTAATCGCTTTTTTGAGATAATATTTTCCATCGCTCCGTTTCTCAACCAAATCCGTAAGGTCAATTGTTGTTCCATCCGAGAGCTGAACTCTTTTTTCCAAAAAATCAGGGTCAAAGTGCGCCAGGTAGAACCAGAACTTGATGTTCCGCAATTCCTGCTCAGAAAATTTCCCCTTCCGCGAATATTTTTCCTTCAACAAAGCATATTCAGGAAACCGGAGAATCTGTATTTCGCTGATCCCGAAGGCGTTCCAGATATTGTACAAAAGAAAATTTAAGTCCAGAGAATCGAAATCTTTTGTCGGTTTTAACGCCAGGTCAATCCATGGGTCCGTCTTCCCTTTCCACTCTGCGAAAAAACCTCCCGTGTCAACGCGATTCTTTTTCACATCGACAAACGGACGAAGCCTGTCGACATAGTATTTTTCAAGCTGGAAAAGGAGTGAGGAGGTAAGGTTTACATTGTAGTGGACGTTCGGATATTGTTCCAGAATCGACGCCATGTCGTAATAATCTTTTGTCCCATGCGTGCGAACCCATGGACCCTGGAGTTGATCACTTTGCGGGTCGAGATAGAGCGGTTGATGTTGATGCCAAATCAAATTGAGGAATAGCGTTCCACCGGAATGAGGATAGGTGTCGTTCATAGAAGATGGTGAGGATGATGAATAAGCATGGTACTCAACAACCTTCGGTTGTGCTGAAAGTGAAGATAAGATACAAATTATTGCGATGAGAATTCTCATGAGAATGTGATGCCATGACTAATATTCACCGACGGGTACACGATATTACGCTTCCCCCGGATTCACTTGATAAAGTCATGACATCGCCAAGATTATTTCAGAAGCAGCATGCGTTTCACATCGGTACTGTTATTAGCCGTCAAACGATAGTAGTAGACACCCGATGACATCGATTTCGCGTCAAATTCAGCGCTGTATGTACCTGCGTTCTTTTGTTCGTTTACAAGTGTGGCAACGATACGACCGAGGATATCGTACACCCTCAAAGTGACTTTCGAAGCATGAGGTATCGCGTACTGGATCGTCGTCGTGGGGTTAAATGGATTTGGAAAATTCTGACTTAAGGAAAAAGCAAGCGGAACCGTCAGCTGCGTTTGAGCCGCAACCGATGTCAGCGCCGGTACCGTTAAATGGATCACTGAGTCTGCCAAAATGTAAACGGCGGATCCGTACGACGGGAGCGTGGCACTGAAGCTCAATGTGCCGCTGTTAAAACTGACTGCGTACGCAGTGTCGTTATAGACATCGTTCAGGTAATATGTTTTTCCGTTAACGGGTCCGCCTGTCATGTAAACATTGGAAGTATTGAGTGTTATGGAAGCTGTCGAGGCGAAGCTGTTAAAATTCTCAATTGCAATTCCATTTTGGTCGAGAAGGGGCCGCGAATAGGCGTACATGCTTCCTGCTGAAGGCGCTAAGGGAAGAAGAACCATTGATTGAGTCGAGAATTCAGGAAACGTCGCGCGGATCCACGCCAAACGCTGGTAGTGAGGAGTAAGCAGAGCCTTCCCAGCACTGTTCCAATCGATGATGCTACGGCGCGTATCAATATTAGGATTCGTGATCCCTAGCCCATAACCAACTTCCTGACCCGAATAGATCATCGGGATCCCCGGGACAGTAAAAATCATCGTCCCCATCGGCATCGTTTTTGCGTATGAACCGTATAGCGCTGCGATGCGAGTTTCGTCGTGGTTTTCTAGAAAGCGCATAAAATGAGCATTAGGACCTGGGACAAATCCCATAGTATCGCCCATGCCAAAATTCGTAACATTATTATTTAGTGTTGGAGATGAAGTAGTAAAAGGTTGTATGACGTTGTGGAAAAGGTTCCAGTCATACGCCGCATCAACGCCGCCGTTTTCATCCGCGTAGATAGTTTCCGTTCCAACACCTGTGGCTGCCGTCTCGCCTAAAATGAAAACGTCGGGCTTAATGTGCTTAATTGCTCCTCTTACCGGCGCACCCATTTCAAGTTCGCCGCCGTTCCCGCCGTTGGCGCGATCATGGGGACCCCAATAGACATCGAACCGATATCCGTCTATTCCCATTTCCTTTATCCACCAGGTGTAAACGCCGATCATATAGGCGCGGGCATCAGGATCGCCCCAATTATAGTTTAAGATTTCGTCTGAAAAAGATGAATAATAGACAAATCCGTCGGTTGTAATTGCTTCAGTAATATTAGGGTGATAATTCGGATTTGTGATTTCTTGATGTTGATAGAAATTCCAGTAGAAAGAATTTGCAGTAAATAACCGCGCGTCCAGTACAAACGGGTGATTCGAGCTTGTATGATTCGGAGTCACATCGAGGATAACCTTCAGCCCCCGTTGATGTGCTTGCTGGACAAAATTTTTGAAATCGGCGTTCGTACCGTACTCGGGAGCCACGGTGTAGAAATCGACGATATTGTATCCAGGGCCAGGGCCGTTGTCGATACGCTGATTATTTTTCATCACAGGCATGATCCATAAGATATTGACTCCCAATTTCTGCAAGTAATCCAATTGTTGCGTGGCTGCGTTAATGGTTTGCTGCGGAGTAAAAGAATTAAAAAACATTTCATAAATCCTCCCCATTTTCACCCATTGGGGATTTGAGCTAATCGCAGGAATGGTAACTGAGCCATCGGGGTTCACTCCAAAATATGATCTTGTTGTGTCTTTATTCCCATATGAGTCAGTTGCGATGAGGCCGAAATAATATTCTCCAGGAGTCTTAGGTGTCGTAACGACGATGGATTTTGCGGTTGAGCCGTTCACACTAGTGATTGCCGCAGGATTATTGGGATCAACGCTCCATAATAATGTCAACGATGCAGTTTGTTGAGAATCGGGATCGGTGCTGTTCGACGAAGACAAGGTAATCGAACCCCCGTTCACCGAAAACGAAATGAGTGCGATGGGAGAATGATTGATGAAGCGCGTGATGACGTACTGCCCAGAAACGATGGTCGCACCGGTACTATCTTTAGCAACTGCGCGAAATGTATTTATCGAGTCAGACAAACCGACTTTCTTCGAAAAGTTTCCACCTGTGATGCTTACCGTCTGAGAATCTGTACCGTTCTGGACTATTTTAGCTGATTGAATTCGAATATCCTCAACCGAGCCAATGATGATGATTGAGTCTTTCACCGTAACGTGCCCGCTTTGATTTAAGATTTGAATCGGACCTGCGAGTATATTAAATGTGGCGCTGTCGGAAACAAGCGAACCTCCAAAATGCCTGACCGAAAGTTTAATTTTTCGGTTCCCGTTATCCAACGGAGCTGCGGGTTTAAAGGAAATGAATTTCGTCGTTTGGTTGTATGAAGCAGGAGGAATTGTATATGAAGTCGAATCAATCCAAATCTGCATTGCTGTGGTATCGACACCAGAGCTTAGGGATGGAAACACATAGGCACTTATTATTGGATGCTGCTGATTGACAACGCCTGACGTCGAGTTCGGCAGCAGGTATTCGATTGTCGGACTGTTGACATAGAGAATGGAATTACTATTATTACCCGCATCCTGGCGCGGATTCGAAGGGTCGGGCAGCCAACCGCCAGAGGTTCCATTCTCATTGATCTTATACTCGTACGCTCCGGGCAACATCCCTCCCGTTTTGCCGCCGACTTGTAATCGAACCGTCTTCCACCAAATCCCTGTCGAAGTATCCTTTGTCATTCTGGAGGGGTCGGAAGGAGAAATGGCTCCACTGCTGTTGTTCCCCCAATTGTCAAATTCTCCCGGGAGAAAAACGATGGTTGGATTATCGCCGGGTTTAAAATAAAATGTTACATCGACGCTGTCGGCAGCTTTCGCCTGCGCGATGAAAGCACTGGCAACAATTACGGCGAAAACAAAAATTCTCTTCTTCATCACATACCCTTCTTTAGAATTATTATACGAGTCATTTCAGGAATTTAGAAATTATGCAAGGCACACTCAGGAACTTATTCAAAAATCCTGAGCTGGCTTAGTTTGTCATTCCCGCAAAGCGGGTCATAGTGTCTCCATCCTTATTGTCGAACTTACTTTAATGCTTTTTGAAGCGTTGCGTGAAGGGCAAGCGCATCCGAATAACGAGGATTCAACAACAAAGCCTTTTCGGTCATTTGAAGGGCCTTTTGATAATCTTTCTCCTCTATGTAAACACCTGCCAAGTTGTACCACACCTGTGCATCGTTGCGATCGAACGCTATACTTTGGTTCAAATACTTCTCAGCCGCTGCCGTTTGATTTTTGGAAAGGCCTATGATCCCCAACCATTTTGTTGTATAAGCAGACGGCTGAATTTTATCACTCTCGGCCAAATAAGAATAGGCTTTGTCGTAGTCTTTGGCCTCCAGAAGCATGTTTGCTGCATTATTATAGTATTCAGCCACAATCGGGAATTGATTGATCAGGACATCCATTTCTCGAACTGCCGATACGATATTATGTTCAGATTCATACCGCTGCGCGGCTTTAGTATGCGCCATGTCCCAGTTCGTCTTGTCCTCAACCAGGTCAAAAGCAAGGGAATCGATATAGTCGCGCGGCTGGAGGAGAAGCGCATCGGGAATTTTATTTTTTTTGTTAATGTACGGCCAGTCATTTTTTAACAGTTTGATTCTATACATCCCGATAACACTATCAAGCCTCGTAAATGGAAAATTCGCTGCGGTGATGCTGTCCTGTTGATGATGGTTAAGGTTGAGCGGCGTTGACTTTGGCATGATTCCGATTTTCTCCATCTCATTATAATAAAGTGTTTCTATGATTTGATAGCCGTGAAGCGTAGGATGAAGATGGTCGGTCATAAGGTTATCGCCGACAACTTGGCCCGGGCTCTCCGCATCAAATGCAGAATCGATATTGATAACTGGATATTGAAATTCCTTCCCTAAGCTTTCGATGGTTGTGTTAATTTCAGTCGGCGCTCTGAATCGTAAAGCATCGAGGTCTTTAGCATATCTGAAGAGCGAATCTGCAGTATGCCACTCATTTTTTGCGTACGATGCCTTCGCTTGCTCATAAATTTTTTGGGCCGGCGGAAGTCCATTCTCATCGACTGAAACAAACGGAGGTTGGTCTTTCAAATTGCATGCAAGAGTCCCTAAGATCACCGGAACTTCCTTATTTCTGGCCTCCTCCAGTATATCATGCATATTTCCCTGAAATTGGTCGATTCCATTTTTATAGACATCGGTCTGAAGTCCGATGTACTGATTCTGCGCCATTCTTGACATCAGTGTACCAGAAGGTCCCGGCCCGTTTCCGGCAAGAAGCCCTTCGGCGTCATTTATCAAATTCCTCATAAGCTGGAATGTTTTAAATTGTTCAAGGTAAATGACAAAATTGATTAACCGCCGGGAAGTGCCAAACGATTCCAGCGATCCGACGCCGAGCGCACCGTAATATTCATTATGGCCGGCATAGATAAGAATGAGGTCCGGCTGTTCTTCTAAAATTCCCGGGACTAAATCGCGCATTGTATAGCTGTTGACCGCAGTCAAACTGCAGTTAACTACTTCAATCTTCGACTCCGGATAAACGAGCCTTAATCGTTGCTGCAAATACCTAGAGAAGGAGCCGACCGGCGAAAACGGATAACCTGCCCCGCTGCTTTCACCAAGCACAAAAATCCGGAATGCCCCCGGTTTTTTCTCTTGATCAAAAATGTCGCCGTTAGAGTACGGCACACCCTGAATATCATGGAAATATTTATGAGCCACGCTCGGATTTAAGACGTATTTTCCCTTTGTTGGATTCACCCATTGTGTATAGTCATACCCGTAATTGAGGATTCGAAGGGCCCCTTCGAGGAGGACGAAGAATAAAACCGGAATCAACAGCGAGACGAAATAGAAAATCTTGGCCGTCGGCTTTGGGCGGTCAGGAGCGCCTTTTTTTTTATCCTGGAAAGGTTTTATTTTTTTCACCATCGCCATGTTGTCTACTGTTGATCAGATTCTCCTTGACAATATTGTCACCAGCTCCCGCTGCTATCCTTATCTCTTTTCATATAGAACGCCAGAGAATCTTTTTACTCAACGTTCTTACTGTAATATGAGCAATTGATACGGCTCCAAGTCAATCGTGTAACTCCTATTCTTCCCCTCAATCCTCTTGCCATCAACAAGATTCAGAAAAACATTTTTATCATTACTATGGCTGCGCAAAACCGTCGTAATAGTTTTTCGCTCGGCGCTGTTATTGACGATGACTAAAATTGTTTCATCCTTAAGCGTTCTGCTATACCCGATCACTCGCTCATCATTATCCAGATAGAAGAATTTTAGATCTCCTCGGGATAACGCGATATGTTGTCGTCTAACGCTAATGAGTTGTTTATACCAGTTGAAGAGGTCGGTGTTAAAGGAAACTGAGTCCGGTTCACGTGTTCTGCCGAGAGGGTCCGACACTTCGGTCTCGTATTTTTTATCGGGCCACACCATTGGTTTGCGGCAATCGGGATCATCGCCTCCCCACATGCCCGCTTCATCGCCGTAATAAATCATCGGCGCACCCGGCATAGTCATTTGAATTCCGGCGATCAATTTCTGTCGTAATAGTTCAGGCTCCGTCGGCTTTCGAACTTCGTACTTTTTGTTCTGGCCGGGATTAGCATAATGATCGTACCATCTGTCCGGGTTCACAATTTGTGAGCCGACGCGATCAACATCATGACTGTCGACGAGATTCTGAAGCGCATAAAGATTATCGGCATGATACTCCTTTTGCAACATCATCATGCTGTCGGCAAAAGCTTTGGGAGAAATTTGATCCTTGCGATCAACAACGAATTTCTTTACCGCTTGAGCAAACCGATAATTCATCACCCCATCGAAAGCGTCTCCTTGCAGCCAGGGGGAAGCATCATACATCTGATTGATCGGCCAATTTTGCCACCAGATTTCGCCTGTAATGTAGGCATTCGGATTAACATCCTTAACCCACATTCGGAACTGTTTCCAAAAAGGAATCCCAACTTTTTCGGCTACGTCAAGCCTCCAGCCGTCGATCCCGTCCGAAGGATTCCCATCGCTGTTCGGGTCCATCCATCGTTTCACAATAGCATGAATATGATCGGCAAACCCTGCTGCGAGGACTCCTTCCTCATCTTTTTTAATTTCCGGAAGATCCTTCACTCCGCTCCATCCCACGTAGTCGAACTCATTTTGAGGGGTTGCCGGATCATCCCAAGACTTTATTCTGAACCAGTCCTTGTAGAGAGATTTTTGCTGATTCTTTACAACATCCTGAAATGCCCAGAACGATGTTCCCACATGATTGAACACTCCGTCAAGAATAATTTTCATTCCGCGTTTGTGAACTTCGTGAATAAGCTGTAACAACAGCTTATCGGCAGAAGTCCATTTCCATGTTGCAGGGTCGTCGGGATTTTCGGTAGCCCAAATTTTTTCGTCTCCGGCGGGATCCGGTCCAAAGTTGTTATCAACATGGTGATACATTCGCGTATCATATTTATGGGACGAAGGGGACTCGAAAACAGGATTCAAATATATTGCGGTTATACCGAGGTCTTTGAGATAATCAAGCCGGTCGATGATTCCTTGCAGATCCCCTCCATAACGGCGCACGCCGGCATTCCAGTAAAAATCATGGCCGTTGGCCTTTTCCCATGGTTGAAGTGCATACCAATCCGAGGTCCAAGGTGAGAGATGCCATCCTTCGGGAATTTTATAAGGCCAAGCGCCCGCCATGTCGTGTGGAGTAGGGTCATTACCTGTATCTCCGTTTGCAAATCTCTCCGGAAAAATTTGATACCACACTGCATCTTTTGCCCAGTCGGGGACACGTGGAATTTCTTTTGTATTCTGTGCCATGGTATTGTTCAAAACAAAAAGGGAGGCGCACAAGATGAAGAATAAGTTCTTTCCCATTGCTTGGTCTTTCGCTAAAAGTGCCACGAGGAACGATGGCAGAAATTAAGCGGTCAGTTGCCGATCTTTTTCAATCGCACGAGTAAACAAAACCCAATCCCGATATTCTCGGGATTGGGTTTTTTGATTGTAACTTGACGAGGTTCTCTATCATCGTATTGACGTCCATCCCCGTCATTGCTGATCCAGCTTACTTCAACAGCATCATCTTCTTCGCTTGGACAAAGTCGCCCGCGTGAATTGTGTAGAAATAAACGCCGCTGCTTAATCGTGATGCATCAAACACAGTCGAATAAGAACCGGCTTTCAATTCGGAATTCACAAGGGTTGTAACTTCCTGTCCGAGGATGTTGTATATCTTCACCGTTACCATGCCCTCTTTTTGAATCGAAAAGTTAATCTTCGTTGAAGGATTAAACGGGTTCGGATAGTTCTGAGACAACGCATACGTGACCGGGCTGGTCTGATTGATGGTCCTAACACCCGTCAGCGATATATATGGATTTGTTTCCTGATCTGCTTTGATCTGGTTATTCGTCCATGTATCCTTCGGCATAACCCACGGATTCTTCGGGAAATGGTTCGCTTTATCTTGTCCGACGAACCTCACTCTGGACTCGACACCAAAACTGATCGGCTCGGAGGTCCAGGTAGAACCGCTCTTGAATTCATAGATATACTGGAATGCATTGAAGGCCGGATCCTTCATAGTGATCGTACCGCTGTAGATACCTTTTCCTTGCGCGGTAAGCGGGAAGTAATTCAGTGTGTCGCTTGCTCCCTCCCACCATCCCTGAGTCCGTCTCCATGTCGGTTGTTCCGATTCAAAATAAACAACATCGGTAGCCGGGTTGAACGGCACTGCCTGTTTTGCAGCATCCATAGCAGGGTTCATATCCACGGTAAAGGTAACTTTCAGATTGGTTCCTTTTGGAATTACCCAATCTGGCAATACGTCATCGTAGTACGCCGTCGTATCCTGGTTTGCAACGCCATGGAAATAGGTTTCCCTGTTACCACCCTCCCAGGAGAGCGGTCTTTCATAGCCGTCTGTCCATAATGTATCAATGCCAGTTGGAGCGTGCTTTTTTACATAATACTTGTACGGATTAAGTCCATACGCAGTATTTGAAAAGGCCTGGGTAAAGAAATAGGCACTATCATTAATAGGATTTTGAGTCATCCAAGCATTTGCTGCATTCGTGGTCCATCCATTAAATCCCGCACTCATCAAAACACTATCTACGGCAGGATTAAATATTCCTACCGCCGTCATCACGCCCATATCGCACGTAAAATTAATATTTCCTGTGCCAAGCTGGACGTTAGGATTTTGATCATTCCAATAGGCCGAAAATATTGAAGAATCTTGTTCGGGGACAAAATAAGTTCGATTGCCGCCTACTGTGTTGAGCGTAGGGCTTTCCCAAGTAAGTTGCCCATTTGCGAAATAGATGTACTTGAAGTTAATCGTTCTACCCGAAGTTAAACTATCGCAGATACCGGCATAGACCGAGTCTTTTGTATCTTTCGTAAGGATTATATATCCAGTCCCTGTATCCGGAGGGGTCTTCAAAGCAGCGCCACTACCCCAATTGGTAAAGTCACCTGTTACTGCTATAGTATCCCCAGGGGGGGGAACTATTGCACCGGTCTTTAACGGAAGGGTCATGTCGACCTTAAACCAGACATGATACTTATTGCCGGTGATACGGTTGAATAACGCCTTGGGCAACGTTGTATCATTCGCTCCAATCACTGCCGTTCTATTGGGATCGCCGTCCCATGTAGTAACTCCGGCGTGATTAAAGAGAAATTTATAGTTGATGGCGCCCGATGGAACAGCACTCGCCTGCACCGAATAAGTCCCTGTATCGGCACCGGTTCCCCGGGTAAGTCGATTAGCCGTCGTCGACCAGCTATTGAAATCCCCGGCGACCCACACAGTATCTGTGGCGGGACTAAAATAGGCGTTTTTCTGGTAGATCGACATATCTACGGAAAAGGTAACCTTCACCGTTCCTCCGTAGGCGACCAATCCCATCGAAAAAAATGCCAGTAGTAAAAGGCTTTTTTTCATTTGTGGTACTCCTTTTATTTATGTGATGTTTAAAATTCCCTCTGTAAAAAAAATAACAGAGAGAGTTGTTTAGTGTTAAAAGTTCAAGATCACGCCAAAGCTGTTTACATTCCCCAAATAAGTGTACTGTTGGTATGAATAATCAATCCCAATATCGATATATCCGGCCCTTTGGTATTTGAGACCAACACCCAGGGTCAATCCTTCCTGAGTATTCTTCAGGAACAATGATTTATAGCCGCCGCGGAGAAAAACGACATTGTCAAACAACGCTAACTCTCCCCCCACGTTGACCGATTCATTGTTATCGTTAGGTACAACTCCGTCAACGGCGAGTGTTAATCTCTGGTTATCCAGAAACATGAAATCCCTCGCCAATCCAATCTGAAGCCGTAAAGGAAGGTCGAATTGATCGGTCGCAATGTTCGCATCAGTCGTATTATTGCTCCCCGCTCGCGCAGGGTCGACATTGTAGCGGATCAGAAGATCGCTCCCCGACATCTGCATTTTTGTTCCAAAATTCGTTATGCAACTTGCAAACTTTACACCATAAAACGGAGTCGTAAATTTTGTGCCAATATCGAACGCAAAACCCGTAGCGTTTGAATTATAAATATTTTCCGTGACTAATTTTGCGGTAGCACCGACAGCAAAATCCTGGGTGATATTTCTGGCATATGACCCACCAAATTCGTAACTGGCCGGAGTGAATGTTTCGCCCGTGCCGTCGGGTTGTTGTTCTGTCGTTACGCCTATCGAGCCATAATTGACGGCGGTAAAGTTCAATGCAAAGTTCCCTGCATCGCCCGCGGGTATGACCATTCCGAAATAATCAAGATTGATCCCCGCAAACAAATTGGTGAACGTAAACAGAGCCTCATACTGATCAACAGACGCAATCCCGGCAGGATTCCAGTAGAGCGAGGTTGGATCATCGGCGACCGCGGTGTATGCTCCCCCCATAGCGTTCGCCCTGGGACCAATACCCAGACTTAAGAACTTTGCTGCCGTGGTCCCGGTTTTGGTTATATCCTGGGCGTTCAAAGCAGCAGACAGCAGAGATAAAGCGGCCGTCATCGTCCAAATATATTTTTTTAGCACGTTAGGCTCCCAAAATAAATTTCATCTGATTTATTCAATTGAGCACTATGTCTCTATTTTATAACCGCGAACTTACCAATCGTTTTGCCGATGCCAGGGGCGTCGACGTGATAAATATAGACTCCATATGCTATAGATAAATTATCTTGCGAGAGCATGTTCCAATCTTCCGTTCCGTCATCGATCGTACTATTATGCACAATTGTATTGACAAGCTCACCGTCAACGGTGAAAATCCTGATTGTGCATTGAGCGGGGAGATGGGTAAAATGAAGCGACCTCGCTCCTCTGCCCGTGGTATACGGATTCTTCACTTCCCATTGAGCAGCGCCTAGGTAAGGATTTGGAACTACCCTGATGTTGTTGAGCTGTGCCTTGGCAAGGCCGGCGTCAACGTGTTGAATTGCCGAGGTGAAGCTAAACTCATCATTGGACAAGAACGGTTTGATGAGCTTTATATACGCAGTGTCTCCCGGCATCGGTATTGTTTGATGTTGAGTTGTATCGGGCCCGGCAGAAAGATAGAACCACCACGTCGTGACTAACGAATCTTTCGAGTTCGGCTCAAGGAAAACAATTCTATCTTTGGAGGAGCCGCTGGCTGAAAGCTTTCCTGGCGCGGTCGACTTAAGGAGATCAATGAAACCAAAAGTGACATACGTATTGGTAGTAGTATTTAAGACTTTGAAATTCACAGGTTCAGGAGGGAAACTAACCCCTGCGTACGTAAATGCAACCGAAGTATCAACTCCAACATTGCCAAAGAAGACCTTGTAGTCATCGGGGCGAAGTTCTCCACTCAGTCCTCCCGGAGCAACGAATTTCGTGAACACAAACGCAGGGACGTTCGGATCGTTCCATCTGGAATGAGCGGTATCCAACTGAACGGAAGTCGCATTGTTAAATTTGAGTCTAAAGCCGTCCAAAATCGGTTGTTCATAAATGGAGTCGAAATAGGCATTTTGATATTCAAGTGTTCTGCCGCCGGTGGAATCATACAGCGTGTAATTCTTTGTGGTCAGGGTATCCGGAACCCCGGGGTTAACGATCAAGGTGTCCTGAAAAGTCAAAATGTATTTATGCCCGCTCTTTACTGAGGCCGGGTCAACTATTGTATAACTTACCGTGCTTGTCGTTGCACCCTGAACCAAACTAATATTCCCGAGGGTTGAATTGACATACCCCGCCGCTGTCGCTTCCGGGACTAACCGTGCAACGTTCTTTCCCAACGTTACGCTTCCGTCTGAGTTAAGATTGACTCGAATCGGGCTCTCCGCAGGAAGTATACCGCCAGATGCGAAACCTTTGCTGTACGATACAACTGCATAGTAATAAGTGAAACCATTGACAGCAGTTGAATCAACAAAAGAATGCTGAAGACCGGAATCGTTCCCTAAAAAGTAATGGATTCCGTTTATTCCGACCGAGTCGTAACCCATAATTCCATCTTTGAGATCATAAACGGCAAGGGGCGACATGAATTGGGGCGTTCCCTGGCCATCAGTGATAGTTAGCGCGTCTTGGAATGCTGGATCGGACGACCGATAGACTCGATATCCTTCAAAAGCATGACCATCGCCTCCGATATTAGCGGTGAACTGGTCGAAGAAATTTTCTGCCGCATCATCCCAATAGAGCGTTACTCTATTATTTCCCGGTACTGCTGTAACGAGAGGAGCCGGCGGCGCCATCGCGAAGCGGTAATTATTTTCGTACGTCTGCTGAGCTCTCCCTCTTTTTAATAGTATTTGACTTTTTCTAACTGCCCATCCCGGATCGTTCACAGGTCCATTTGCCAAAATGATTGCCATCGAAAAGGGCTGTACGTCTCCGGCCGGCATTGGGAAAAGACATGAAGAGGCAAATACATCATAGTCGCCCGCAACCACTGAGGCGGGATCAAAATATGTTCCGGGCTGCATAAAATCGAACCACATCGTTGCGTCGCTGTTAAGAGGCGTCGAACCGGCCGGAAGTCTAAACGCGCTCGTAATTCCAATTTGATCGGTCTCTTTGACGTCTGTAAGATCAATATGTGGCTCACCCGGCTCGCCGGTGCCGACACCCGATGTCGGTTTTCCGTCTCCTTCTCCAAAGTCATGTGTGCCGGCAACTCCGTCGATTCCGACGTCGTCCGTAAGGGGATTCCAATCACCGTCATTATCCACTTTGTCGGTGCGGGATTCGTCGATCATTTCATCGATATTTTCGTCGACACCCCCGTCGCGTAAACCATCTTTATTTAAGTACGGTTTGCCGAGGGAAGATTGATCAAGGCTATAAAGAATTACATGTGTACCCGGCACTTTGTAGCGATGCCATAAATCATGCGCTGCTGTATCGATCATCCCTTGCGTGACTGGCGGTAAATTATTGTAACTAATGGTGGGGCTATTACCATTGTTATCGATATTGTCTTTATATTTTTTCCCAAGGTCTTGCTGGGTAACACCGATGAGCCAAATCTGGCCTTGTTGAATCGAATCAGTCTCGGGATTCGGGGGCCAGCGGTGCCAATGATGCGTGTTCCCGGACCCATCGATGTTAACATCAGTCGCAGCTGCATCAATCATTGCCTGGGTAATGACAGGGCTCCCTGTTTCACCGTTATTGTTATCATCTATACCATTAGCGTACGTGGTGCCAACTTGCGTTCCAAAAGCAACGTCGGTTTCACTCTCGTCGATCAACCCATTACCATTGTCGTCAATACCGTTACCCGGTATTTCACCTTGTAACATATCTTCGGTCACAGGAGGGCCACCCGACTCGCCATCACCGTCGTTGTCGATTCTGTCGATAGAGTTGCCGGGGGTTTCCAAGAAGCAAAGGGCAACTGCACCAACAGGATCGTTGCCGAAGGTTGGAGCTCTATTGTCGGAATCTTTCGACCAAAGGAATCTGTTAAGAATGTCAAAGTCCGCAATGTCATCCTGAGAATCTCCGTTTCCGCCGACAAAGTCTGCAAACCAAATAGTCACACCCAATTTAGGGATATCTTTCGTTCCGTCATTCCTCAACGTATAAAGGAGGAATATATCATCCTGTATTAATATCTGCGACCACGCCAAACTTCGTTGATCGATAATAATTCCCAATCCTTTTCTCGTAAGGTCGGTTGTATCCGGATAATAATCGACGTACCGACTGTAGCGATCATCGGAACATTTTGCAAACAGTTCCTGATCTGCGTTGAAAATATTTTTGCCGAAATATCCGTTCCACTCCCCTTTCCAGCCTGGGTCCATCGGGTCAGACATTTTATCGGGCCAAAACGCCGGCCAAGTACTAGGGTCGAGGCTATTCGCTAAACTGTTTGCATTGGGGTTTGCATACCCCGGAATCGGCTCCAAATTCCAGCTGGATCCTGTAGGAGAAGTACGGTAATCCGGGACTTCTATGACATGCTGTAGAACACCTTTGCTGTCAGTTACTTCGGCACCGAGGATCAATCCACTTAATGCCAGATATACTTCTCCCGTATTTTTGGGCCATTCGTACGGTGTTTCCACGCTGATTGGAAAGTTTCCGTTTTCTCTTCCCGTAAGCGTAAAATTAAAGATAGAGGTTCGTACCCTGTTACCTTCCAGTTGGGTATGGGTGCGAACCGCCGGATTACCCCTCTCTTTACTTGGAACATGGCCAGGAACCGGGACCCCATATTGCGACAAAAGCCTGCTCTGGAATAAAAAGAGCACGATCACAACTTGAAGAAGAGAGTTCAGGATTTTATTCATTACGTTCATCCTCCGAAGCATAAAACTTAAAATGAAAGTTCAACACCTGTTTGAACTGACCTAGGCGCCGCATAAAACCAGGGATAACGTATATAGTCTGCCACAGTATTAGGACGCGCCGGATCCGGACCCACATTTTCCACCGACGTGGTAAAGTTAGGCTCTCCGGTATCACCAAAAACATTCACTATATTTCGTGCATCGAATAAATTAAATACTTTCACATACAACGTGAAATTAGAGCCAAGGAATCCAAATGTCTTATTCACGTAGAGATCGTTATCAAACTGAGGAGGGAGGTTCAATATGTTTGGCTCAAAACCGGTACTGAGGCCGCGGTCTGCGGTAGCCTGAGTCACAGTAGGAGTATACGGCAAACCGGTCCCGTACTTTGTCAGTAGACTTACATTCCATCCATTGTCTCCAACCATAATGTTCAGATTGAGGTTATGCCGTTGATCCCAATCCAAGGGGGAGAGAAATATTACCGGCGACTGATTATTCAGTGCAGCATTAAATGCATCATCAGGATTAGAATTGCTTCCTTCCGCAACTTGATAGGTATAATTTAAATCAATTGAATAATGGTTTGAAAATCTCTTGGACAGATTAATTGTTATGCCTCTCACGTTGGAATAATCTCTGTTCGTATACACCGCATAGGTCACCCCATTTAGCGTTCCTATGGGAATACCTGAAGTGATCCAATCCCTGATGTCTCGATAGAAACCGGTCGCATCGACGACAAAGTCATCCATAAATTGCTGCCGAAATCCGATTTCATACATGATCGTCCGTTGCGGCTGCAGATCGGGATTCCCAAATGGAGAAGTAGTGCTCCCAGTTTCGGGCACTTTATAAGCTCCCCCGTTGTACAAATACTGAAAGGTTGGAATTTGGAGAAAGTGTCCGTACGAAAAGTGAACAACCCCGTTCACGCTGATCGGATATGAGATGCCAAACCGTGGGCTTAATTGCGATTTCGGCGTGGCATTTTTGTAAAAATATGGTTCTCGCTGAGCCAATGTCAATGAATCCAACCCCGGTCGCAATGGAATGTTGATGTTTGGATCTTCCGGATCAACGAGAACTTGACCTTCGGAGTTAAAATAATCGAAACGCAACCCAATGTTGATGATGACGTCCTTGTACTCGATTTTATCCTGAACATAACCGGCGAACTCATTCGGTTTTGCATCATAGAGATTTCTATTGATCGACGTCGGATCCGGAACTGATGGGACGAACGGCACAACGGTGACTCCGTTCACCGTAAGGGGCTGCAAGGTATAATCATCAAATTGTAGCCGATGCATTTGCCCCTCAGCTCCAAACTGCAGTAAATGACCTTCGCTTACCTGGCTAGAAAAATCTAGCTTCGCTGTGTACGACTGAGTCTCTCTAAAAAACCGTTCGAGATCAGTTCCTGTTTTATGAAAAGCATACGAGACTGTATTCAAAGAGTCCGGGGATAAATATCTCGGATCGGTCGCACTTGGGAAAAGGTATTGGTTGAAAGTTTTATAGAAGTAGTTGGTTCTGAAAGTATAGAAAGTGCCGGAAGACAATACATGATTCACAGTAAAAGTTCCATCATAACTTTGCGCATACTTAAAGGGATTTCCCCCCGGTTCAAGTTTCCAGCCATATGTGCCGCTGTTAAAGTCTTGATAATTATCTTTTGAATACAACAACTCCGTATTGATTTTTAGGTTCTTAATAAATTCGTAGGCGATGTTCGCTTGACCGAGCCATCTCCTACTCCAGTTCATAGCCACTGGTTGTCCGTTCCCAGTCGAGCCGTCAATATTGTAATCATCATAACCGTAGAGGTAACCGGGGTCATACACATACCTGCCATTGGCGAAAAACGTGATCAGACCGTTGGAAAGCGGTAGCGGCCCGCTCAAGCTTCCTTGGTAATTACCACCCGGATTATAGCGGTCGACGTTCGGGAAATATGACGTAAAATTACTTGCGTAATCACTTCCGTATACATCAAGAGAAGCGTGATAATCTCTCCCTCCTTCTTTTGTCACCGTGTTGACAATGCCCGACATCGCATTTCCGTATTCGGCATTAAAGGTACCGCTTATAACCTGGAGTTCCTGTATGCTGCTGTTGTCGAGGTCGATGCCACGGCTGTTATCGTAAGGATCTGTAATGGAAATTCCATTGACCTGATAAGCAATTTCGGATGATCGTCCTCCGCGTATATGAAATCCTCCGCTTGCGTCTTTAGTGACGCCGGCCTGGAGCCCCAAAACATCGTCAAATTCCGTAACCGGAAGTGCGCTGATCTGTTCGGCCGAAACCATAGTTTGGGAAGAGGTAATGTCTTTCTTTACCGCGTCCACTTTTCCTTCAACAACGACGGCTTGAAGTTCAACAGTGGATGGGTTAAGCGAAAAATCGAGGCTCGACGTAAGGTCAATGGAAACAGAAACATTTTCGACAACGACGGGCTGATATCCAATATACTGCGCCCGCACAGAATAATTACCGGGCGGGATATTCAGGATCACGAAGTTACCGTCGAGATCAGCCACGGTGCCGAGCGACGTGCCAACAACGACAATATTGCAAAATGGCAAGGCCTCTTTTGTAGCGGCATCTGTCACTTTGCCCGCCAGTTTACCGGTAGTGCCTGCAAATGCATTGTGAGAGATAAATAGCAGAAAGAGAAAAAGAAGTTGTAAAAATTTTCTCATAAATTTCTCCAGAAATTTTCGGACATAGTGCTAGCCGGGTAAATTCATGGTATAGTTTTTAACAAGATCGTCGTACACTTTGATCGTCGTGAGTTTTGAAAGACCTTCCAGGCGCCTCTTCATATAAGGGAATCCCTTTTCATTTTCAATAGCTTTCACTATCTGAGGACGCACGGCACTGATGTCAATCGGATCTCCATTTTTCTTATCCAGAACGCGGAAAATACCAAAGTACTTGTCAAATGCCAGGGGACCGATAACCTTCCCAACGTCGGAACTCCACAGCGTATCCTTCAATTCTCCGTAATTTGATACAGGAGAGAGCCCCATAATGCCTTCGTTCTTCGCACTCCAAGTTCTCAGCGAGTATTTCACGGCAAGCGATCCAAAATCTTCGCCGAGCTCGATTTTTTCCCTTACCGTGGAAGCAAGAGAATCACTCTCGACGACAATTTCTTGCACATTCATTTCTGGTTCATTGGAATAGTGCGCGATGTTCTGCTTGTAGTACCGTGCAATCTCTGAATCCGCGACCGGAACCAAAGCGAGAACTTCATTCCTTTTATAGTTTAAGTAGATGTTGTTTGCCAGGTTGTCGAACGTCTCTGTAACATACGATGTCGTGTCATACCCTTTTTCTTTCGCAATATCCAAAAGTACATCCTGCATGAGCAATCCAAGAACAGCATCTTTAAGGCGTTTCACGTTTGTCATGACGTTGCGGCTATATTGGGGCACTTCGAGCATCTTATTTTCTATATCCTTTGCCGAGTACTTCTTCTTATTGTACTGGACACAATATTGAAAGCTTTTTGTCAAATGATCATTAGATTCAATACTATGATTCCCCATATTTTGCAAGTCGTTAAAAACAGCTTCCAACGCCTTCTCATTGAATTTGACTTTGGTCGTGTCAAAAACTCTTCCGAGATAAGCTTTCTCGTAAGGGAGCTTCTTGTCTATCTTCAATGTTCGTTCCAGCTTGTTCTTTCGGTTAAGGAATTCCGTTTCAGTTGTGAACGGGTCTTCAATCCTATCGTCCACCTTAATGATACTGTAGCCCTGAGCAGTCTTCACCGGCCGGGACACTTCTCCAATTTTTAGAGAATATGCGGCACTTTCAAAATTCGGATCTGTCTCTCCCCATGTGATATACCCGAGATTACCTCCGTTGTTTCTCAACGTCGTATCCGAAAAGACCTGTTTCGCCAGTTCTTTGAAACTCACTCCCATCTTCACCAGCCTGTAAAGATTTTCCGCCTCGCTCTCCGTCGGCGCAAACAAATGACGAACCGAGACCTTAACTTTAGACCGTTGATACGCCGTTCGCAGCTCTTGATCGCTAACCGTTATTTTCTTGTACACTTCCTGATCTTTCAGAAACGCTAACACAGCTTCTTTTCGTGCCCACGAAATTTCTTTCTTATATTCCGGATTGCTATAGACTTTGGAATTGTCGTCGTACTGACGAAGCAGAACCTCGTTGATCATGTTATTAAGAATTGCGTACCGTGCCCGCCTGTTATCCTTGATGCCGGTATATACCAAGTAGTCTTCGTACCTGTCTTTGAACTGCTTATAGCTTATCTGAGTACTGCCGACTGTGGCTACGATTGGGGATATGGTTGTTGTGCTGTCCGGAAAAGCTTCCGCGACAGCGAACAGGAAGATTGAGAGAAGGGCCGTCTGTGTGAACGTACGTTTCACAAAATGAAATCCAGTCTGTAAAAAATTATTCAACCCTGAGGCTCCATCAATGGAAACTTGTAAACTAGTATACACTGCATATCAATCTTTCGCATGGACAAAATCTTCAACGGGCGAATGCATTTTATTCATGCCGCATGTTGCACGCACGACCAATTTCGGCAAGAAGTTTATTTGCGAAGGAGGTGCCGAGGGGTGCTCCATCCGATAGACCAATTTCTCAACGGCCAGTTCCCCCATTTCGTACATCGGCTGCCTCATCGTTGTCAATCCAAATTGCTCGGCGAGCTCAATATCGTCGAAACTGACCACCGCCACATCGCGTGGTATTTTGACGCCGTGCTGCCGTAGAGCACTCATCCCTCCGATCGCTTGGACATCGCTCGATATGAAAATTGCTGTCGGCAATTGTGAACCATTGCCCAACATTTCCTTCATGGACTGGTAGCCTGCTTCACGGCTGAACCCGTCCTGCTTCGCGATCTTGCTAATGACGATGTTCTCCGGGCGGACTTCCAAGCCAGCAGAAGTGATTGCATCTTTGAACCCAGCAATGCGCTCACGAGCCGGCACACTGTTGATATTGGCGCTGATCATCCCGATGTTTTTATGACCAAGTGAGATGAGATGATTTGTCGCAACCATTGCTCCTTGAAAATTCTCAACGGCAAGCGAATCAAATTGTTCATGAAATGTATCAACGAGAACGACAGGCTTCGAATGGTCTTTGAACTTGTCGACAAACGAGGTTGGCAACTTCATTGAAAAAAATAAAATGCCATCGACTCGTCCCCGCTGGATACTTTTCCGCAA
This sequence comes from Bacteroidota bacterium, assembly GCA_049578505.1. Taxonomy (GTDB): domain Bacteria; phylum Bacteroidota; class Ignavibacteria; order UBA10030; family UBA8401; genus JAGVPT01. Next base: position 45,467 of record JBAUMC010000096.1, on the reverse strand, counting down.
ATACTCGTCTATCTGCTCGGGATGGTTAATGCCGTACAATATCAGATCGTAGCCAAGGCTTGAAATTTTGTCTTGAACGCCCTGGAGCACTTCTATAAAGAAATAGTTCGTGAAGAACGGAATAATAGCAGCGATCGTATTTGTCCGCTTACGAGCAAGTGCCTGGGCATAAGCGTGAGGATGATAATTTAATCTTTTCGCTACCGAGAGGATTTTGTCGCGCGTCTTTGGGGTGACGTTGGGGTGGTTATTGAACACACGAGAGACAGTGCCGATGCCAACTCCGGCTTCTCTCGCTATGTCGTATATTGTAACAGCCAATCAGCACCAGTTCGAAGGTAAATATGGAAGGGCTTCCAAAAAAGGTAGACCTTTTTGTCTTTATTGTCAAGAGAAAATTGAAAAATAATCTTCTAAAGTGGCAGGAATCCATTTCCCTTCCAAAAAATTGGAAGGGAAATGGAAGTTCTTAGGTAACAGGAGTCTTCTAGATATGCTCAGAAGAGGGTATAAATAAAAGGTGCCAGAGCGCTCCCTTTTGTAACGATAATTAGCAATCCAAAAAGGAGCAACGCAAACACTATAGGCATCAACCACCATTTCTTATTCTGTTTCAGAAATTCAAAGTATTCGGCTATAATTTTGACTTTTGCCACGTGCACCTCCTTTAGAACAACTTTTCGTAATCCATTTTTTTGGAATTTCCTCTTTCGACCCAATACGTTTTATGCGAGTCTGAAAAGTTAATGTCGATGAATTTTTTCCCGAAGATACGCGCAGCCACCCCGATCGGCGTGATAACAAAATAAAACAAAAGGATCAAAATTGCTCGCGACATAACCCATCCGAGCGAAAACGCAATTCCCATCCACACTACGTACACTCCCCTCAACCCCTTTGGATACAGCAACCCCATGCAAAGGAGGGTAGCCGCGCAAAGCCATAGCAACACCATTATTGAAAAGTGCCAATGCTTGAAAAACCCGGCACCCCCCATAAGCACGAGAACGGAACCGACGAGGTACGCAAACTTCCGCAATTCTTTGGAGGTGCATTTCAGGCGATGCATTTCACTACGAACATCGCTAATCCAACTCATAGAGTTCCTTCCATTGAATATCATCATGAAACGCCGGCTGTGCTTGCTTTTGCAAAATGAATCTTCCAACGACAAGAACATCGATATCCGTCCGCATAAAGCATTTATACGCATCGAGCGGCGTGGCAACAATGGGTTCGCCTCTTACGTTAAACGACGTGTTGACAATAACTGGGCACCCCGTTTTTTTATAGAATGCGTCGATGAGTGTATAGTATAATTGATTATCGATCTTATTGACCGTTTGTATTCTGGCAGAATAATCAACGTGCGTAACTGCCGGGATCTCGGAGCGAAGGATATTGAGCTTGTCGATGCCCCAGAGCTTCTTCTCGGCATCCGTCATTGCCTTCTGTTTATCCTTTTTTACATCGGCAACAAGAAGCATGTAAGGACTTTCACGGTCGAGCTCAAACCACTCGCTCGCTTTTTCTGCCAGCACCGACGGCGCAAACGGCCGGAACCCTTCTCTGAATTTAATCTTGATATTCATTTTTTTTTGCATGGTAGGCGACCGCGCATCCCCGATTATAGAACGGCCGCCTAAGGCGCGCGGACCGAATTCCATCCTTCCCTGGAACCATCCGACGATCTTCTCTTCCGTCAGGTACTCCGCGACTCTCTCGCACACCTCGCTGTAATCCTCAATGCGTTCGAACGGCAAATGATACTCCTGTAGAAATGCGAGAATCATGTCATCGCTGTACGATGGGCCGAGGTAAGAACCTCTTTGAACATCCCTTCCCTTTTTTTCTCTTACTGGTTTTTTAAGATAATGATGATATGCAATGTAGGCTGCTCCAAGAGACCCGCCTGCATCACCCGCTGCAGGCTGTATCCATATGTCTTCGAACAATCCTGAGCGCAATATTTTCCCGTTCGCGACGCAGTTTAATGCGACACCCCCCGCAAGACACAAATATTTTTCCCCCGTTACACTTTTTGTATGGCGCACCATCCGCATCATTATTTCTTCTGTCACGTCCTGAATCGAGCGGGCGAGATCCAACTCTCTCTGGGTCAGCAAACTTTCCGGGGTGCGCGGCTTTCCATCAAACAACTTCTCAAACTTATGGTTTGTCATTGTGAGGCCCGCGCAATAGTCGAAGTACTCCATGTTCATAACGAACGAGCCATCGTCCTTTAGGTCGATGAGATTTTCGTAGATGCGCTGAACATACTTCGGCTCGCCGTACGGAGCCAATCCCATCACTTTGTATTCACCAGAGTTTACCTTAAAGCCGGTAAAATATGTGAATGCGGAATAGAGCAATCCCAGAGAATTCGGGAAATGGAGCTCCGAGAGAAGCTCGACTCTATTATCCCGGCCGATTCCGAGCGACGACGTCGCCATTTCTCCGACTCCGTCAACCGTCAGGATTGCAGCGTGTTGAAACGGGGAAGGAAAGAATGCTGATGCTGCATGCGATTCGTGGTGCTCGGGAAACAACACTTTCCCGCCGAAGTGAATCTCCTTCTCGATCAGATCCGGAATCCAGAGTTTTTCTTGAAGCCACAAGGGCATAGCCATCATGAACGACTGTATCCCTTTTGGCGAAAAGGTGAGGTAGGTTTCAAGAAGGCGGTTAAATTTTAAAAGCGGTTTATCGTAGAACGCAACGCATTCCAGCTGGTCCGCCGTGATGCCCGCTTCCTTCAGACAATATGCAACCGCATGCCGCGGAAAATCGTGGTCATGCTTTTTCCTCGTAAAACGCTCTTCCTGCGCAGCCGCAAATATTTCTCCGTCGGCAAGCAAACAGGCTGCTGAGTCATGATAGTATGCGGAAATTCCGAGAATATGCACCACAACCTCTAGGAATTGAAGAAACGGTAATCACTCAATCAATTATTTTGTGTAAAAGTCGATCATCCTCTCAATTGCTCTTGCACATACCGGGTCAAAATCAGTGAGGCTAAGCGAAAACATACGGCAGTCAAGCGAGGGACGGTACAAACCTGTAGAACTATATCCTGCTCCTTCGAAGGCACCCACAACACCGGACAATTGAGAGTCGCTCAACACTGCATGTTCGGCATCCAAAATGGCCTGTCGTTTTTCGGCATAGCCCGGCATTTCGCGTCTTAATTTCCCTCGCTCGGTTTCCATGCTGTCATACAAAGATTTATTCCATTGCGTGGGAAGTGGAGTTTCGGGTTTCACAAAATTTTTCCACTTCAATCCTTGCCGAGAAATATCGCCCGCGATGTTTGGCTCCCAGGGCTCGATCCCCTTTTGATAAAAATCATTATATGCTACAGAGGATGAGTAATACTCATCGCCGAGTCCTGCAAAAGAATGGCCGAACTCGTGGACAAATACATAGTCGGCCTGCCACGCAGTTGCGGGAGTTTCGCCATTTGCAAAACATACAGCATAAAGTTGGAATATCCCGCCGCCGCCATAGCGGTTAGTATTCACCAGGATAAAAATAAAGTCGTAGGGAACCGCAGCAGCGCAGTCCCTGACTGCCTTGTTCGCGTCGGTGAGCACATACCTGGCGGAGCCGAATGAATCGTAAGTCGTGCCGAGGGCGTGGTCAGTCCAGATATGTTGATCCGGCTGGTCGATCCCAGATTCGTGAGATTCTACTTCCACTGCCCGAACGTTAAAATCTTTTTTCCGATGTTTGAACGGCTCGGTAGAAAATAAAATGCCGGTAAAATGGCGTGCGTCGCTCAAGAACTTCCCCATTTCAGCTTTCGTGTAGCCGTCGCCGAGAATCGCGATGTCAACTTTTGAATGAATATCTCCGTTAAAAAGTAATTCCACTGCCCCTGCGGCTGCATGTGACTTTTCACGATGAATGTCGGTCCCGCTGGGATCAATTACCGTCGAGAAGATGTCGCTGAACACCATTTGCTTCGTTCGACGTGAAATAGTCAGTTGGAATTTTCTTAATGGATACGGAAAGAGAAGTGTCTCGTTAAACGTCCTAAACGTCCCCGAGGCTGCTTCGTCGGTTGTTTGCCACTCATCAAACAAAGAGCAATACCCGCGTGAATAAATCGTCCGGTTGCTGGCAACATCTGTGATCCGGAAAAAGTATTCCCCGAGATTCAATGTATCGATGAGGTTGGTTAGACTCCCCGGCCATTCCCCTTCGACGTACATTTTGTCGGTGTTGATTCGTTCTTCCCTTTTCGTTCCTGTATGGTAATAATCAAACCGGAATGTTGTGTCCGTAAAATATTGTTCAAATCGATCGGAACTTTTCGCCCGAATCGATGTGATCAAAAGGAGGAAGACTACAATGACGGCTCTCCACGTTTTCATCGTTTTACCTTGATAATAGTAGATTGAAGGATTCTGCGAGTTGCATCATCCTGGATAAACGCTACGATGTACAATTGTTTGGGATCAATCTCTGACTTTTTCTCTTTGAACGATGTCCCGGAGCCCTGCAAGCTCTTTTCGTAAGTATCAAGATATTTTTCTAGCTGATCTTCAATTGAAGAGACCGTAAACGCATCTTTGACCGCTGCTCTCCCGTTGGACTTGAACGAGATTCCGCTCGCGCCTCGGATCATCTTCCGGACCACGAATCTATGTTCCCATATTCCGCTCGTCCCTTGATATCGCATCCCGTCCTCGGCCAATACAATCCGGAGTCTATCCGATTTACGGATCTTATTCACGCTCGCCGAAACGGCTATCGAAATTTTATTCCTACGAATTCTGGCTGAAATTTTTAAGTAAGCTTCAGCCTTAGAGTTGAGAGTCCGGTCAACGGCGTCTGCGTATATTGCAAATTTTGATCTGGCAACAATCCCCGGGCCTCCTGAGTTCATAACGGTAGTTCCATCGATAATCGACGTTGGAGTGCTGTTCACGCCGTAATAGTGCGACCGTAATTCTGTATCCGTGTTCGACATTGGGTCGGGTCTGGGTATATTGAGATGATATTCTAACAGGGCGAGTTCCGAAAGATCGTAACGCTCAAGAAGTTTATCGTACGCAATATCTGCCGCCTGACAAGGGCGACACTCGGATCCAGTAAACAATTCAGCCAAAACAGTCTTTTGATTCGGCTCATCCTCCGTTGTTTCGGGCCGTTTATATTTATCAGGAAAGAAGTCGACCAACTTTCGCTGGGCTAGCGTAATCAGAGAATCGATTGACGCGTGGGGATACAATTCTTTTTGCAAGGTCAGAAGCGGCTTCATTAACACCGATGGCCGGCTGATCGTCACGCCGGTCAAATAGGTGTCGAACGCCTCATTCTTTTTTCCAGAGCTTTCTTGCGCGGAACCGAGATCGAGAAACAGCTCAGTTTCAGTCGGCAGTTTCGTCTGGAGAGCCTCCGTAAGGTACTTCTCCGCTTCAACATCGTTGCCGGCATTGAACAGAACAATTCCGAGTGATGCGGCAGCATCGCACCGCTCCTCGAAAGACCTCGCAGCCGCCCCGCGGTACGCCTCCTGTGCTAACTCAATTGCCTTCTTCATGAAAACTCGGTTTCGAGAAAAACTCTCGGCGATATATCTTTTTGCGGTAGAAGTATCCCTGTCGCTACGCATGTAGTCTCTGGCGATACGTTCGAAAAGGCTGTCTCGGATTCGGGCGACGAGGGCAGAATCCTTCAGCCTCGTGCGGAACAAGGAGTCGAGGCTTGCATATTCAATCGACGGTTGCAGCGAAATAAAACTAGCGTGAACAAATTGTTGGAGGCCTTCTACACCCCTATTTGTCTCGAGCTGAATCATACCAAGTTGGGCAAAATAATTGCTGTACCGGCTGTCAAATATTGCGGACGGCGGCAAGAACCCGATTGCCTCTCGTTGTGTCGACTCGGCTTCTGCAAACTTCTTCAGAAGAAAAAGACTCGTCGCCCGGGTATAAAGGAATGCCGGGTTCGGCCTCCCGTGTCTCTTTTGATACAACGATATCGCGGAGTCTACAAAGACCAGTGCGCTGTCCGGATATTGCTTCCTGTATGCGAGTTCCATCGCAAAATTGTGGAGTGCCCCCGGAATGTTTTGCGATTCAATTGCTGCAAGACAATTATGAACGACAAGAAACGCCGTGCTGTCCTGATGGATGGAGAGAAGAATACTGAATTTTTCTCCGTACGCTTGATCCAATAACCTGCTTTGCGGATAGGTCGTAATGAGTTTCGTCAGCCCGGACAACTTTACACTATCCGACGATGCACTGATCGCTGCGCGAAATAATTGTTCATCGCCCCCCTGCCCGAACATGATCAAGGGAGTTAAAATGTTCACCAGCAAAAATAATCCTAACGATTTCATGGTTGTACTTTCTCTCAATTAGATACGTCCTCTCTTTTTCTTCATCACGTGATACACCGCGCTCCCGGAGATCCCGCAGATACAAGCACCGCTCGCGACGGCGAGCCGGACCCCGACAACATTTGCCAGCACTCCTAATCCCAGGCTTCCGAACGGGAAAAAACCCTGAAAGACAAGCGAGTAGAGTCCCATGACCCTTCCCCTCAGATGGTCGGGAGTGCGCATTTGCAGAGTAGCATTTGCGGTTGCAAAAAAAGCGATCAATCCGATGCCGACTCCAACGAGACAGGCCATCGAGAGAAGCGGCGACGATGAGGCAGTGAAGATGAAGATCGAAAAAATAAAAATAGATAAACCTGTATAAATGAATTTGCGGGGATGAACTTTATGCCCGACCGATGCGACGGTTAACGCGCTAATGAGGGCGCCAATGCCGTTTGCTGTGAGAAGATTTCCAAGGCCTATGGCACCGATATTCAGAATCCTATCCGCAAATATTGGCAGCATAACGGAGTACGACCAGCCAAAGATTGTTACCATGGCAACCAGCGTCATGATCGCTTTCGAGGTAGCGTCCGATTGAACATAGTTCACGCTTTCTCTTATAGAATGAAGAAAGGAAGACTCAGTTTTTGGTGCGATCTTTTCCACGACGTTCATCATCAGCAATCCGATAATGACTGCAATAAAAGAAATACCGTTCAGAAAGAAACACCATCCGACACCTAAAAGGCCGATCACGATTCCGCCGATGGCCGGGCCAAACATTCTCGCGCTGTTGAAGACCGCGGAATTGAGCGCAATAGCATTTGGCAGATCATCTTTTCCTACCATCTCAACGACAAACGATTGCCTCCCCGGCATGTCGAAGGCGTTGATCATCCCCAAAGTGAATGCTAGCACGCCAACGATCACGGGCGTAACCACATTAGTCCACACTAGCAGCGCAAGAATGAACGCTTGCACCATCGATGCTGTCTGCGTCGCGACGATCAGCCTTTTTTTGGAAATCTTGTCGGCCAGCGTCCCGCCAAACATGGAAAACAAAAGTACAGGAACCGATGTGAGAAAACCGATCGCTCCCAGCCACACCGAAGAATGCGTCAATTGATAAACAAGCCATGCCTGGCCGATGTTCTGCATCCATGTCCCGATCAGAGAAAAAAGCTGACCGAAGAAAAAAAGGCGATAGTTTCGATGCCTCAACGATCGAAACACAGGGAGCATGTACAGTGGCCGCACAATGGATTCCAACTTCCGCATATCAATCACTGCACTTGAATCTTGAGCAATTCAATTTTTGTCTTTGTTGCCCTGAGAACGTTGATCAACATCGATCCGATTCTCACTTCTTCTTTCTCAAACGGGATCCGTCCGAGCGAATGCATGACGAAGCCCGCAATCGTATCGTACGGGCCGTCGGGAATCTGCAGGCCTGAAGCATTCTCCAGCTTGTGAATTTCTGTTTTCCCGCTGACAAGAAACGACCCATCTGCCAATTTCTTGACCTGTTGGTCGCTCTCCTGCTGGTCGTCCGAAATCTCCCCCAGAAATTCTTTGAGGATGTCCTCTGACGTGACAACCCCTGCTGTCCCTCCAAATTCGTCGACGACGACCGCAAGTGAAATTTTCTTAAGCCGAAAATCACGGAAAAGATCCGAACAATTTTTCGTCTCAGGGACAAAAACCGTCTCGCGCAAAATCTGAGAAAGCGTCCGCGGCCTGGAAAAAAAATCTCTCGCAAAAACGACGCCGATAATATTATCGATTGTTTGGTCGTAGACGAGTAATTTCGAGTAGCCTCGTTCAACGAGCACCTGCCATGCCTGCTTCACTGACGTTTTTATTTCAACGGCGACTACATTCGCCCTTGCTTTCATAACGTCCTTGGCAAGGACATCGTTCAGCGTGATGACCTTGATTATTTTTTTCCGCTCATCAATCCCGACAGCTCCTACTTCCTCGCTCTCTTTTAAAAGGATTTCAACATCTTTTTTGTGCAAAAACCTCCCGACGTTCGATTTTTCGAAACCTAGCATTGCTATGATCATCCCCGATGCCTGCTGGGTCAGCCAGATCAACGGCGATAAAATAATGCGGCATGCTTGAAGAAACGATGAAGCGTAAGGAACGACGGCATCTGCTACTACGCGGAGGAGCGATTTCGGAAATAATTCTCCGCAAAGCAGAATGACGAGGGCTACAAGAATAGTAATAATGGTATTCGGCAAATGGAAATATTGACGCAAGACAATGGCGGCAATTGAAGAGAAAGCAATATTCGCAATGTTATTTCCGACAAGCACCGTCGTGAGGTACTCCTCCGGCGTGCTGACAAACGACAAGGCTTGCGCTGCACCGAATTTCTTCCCGCGTGCCCGGACCTGCAACTTCGCTTTATTCGCAACGATGAAAACGATCTCCGAGGAAGCAAAAAGCCCGCTAAAAATAATAAAGACAAATAATAAAACTATCTGCAGTACCATACTTTTCAAGCCAGGCGAGTTTTTGTTTTAATTTCCACTGATTCCGGCACAACGTCTCGTCGACGTTAAAAGATTATGCGTGTGAACGCCTTTGCCGTCTACGTTCTGTTCCTTCCACCCTGTAATATTCGCAGAACGGCTGGGATATGGCTCATAATATCGCTGGCGATCATTCCCATTTCACCGATATCATCGCGCGCAAGGTCTCCTGCACGCCCGTGAACGTAGACGCCATTGATGGCCGCCTGAGCTGGCGTACTATGTTGACCGATAAGGGCGGCAATAACTCCGGCGAGAACATCTCCAGATCCTGCAGTCGCCATCCCCGCATTTCCTGTCGGATTGACAAACACATCACCGTCGGGCACGGCGATAATTGTAGGCGCACCTTTCAGCACCAGAATAACATCATTTTTTCGGGCAAATGACCGCGCAATGTCGAGCTTATTCTTTTCAATCTCGCCGGCGGGCAATGCAACTAGTCGGGAAAATTCTCCCAAGTGCGGAGTAAGAACAACAGATTTGCACTTTCTTCTGCGAAGAATAGAGATCTCCTTTGCCAATGCATTCAGCCCGTCGGCATCGATGACGAGCGTCTTTCTCGAGGTGGAAATTATTTTTTGTACGATTTTTTGAGTCTCCGCGTTCTGCGATAAACCGGGACCGATGAGCATAACATCCGCCCACTTCATTTTTTGCTCAATGTCTTTCAAGCCTGAAGATGCTAGTGAACCATCGGGAGTCGAAGGCAGCTCAAACGGCATTACCTCCAGAGTTCGCCGCGAAACCGCCGGGAATACGGCAGACGGTATTCCAAGTACGACCGCACCCGCTCCTGCCTTCATCGCTGACTGCGAGCAGAGTAATGCTGCTCCCGTCAAACCTTTCGATCCGGCAAGCACGAAAATTCTTCCAACGCTCTGCTTATGCGCCGCGATCGATCTCACGGGCAATCCATTGCAAACGTCGTTCTCCTCGACGAGAGATACAGCAGATTTCTTTTCTTCTAGCAAACGATCGGGTATCTGAATATCAGAGACAGCAACGGAGCCTGCATACTCCCTCCCCTTTCCCAGATACAAACCGACCTTTGGCAACACCATCGTCACAGTAAGACATGCTTTAACAACCGTCGAAGAACATTCACCCGATGATGCATCAAGACCCGAAGGAATATCGACGGCAATGATTTTTGAATCGTGCTGCAGATTAATCCACTCAATTACGTTTTTGAAATTGCCTTTTACTTCGCCGCGAAACGACGTTCCAAAAATCGCATCAATGATGAAATCGAATTTCTTTCGAGACAAATCTTTTTTATTGAAAGTGTGTAGAATAGTCAAATTGGGATCGGCCGTCTTTTTTAAAATATCGTAATTCGTCTTGACATCGTCTCGTAGATCAGCTTCATCTCCCAAGAAAAGAATAGTCGTGTCCGCTCCACGGTCTATCGCATACCGGGCTGCAACAATTCCGTCGCCTCCGTTCTTGCCTTTCCCCGAAATAACAAGAATTGCTTTCCCTGCTGTCGCCCCGAATCGACGTTCGATCTCCTCGACGACAGAGCGTCCGGCATTTTCCATCAGAAGCAGCGAGGGAATCCCGTATCGGCGAACCGCCAGATCGTCTAGTTCCTTCATATGTTGAGCGGTGACAAGAGAAATCACAAATGCTCCAAAAAAGAAAACCGTCCATTCACCAGCAACAAAAATGGACGGTACATATTCGAGAATGAATATCAAAAAAGCAATTGTGTAACATTCAATATGAGTGAAGGAAGTATTCCGAGAATGATAATTCCAAGCGCGGAAATAAAGATCGCACAAAACGCAAGGCGAGGGAGGTGAATTTCCGCCGTTTCCTTCGTGTCGCGAAAATACATATAGACGACGACACGAAGGTAATAAAAGGCCGACAGCAGGCTCGTTACTACGCCGAGAATTGCGAGCCATGTTAAATTTGACTCGACCGCACTTGTAAAGAGATAATATTTTCCTACGAACCCGGCGAAAGGCGGAATGCCCGTCAACGAGAACATGAACGCGGCCAGCAGGCCTGCAAGGACAGGTTTGCGTGTGCCAAGCCCTGCATAATCCTCGTACGTGACATTCTCGCCGGACTCTTTTTCAAGGATCGAAATGATGCCAAATGCACCAAGGTTTGTGAACGCATAGGACACAAGGTAAAAGAGAATACCTTGCTGGCCAAGCGGCTGCCCCGATGCAATGCCGATCAGCATGTATCCGGCATGTGCAACGCTGGAATACGCAAGCATGCGTTTAAGATTAGTTTGAGCCAGTCCGAAAAGATTACCGACAATCATCGAACCCGCAGCAATCACCGCGAGAATAAACTTTAATCCTTCATCATGCTGTGCCATCGGAATCGAAAAAACCAGGACAAATGCGGCAAACGCCGCGGCTTTCCCGCCGGTGGACATCATTCCGGATACCGTAGTCGGCGACCCCTCATACACGTCCGGAGCCCACATATGAAACGGCACGGCCGCAACCTTGAACGAAAGACCGATGAGCAGCAATCCAAACCCTACGCTGTACCACGGCTGCACCGCTGCACTCGGATGCCGTGCGGCAATCCGCAATAAATTTGTTGTGCCTGTCGTCCCATACACAAGCGCGATGCCGTAGAGAAGAAACCCGGTAGCAAATGCTCCAAGGAGAAAATATTTCAGCGCCGCTTCATTCGAGCTATTCCTGGTTCTCATAAATCCGGCAAGAATGTAAAAACATACCGACATCAATTCGATGCCAAGGAACAGCGTGATCAAATCAGCAGATGAACCCATCAACATCATTCCTGCAACTGCAAGAAGGACAAGCACATAAAACTCGCCGAAATTGATATGCTCTTTTTTCAAATATGATTCAGAAAGGAGAAACGTGAGCAATCCAACGGTAAGGAAGAGAAGGTCGAAGAAACTCGCGTAGCCGCCGACGAGCACCATATCGTTAAAGGCGGTAGTGCTCAGGGAGAAGGTAATAACGCTAAAAATCATGCTGATAAGAATCCCAACGATCCCGACGATAAGGAGTGTCGTTTCACTCTTTCGCATGGCCGATTTTACGATGAGCGCGATGAGCGCCGTGAGCGAAACTGTAAGAACGGGAGATATGCCGTACAAATCTGAATATGAAAAAACCATACTCTTAACCTCTACAAAAATCTATGAACGAAAGAACAAAAACCAAATCAGGGCAAATGTCGGAAGCAGCACGGGAATAGTGTATCGCACAATATATCCGAAAAATGAGGGCATTGCTACACCGCTCTGCTCAGCAATGGATTTTACCATAAAATTCGGACCATTGCCGATATACGTACATGCGCCAAAAAATACTGCCCCCAATGAAATCGCTTTCAAATAGACGTCATGGTTGCCAATTAAGTACGAAACCTGAACGACAGAAAGGGATACGCCTCCCGCCGCAACAAGCTCAGGATGGAATTTCGTGAGTGCACCAAACGTGTTCCTGATTTCATCCGCATGGATATTGTTGATCGATGCTATATTCGAACCATGGGTTGCCACGAGATGTTGCACCTGGGCAACTATGTTTTGGTCAACGAACAACCCGATCGATGCGCTGAGAAAATTGAGATATGCCGGCGCATTATCCAACACGGCTGAGAGAGCTCCTGTCCCCCAATAGAATTGTCCCGCTTTCGTGATGCCGGTCGACGCGGCGTTGAGTTCCAGCCAGTCGAGGGCCGGAACCATCGTCGCGAATATTCCAACAAAAAGGATAGCAACCTCTTTGATCGGCACAAAATTGAAATCGTTCTTGACGTGAATTTCCTTTCGTGTGGTGAAATAGGATCCGGCTGCAGCTGCTATCATTAAGGCCTCACGAATAAACGGAGGATTTTCTAAGAACACCGCAACCACTATCACGGCGAGAAAGAAGATGTTGTGTATTCCACCGACTTCTGCCTCCTCGTGCAGCTGTGAGGCGGGGACATGTTTGGAGCCGGCTTCGAACTTCCGGAAACTGATTGTGTCTATGACAAAAAAAACCGCCAGGACCATCGCAAGCGCGATGATCCACATATGCCAAACAGATTGGAGAACCCACCAGAAGGGAACCCCTTTTAAATAGCCGAGAAAAAGCGGGGGGCCGATCGGTGTAAGCGCCCCCCCTATATTGCTGACAACAAAGATAAAGAAGACGACATGAAATCCGCGCAATCGATATTTATTGACACGGAGAAAGGGCCTAATCAAAATCATCGACGCACCGGTTGTCCCGAGTACATTGGCAGCCACAGCGCCTATCATAAGCAGCACGACATTTGCCAGTGGCTTTGATTTTCCCTTGATGCGGATATGAATGCCGCCTGAGACTACAAAGAGCGAACCGATGAGAACGATGAAACTGAAATACTCCATGCCGCTTTGGAACATTCTTGATTCATTGCCAAGCACAAAAAAGTAGTAAGCTACGGGGATAAGCCCCAACCCGATCGCGACGTAAGGATAATTTTTCTCCCACCAATGCCGGTCTATGAACGGCACCAGGGCAATCGCGAAGAGAAGAACGATAAAGGGTAAAACCATGACCAACGGCACTTGCACCGCGTACGTTTCGTTGCCGGCGAATGCCAGCGACGAAAACGATACGAGAAAGAAAACTATTTTTACAGCAGATCGAAAAAAAATTTTCCTCACCGAGTGATGTACTTTGATCCTAGAAGGGTCGAATGGACTTCTCCGCTTTTCGTTTGTTCAAGCATTTTTACAAGCTGTTTTGTCGACACTGCGGAGGATTTTAAAAATGTCGACGGATAGACGCCTATCCACACAATGAAAATCACGATCGGAATTAACACCGCCAGCTCCCGCTTCGATAAATCGCGCAGCGATTGATTTGCCGGGTTGGTCAGCGCACCGAACATGACGCGTTGAAACATCCACAACATGTAGACTGCTGCCAATATCACTCCGGTCGCTGCGATAACAGTGTAGACGTGAGACCCTAAAAATGCCGACCTAAACGATCCGAGGAGAATTAGAAATTCCCCGACGAATCCGTTCAACCCCGGGAGTCCGATTGACGAAAGCAAGACGATCATGAAGAACGCTGCAAACACCGGCATTTGCCTTGACAATCCGCCGAATTGGGAGATATCCCGAGTGTGCCGCCGGTCGTACAGCATGCCTACAATCAAGAATAGAGCGCCTGTAGAAAGGCCGTGATTGATCATTTGAATCATCGCCCCTTGGATTCCCTCCTCGGTCATCGAAAAAATCCCGAGGACAACAAAACCGAGATGACTGACGGACGAATAAGCGACAAGCTTCTTGATATCGGTTTGAACCATTGCGACGAGTGCGCCGTAGACGATCCCGATCACTGCTAGAGTAGAAATCAAAGGTGTGAATTCAAACGATACCTGCGGGAACAACGGAAGGCAAAAACGGAGCAAGCCGTACGTTCCCATCTTCAAGAGCACAGCTGCAAGGATGACGCTCCCAGCTGTTGGAGCCTGAACGTGCGCATCGGGAAGCCAAGTATGAAAAGGAAACAACGGGATTTTTATCGCAAAAGAAAGTGTAAAAGCGAGGAACATCCAAACTTGAACGCTGTGCGGAATTGACGGAGCAATTTGATACAGCGTCGATAGATTCGTGGTAAAATACCCCCCGGGAATTGTCGATGCGTAGTACCCCAGCGATAGGATGGCGATCAACATCAGAAGGCTGCCGGCCATCGTATAAAGAAAAAACTTGACCGCCGCATAAATTTTATCGTGCCCCCCCCAGATACCGATGATGAAGTACATCGGGATCAGCATCGCTTCCCAAAAAACATAGAACAAAAATAAGTCGGAGGCCAGGAACACGCCAAGCATCCCGAATTCCAGGAGCAACATGAAAAGAACATATTCTTTGAGCCTCGCAGTGATTGATCTCCATGACGTGAGAAGCGCGATCGGCGTCAGAAATGTCGTGAGCAGAACGAGGAGCAGCGACAACCCGTCGACCCCGATATTGTAACTGATGTCGAGTCTCTGGATCCATATCGCCTGGTTCACAAATTGGTAACGTATATTCGACGGGTCAAATCGAAAGTAGACGATAAGAGAAAGTAAAAATGTAAGTAGCGATGTTCCAATCCCCACGGATTTGATAAGAGTGATGTTTTGTTTCTTGAGGAAGAGGAGAAGCGCAATCCCAACAATTGGAGAGAATAATACGTACGTAAGAATATTGTTCATTATAGAGAATGTGAATTTATCGAGTAATGAGCCAGCCGATAATAAACAGGATACCGGCGACGAAAACAAGGGCGTAACTCTGCACGACGCCGGTCTGCATTCGTCTGAAAAACTGACTTGCATATTCGGCTGCTTTAGCTGCAAAGTTTATAAGACCGTCAATAAATCCGACGTCAATACGTTTCCAAAGCAATTTTTCAGAGCCTTTTGCGACAGGCGTGACGACTGTTGCATCGTAAAATTCATCAACGAAATATTTATTGAGAAGAAGATTATACGTTCGAGAGAACTTCGCAGCCGCACGGTTCGCAATTTCCTTTTTCGCGAGGTATATCCTTCGGGCGAAAACAATTCCTGTCACCGCGATTGCTACTGATACAACCATCAGAAGATATTCAACCGCAGAGACTTCGTGATACGGTAACAGCATTTTTGAATCCGCACGTTCGAAGACCGGTTCGAGAAAATGCTCGAAACGATTTCCGCCGCCGAGACTTTCAGGGATGCCCACGAATCCGCCGACAACGGACAATACCGCTAGAACGACCAGCGGAATAGTCATGGTCTTCGGCGCTTCGTGCGGATGAAGATGGTGTTCGTCGAATCGAGGCGAACCTTCAAACGTCAACGACACAAGCCGAAACATGTAGAATGCCGTCAATCCCGCCCCGGCCGCACCGACAAACCATAAGATCGGCGAGCCGTCTGAAAAAGCTTTCCATAGAATTTCATCTTTGCTGAAAAAGCCGGCGAGAGGGGGAATCCCGGAGATTGCAATCGCACCGACAAGAAATGTTTTGTACGTCGTCGGCAAATACTGTTTGAGCCCTCCCATCTTCTGAATATCCTGCTCATCGTGCATCGCATGAATAACCGCCCCCGAGCCGAGGAACAGGAGCGCTTTGAAAAATGCATGCGTCATCACGTGAAAAATTCCAGACGCAAATGCTCCTACACCCAAACCGAGAAACATGTATCCAAGCTGGCTGATTGTCGAATAGGCCAAAACCTTTTTAATGTCATTTTGCACAAGGCCGATTGTGGCTGCATAGAACGCCGTCATGACGCCGATTATGGCAACGACATCCATCGTTACGGGTGCAAGGGCAAATAAAACTGAACTCCGCGCTACCATGTACACCCCAGCCGTCACCATTGTCGCAGCATGGATGAGAGCGCTAACAGGGGTCGGGCCTGCCATTGCGTCCGGCAGCCACACATAGAGGGGAATTTGCGCCGACTTACCCGTCGCTCCGAGAAAAAGCAATAGGGTAATCCACATGATCGTCGTGTCGCCGCGAGTGAACACCGTCGCAGCCGAAAAAACAGTTTCAAAATTCAGGGATCCAAACGTGGTGAAAATGAGGAACATGCCGAGAAGAAATCCAAAATCCCCGATTCGATTGACTATAAACGCTTTTTTTGCCGCATCTCCCGTCGTACCTTTTTCAAAATTCTTCTCATACCAAAAACCGATCAACAAATACGAGCAAAGGCCGACTCCTTCCCAACCGACAAACATCAGCAAAAAATTATCAGCAAGAACGAGCACGAGCATGGCAAAAATAAAGAGATTCAGGTACGCAAAAAATCGCCAGAACCCCCTGTCACCATGCATGTATCCGATGGAATAAATGTGGATGAGACTTCCCACTCCGGTGACGATCAGCGTCATTAAAATCGAAAGCTGGTCGACTTGAAAAGAGGCATTCGCTGAAAATGAACCGGCGTTGATCCATTCGAACAGTTTCACACTATGCTGACGATCCCCGGCGGGGAATGAAAGCATCTCGATAAAAATCGACACCGCGATAAAAAATGACATGCCGACTGCGGCCGAACCGATAGTCCCGACGAGGTTCTCCGATTTTATCCTCGAACCAAACAGCCCGATAAAGAAAAATCCCAGAAGCGGGAAGAGAACGATAAGGCCGACGTACGGATACATAGCTACCATTTCAGGATGTTAATCTCATCGATATTCACCGTCTGTTTGTTGCGGAAGAGCGCAATAATAATCGCTAATCCTACTGCGGCCTCAGCCGCCGCAACGGTCATCACAAAAAAGACAAGCATTTGCCCCGTTGCGTCCCCCAAAAACGAAGAGAAAGCGATAAGCGATAGATTTACGGAGTTAAGCATCAACTCAATCGACATGAAAACGATAATGGCATCGCGGCGGATCAAAACACCCAAAACACCGACGCAGAACATGAACGCAGAAAGGAGAAGATAATAATCGATTGGTATCATTCTGTGATTTTTTTCTTTGCAAGGATCACTGCGCCGACAATCGCAGCCAACAACAACAGCGAGGTAATTTCAAACGGAAAAACGAACTTAGTAAAGAGAACTTTGCCGATGTATTCGACCGTTCCAATTTCAGCGGAACTGGAAGATTGCTGAATCATGGTCCTCCCAGAGCGGTAAGCAAAAACGTAAAGGAATTCCAAAACGAGACCTATACTGAACGCAATCCCAAAATATGTCCTTACGCCAAGGTGTTCCCGCAGCCGTTTTTCATCTCCAAGATTCAACAGCATGATCACGAAAACAAACAGCACCATGATCGCTCCGGCATAGACCAACACCTGCACCATGGCAATAAATTGCGCATTGAGCGTCAGATATAATCCACCGAGGCAAAAAAAGTTAAGGATGAGATAGAGGGCGCTGTTGACAGGGTTTCGTTGTAGAATGACCATCACCGCGGAAATTGCAGCCACGACAGCCAGGACGAAAAAAACAACTTGCTCAAATGTCATAGTTGAATATCGCGGTAAGTTCCAATGAATAAATGGATAAATATACGAAGTGTTGGGAAGAGAATCAATAAAATCGAGGAAAGAGTGCTGGCTCAGTTTGTCATTCCCGCGAAAGCGGGAATCCAAACTTTCCTTTTTTGCACCGCAATAGATGCCCACTTTCGTGGGCATGACAATTCTTTATTCAAATTAAGCCACTACCAATGAAGCACTGATATCGGAGGCATTTTTAATTTATGGGAATACCCTCGATGCCTTATCCTCCAATTTGGCTCATTGTTCGGCCGGGCTTCACGAATCCGGGCTGGTTGATGAGATGCCCTTCTTCTTTTTTCCATACCGCGGAAATAATTGCTTCGGAAATTGTCTCATCTCCTGCGCCGCCGCGCAACATCGTTTTCAGGTCGGTTTCACGGAGCGAAAAAAGACACGTCCGGAGCTTTCCGTCGGAAGTGATGCGTATACGGTTACAATGCGAACAGAAAGGTTCACTGACCGAGCTAATGAACCCTAGTTCGCCTTTTCCGTCTTCAAATCTGAATCTGTCAGCAGGCTGCGAGCCGTGATATTCGACCGGGACAAGTTTCGGAAATTGCTTTTCAATCGTCTTGATTATTTCTCTCGTCGGAACGACTTTTGAGTAATCCCAGGAATCGCCGGCACCGATGGGCATGTATTCGATGAATCGCACGATGAACGGCTTTGTCCGGGCAAGCTCGGCAAATTTTCCGACCTCATTGTCGTTGACTCCCCGCATCAGCACGACATTGATTTTTATAGGTGAGATCTGGAGGGTCTGGAGAATTGCCAATCCCTCCCATACTTTATCAAAATAGTCCCGGCGGGTTATTTCGGCAAATGTTCGATCATCGAGCGAATCCATGCTAACAGTTATTCTCTTCAACCCGGCGCTGCTTAAAACCGCCGCCTGCTCCTTGAGGAAATATCCGTTCGTTGTCATTGCGATATCATGAATTCCGTCAATGGCGGTGATCTGTTCAACAAGAAGGTGGAGTTCCTTGCGCATCAATGGCTCGCCCCCGGTCAGACGAATTTTGCTAACCCCAAGGCGCGACACAATACTCACTACCCGAGCTATCTCTTCAAACGTCAAGAGTTCATCCTTCTTCATCCAGATCATTCCTTCTTCCGGCATACAATAGTGGCATCGAAAATTGCAACGGTCAGTGACCGATATGCGCATATTGTTGATCGTGCGCCCGAAGGAATCTCTTAAATGATTCGATGAAGTCATTGGATTAGGAAAAGGCTATTTCTTCTTGTTTTCGATCGGATGCAGGCCTGACAAATCGATCGGTCGCGAGTGGCATGAACGCAGAACTCAAACCGTATTTTTTGCAGCTCGCGCGGAATAATTGGGCAATCGAAAGAGCGATTTCTCCCTCCCCTTTCATGCGTGTCGAAAAATTGGATACGTTCATTTTTCCGTTTCGTACATCCATAATCCTGTTTATTACTCTTTCCGATTTTGAAGGAAATTCGCGCTTCAGCCAATCAACAAAAAGGTCCTTCACAGAAAATGGCAATCGAAGCAAGGTGTACCCTGCGGAGGTTGCACCACGAGCCGATGCCTCCCGAAGAATTGACGGAAGTTCATCATCATTCAACCCCGGAATGACTGGCGCCGCATTCACGCTGACTGGAATTCGTGCTTTCGCCAATTGTTCTATTGCCTGCAATCGTTGCTCCGGGGCGGACGTTCTCGGTTCCATCCGGCGTGCAAGATCGCGGTCGAGCGTCGTTATCGACAAACAGACCGAAACAAGATTCAAGGAGGCTAATTGCGAAATCAGATCGATGTCGCGAACGACGAGGGCATTTTTTGTGATCATCGAGACGGGGTTGCGATAGCGAAGGAACACTTCGAGGCACCTGCGAGTGATTCCAAGTTTGCGTTCAACAGGCTGATAGCAATCGACATTTCCCGAGAGCATAACGACGTCGGGCTTCCAGGATTTCTTTCGAAATTCCTGTTCGAGAAGTTGAGGAGCGTCCTCCTTCACCATTATCTTCGTTTCAAAATCGAGCCCCGAGGAAAATCCCAGATATTCATGAGTCGGTCGCGCGTAACAATAGATGCACCCATGTTCGCATCCGCGGTAAGGATTAAGGCCAAAGGTGAAACCGAGGTCCGGGCTATCGTTCTTTGTGAGGATGGATTTTGATTCGTCGCGGAAAAATTGCGTCGGAACACGTCTCTCTTCATTGCCTCCATTCCAATCATCGTCGAACGCTTCGTGAGCGAGCGATTCAAATCTGATCTTTGGATTTTCCTGTGTCCCTCTACCTTTCATCTCATGCCATTTACACTATTTTTGCCTCGGAATTTTCGACCCACGTTTCCCCGTCGTCGAAGATTTCCTTTTTCCATATTGGAACTCTCTTCTTGAGTTCGTCGATTGCGTATCTACATGCTTCAAAAGCTTCTTTCCGGTGCGAGGCGGACACCGCGATAGCTACACTCGGTTCCATTACCGGCACTACTCCAGTTCGATGAATCATTGAAAGTTTGTGGATGCTCCAGCGTTCCCGGATTTCAGTTTCAATTTCGCTCATTAATTTCAATGCCATAGGCACGTAGGCTTCATACTCTAATCGTACAACCCTCTTCCCTTTTGAATGATTCCTTGTCGTTCCGAGAAATATGTCTACTCCACCGGCTTCAGGAACAGTAACCGAACCCATTAATTCTGCCACATTTATTTTTTTGTCTACAATCTGGACCATGCGTTATCCACCGCTAACAGGAGGAATGATTGCAACTTCATCGCCATCGTGCAGTGTGAAGCCGGGGTCAACATACGACTCGTTCACTGCCATGCGAATATATGAGCGGAATCCACTCATCTCGGGATAGCGAGAGATCAAGTATAAGAGCACGTCGTCGGCAACAGATGCGCCTGGAAGCTCAATAGTTGTCTCGGAAATCTTTGCAAGATCTTTAACTGAGGCAAAGAGCCGAATGGTAACAGAAATTGTTGATGAGGGCACGCCTTAATATAGAGAATTGCCGGCCAGTTCTCAAACAATTAGGTGGTGGCTTAATTTGTCTTTCCAGCGGACGCGGGTCCGAAGGAATCCTTTGGAGAATCCACGTTTTTTGTTCTTAATCGAAATGGACACCCGCTATTGCGGCGATAACATGACTCATTGTCAAAAGGCATTTCCAAATTAGGCCACTACCTACCATTAGGGATTGTCGGCACTTTCAAAATTTACCTAATCAAATATGTCAGCGTAACCCGATATATCCATTAAAGTGTTGGACATGTTATCTCATTCCCAAACCCTCTGCTTGCGCAAGACAAGCTGTTTTAGAAACGTCGTGCACAGAAGCGAAGTTTATGTCGTGGGGATTGCGTTCCCAATCAGAGATTGGGGGCGAGAGGTATAGAAAGAGACTTGCATCGGCAAACGGTACGAAACTACTCACAAATTAGCGGAATCGATGAGTGAATGACGAAGGTACTCTATTTGAGATTCTTACGTTCGTACATTTTTTTGTTGAAGAAAGGTGCGAGTGCATTAAGAGTAGCGGATTCAAACGAGTCTTCGCGGGTAACAAGGTCACTTGTAAGAATTCCCCATGTTCCCTGATTACTCCGGACATCGTTCTGTTCAGCAAAAACATCTATCACTTTCCCCAAATCAGCCCGGTCACGGACGACTGCATCCGAGAGGGCTTGAGGAATTTCAATACTCCCTGAACTTCCAAACGCAAACTGCTTTCCGTCGTAGATACAAGCCCAGCTTTGGAGAAATACACGGTTTCGACAAACATACACGCCCCCCTCTACTCCCACTGAATAAAGTATTTCAGAATTTTTCGATCCGGCGTTTTCGAAGGCCGCCGAGGCACGATGTTGGGCACCGGTCATCAATTCATCAATTGAAAGTGGTGTTGCCTGCACGCCGCTTTCAACTTGCATCGGTTCGAAAATAATCTTCTCGAAAGGGGGGATGTGCGAGAGTTTTCGGAACGCTCGCTGCACACCGTTGATCTTCGGCGCGCGCAGGCTGGCAATGAGAACTCTCATTTTTTAGATTTTGTAGAAAGACGGGAAAGCTTCTTGAGATCGGGAGGGATGGGAAAAAGTTTGTCGAGAGTTGTGACCTTTTTCTTCCCTTTTGCATTTGTGAGTATAATCTCCAGCCTTGGAGCAAATTCGGCGAGCACTTGACGGCACGCGCCGCACGGCGTAATGAATCCTGCGTCGTCTGATGAAATGGCTAGGGCGCGAAAACGATTCTCCCCCTCCGCAACCGCGCGGAAAACGGCGTTCCTCTCCGCGCAGATCGTAAGTCCATACGACGAGTTTTCGACGTTGCATCCTTCAAAAATATTTCCACCCTCTGTTAGCAACGCGGCTCCGACGCGGAAGTTAGAGTAAATAGAATACGCGTTGTTCTTTACCCGCCTTGCTGCTGCTATCAATTCAACTTTTTCAGCTTTCGAAGTTGCCACATCATTTTCCAAGGATTGTTCTAAATGCGCTTGCGTGTTCAAATAGCTGAACGACGTTCACTATATCATCAAACATCCGAAAAAGAAAAAAGAGAATCAACAGATGAATCAGCTTTTTGTTCTCGTGCATTCACCGCATGGGCAAATCTCACGTAAATAGTCCCATGAATAGAGGCCGGTGTCATGCCCATCGCCCCAAGCAATCTGAATTGCATAACTTCCAACCGGCGTAATCGATTTCAGATCGTATCGCCCGGGACCGTCAGGCTGAGGCGAAGGATGGAATGTGTGCAGCAAGACGGTCTCTCCTTTGCATCCCGCACACGGGCATTCGTCACGCAGCAAACGAAGTGAAAAAGGACTTGCGTGTCCGTCATCCCACATCATCGTGAGTATATCTCCGGCGGTTCGTTTAATCGACGTTACTTGCATAGCTGCCTTACAACATCGTTGTGAAAACTTGTTTCAAGTACTCCGCCCACTTTTCGTAGGCTGCCAACGTCAAATGCAGTCCGTCGTCGCTGAATTCTTCTGCGAGCTCACCTTTCACATTGACAAACAACGGATAGATATCTAAGAATTTCACGCCGTATTTCATTGCGAGCTTATGGAGTTCAACATTGAGAAGTTGTATTCGTTCGAGCGGTCGGTTTTCAATCCCCCGTGTGGGAAGAATTGACTCGATGAAAAGCTTGATGCCGGGTACATTTTTCGTGATCCTGAGAATCATTCGCTCATAGTTTACAAGCAAAGTATTGTTAGAAAAGCCCGACCCAATGTCGTTAGTTCCTACTAGAAGAAATAGAGCAGAAGGAGCAAGTTGAATAACATCGCGGTTTAACCTTTCCAACACACGGTCGGTCCTGTCGCCGGAAATGCCTTTATTGATGACAGAAAAATCTTTCAAAAGCGTATCGGTTGGAAATCCCTGTGTAATTGAATCCCCCAGCAAAATAATGTCGGCCAATATTAACCTTTCACATGAAAAATAAAAGTAACGAAAAATGCAGCACTATTCCTTAATAATTTGTTTACACTCATCAAATGCCAACAAACCCCTTTCTCTTTTCAACACGCGGGTCGTACACAAAAAAATAGAGCCATGCGGCAGCCAAAAAAGCAAGGAGGGCTGCAGTGCCAAACATTGTCCGGAATCCATAAAGACGTGCCAGCCATCCGAAAAAAATCCCTACTGCGACGGTGGGCGCCGTAATTGTATTCGTCATCGCAACGTACGTCGGTCGTTCAGTTTCTGAGCAGAGTTCAGCAACGAACGACAAGCGTGAAATTCCTTGTAAACTGACCGTCCACGCCATAAAGAAAAAGGTGAACCCGTACACGAGAATGTTATCGGCGGACATCGCTATCAGGCTTGCTACCATTGACGCCGAAGCAAGGAATATCAAATTCATTTTGTGACCGAATGAATCTGCCAAGTATCCAAAAACGCTGGTGCCAGCGACCATACCTGCCATAACGATAACGGTAAATGTTCCTGCGTACGACGGGGGTACATCAAATTTTTCAATTGCATATACCGCGTAAAATGCAGATGCAGACATCGACATAAGAGTGAACGCATCGGCGAGCAAAAAGTTTCTAAAATTCTTGTTACGTTTGAGAATGGCCCTTCCATCGGCGAAAGCGCTAGATGATGACATCGTGTCACGACTGGAAGTCTGTGCTGATGGCTCTTGCAGTTTAAGCAAATAAAGATAGGACGCCATCGAAAGTAAAAATGCGATAACAAACAGGAGCGCGAAATTGTTTGGAAATGAAAAGGCTGCGAGGATGAACGTAACGACAAAACCGCCAAGAATTCCGAGAGAAGAGCTTAGAAGCTGACGGACCGCCATCAATTTTCCCCGAAGCTGAATCGGCGTTGTTTTCACAAAGATGTGAAACCACACCGGGACTCCAAAGCTTCCCGTGACAGCAACAAAGAAGATCAACATCAACAACAAAGGGACAGAAGTTGTCGCTGGCAAATTCTTAACAAAGATAAATGTGAATACTCCCACCGCAAGAAAAGAATATCTGTTGAACAATCCAAAACGCAAGACTGAAGGTTTAACATAATCTCCTGAATTTGTAAACCTAACAACCAAGATTTGCGGAAAGTTTAACCCGAGCGTCCAGAGCACAGGCACACTTCCAATTGCAACGAAACTTCCCCCCACTTGCTGGATGAACACAGGGAGAATTGTATTGAATGAAATAAAACTCATGGCGAGACCGTACAACGCGCCATCCATGATGTGTGCGCGCAGATTGGACCGAAGAGATGGAGAATCTAAGGCTGGATATTTCGAGAGCTGGAATACTTGCGTCAACATTCTCGAATTAAAATACGAGGAAAACAACTCTCGTGCAACATCAAATTATAAATCCTCATAGTTCAATTTTGGCGTCTCAGTTCATCAGCCAAGCAATAAATTAGAACTGCCTGAGAAGCCATTTCGAAAATACTCAACTGAGCGGAGTGATTGCAAAGAATCCCTCCGGAGGGATGAGCGGAGAGAGCATCATCGATAGCATCCCATCATTTTTTCTGAAACCATCGGGTCCGTATCAATTGGACGACGCCTTTCCAATCCATAACTTGGCCCCCGAGTTCTAACTGGACCGAATCGGCCAGTCTTTTCGATTCAAATGCGGCGATATTGGCTTCCATCGGACTCATGATTTTATCACTTCGAAGATACCAAGCACTATTTACGTCGACTAATCCGTTCGGTTTGAGAAAATTGACCGACCATATGCCTTTAACCTGTGAGCCAGGAATTTTCCCTGCGATCAAGAAAGCCGCCTCGCATTCTGACGCATCAAAGACGAGCACGCTGTCGTTGAGGGTTTCGAGTTCGCCGCCGAAGTTTTTCTCCTGGAATAACATCCTGCAATAATCGCAGCGTGATGAGTCATACTTTACGCGCAAAATAGGTTGATCCTGAGCAATTAGCGAGGCAGCGGCGATCAAATACAAGAGATAACAAACGAATGAATATCCTCTGTTCGACATTGCTTAGCTCCTTAAATTTTTTGGGTCAGCTCGATCTTATCCTTTAGCTCAAATTTCGCGAAAAGGCAGCATAAATTCAATGCATTGCTATCCTAAGCGTTGCCTCCGTTCCGCTTTTTCCGTACCTTAATTTTATCCGTAACATGTGCGTCAAAAATTTTCGGAGCACTCGAATCCCTTCGAGCCGCTCCGTAAAGCAGACACTAAAGGACATCCTTGAAAGAACATCACCAAGTTTACAAACGTCGTATCATTCGCGAGCGGGTGATGCAGGCCCTCTATGCTTTCGAAATTTCCAAAGACCCGATACCTCATATTGTGGAAAATATTTTTGCGGAACTTCGAGACCATGCCGATGAGTTTGCATTCGCGCAAAAGCTCCTCCAAGCCACAATCGAACACCAGCCGTCGATCGATGTGATCATCAAAAAAAAAGCAACAAATTGGAACTTTGACCGCATTGCGTTGATCGACAAACTGTTGTTGCGAATGGGCATCTGCGAGCTGTACTATTTTGAGGACATCCCGCCGAAGGTGACAATCAACGAAACGATTGAGATCGCCAAGCATTTCAGCACGGAAAAGAGCGGACAGTTCATCAACGGGATCCTTGACTCAATCTTGCACGAAATGAAGGCGGACGGGACGCTGGAAAAACGGGGGCGAGGGCTCATAGAATCCTCGGCAAATGCAAGCAAAGCCCCTCTCAAAAGAAAAGCCGGAAGTAATGAATAAGATGACGAGCTTCTCCCCTCTATCCGACCGCAAAGCATCTCGCTTACAAATTTTTGTCTGGACGTTATTCGATTTTGCAAACACATCCTTTTCGGTTATCATCATTGCAGTCGGTTATTCGCTCTATTTCAAAAACATTGTCGCCGGCGGAAAGGGGCAGGGGGATTTCCTGTGGGGAATCGCCGTCAGTATCTCAATGTTTATCACAGCAGCGATCGCGCCGGTTCTTGGTGCCGCGGCAGATTTTTCGAGCAGGAGAAAGAGATTTCTCTTCGGTTTTACAATCGTCAGCGTTCTGTGCACATCGCTTCTCTATTTTGTCAATGAAGGGATGATTGTTGCCGGAATGGCCTTGTTCATCATTGCAAACATCGGATTCGAAGGAGGCATCGTTTTCTACGATGCGTTCTTGCCGAGCCTCACCACAGAACGAAGCTATGGAAGGGTCTCCGGTTACGGCTACGCGATGGGATATATCGGGTCGCTGACGACCCTTCTCCTGGTGATGCCGCTGTATGCAAACGGTTTTGTTTCCTCGAATCTCGGCAACATCAGGTTCAGTTTTGTCCTTGCCGCAATAATATTTTTCGTATTTGCTTCTCCCCTTTTTCTTTTCTTCCGCGATCATAAAGTGACGTTCCAGAAAAAACCGTCATACGTGCGGGCGGGCTGGCAGCGAGTGATGGAGACCGTCAGCCATTTGAAAAATTACCGGCAGGTTGCAAGGTTCATGCTTGCTTTCTTTATTTACAACGATGGTATCCTCACGGTTATTTCCTTCTCATCGATTTTTGCACAGCAATCCTTGAATTTTTCACTCCGCGAGATCATTGCCCTTTTCGCCGTCGTCCAGGCCTCGGGCGTCGTCGGGTCACTCGTTTTTGGCGTTGTGACCGACAAAATCGGACCCAAAAAGACGATCGACATCAATCTTATTTTGTGGCTCATGGTTGTTACGGGAGCTTACTTCGTGCAATCGAAAGAAATGTTCTTTTGTATCGCCGTTGTTGCAGGAAGTTCGCTCGGGGCAGCCCAATCGGCGAGCAGAAGCTTGATGGCGCTCCTGACGCCGAAGGAACGGGAAGCAGAATTCTTCGGATTTTACGACGGCCTTTGCGGAAAAGCTTCAGCCGTGATCGGTACTTTTTTATTCGGATTGATTTCGTATCTTACAAATAACCAACGGCTTTCCATTCTTTCCGTCGGGGCCTTTTTTATCATCGGTCTGGTGCTGCTGCAGCGCGTCGATGATACTCGGGCACCACAAATTGCATCGCGAATGGAGTAAGTTCTATGCGCATCATATTTGTATTTTTATTTTCGTTGTGCTTCCTTTCAGGTTACCGGCCATCGAACGGTGCGGAGCTCCGGCAAGTACGGTGCGACATTCATCTTGCTTCCGAGAAGCTGAAACCGGGTGGCACCGGAGAAATTATTCTTACCTTCTCTCCTGAGGAAGGCATCCACATTAATACCGATCCGCCGATGGAATTCCAATTCGAAAAAAATGCACTTGTTCATTTTACCGGCGTTACGGCTATGCCGAAAATGACAATAACTGGCTACCTCGATACAAAGAGACCGGTTAAGTATACCTTTACACTTGATAAAAAGATTCATGCGGGAAAACATACATTGAAAGGGTCTGTGCATTACTTTTTCTGTTCGGATACCGAAGGGTGGTGTAACCGGTCCACCCAGCCGATTCAACTGACATTTATGGTCGCACAGTAGTCGATGAAAAGCATTTTTTTTATCTCGGACGTACATCTAGGGTTGCATGACAAGGAGCGAGAAAAAGAAAAAGAAGGACGGTTACTCTCGTTTCTATCGCACGTTGAAGAACATGGAGAAGAGCTTTTTATCGTGGGGGACCTCTTTGATTATTGGTTTGAGTACAAGTACGTCATCCCGCGGGGCTACCATCACACAATTTCGAAGCTCGGCACACTCGTTGAAAAAGGGATTAGGGTCCATTACGTTGCCGGCAATCATGATTTTTGGCTGAAGGATTTTTTTCCGACCGACCTCGGCATTCCGGTGTATAAAAATCCTTTCACCGTGACTCTCAAAGGCAAGAAATTTTATTTTCACCACGGCGATGGTCTGGCGTTGAAGGATACCGGCTACCGTATTCTCAAAACAATTCTGAGGAACAACTTCAG
The DNA here is from genome assembly GCA_049578505.1 of Bacteroidota bacterium. Taxonomy (GTDB): domain Bacteria; phylum Bacteroidota; class Ignavibacteria; order UBA10030; family UBA8401; genus JAGVPT01. Next base: position 17,222 of record JBAUMC010000096.1, on the reverse strand, counting down.
TATTTTTTTGTTTTCTATAGTACATCCCGGGATCACGGCGCCCATCGCAAAATTGTCGTCGCGGAGCAGCCGCAAGTATACTGCAAACAAGGACTACGGCGAATCCGACGGCATGCTCAGGTTGGCAACGGAGAAAATTAAAGACGGATGCGACGTTGTCATCATGGGGCACCGTCATGTACCGTCGTCTCAAAAAATCGGCAACGGGATTTACATCAACCTTGGCGATTGGATTTCCTACTCCACGTATGCAGAGTTCGACGGAAAGAGCATTGATCTAAGAATCTGGGGGCAACACTAACGTATGGGAAAAACACCACCAAGTGGTCCGCGCAAGCAGGGCCAAAAAGGAAGCTTCAGTTCGGAGCAAATGCGGCGCTATTTTACCGAACCGTCGTACCGCGACGAAATGTATCTGCGAAGCAAGAACTTTTTCAAGAAGTACTGGTATGCTTTCACTGCCGGAGGAATTGCCCTTTTCATCCTCTTCATCATCTTCATGAAGCTGGTGTTCGCCGGACTCCCCTCTCTTGAACAACTTGAAAACCCGAAGCCAGAGCTTGCAACGAAAGTTTTTTCGTACGACGGTGAGGTTCTCGGTCAGTTCTATCTGAAAAACAGAACCTACATTTCATTCGACAAGATCCCGAAGAGCACAATTGATGCGTTGATTTGCACAGAGGATAAGGATTTTTACAGTCATTGGGGAGTGGTGATCTGGCGCATTCCGCTGGCATTTATTAGAAACCAGGGAGCGAGCACCATCACGATGCAGCTTTCGCGCAACTTGTATAATTGGAAAAGTGCGCAAGAGAATGCGTTTGACAAGGCAACAAGAAAAATCCGGGAGTTTATCACAGCCGTTCAAATCGAACGTACGTATACAAAAAAAGAAATACTCGAGATGTACCTCAATTATATTTATTTAGGACGCGGTGCGTACGGCATCTCGGCGGCTGCATCGATCTACTTCGATAAATCCGCGGAGGACCTGACGCTTGGCGAATCTTCGCTTCTCATCGGCATGGCCAGGGGGCCTGTCTTCTACGACCCAATCAAGCATCCAGAGCGGGCTTTCCTTCGCCGTCAAACCGTCCTAGGGCAAATGGTCAAATACGGCAAGCTCACCCAGACGGAGGCAGATTCAATCGGACGCGATTCATTACAGTTCAGCAACACTGATGCGCTGACACTCACCGGGATCGCCCCTCATTTTGTTGAATACGTGAGGCAGCAACTTCTCCAAAAAGCCGACAAGTACGGTTTCGATATTTACAAAGACGGACTTTCCGTTTACACCACGCTCGACAGCCGAATGCAAAAATATGCGAACCGTGCCGTGGAAGAACATCTGGCCGATATACAGCCGGCGTTCGATTCAACGTGGGATTGGAAGACGCACTCGGAGATCCTCAACAAAGCTATCGACAAAAGCGTAGACGATAACATTGCTGCGCGAAAATCAACCAGCCGCGTGGAGCGGGACAGCATCTCTTTATCTCTCCGGAGCAACCGTGCCTTTGTTGATTCGATAAAAAAAGCGTGGCAAACAATCGAGGTGGGATTAATCATCATCGACCCTCATTCCGGCAATATTTGTGCGATGGTCGGGGGATCGAATTTTAGGTCGTTCAAATACGGGCTTAATCACACGACGCAAATTGAGCGCCAGCCGGGTTCTGCTTTTAAGCCGTTTGTCTACACAGTCGCGATCGACAACGGGTATCCTCCGACATTTGAGCTGTTGAACCAGCCGGTCACTCTGATGATGGAGGACGGGTCGCGGTGGACGCCGGGAAATTTCGACGGCACCATCGGAGGAAAATATACTTTGCGCGAAGGCTTACGCGAATCGATCAACCTCATCGCAGTTCGTGCGATCATGGAAATAGCGCCGAAAAATCAAGTGATCGAATTGGCCCATCGCATGGGTATATCGACGCCGATACCTCCTTTTGAGTCTATTGCGCTCGGCACTGCCACAGTCAAACCCATCGACCTGACGGCGGCATTTGGCGTCTTCGCGAATGAGGGAGTGTACGTTCAACCGACGAGCATATTGAGGATTGAAGACAAGGACGGAAATGTCATCGAAGAAAATGTTCCGGAGAAGAGGGAAGTACTGAGCAAGGAAACGGCGTACATCATGACGTCGATGCTTCAGGATGTCGTCGACCATGGAAGCGGCGGACGGGTGCGTCACTTTTTCCATCTCCCGGCGGCCGGTAAAACCGGAACGACGCAAGACTTCGCCGATGCATGGTTCGTCGGCTTTACGCCGCAGCTTGCCGCGGGGGTTTGGATCGGTTTTGATGACCAGGCGGTGAAGTTTACATCTGCGGACGGGCAGGGTGGGCGAACTGCTGCGCCGCTATGGGGACGGGTGATGAAATATATTTATGAAGATCCGTCTATTCCAATCACCAACGAGTATTTTGAAATGCCCGACGGTGTAGTGGTGGACACTATTTGTGCCGATACTCATAAACTCGCCACGCCATTCTGCCCTAAAAAAATGACCGAAGTATTCAACGTCAAATACCAACCCCCAACATGCGACGTCCATACTTCTGCAAATTGGAAAGAGGGGGAGGAAAATCCGAACGATATCAAGTTTTAGAAGTCGAGACTAAGGAAACGCTGCCCTCTAGTTGAACAACTTTCTCGAATACCATCTTCGCTGAAATGTTAACCATACACTCAAATGTCCCGATCGGGCATCTATCTCCGCCGTGAATGCTGCATGGCCGGCAAGACAATCCATCAACCTGCACTACAACATCCTTCTCCCCGTACGGTCCAAATCCAAACGAAGGAACCGTTGCACCGAAAAGTGCGATGACAGGAGTCCTCATTGCAACCGCTAAATGCATTGGCGCACTGTCGTTTGAGACGAGCGCTTTACAACGCCGAATCATCTCAGCAGATTGCAGAATTGTAAACTTACCGGCAGAGCAGTACACTCCCGCACTCTCCATTCCGGCTCCAATCCGTCTGCACAAACTTTCGTCTGCTTTGCCGCCGACAAGAATAGTCTTCATTCCTGCATCCGAAATTTTTCTCACGAGGTCGGCAAACCGATCGGATGGCCAGCGCTTCGTATTCCAGACTGACCCCGGTGCAACGGCAATCAGCCTCTCCTCTTTTTCGATCCGATGGTCTGTTAAAAATCGATCCACAGAAATTATGTCCTCCGAGGAAGGATAGAGTGATGGGAGTTCTTTTTGGGGAAGGCCGATGTCAAAGGCTTTAAGAAATGAAAGATTGCGTTCGATTTCATGCAGATTCTTTTCATAATGCACCAAATCCGTAAATAGAAATCTTCCGGCACTTGTATCAAAGGCGATCCGAATAGGAATTCTGCTCAGAGCCGCAACGAGTGAGCTGCGAAGTGATCGGTGTGGAACAAGTGCCATATCGTACCTCTGCGCTTTTATCCTGCGGGACGTCGACAACATTCCTCCAATCCCTCTTTGGTTGCCACGTTTATCGTACTCCAGCACCGAATGAATTGACTGATGATTCTGTAGGATTGCCGCTCCTTGAGGAGTGGTGAGGAAATCTACGTGCGTGTGCGGCAGCTCCCTGTGCAGTACCTGTACGAGCGGGAGCGTCAGGATGACATCACCGAGAAATGCGGTTTGCAAAACAATGATTCTATCTGGCTGCTTCATGCACTGTATCGGCGGAGGGAATGTTAACCGGGGGGGAATGTTTCCAGCGTTTGTGCATCCATAACCAATGGTCAGGATAACGTGTCGCATATTTTTCCAGCATCGCAACATGCCGGACGGTAATTTGTTCTACTCTTTCTTCATCAGTGCCGCCAACGTTGTGCGTATCGACCTCCTCGAACTCCACCTTGTACTGCCCGTTGGCTTGACGAATGATGAACGCCATAATAATCGGAGCGCCGGTGCGAACGCTAAATACCGCAGGGCCTCGATGTGTTGAAGCAGGGCGGCCGAAATAATTTACGAACAGCCCTTCTTGCGGACCGCTCTGGTCGGCAAGAATTGCCACGACCCCGTTATTCCGAAGCGCAGCGATGATTTCCTTGGGCGCTTTTTCTATTTCTACCACCTTGTTGCCGAATAACGTACGGTTTTTATTCATAAAAGCATCGACAAGCCGGTTTCGCTGGCGTTGGACAATGATCGTTAATGGATGATGGCTTATAACGCCGACGGCAATTGCGATCAATTCCCAATTGCCAAAATGCCCCCCAAGCATTATAAGCCCCTTCCCTTCCTTGAGCCGTGCATCCATAATGCTCGTGTCCGGCATGCTGACAATTTTTTCCACTTTGTCGACGGTAAGGTGTGAAAACCAAAATATCTCAAGGAGCGAAATGACGAGATTGCGGTAGGCCGCCACCGCAATTTCTTTTATCTCAACGGAACTCTTCCCTGGAAAAGCGCGACGAAGCTGGTCGAGCGTCAACGAACGTCTTATCGGGATGCAATAAAAGACAACTGCGGCTAATAACCTGCCAAAACGATTGACGGCTTCCCAGGGCATCAACCTTACTACCCAGCCAAAAAAGATATAGCCGATGTATTCCAGCCTGTCGCGCATGAAGACAAACATACGAAATGATTGACGGAGAATCAAAAAATGAGGCGATACATCGTAAACGTCGGACAGCTCGCCTAAGAAATCGTGATTTAGTGGAATATCAGATCAACCGGCAAGGTGACAGGCATCTTTCAAGGCAACAAGAAATCAGAGATTAAATTAGGAATTAACAATAGATATGTTTATATTATAGATACCAAAAACAGTACACCGTCTTTATCTCCCCATAGGGAGCTTTTAGAATCCTGCTGATGAACCGAACGAATCCTTCCAAGGTCGAAACGCCATCAATGAGTGCTATAAGAGACAATATTTTCGGCGTACACCTTGCCCAGCGGTTTGTTGGGTTACACAATACAACGAAAGGATATGTTCCATGGAAAAAGGAACAGTCAAATGGTTCAACGCAACAAAAGGATTCGGTTTCATTTCCCGCGAAGCGGGAGCTGAAGACGTATTCGTCCACTTCAATGCCATTACCGGCAACGGCTATAAAAGCCTGAACGAGGGCGATAAGGTCGAATTCGAAGTCGAAAAGGGTCCGAAAGGATTCCAAGCGACAAACGTTTCGGTTGTCTAAGTAAAAACCGAAAACATACTGAAGAAAAAATCCCGCCTGAAGGCGGGATTTTTTTTAAATATCCTCAGGTTTGTCTTTTAGGGCAAGCGACAAGAACTGCTTGTAGAATCTCACGCTTCCAAGAAGAAGCATGCCTCCCATTGCAAAATATGGAATTGTCAGATAGTACTTCGGAAGCGAAGAACTGCGAAGGGTTATGCCGAGCGTCATCATGAAAGCAATCATGATATAACCACGCGCCGCGGTGAAGGCAAATATGTTTGCCCGTTCGGGTAAATGATGAATGCGATCGATGTTTTTAAGGACGATCCTTGAGAATCCAAAAACGTATCCTGCGACTGCAATGATAATGCTTGCGAACGCGACGATGAACGCCGCACTCATCGGCAGCATTGTCATCCAAATTGTTCCCCGCACGCAGAGAATGGCGCCGGCGACTGTCCATAAAATTCCTGCCAGAGCAAAAAGGTAATGGCGGCGGATTGCGGGGATCAACGTTCTCCCTTAATAGTTTATGAAAAAATATCGCCTCTCTGAAATCGCCGCACGCTGACAAGGCTGACGGCGACACTGAAACCGAGAAGAATACCCAGATTCGGCAGGATAGAATACAACCCGACGCCTCTCCATAGGACTTCGAGAAATCCGTCCATTGACCAATAGACAATTGTCAACTTGCTGAAAAATTGAATGGTCGGCGGCATAAAGGATGTTGGGAACCAGGCCCCCCCCACCGCACTCATCGTAAGAATGAGAAACGTGCCTAACCCTTGTGCTTGTTGTCTCGTTTGGGAAAATGCCGCGAGCAACATCCCGAACGCTGTGCATGACATCGAAGCAGCGATGATGATGAGGAGTAAATTAAAAAAGTTTGTAAATATATCGACATCGAACAAGAGCCAGCCTGCTACGAACATGAATAAGAGCTGGAAGACGCCGAGCGACATGTTAAAAAGGTATTTATTCCAAAGTATCTGGACGCGGGAGACCGGCGAAGTGAGGAGTCGAAGCATAACTCCCGATTTCCTATCGTCAAAGAGTGATGAGGAGGAGGCTGTCAACGTGAACAACAGAAATGTCATGGCCCATCCTCCAACACTTCGTGTCGCCCACGGGTTTTTTAAATCCTGGCCAACAAGCTGCTCTTCTTCTATCCTGACGATATTATTTAAAAAGTTAGAGCTTTTTTGCGTTGAATCACTTCCGACGCTTTGAATTTTCGTAAAGTCGGGATGCAAAAACACGCTCGTGTCGACGTGAAAATATTTGTTCACGATGGCAGCCATGCTTCGTCTGAACCCTTCGCCGGAGCTTGTCCCCAAAAATCGGTCTGCCTGTCTGAACCCGCTCTGGGAGATAATCGAAGGGAATTGCGTGAAGACTATTTGCTGGATCAACCCTTTTGTCGTCTGCGTTTCGATTTCATTCTTCGGGTCGTAATAAAATTTCAGGTTCAGGCCGATCGATGTGTCGGAGTAAGCGTCCGGAGGAAGGATGAGTGCTGCGGTTGCGTTCCCTGCGCGGACATATTCTTTAATCGAGACCGAATCAAACACGATTATATGCCCTGTATCATCTTTGTAGGACTTGATGATCTGAAATGCTTTCGCTGTATCGAGCGACGACTCGATCTGTTTGGCAACTGCTGAGGCGCTCTGGTTTAACACCGCAAGCCGAATGCCCTGCGGGCTAGCGCCAGACCCGCCGAAAATCGAACCGAAAATGCTCATCAATGCCAACGGGACAAGAAACGTTAACGCAACTCCAACTTTATCGTTCCAAAAAATGCGATACGAGTTCTTGAAAAGCTGAAATATCGTTTTCAATCCCTTAATCTCCTTCCGGTAAGTTGAAGAAATAGCGCTTCGAGCGTAGGCCGGTGCAATTCGACCCATTGGTATTTTATCTTCTTATCTTCCATCCGCGCGAAAAAATTCGACAATTTGAATTCGTTTGTCGGCTTCAGCTCAAAATGATCGTCGACGTCTTCCAGCGTCCCGAATTCCTGAAAGATCACCTTATGCTTCGCAGTGAATTCATTGCGTGTAATGATAATGGTCTCTTCGTATGGAAGCCGTTCCAGCAATTCATCTGTTGTCCCTAAGGCAATAATCTTTCCGTGATCAATTATGGCAATCCGGTTGCACAGGCGCTCTGCTTCTTCCATGTAGTGCGTCGTATAGATGATCGTCTTCCCGCCTTTATTCAAGCCTATCAAAAAGTCAAAGATCGCATTGCGTGATTGCGGGTCGACCCCGACGGTAGGCTCATCGCACAACAATACTTTTGGATCATGAAGCATACTGGCGATTATATTTAAACGCCGTTTCATTCCTCCGGAAAAGTTCTTGACCTTATCTTTGCGCCTTTCGAACAACTCGACTGCATGAAGCTGGCTGGCAATGCGTTCCTTCAGAAGTTTATCGGGAACCGCAAACAGCTTGCCGAACATTTCAAGGTTCTCCTGCGCAGTCAATTCATCGTAAAGAGCGAGGGATTGTGGAACGAAACCGATGTTCTTTCTTATATCGAGAGTATCCTGCGACACTGTCTCGCCATCGATTGTAATTGTCCCTGCATCTGCCTTGAGATAGCCGACCATGAGATTCATCAATGTCGTTTTTCCAGCCCCGTTGGGTCCAAGAAGGCCAAAAAATTCTTGACGCTGAACGTCAAGCGAAATCTTGTCGAGAGCAACTACTGTGGAGAATGTTTTTGTGATTTCACGTATGTTGATCATAGCATCCGTAGTGTTTTTGAATATGAGACTTGCTTTCAGCCCGCCGCTTTTTTCAGAAAATTTCTGAGGGTGGGGAAAAAAATATCAGAGGCTTCAATAAAGGGAAAATGTCCGCAATCCGGCAGTAGAATATATTGCGACCCACGAATGTGCTCATGAATCTGCTCATTCGTCCCGGGTGCAACAATATCATCTGCCCCAGAAATAATTATGGCAGGACATCGAACAGTGTCAAGCTTACTTTGAAGGTCGTATGAGTGAAGCGTACTATCCCTCGCAAGCTGCCATACCATCAAACTTTTTGAAGCATAGGTGGAATCAAAATCAAGCGATAGACTGTCGGCGTACCCTTTATTATGAAAAAAGGGGCGAAAGAGGAGACGAAAATATTTTGCCACCGTTCCTGGGTCCCTTTTCTTGAATCCTTCCGTTTGAGCAAGTTGTGCTTGGGCGGTGCTGTCTTCCGTAACTGTTTTCGCCGAGATGATCGCAAGCGATAAATCGCGCAACGTTGAACTCGCGGGTGAGGTATTGACGAGGATGAGCGACTGCAGGTGGTCAGGATATTTTATCGCATAAAACATCGAGACCAACCCTCCCCATGAATGTCCCATCAGGTTCATCTTTTCGATGCCGAAGGCTTTTCGAATCCCTTCTAGGTCCTCGACAAAATTATTCATTGTCATCGCGCTTGTATCAAAATCTGCCGACGACTTTCCCATTGCCCTCTGGTCATAAAAAATTAATTTATAGTTCTTTGCGAGTTCTCCCATTTGCGGAAGCAGGTAGCTGTGGTCCATGCCGGGGCCGCCATGAACGATGACGATTGGAATTCCCTCCCCCATTGTCTCGTAATAGAGGTTGACTCCATTGATAAATTTGTATCCTTTTGTGGCCGGCTGTTGTGCAACAAGCAATGTTACGCCTACAAAAACCGGAGTAATAATCTTCCAAAAACGGCGGGAACCGGCTTTGAACGGCCGCGGTAACATTCTTTTCTGTTTATCAGCAGATGAATTCAACATATCATTTCCCGAATTGTTTCTGGAGTGGGTGAGCTTCGGTGTTGAAAATGACTTGTTCGAAACGAAGTGTTTCAGGAGGAGAAAATAAAAGGTACAAATATTTGAGCGTCTCGGCAAAAAAGAAACTTTCCATCTCGTCCGATTTTTCTTTCGTCGTTACGTCGCGCAGCATTGCATACCCCACATCCGTCCTGCAATATTTCACGATATCGTTGAAGTAGGTTTCCCCCATTGCCCTGTATTTGTTGTTGCCGGTGAGATGATAAAGATAGTATGCAGACTCGATAATTTCCGGACGCAAATGATATTGCTTCTCGGTCACTTTCATGGTGGCATAATCAATTGCTTCGGGCTCTATATGATAGAGGGTCCACATTCTGAAGCAAGATCCCTCAAGGGCTTCGCCTTTTTTTATATCGCCTGAAAGAGAAAGAAGGGCAGGGAAAAACGCTTCGAGCGACCCGAACGATCTTCCCGTTCGTTTTCCGGTGTACATGTTGACCTGTCCATACCATAATCCGCCGCAGGTTGTATCCTCAATGTACCTGTTGACCGCCGCCATGCTTTCATCCGCCATCCTTTTGCAATCTTCATCCCCAAAAAGTAGCCACGCCTTATAGAGATATTCATAATACGAATCAATGCCCGCGCCAATGTGACTGGAACTATCTGCCCATACCCCTGTCTCCACATTTATCCATTCTCCGACTAATCCAATTTTGGAACGACGATCATACAACGCGGTAAGCGCGTCCTTGGATTTCTGGTAGTAAACGGGATCACCAGTCAATTTCGTCAACGTTCCAAATTCAAGAAGCGATGTGCCGATCTCTGCCGGATTATTGAGAGAGTCTCTTAATTTGCCTGTTTGAAGATTAACAAACCGATACGGCATTCCTGTCGGAGTATTAAAAACAGGGAGCAGGCGTTTGGCGAGGTCCTCGGCAAGGACGAGAAATCTTTTGTCTCCATCCATTTCATAAGCGCTGAGAAGACCCCCCAATTCACGAATCGTAATCTCAAAACTTTGGACTTCGACATTTCTATCGAATGATAAGCTATCGAAAATTAACTGTTTAGTTACGGCTGCCTCGGAAGTAAGTCCCATAAGAAGCATCACATCGTATGCATCGACCGGAGTCATGCAGAACGATGTTCCATACCAGTCGCGGGGTTTTTTCGTCAACGGCCGTAGCGCATCATGCCCCCATGCGTATTGCTTGTACCCGTTCCATGCATGGAGAAATTCCGATCTCACCGAGTCTGCCAATAATTGTTGAGCGCCCGCGGGTGTATACTGGGCCGCGGTCAACAAAACGAATAAAATTATGTGGAAAGAGTATCGCTTCAAAAAAAAATTTTCCAGTAGAAGCAAAGAGGTTTTCACTTTTTCAAAGATCAATCAATTTCACTTTTCCTTCAACAATTCTTTAAACGCCTTCTTAAATTTTTCCACTTTCGGCCTGATGACAAAGAGGCAGTACGGCTGTGCACCGTGCTCGTTAAAATAATTTTGATGGTAGTTTTCCGCTTTATAAAAATTTGTGAACGGAACGATTTCCGTAACGATCGGAGCATCGAAAGCGCCGGCAGAATCGAGCTCTCGTTTGTAGTGCTCGGCAAGTTTTTTTTGCTCGTCGTTGTGATAGAAGATTGCGGAACGATACTGCGTGCCGACGTCGTTTCCCTGCCGATTAAGCGTTGTCGGGTCGTGTGTTTTCCAGAACACCTGCAGCAATTCGGGATACGTAACGACTTTCGGGTCGTAGGCAATCTGGCACGCTTCGGCGTGACCGGTCGTACCCGAGCAGACTTCTTCGTAAGTGGGATTTGCTACGGACCCGCCGGCATAGCCCGACACGACTGATTGAACGCCTTTCAAGTTTTGAAATACCGCTTCAACGCACCAGAAACATCCGGAAGCGAATGTTGCCGTATCTAACGGAGTTGTTGCCATCGAGGTCTTTTCTCCTTGTTGTTCTGTTGGATTCTTGGGCGCACTGGTACTTACTAGAAAAAAAATAAGTCCGATTGCGGCAAGACCGATGATAATGATTATTTTCATAATGTTTGGCCCAGTTGAACTTCGTACACACCCGACGAAATTATATCAATCCTTACTGCTTTTTCAGACCTTCGTGCAACATGTAGGCAAACACGCCGAACGCCCGCAGCGCCTGCGATTGTGGATGAACGGTCCCGACCTGATCGACTTCATATCCTTCCTCACCGCCGTTGGGATTCCACCCGTTCCGTATGCCATCGTCGCTTAACCTATGCAGAAGCACATATGCGGCCCCATGATGGTTCGACCAAACATGTTCCAACATTCTCTCGACTTTCATCGGAATGTCCGGAAGCAGTTCAGGGGCGATGCTGTAAGCGTCCAAAATAAAATGGACGAACGCTCCGTTTCCATCCATCCGCAGTTGATAATAATCCGTTGAGTCCACCCAGCCGTTCGCCGGGTCCATGATGCGTTTCGCCGATTCTGCGGCAATCATTTTGTACTTCGTGTTTCCGGTCATCCTGAACATTGCAGCGACGACCGAGAGGTATGACGCCCCCTCCCAGGGTAGTTGTTTTCCGAACGCGGCCATTCCCCCTTTTCCTTCCCATTTGCCGTCACCCCGGTAAAATGTTTTTTCGATTCCCGGATGTTTGCGGTCCCCCTCCCACACCAACATTGCATCGTCATAAAATCGCTTCTCATGCGTGGCGTCGTACAACATACAGGCGACTGTCACCATCTGATTCGTGTTGCTGTTAGTGAGGATCAGATGATCCCCTCCCGAATTCGGTGGCCAGCTATACCAACTCCAGAATCCCTCATGATTGGAAAGACGTCCTTCATTTTTCGCCTCATCATACCGCTTCTTCGCATCATCTACCCACACTGTATTCTTTTTGCCCGAAAACTGCCACCAGTAAAGTTCAGCAAGACAGACCCAAGCGCGGTCATCAACCCACGTTCCATTGAACATGTCGGTCAGTTTACGCTCATTCGTATATCTCTTCAGTAGATTCGGATCACCTGTAGCCGCGTAAAGATAGGCTTCTCCGATTGCCCCATTCGCACCTTCCCACGCTGCATTATAGACTTGTTGGAATTTCGCATCAATGGCGTAAGCCCTCTGAACCGTTATTTTGAACTCATCTTCAGGTTTTAGCTCGGCCGTAGCTTCCTTCTGGACTATTTGTCTATACTCTGTCTTTGTATCAAATAAATGAGTCGTGAGGAGGAAGTACGTTGCTCCTGCGAAAACAATGACAGCCAAACCGCCAAGGATGATCTTCGAATGTTTTGGACGGACACTCCCATCAGCGCCGTTTCGCCTGTTATTTTTTTTTCGTTTCATAAAATTGCCAAAGGGAAAGGTTCTCCCCCGCCCTATTCTCAGGTTTATCTGTTTAACGATTGCATCGCAGCTGCCGGATAGCGCGTGCCCGAGGCAGCGCCTTGCGGCGCAACTTCGTTGACTCGATCCAGGATCTCTTTTGAAAGAACGATATCCACCGCGGCAACATTTTCTTCCAGATACTTACGCCGTTTTGTGCCTGGAATCGGTACAATATTTTCTCCCTGCGCCAGCACCCATGCTAATGCAAACTGTGAAGGGGTGCACCCTATTTGCAAAGCAATTTCCTCAATTCGTTTTAAGAGGTCGAGGTTGTGCTGAAAATTAGCTTCTTGAAAACGGGGGGAGTTACGACGAAAGTCGTTCGGCGGCAAGTCTTCGATCCGTTTAATTTGTCCGGTGAGAAATCCCCGTCCAAGCGGGCTATAAGGAACAAAGCCGATCCCAAGCTCGCGGCACACGGCGAGTATTTCATTCTCAGGGTCACGGGTCCAAAGCGAATATTCCGACTGAAGAGCCATGATGGGATGTACCGCATACGCACGCCGGATTGTTTTCGCACTCGCTTCAGACAACCCTATGAAGCGTACTTTACCCTCCTCGACCAACGTGCTCATCGCCTCAACTGTCTCTTCGATCGGTGTGTTCGGATCGACCCTGTGCAGATAATATAAATCTATCGTGTCGACGCCGAGGCGACGCAGGCTCGCTTCGCAGGAGTTGCGAACATATTCGGGCTTGCCGTTGACACTCCGCAAGCTCGGGTTTGCCGGGTTCCGCACGATGCCGAATTTAGTCGCGAGGAATACCTTGGACCGTTTTTCCTTAATCGCTTTCCCGACCAGCTCTTCGTTTTTGTGCGGACCGTACATGTCCGCCGTATCGAGCAGGGTAACTCCAAGCTCCAATGCTCGGTGAATTGTTGCGGTCGATTCTTTATCATCTCCGGTGCCGTAAAACTCTGACATTCCCATACAACCCAGGCCGATTGCAGACACCTTAGGGCCTTTTTTTCCAAGCGTTCGCATTTTCATGATAATTTCCCTTTGATGATTTCTGCTTAAAATTTGTGAAACTAGTTTCCTTAAGACTTTATCTCAATGTCACCGTGTGATTACGTATCCGATCTCTTGCAATTTCTCCTTTACTCTCTCCCGTTGGTCTCCTTGAATTTCGATGTTTCCTTGCTTTACTGTGCCCCCTGCACCGCAGTACCGCTTGAGAATTCGGGCAAGCTCTTCCATCGTTGCAGGGTTGTGCTGCAAGCCGGCAACTATTGTCACGCTTTTCCCTTTTCTCCCTTCGGTCTCCAATACGACACGGACCTTTTTCCCTTTTCCATTATGCGAAGAGTCTTCTTCCGTTCGAATTGGCGACGATCGGCCTTCCGGCAAAAAACGCTGCAACTCGGAGAGAGATTTTAATTTCATTATCTAAAACTAAGTTGAGGATGGCACAACATAAAAAAGTAGAAAAAAGAGCTGCCAATTGCAACGCGCCTGTCATAGAGTTACGCATCCGTTGCCCCTCGATGAGCCACCCGGAAATTAACTTAAGAAGCATAGCTGATATTAATGCATTAGAAATGGTTAAACCTTTGCAGTTGTTAACAATCTAATACTGAACGAAATCTAAATGCCTCGAATTATCAATCGCAGAATCAATTAGATTTTCATCAACTTTATAAGGAGGTACTTATGCGACACTATTTGTCCTTGCTGGTTGCAGGTCTCCTGCTGGCCGGCATATTTACTACCAATACGATGGCGCAAGGAATGCGCATGAGCCCGGAAGAACGGGTAAAAATGCTCAAAGATACGTTAGGCCTGAACGATCAACAAACTGCACAAATTACCAGCATATTTAAGGATATGGCGGGGCAACGTCAGGCCCTGATGGACTCCGTTAGCGACCGCGATGCGAGAAGAGAAGCGATGATGAGCATGATGAAGTCGGCCGACGAGAAAATCGAAGCATTGCTTACGCCGGATCAAAAAGATAAGTACGAAGCGATAAAGAAGGCGCGACAAGAGATGATGCGTCAAAGACAAAATTAGGCCCGTTCCAGGCCAAACCAGGCAACACCAAAGTTAAAACGAATTGACCGACGGCTTCGAACTAGAACTTCGAGGCCGTCTTTAGTTTGATAATGTGGTTGCATCATTGCACACCATTCGATGACCCTCCGATGTAAGAATCCCTCTATGTTACTCCCTTTTTTATTATTCTTTCATTTCTTTTCTCAAATATTTGTATCTTGACCCGGCAATCTTCTCTCCACATGACATATCTTCATCAATGAAGGCACTCCCATGCAAATAGGCATTGTCGGTCTACCATTCTCTGGCAAATCAACACTCTTTCAGACAATCACCAAAACGCATCTTGACCCATCCGTTCTCACAAAAGTGGAAGCTCATCACGCAATCGTGAAGATGCCCGATGCGCGGCTGGACAAATGTTCTACAATTTTTTCTCCCAAAAGCACGGTTCACGCGACGATCGAATTTGTCGATGTCGTCGGATTGAAAAAAGGAGAATCGGGCTCGACACAATTCACAACGAACTTCCTCTCAAATGTCAAAACAAACGATGCTTTAGTACAGGTCGTCCGGTTGTTTGAAAACGAAGCGGTCTCTCATCCCGACGGTTCCATCGATGCACTTCGGGATATTTCGTCGTTCGATACGGAATTCATTATTTCCGATCTTTCTATAGTAGAAACACGAATCGACCGGATTAAGAAGCAAGTCCAGAAAACTCAGGATGAGCTTCTCAAGAAGGAGTTACCCGTTCTCGAAAAATGCCGGCGGAACCTCGAGAAGGAAACTCCATTGCGCGAGGTTGACTTTGCAAAAGAAGAATTTTATATCCTCAAAACGTACCAGCTTCTTTCCCTCAAACCGATGCTTATCGCGTTGAATTTTGACGAGTCCCAGCTCAAATCGTATCACGAAACAGTCCAACGTGTGAGCGGGAAGAAAGAAGGAAAGTTCACGAAGATCGTTTCCTTCTTTGGAAAAATAGAAATGGAAATGTCCGAGCTTCCCGACGACGAGGCGAAGGTCTTCATGAATGAGTATGGTATCAAAGAATCGGCTCTCGACACGCTGATCCGTGAAGCCTATGCCATTCTCGGACTCCAATCATTTTTTACCGTCGGCGAAGACGAGTGCAGGGCGTGGACCATAAGAAAAGGGATGACAGCGCAAGAGGCGGCGGGGGCAATCCATTCTGATTTCGTCAATAAATTCATACGAGCGGAGGTCGTTCACTACGACCACTTTATCGCACAAGGAGGGTCGTTTGCGAAAGCCAAAGAAACTGGACATTGGAGGTTGGAGGGAAAAGAATATATCGTTAACGATGGGGATATCATTTCGATACGCCACAGCTAACGAGCCTCAAACCTGCAAATGTTTGTAGCCTGCGCACTCCACCACGTTGAACCATTGCTCTTGAGTTTGCAATTTAGTACAATTCCACCATCCAATTTCCCAATCCAAACATTCTTTCTTTAATGCAAAAAGGAGGTCGCATGAAGCGTCTTGCTTTAGTCGCTTTTATTTTGCTTAGCGCTGTTGCATCACAGGCTGGAATCGTCCGGGAACATGTTAATTATACCGCAGACGGTGTAATCCTTAAAGGATATCTTGCATACAACGACACGATCAAGGAGAAGATGCCGGGTATCCTCGTTGTTCATGAATGGTGGGGCAATAACGATTATTCGCGGATGCGCGCCGACATGCTTGCCGAACTTGGTTACGTGGCTTTAGCCGTCGACATGTACGGCGATGGGAAAGTCGCCGACACACCGGCCGATGCCGGAAAACTCGCCGGTGGGGCAATGAAAGATATGCAAACAATGAAAGCCCGTTTTCTGGCGGCATTGGATCTCTTGAAGAAAAACAAAGCCGTCGACCCAACTCGCATAGCAGCCATCGGTTATTGTTTCGGCGGAGGAGTCGCACTGAATATGGCTTGCGCGGGAGTAGATTTGCAGGGAGTGGTCAGCTTTCATGGTAGCCTGGCTTCTGTTGCACCTGCAAAAGCCGGAACGGTGAAAGCAAAGATTCTCATTTGCAATGGAGCAGCCGACCAGTTTAATCCCGATTCGGTGGTTAGGAGTTTCAAAGCGGATTTGGATTCGTCAAAAGCCGATTATAGGTTCGTCAACTACGACGGTGCAATGCATAGTTTCACAAATCCCGCTTCAACTGAAATTGGTAAAAAGTACAAAATGCCCGTGGCCTATAACGAACAGGCGGATAAGAAATCGTGGGCTGATATGGAAGAATTTTTCGGCATGATTTTCAAGAAGTAATTCTGCGGTATCCGTTCGATGTACCGATCAGGAAAAGCGTTATCAAAAATTTGAATGTTTTGATTTTCCCGAAGGAGTCCCTTCCTCAAATGGACTCCTTCGGAACGGGATGAGCAAAGTATCTGCTTGCTTCCCCACAATGGGGAAAAAATCGTTAGTGCAGATTTCCTATACACCGACGAGCGAACCTCTTTTGCTTCTCGAAGAAAGCGGCAGGCGGCTGAAGTGGAGGGATTTTTTTCTTCTTATCGACGATAAGAAAGGGGCATCCTGAAGACCGACTTTGTTATCTCACAGTATAGGTAAACGCCAGCATAACATATCTTCCAAGAACATTGTTTTGCGTATCTTCAATATAGGTACCCGTTACTGTACGGTTGACGCTCTTGTTCTGGTTCAGCAAGTCGACAACCGAACACGTTACCTCTCCTTGCTGTTTCGAAAATATTTTCTTTCCGAGGCTCATATTCCACAACACTGTATTCTTGTCGAACCCTCCACTTAGCCCGCTGTATAAAGCGTTGTCCACTTCATTCCTGAACACCGTCCCATGCCAAAAGATGAAATTCGTTTTCACGGTCGCCGTGTGGTAATAATACTGGCTATTTAAGTC
>JBAUMC010000095.1:0-4268 GCA_049578505.1 Bacteroidota bacterium | reverse complement strand
AATGAACTGCATCTGCGCCGACTTCGTCTATTAACTCGTCCAGCGTGTACACTTTTGCATTTCGCTTGGACATTTTCACAACTTCGTTCCCCTCGACAAACGAGACCATCTGGTGGATGATCACTTTCACCTTATTCGTGTCATATCCCAGGGCTTTGACTCCGGCAAGCACATCGGGAATAGTCGCAATGTGGTCTGCACCAAAGATATCGACAACAAGCTCGAATCCCCGTCGAAATTTTTCCCTGTGATAGGCGATGTCGGGAAGCCGGTAAGTCGGCTCCCCCGTCCTTTTGACGATGACGCGATCCTGCTCCAATCCAACGGCTGTCGCCTTAAACCAGACTGCTCCTTCGCTGTCGTACGCTAGTCCTCGGGACCGAAATTCTTCAATAACCTCCTGTATTTTTCCCGAGGAATAAAGTGAATCTTCATTGTAGAACACGTCGTGCTGAACGCCAAGTCGTGTCAACGTTTTCTTGATCTTATCAAAACACCATGCTTCTGCTTTTTTCTTGAAGTACGTTTTTTCAGGATCGGTCTCCCTGAGGGCATCCCCTTTTTCAGCTTTAATTTCGAGGGCGATCTCTCCAATATAATCTCCCTGGTAACCTTCAGAAGGGAACGGATATTCATCTCCCAGAGATTGCCGGTAACGCGCATATACACTTTCCGCAAGTGTCCGCATTTGGTTGCCGGCATTATTGAAATAGTATTCGCGCGTAACAGCATGCCCTGTCCATTCCAAAAGATTTGCAATCGTTGCTCCCAGGATAACCTGCCGTCCGTGGCCGCTGTGGAGGGGGCCGGTAGGATTGGCGCTCACCCATTCGACATTCGCCTTCAATCCGCCGGCGATCGACGACCTGCCGAAATTGCCCCCTTCCTGAAGGATAGACTTTGCGCTCTCGATCGTATAGCTGTCGGAAAAATGAAAATTGATAAAGCCCGGACCCGCAATTCCCGTCGATGAAATCCGCGTTGGGTCGAGAACCATCGCGCTGACGATTGCCTGGGCAACCTGGCGCGGGTTCTTCCCAAGCTGTTTTGCGAGGAGCATGGCGACGTTGGTCGTAAGGTCGCCATGAATTGCAATTTTTGGCTTTTCAAAAACGGCTTCGATTGCGGGATAGTGGAGGGAGGCCAGGGCGTTTGTCAAAGCCCGGTGCAGATACTCTTTCATTGACGAGCTGATTTTTTCAACAGACGGACCTTTCTTCTTGCCGGAACGGCGGCAGGTTTGTCCTCGACATATTCAAATTTTGCATCACCCCAGAGTTTTTCCAGATTATAGAATGAACGGGTTTCCTTATGGAACACATGGACGACAACATCGACAAAATCCAAAAGCACCCACGTCGATTCGCCCTGCCCTTCATCGTGCCATACTCTTTCTCCGGCATGTTCCGCCCCTTCTCGAATGGCATCCGCGATCGCGCGAACATGCGTGTCGGAGTCCGCCGAGCATATGACAAAAAAATCAGACATCGCCGTTAGTTTTCGTAAATCAAGGAGAACAACGTTATGCGCCTTCTTTAACAACGCAAACGCGGCTACTTTCTTAGCGAGTGCTTTTGAAGTCAATATAGCTCCTTTCATTCTGTGAACGATGACGTGCGGTTAGTTCCATGCACGCAAGTTTTTAAAATCTTTGCCAAGGACTACCGAAGCAGTCACAAAATATTCCGGGCTTATTTGCTGGACAACATTTCTCGAGTCAATGCCCAAATCAGAAGCGATCTTTTTGGCGATGTCGGCATTGCCGCTACGGTCAATAACGAGCGATTGTTTTACGTCAAACGTTTTGTAGTTTCCCATCTCGACGACATCGTACCCCGCGGCACGGAGGAAACTTGTTATCCTTTGCCCTGTGCCCGAAACGCCGCAGCCGTTCAAGACATCGATTTGAACAACGGTCTTTTCAGGGACAGCAACCTCCTGACCACTCGGCCTGCTGCCACTGCTTCTGCTGTTTGAAGAGAAGATTATTGAGTAGACCTGATACAAAATGAATGCGGCGACTGCGACTAAAAGCAGGTTAAGTATTACTTTTCTGGATGATGGGGCCGTTTCTTTTTCGTTCATTGTGCTGTAAGTAAAGAGGGGCAAAAAAATAACCGAGTATGCACCATTGCGCAATCTCGGTCATTCAATTGCATCAACAACTTCTCGCTATGCGTTCGTTTCAATATCCCTCGTCGTTCCCCAATCCGTGATAATAGCCGGCATAGGGTGAGAACATGCCGTTTAGCCCAAAAGGAATTTTCTCATAGGAAACCCGCAGCAGCATATTATCTGACGGACGATAGTTTATTTCTGCACGGTTCAAAAAAACTCCCGATAAACTGTTTTGCAGACGCTGGTCAAACGAGCTGTACGGCGAGTTTTGAAGGCTGACATCGACCCGTGCGTCGACTTTGCTGGAGAATTTGTACATCATGCTATTCGTATACGTCCCGAGCGCCAACCCTTGCCCGCCTACCGTTGTATAGCCCATCGAGATGCTCTGTCGCATCTTAAAATTTTCCGGGTTAAAAAATCCCAGCAAATCTGAGTCGGTCTCCGGGCGGATGAAAGAATCGGAGATCTTTGGTTGATCATCTGTAGTTCTTTTGAATTGGGAAAAGCCCTTCTCGGCAACCAGCAAACTCAGCACGATCACACACAACGCCCATAAACCATATTTGCTGTTCATAGCAACTCCTTTACGATACTCCAACAGTGATAATAAAAAAAATTGGAGTAATTGTCAATACGTTCATTTCTCTAAACACGAGAAGCCGTGACAGGGTTCCGTTTTCGGAGAATTTCGTTTGCCTCCTCCAACTGCTCAACGGTGTTGACTCCGCGAACTTCATCGAAGTCCGGAGCCTTTTTGGCGGTCACTTTCATTCCGTGCTTCCAGTAGTATGCAAAAACATCGGTCAGATAGTACTCGTTTTGGACGTTGTGTGTATTAATATGACCGAGCGCGTCGAACAAATGAGCGTTGTCAAAAATATAAATCCCGGAATTGATCTCCCGGACTTTTCTTTGATCGTCCGTCGCATCTTTGTGCTCGACGATGCCGACAACATTGCCTCCTTTACCCCGAAGGATTCGTCCGTAACCGGAAGGGTCATCAAGGTCGGTTGTCAGGATTGTTGCGACAGCTCCCGCCTGGCGGTGGAACGATACAAGCTCACGGATCGTCGACGCACGAAGAAGGGGAACGTCACCGGAGAGCACAAGAACGTCCCCGTGAAAATCCTTTAGAAAAGTTTTTGTCTGCATTACTGCATGGCCTGTGCCAAGCTGGGGCTCCTGGACGGCGAATTCTACCTTCGGTGTCACACGGCGTACGTGGGCCATCACGGAGTCGCGGTAAAAGCCGACCACAGCGATAATCCGATCTGAGTCCAGGTCTATTGCCAGGTCTACCACATGCTGAATCATCGGTTTACCTGCAACCTCGAACATCACTTTCGCTTTTTCCGAATTTTTCATGCGGGTACCTTTCCCCGCAGCCATGATCACTGTCGCGAAGTTCTTTTCCATACCCTCTCAGCTCACCTTGACAATTGTGTTATCGATAAGCCTTGTTGAACCGAACCGCGCTGCGAGCGCAACGAGCACCCTGCTTTTATGTTCAAGCAAATCGAGAACGGCAAGTGATTCGGCATCTACCACTGCCGCATAATCGAGCGCCGCGGCACTTTTTGTTTGGATCATTCGTGTCACCTCGCCGGCAATTGCGGAGGCGTTCCTTTCACCACGATCGACCATCTCTTCAGCACGGCGGAGCGACGCATTCAAGACCAACGCCTGGGAACGCTCTTCTTCGGAAAGGTAAATGTTCCGCGAGCTCATCGCGAGCCCATCTTTCTCGCGGACGATCGGGGCAATGACAATTTGGATCTGAAAATTTAAGTCCTTGACCATTTTTTTTACAACTACACATTGTTGTGCGTCCTTCTGTCCGAAAAAAGCCTTATGAGGCTTTGTCAGCAAAAATAACTTCGCGACAACCGTGGTGACCCCGCGAAAATGTGATGGACGAAATTTTCCTTCGAGGATTGACGAAAGCCCCTCTACCGAAACGAACGTAGAATATCCTGCCGGAAACATCTCGTTTTCTTGCGGCGCAAACAAAACCGTCGAGCCCGCGGATTCACACAGTCGCAAGTCACGATCAATATCGCGCGGGTATCGGGCAAAATCTTCGTTCGGTGCGAATTGGGTCGGGTTCACAAAAATTGAGGTGATCACGATGTCGCACGAACGTTTCG
>JBAUMC010000094.1:0-41292 GCA_049578505.1 Bacteroidota bacterium | reverse complement strand
AGCTGTGGACCAGACGAGAGCGAATCGACCCACAATATATTTTGTGCATCGAGGCCGAAGCAGGGACAGGAGAGGAGTAAAAATAACGCGAATATGTTTGCAATGCCCGATCGAGATCTCATGATTTCTCCTCCCCTACTTGATAAGGACAAGTTTTTTCGTTTGAGTGAACTTGCCCGACTCGAAGCGGTAGAAATAAATACCGCTGGAGACCACTTTTCCCCACTCATTAACTCCGTTCCATGTAATGTCATATCTCCCCGGAGCACGTTCGCCAAGGTCAAATGTCTTTACCTTCTGGCCGAGGATATTATAGAGGACGATTTTTACTTTTGTCTGCGACGGAACGCCGAACTGTATCCGTGTGCTCATGTTAAACGGATTCGGGAAGTTCTGATTTAAATAATACTCTTCAGGAATCAGAGCTTGTCCATTTTTGTAGATACTGGTAACGACGCTTTTTCCCTGTGCATCGGCGATAACTCCTTCAGCCAAAGCTGCAGATAGCGGAAGAGTTGAAAATCTTCCCAGCGTGTACGTTCCGGCTGCAAGTGTGACTCCTTTGAGATTGTAAATAACAAACACTCTCACCGTGTCGCCAAGCCCGTTGCTGGCCGTCTCAAACTGAACGATACTCGGGTCGGGTGTAAACTGGATATCCTTCAACCCCTTCCCCTGCAGCCTGAACTGAATTGCGGAGACAGGTACACTCGTGGTAAGATTGATTGCATTACCGTTGAGATCGAGCCGTGCACCTCCACCTGTGTTCTTTGAAAGGGTAGTGGCGACATTCCCGCTTGGGTGCAGAATGATGTTGATGACGCCGACCAGATCCAGCACATTGATAGTGCTGTCATGATTGATATCAGCAGCGGCAAAAATGAATGGTTGCGGGTTTTGACCAAGGATGTAGGAGACCGTGGTAACAACATCCAGCACATCGACTGCGAGGTCTCCGTTAGCGTCACCCGGGCTCGACGTCAAGGCTTTAGTACTGGCAATATGCGAGAAATCGCTTTCGCTGAAATCAGTTCGAACTACTTTGTAGGAGTAGTAGTACTTCTTGCCCGGAATAACGTCGAAATCCGTATACAACGTATCTGTGATCAGTTTTTTATTAATGACGGTTGTATCGGAATAGGTTGTGTCGGTCACGTTCGTAAAGCGGTACATATTGAAGCCGAGAAGATCGACGAGCCCGGCGTTGTTCCACTCCAAACCTATTTTTCCCAAACCGGGTGTTGCTGTGAAGTCTACCGATGACGTGCCGGCAGCGTTAATGAGAAATTGAAATCGCATGTTTTCCACTGGGATATCAAATCCCTCAGGATCTTTTGCTCCAGCCACTGAAATGGTGTTGATGCCATCACCCGTGTACAGCTTTATGGTCTTGTACGCTGTCCACATTCGATGATCGGATGACCAGCGTGCTGAGTCGGCCACTGCTTGCTGGTTGAACGGGTCGCGCACACCAAACGATAATTGAGGAGTAAATGTCGTATCCATCGGACGGTTGAAGTAGACATCGAAACGATGAGCGCCGCCGCCGATCGGATTCATCAATTTCTTCTGGTCTTGCGGATCGATGCCGTCAACAAGGACCTTCCACACGATTCCATGGGCGGAGTCCGACGGGGCTGTCAGGAACGGCTTAAAATTCACCATCGGCAAGCTCGGGTTTTCCCAGAAATCAAAGATTCTCTTCTCGATCGTGGCGGAGTCGACAGTTCCCCAATACTGGTTAGGGATGTTGACAATGTCGCGCGTTCCATTCGCGTACACCGCAAAGGAACTCTGACCAAATCCAAGGAAGTTGTTGCCGACCGAGGTGACATCGGTCGTCGGAAAAACTACTGAAGTGTTACAGAACGGTGGATAGTAGTTGGTTATGCGATTGAAATTATTGTAGTTCCCCGGAAACCACGCTCCAGAAGATGCATACGAGGTCGTCGCGTAGGTGATGCAATTATCCATATTGCATTTGACCATTGTAGGTGCCATACAATAATTGAGAACGATAAAATCACAATTCTGAATTACACAGTTTGAAAAACTGAAACCATTGCCCAAAAATGGGGATATCCCGCCATTACTATAATTAAGCAAAGAGATTCCAAGAAATTTGCAGTGGTCGAAATGATAATCACTCACCGCGACAAACGTTGACATATCGCCGAAGCCATCGTTTGTGGCATTAAACTGCGTGTAGGAGAACGTAAAGTTCCCAGTACCTCTGAAGCCGGACGGCCCATTGATAACGACGTTGCTATCCGCGGTTCCGTTAGCAAGGATGTGCCCGTTATTGACAACAATCTTGTTAAGAATAATTTTTGTTCCGGGCGCGATAATCAAATGACCATCGGAGCCGACTTTGAAACTCTGATTGACCAGCCAGATCCTGTTGGCTGTTAACGTGAATGTCGTATCCATTACACCGGCAAGCTGTTCACCGTTGCTTGCTGTTAAGACGATCTGCTGCGTCGTCGTATCTGTTGATCCATGAGACCAAAGGAGTGCTTGGAACACGATCGTCCTTCCCTCGGCGACACTTGGCGATACCCGGATCGAGAATGGATTTGTTTCATTCGTTCTGGTACCATACGGGCTGATGCTGCCGATAAAAACGGTTGGATTCAAAATATGTGCAACCGATGTATCTTCAAACTCACCAAGCCTCAAGCCGACAAAGACGCTGTCCGATTGTCCCCAAGTATTTCTCACCGTGAACCATTGCTGAATTGTCTCACCTGCATCGACAAGGCCGTTGTTATTATCCCCGGCAAGCGTATCAACTATTGTATTGGAGACAAACCAAAGGACAGGATTTGCGTGAACGCTTATTGCATCAAAGAGCTTGATGTTACCCGAACAGGTGTTGATAAGATTTCCCCACATCAGTTCCTGTGATTCCGTTGGATGCAATTGACGGTACAATGCAACCGCACCGGCGACAACCGGAGCTGCCATGGATGTGCCGCTGTACACTCTATAGTTGCCATCTGGAATAGTGCTTAAGATTCCATCGCCCGGGGCTTGCAGTTCATAATTAAAAAGATAGGGGTACTGACTATATACCGGGCCGTCAGGGTCAGAATTACTAAATGATGCAAGACCGCCGCTTTGGGTCGTTGCTTGAACACCCAATACATATGAAAGAGCAGCAGGGTAAAAAGGTCCGGGGTTTAAACTGTTGATGGAAGCTTCATCATTCCCCGCTGCTGCAACAAGAACGCAAGTTGCATAAGCGTTTTGTAACGCCGCTTCCATCGTCAACGACCTTGCATAACTCCCGAAGCTCATGTTAATGACCGTTGCGCCTTTGCTGGCGGCATAATTAATTCCCTGGCTGATCGTTGCTGCATCACCTTGTCCGTTGCTCTGGAAAACTTTGACCGGCATGATCCTCGCATGCCAGTCGACGCCAGCGATTCCTATCCCGTTATTTCCCTCAGCGCACGCAATTCCAGCCACGTGAGTGCCGTGGCTGTTGTCATCGCTGGGGTCGTTGTCGTTGTTGATGAAATCCCACCCCCGGATGTCGTCGATATAACCGTCACCGTCATCGTCCACACCTGCGACACCGTTTGCTTCTGCTGTATTTATCCAAATATTGTTCGCGAGATCGGGATGGTGCCAATCGACACCGGAGTCAAGGATTGCGATCACCTGGCTTGTGTCTCCCTCTGTACTATCCCATACCGCGTCCGCCTGAACCGCAGGAATATACCATTGCTGCGAGTACAACGGGTCATTTGGAGTGACAGTCGACAGACGATTTGTGGAAGCCGGTTTGGAAAGCTTTCTTGCTTCCTTTTCGGATAAAACGCCGGATACCGGTTTATCGGCTACAATGGAGTAGATGAAGTCAGGCTCTGCAAATTCGACCGTGGCATCCTGCTTGAACTCTTCAATGGCCTCGACAAGCTTTGTCGGGTCAACAAGTTCGATCTTGTAAATGTTATGGAGATTCGGCTGCTCGATTGTTTGTCCTGTGTGGATCTTGAGCAGTTTCTTTTGGATGAGAGGTTGGGCCGTGGGGAAGAGTTTCGCGACTGTTTTCGCCTGATATTTTTCCAGCAAAGCGTCGACCGTCGTCACGCCAACCTTTTTTAATCCGTTCACGCTCGAGGGATTTGCGGGTATCCCATCTTTGAATTTGACAAGCAGAACTCCAGGAACAACCCCCCCCCGCGTCGCTCGCGCATCCGATCGGATGACATTGTCGACCTGAGAAATTGCGGTTTGAGCTGATACAACTGAAACCGTGAGAAGAAGAATAAATAATTGGAATAATTGCTTTTTCATAAGTGTGCCTTTACTTCTCTTGGTGGGGGCGAAATATTGCAGTCAGGGGGATTGAATTGCTCGCACGAATTAAGAGGAGGGCATCAAACCGCAGACTTCATTCTTTCTGAATTGCCAATCCAAAATAAGAAAGCCTCTGCCAGCGTTCGCTAACAGAGGCTTCTAATTTCTCTTCACAACAAATTTCCCTGCACGTAGGAGTCCCCGTTTTAGCCGGGGTCAATGTACCGCTATAAAGATGGGCTTAATTTCGTCGATTGTCAAGCGAAATCCGACCTTGTTATCAGACGTCACATTCTTAGGATATTGCCGCTCAATCTTTTTAAGGTTTGAGAAATGTCGAAATCGCATTTAGTCCCGCAGAGCATTCTGTAACTCTGAAAATTTATTTCGCAGTTAGGGGTGCTGGCTCAGTTTGTCATTCCCGCGCGCCAAAGGCATCCCCTTGGGAAGAGCGGGTCGAAGACTCCCAACAGGTCTATCGACCCGTATGGTCGTTCCACGAATCTACGATTCGTAGATAGAAGACTCGGCGAGAATCCAAATTTTCCCTTTTTGCTCCACAATGGATGCCCACATTTCCCGAAGGAATTCCTTTGGCACGTGGGCATGACAATTTTTTATTCAAATTAAGCCACTACTCAGCTAGGAGTACCGTTCTCTTTCTTTCAACTTAATTGTAACAGGAAAAAAAATTAATAAACGAGAAAACCCATGTCAAAAGATCTCAAAAGTGAGGACCGAAGATGAACAAGTGCATGCCATGATGATTGGTATAGAAACCATCCCCCGTTTTTTGTCTTTTGGGTGGAAAGCCATCGTCGGTCCGCACGACCCGTTCGGCGCATCGGGTCTGGTTTTCCGTCGAACGCCATTTTCTCGTTAACTTTGGGTCTTCTTGCAGGCAATGCTCTTATTTAGGTAGGCGTAAAACACTTGGCAGACAAACCATGTTTTGAATTAGTCGCAGGCGGCTGAAGAAGTTTTATTCTACCACTGTCCCGCTGCACGTTGTATTGCAATGCTCGTGACCGCGACGCTTATCCAGACAATAAAACCGAGAAGCATGGGCTTTAGGCCCGTTGCCAGCATTTTCCTCAGATCCGTTTTAAGCCCGATGGCGCTGAGAGCCATAATGATAAGAAACTTACCCGCTTCTTTAAGGAAGGAGACAGCCGCTTTATCAAGCACTCCGAATGTGTTGAGGGCGGACATTAGAAGAAATCCAAGAATGAACCAGGGAAATATTTTTAATGGATGGAACATCGTAGTGCGCCATCTCTCTGTTTCTCGTTTACTTCGAATCATCATCAATGCGACGAACCCGAGCGCTACAGGTACGATCATGATTGTCCGCGTTAGTTTCACGATTGTAGCATAATCCCCTGCGGCATTGCCGAAGGTGTATCCTGCTGCGACGACCGAGGAGGTATCGTTAATTGCAGTTCCTGCGAACAGTCCAAAACCCATTTGGGTCAAGCCGAGTATATGTCCTATCGGAGGGAAGATAAATACGGCAACAACATTAAAAAGAAAAACTGTAGAAATCGCATACGCTATCTCTTGGTCTTCCGCCTCAAGGATAGGGGACACAGCTGCGATAGCCGAACCGCCGCAGATTGCGGTTCCAACACCGATAAGGCTTTTGAGATTGAATTCTATCTTAAGTATCCTCCCGACTGCAAACACGGTAGCAAATGCAGCCGTGATTGTCACAAGGATAATAAGGACGGATGCATTTCCCGTGGCGTACACCTGACGCAGGCTCAACCCGCTTCCCAGAATAATCACAGCCCATTGCAGGATGGTCTTAGAAGTGAAATTGATTCCCTCTGTAAATGATGCCCTTCGAGACGATATATTACCGAGGGCGATACCCACGATAATACCAAATACGGCGCCACCGACGAGTTGAAAGATGTTCCCCAAAAAGTATGCAATGATTGCAATAGAGAGCGAAAACAATATCCCGCGATATGTATCCTTCAACCGTATTGGCAAATCACCTCCCGGAAAATGAAATAGATTTTTCTTACGATCTTCGATAGATCAAACGGTGAGCCGGTGCAACACCATTTGCTGCAATTGAGTTGTTTCCGACGATGCAAACCCAGCCTTCTTTGCCGCATCGAGAATCGCTTTGCTCTTAAGTCGATGTTCTAAAGGCGGGCCGTTTTCTTCCTCTTTGTAAGGCCATTCGAGAATACACACTCGTTGCTTCGCAACGCGTCTAGCCTCAGACAGTGCTTTGGTGATATCATCGGACTCGTGCAGCACATGACCCATAAAAACTATGTCGAATGATTTATCTTCTAACGGAATATTCTCTACTGTCCCGCTAAGAAATATTCCGCCGGGCACAAATGTTTTAGCCGCCTTCAGCATTTCAAGATTCGGATCTATTCCCGTCACACTCTTCACTCTATGGATAAATGACTCCGCGAATATGCCGCTGCCGGTGCCGACATCAAGCACACTGTCTGCGCGAATCCCCTCGAGACAGAGGTCAACAACTCGCTCAACTTCGAGCAGCGCTACCCGTTGAGGCGACCGAAGGCGTTCTATATCTCCCTTAAATCTGCGTTCGTGTAGGACTTCTTTCATGGTTAATGATATCCGGAAAATTGTTTCTCGCTAAGTTGCAAAGGCGCCACAAGTCTGTCTACTAGCCAGGTTGCGACTTTGTGCGAGCAGGTTTTTGGGAATTTCCTGAGACCTTAATTTAATACTTAATAAACATGAGAATTTCAACAAATACAAATGATGATTGGCGCAGCTGCATAGATTATGCATACGATGCACGAGGATTGAATAAGATTGGGTAGGGTTAAGAATTTATCATCGTTGTAAGGTGAATCGTTTTTATCTTCCCGGCATCTTATTTATACAAAGAAAAGTGACAAATCGCCAAGGAGAAAGACAATGTCAGAACATCTCAACAAAGAGGCATTTCGGGATAAGATCTTCAATTATGAAAAGAACAAAGAGTGGCATTATGAAGGGACTCTCCCCGCGCTCGTTGACTTCTGGGCCCCTTGGTGCGGTCCGTGCCGATTGGTGGGTCCGGTCATCGATGAACTTTCTAATGAATATGCCGGCAAGGTAAATTTCTACAAGGTAAACACTGAGGTTGAACAAGAACTTGCCATAATGTTTGGCATACAGAGCATTCCCTCGCTTCTTTTTATTCCAGTGGGTGGAAAGCCGACGATGGCGTTAGGTGCTTTGCCGAAGAAGGAACTGAAGAGAATTATTGACGGTGAACTAATTCCAACCATCCAAGGGCCAACCATAGCTAAGTGAAACAAAACATTCTTCGTCTCAACTAAAATGCGATGGAAAAAGCAAAGTGCACAACAGCAGCGAAAATAAACACCTCAAAAAAATATTAATAGTCGGCGGGGTTGCGGGCGGAGCTACAGCGGCGGCAAGGATGCGCCGCTTGGATGAAACGGCGGAGATTACTATTCTGGAAAAAGGACCGTACGTCAGCTTTGCCAATTGCGGCCTTCCGTATTTTATCAGCAAGGATATTCAAAGAAGGTCAAACTTATTGCTTCAAACTCCCGAAGGATTCTTCAGCCGGTATCGGGTTGAGGTGAAGGTTAATACGGAAGCAATGGAAATCAAGCGCGAAGAAAAAGTTGTCGTAGCCCGAACTTCAAGCGGCGATCAAGAGTTTGCCTACGATAAATTACTTCTCGCTCAAGGCGGTTCGCCGATCGTGCCTGCATTGCCCGGAGTTGTCAACAATCATGTGTTCAAGCTATGGACGATACCCAATATGGATCGTATCCATGCATTCATCGAAGAAAGGAAACCTGCTCAAGCAGTGATTGCCGGCGGAGGGTTCATCGGCCTGGAGATGGCTGAAGCACTCAGCGCGCGAGGGATAGCCGTTACGGTGGTGGAGCTTGCTCCACAATTGATGATATTGATGGATCCAGAATTCGGAGCGATGATCAAAAGCGGACTTGAAGAAAGGGGGATCCAGGTAAAAACCGGCGTCGGCTTGACAGAAATAAGGAGCAACTCGGTAGTGCTAAGTGACGGATCGGAACTGGACGCCGGCATGGTGCTTCTTTCTATAGGAGTGCGACCGGAATTGACGTTGGCAAAAAACGCAGGCCTGAAGATTGGACCCAGCGGCGGCCTCATCGTGGATGATATGATGCGAACCAATGATCCGGATATCTATGCTGCAGGGGATATGGTTGAGATAACGAACAAGGTACATGGAAGGAAAGTCCGTATTCCTTTGGCGGGGCCGGCGAACCGTCAGGGAAGGATTGCGGCAACCAACATTCTTGGCGGCAGGATAGCATACCGCGGTGCCTTGGGAACATCCGTCGTCAAGCTGTTCGATTCGACTGCGGCGTCCACAGGACTTTCAGAAAAAGCAGCCCGGGAAACAGGGTTCGATGTCGGCGTGTCGTACGTGTTCAAAGACAATCATGTAACGTACTACCCCGGAAGCAGACCGTTAGCACTAAAGCTTGTGTACGACAAAAAGACGGCGCGGCTTCTCGGAGGACAGGCTTACGGAGAACTCGGCGTTGAAAAACGAATTGATGTCCTCGCGACCGCCCTTCATGGAAATATGACGCTTGAGGATTTGTCGGAACTGGACTTAGCCTACGCACCCCCGTATAACAGCGCGAACGACCCGGTGAACCTCGCTGCCTTCGTTGGCTTGAATCACATTATGAATTTCAGTCCATTAAAAACTCCGGCTGAAACACTCGATGAATTACGGAATGGTGACGGAATTATTCTCGATGTGCGCACTCTCGGCGAGCAATCGAAAGCCCCAATGAGAAATGCGCTCCAAATTCCAGCCGATGAAATACGAGACAGAATAGATGAAATCCCAAAGGAGAAGACCATTTTCATTCTCAGTAAAGATGGATTTTTAGGACACACAACGCTTCAAACCCTCAAAGCGAATGGTTGGTCGAGTGTGTTTAATATCGCGGGGGGCTATCTTGCTGCACGTTGGACCGACGGTTGGTGTTTTCACAAATAATAATGGAAAAGGAGAATTCAAAGATGTTTGATCTAGAGACAAGAATTAAAGCGGGTGCGAAAATTGTTGATGTCCGTACGGCCGAAGAATTCAGAGAAGAACATTATCCCAACGCACTCAATATTCCTGTGGACCAGATACGTCAGCGATTGAGCGAGCTCGGCGAAAAAAATGCGTCGATTGTTCTCTACTGTGCCAGCGGAGCCAGAAGTGCTTTTGCAGCAAGGATATTAAAGTCGGCTGGTTATACCGATGTCATCAACGCCGGCGGTCTTGCTGATTTGCCATGGGATTAAGGGGGGGTATTCGTTCTTCAAAAAGGGGGGGATTCCGCGTTCCAATTCTAAAATTCTAACTTCAACGCTGTAAAGATCTTCTTCTCAACTGCATTGGAAAGACGCGGGGACGGTGCTCCTCGGTACAAGGCAATAATCTTCTTCAGGTTTGCAAGATCATTTGAGCACGTAGCACAGGTTTGAAGATGTTTCTTGATCGCCCGGCATTTCGGAGAATCCAACCGCTCATCCAGATTTTCGCAAATATACTTTGTCGCTTCATTGCAATGGACCTTGCCAGCAGACTTCGTTTTCATGTTTCCATATACTCCTGAAGTTGTTTACGGAGGAACAGACGTGACCTACGGAGCCTGGATTTCACGGCCGGAACGGAAACCTTCAATATTTTTGCAGTCTCTTCCGCCGATTGTCCCTCAACATCGCGTAAAACAAAAACAATTCGCTGTTCCATTGGGAGCTTCAGAATAGCACGGTCGAGAAGCTCGCGGAGCTCCTTGTTTGCCATCTCGTCTTGCGGAGATTGTTTCAACGAAGCGAGCGCTTGCAAAGGTGCGGCATCTCCAGCATACTCTGAATGTTCTCCTCCACTCTCGGATGAATCCATCGAAACCGAAGACTCCTCCAGCTTACTTCGCCTTCTTTTCATCAAACAATTATTTGTAACGATCTGATAGAGCCATGTGCTGAACTTTGCTTTACCGTTGAACTGATCGAGCTTGCGATAAACATTTACAAATGTGTCTTGCAGCGTCTCTGCCGCTTTCTCTTCATTGCGGCACACTTTGAAGGCGAAACCGTAGACCGTCGACTCGTATTGCTTGACAAGAAGAGAAAATGCATGCCGGTCTCCAGTTTGCGCTTTTCGAACAAGGTCCGTTTCATTTTCGATATTTTGCATTGGGTCGGTGTTCATATTATTTAAGATACTAAGATATGGTATAAAGAAAAAGAAGGGTAGCGGCTCAATTTGAGAAAAAGATTGTCATACCCTCGACAACACGAGGGTATGACAGATTGAGCCAGTACCAAAAGAGGAGACATGCAGCATACCAGTCTAACTCAAAATCTTCCCCCGAAAATTATTTTTCTGTTACACCGTTGTCGGGCGCTTTTTTTCTCTGCAAACATTTCCGCAAAACGTAATTTGTTTGGATAAGGTGTTCGACAAAACCGAATGGAAGCTGTTGAACAATTCAACACAAGTGCAAAATGAAAAATGTTTCTCAAAGCTGACGAATACGGATTTACACGTTTCACACCTTTAAGAATCATCTCGTATCCTTCCTGTAAAATCCCGGCAATCATCAAGTATAATCGATGGCACCATACTTGTATTTATAACTACAGGTATGAATAAGCATGATAAAAATACGCCGACCCTTCCAATCGGAAAAGTTGCGGAAAAGCTGCACATCTCGGTTGAAACTATCCGCCTCTACGAACGGCGCGGGCTTATTCTCGTCACAAAGACAGAGGGGAACCAGCGCCTTTTTTCTGAATCCGACATCGAACGGCTTCAATGCATCCGCACCGCGATCAATGCCCATAAGATTTCCATGGAGGGAATACGCCGCATGCAATCGTTGGTTCCGTGCTGGGAACACATTCAATGTTCGGCGGAAGTACGGGCAAAATGTCCGGCGTATCATCGTCCGGATGCCGGATGCTGGACCTACAAGGACAAAAAGAATGAGTGTGCGGAGAAAGATTGCCGCGAATGCGCTGTCTACCAGCTTTCCGGTGATTGTGATAAAATCAAATCATTGATCTATTACGAAGAAAAACTCTTGCCTAAGCGATCTATGTCTCAAGGAAAATCATCATGAAAAGAATCCTCACGTCGGTTCTCATACTTGGAGCGTTGACCGGCATGCTCTCGCTCGCGCTCCATACTAACAGTTCTGAAAGTACGCCCCTGGAGAAACTGAAAGAGCAATACGCCCACAAAGTGAAAGCGTCAGTGGATCATTCACTGTTTCCCCAGTTGAAGAAAAAATTCAGAAAACCCCAGGAAGTGACGGCTGCATGTATTTCCTGCCATAATGGTAGAGCCGCCGAGGTGATGCATTCAACTCACTGGAACTGGGAACGAATAGAATATATTCCGGGGAAAGGTATCCGCCCGCTCGGGAAACGAAATGTCCTGAACAATTTCTGTATCGGTATTTCCGGCAACGAGCAGAGCTGCAACAAATGTCACATCGGCTATGGATATGCAGACGCGAAGTTTAATTTCAAAGACTCCCTGAATGTCGACTGCCTCGCATGCCACGATAACAGCAATACGTACGTCAAGGCCGTGGGGGGTGCCGGCATGCCCGATTCGTCGGTGAACTTGAACTATGTTGCTCAACACGTCGGCAAACCGCTGCGCACTGATTGCGGCACGTGTCATTTCTTCGGCGGCGGCGGCAATAATGTTAAACACGGCGACCTGGAAAAGGCGCTCTTCGATCCATCCCGCGATGTTGATGTTCATATGGCATCGGAGGGATCGGATATGCAATGTGTTGATTGCCATACGGCGGAGAAGCATCAAATGCTGGGAAAAATGTATTCCGTCTCATCGATGAATCGAAACCGCGTCGAGTGCGAACAGTGCCATTCAGCCATGCCGCATGCCGACGATGTCCTCAACAAACACACGCTCAAGGTTGCATGTCAGACCTGCCACATCCCTACCTATGCCAAAGTCAATCCAACAAAGCTTCATTGGGATTGGTCGACTGCGGGCAAGCTGAAGAACGGCGAACCGTACGAAGAGACAGATTCCAACGGAACCGATGTCTATATGTCCATCAAAGGTTCATTCGTTTGGGGCAAACAGTTGAAGCCTGATTATATTTGGTTCAACGGGACGGCGACTCACTATCTTGTCGGCGATACATTCGATCCATCCAAGCCGCTGAAGCTCAATGAATTATACGGTAGTTATGATGACCCCGACGCGAAGATATATCCGGTAAAGATCCATCGGGCAAACCAAATCTACGACACGGAAAACAAATATCTCATTCAGCCGAAAACCGTATCGAACAAGCCGGGAGACGGCGGATATTGGAAGGAATTTAATTGGCAGCGATCGGCAGAAGAGGGGATGAAATTAGTTAACCTCCCTTACAGCGGGAAATATGGATTTACTGAAACGGAAATGTACTGGCCCGTCAATCATATGGTCTCGCCGAAGGAGAAGGCAGTGAAATGCGTCGAATGCCACACGCGTGAAAACGGACGGCTTGCAAACCTTAGCGGGTTCTACATTCCGGGGAGAGATTACAATCCCTGGGTTGAATGGATGGGCGGTGCATTAATCCTCTTTGTTTTCACGGGTGTTGTCATTCACGGCGGGGCACGGATCGTTCTGAGCCGGAAGAGAAAGGAGACACACTAACATGAAAAAAGAATATGTCTATCGAGCATTTGAAAGATTCTGGCACTGGACACAGGCCACACTCATAATCTTTCTGGGTGTAACGGGATTTGAAATTCACGGCTCAATCCACTTTTTTGGGTACGATCAGGCAGTGCAATATCATAACGTTGCTGCCGGCAGCTTTTTGGTCTTAATTGTGTTTGCGATTTTCTGGCATTTTACGACAGGTGAGTGGAGACAATATTTGCCGACACGGAAAAACCTGCGAGCACAGGCCGAATACTATATTTTCGGGATTTTCCGCAATGCTCCTCACCCGACAAAAAAAACCGTGCTGAGCAAACTCAATCCATTGCAGAAGCTGGTCTATGCGGGCCTCAAGGTCCTTGTGATTCCAGTGATGGTCATAACCGGCCTTCTCTACATGTTCTATCGATATCCGCAGCGATATGAGGTCGTCAGCTTAAACATAGGCGGACTACAGGTGATTGCAACACTTCATACCATCGGTGCATTCCTTCTCGTTTCATTCTTTATTGTGCACCTGTATCTCATCACAACGGGTAACACCGTCACGTCAAATCTTAAAGCGATGATCACGGGGTATGAGGACCTCTCTGAGGAGTCGGATAAGAAAGAAATAAAAATCCACAAAACGGAAGTACAAGAGGTAGCACCATGAAAACAAAATACATGAATCCTTATCTTGCCGGTTTTTTTCTTGGACTTGTCTTATTGGCGACTATTTTTATCACCGGGCGAGGACTTGGAGCGAGCGGAGCCATCAAGAGCATAGTTGTTGCGACAGTAGACGGCGTTGCGCCGTCGCATGCGGAGAACTCATCCTTTTATGGAACGTATGTCGGCCCGGGAAAAGACAATCCGCTGAAATCATGGCTGGTCTTTGAGGTCGTGGGAGTTGTCATGGGTGGGTTTATTTCAGGATTGGTTTCCGACCGGTTGAAGATTGTTACCGAAGCAGGCCCTAAAGTGAGCCGCAATGTTCGCTGGCTTTTTGCCGCGATCGGCGGCGCCTTGTTCGGGATCGGTGCGCAGTTTGCCCGCGGATGCACAAGCGGTGCAGCATTGAGCGGCATGGCCGTTCTCTCAACAGCCGGATTCGTTACCATGATCGCAATATTTGGAACCGGGTATGCCGTTGCATACTTCGGCCGTAAGCTGTGGCTATAATAGAAAGTTAAAGGTGAACCTATGGGACCATTCGTACCTGACCTAATCTCTGACCAACTTAATCTCGTTGTCGCACTTCTTCTCGGGATTGGATTTGGATTTGTTCTGGAACAAGCCGGCTTTTCGTCGTCTCGGCGCCTTGCCGGTCTATTTTACGGCTACGACTTCACCGTCCTGCGCGTCTTCTTCACGGCTGCAGT
This sequence comes from Bacteroidota bacterium, assembly GCA_049578505.1. GTDB lineage: Bacteria > Bacteroidota > Ignavibacteria > UBA10030 > UBA8401 > JAGVPT01. Next base: position 26,901 of record JBAUMC010000094.1, on the reverse strand, counting down.
GACAGCGATGAGCGGCGTTCTGCTGCTTGGATACTTTGGACTGCTGGACACGGAGGCGATCTATGTGAACCCGACGTGGATGGTTCCGGCGATTGTAGGAGGGGCAATTATGGGCGTCGGATTCATCCTCGGTGGCTATTGCCCCGGCACCAGCATCGCTGCGGCCGCCATCGGCAAGGTGGATGGAATGTTCTTTGTCGGCGGAGGATTGCTCGGTGTGTTTGCTTTCGGAGAGCTCTATCCGCTGTATCACAACTTTTACGAATCCACATCGCTCGGTCCCGTCAAAGTGTTCGATTCGCTCGGCATCTCCCAGGGACTCTTTGCATTTCTGTTGATTGCAATGGCCGTCGGCGCGTTCGCAGTTACATCGATGATTGAAAAACGAGTAGATAAAACCTCTGCTCCGGCTCTGGCGTTCAAATCATACAAACATATTACGGCGGGGTTAATGGTCCTCGTCCTCGGTGTTCTTTTTATTTTCTTACCCGACCGCAAAACGCATCTCATTGATAAAGTGTCCGATGCGCAATATGTAGCAACCCATCCGGCAGCGATAATGGAAGTTGACGAACTAGCCTTTCGTATCGTCGATGCCGAGCCCAACATACGGATTATCGATATCCGTTCACACGAAGCTTTTGCCAAACTGGCCTTACCGGGTTCTGCGAATATTCAACTGCGCGAATTCTTCAGCAAAGATTGGGTCGTACCATTCTCGCAACGGCATGTGAAGAAAGTTATTGTGGGAGATAGCGAAGCCCAAGAACGTGTAGCATATCTTTTACTTCAAGAACTTGGTTACGAAAATCTTGCCGTTCTCGAAGGCGGGTTTGAAGGGTTTAACAATGAGATACTTGCTGGTTCGGCATTTATTCCAACAGGGTCGAGATGGGATGGGGACGTCAAGCAGTTCCGCGAGCAGGCTCACACTGATATTCTGAAAATGATTGAAAACAATAAGAATAAGGGACTGAAAGTGGAGAAGATTGAAAAGAAGATTCAGGGGGGATGTTAAACAAAGGCTAATTAAAAGATAAACCTGAACTATTATCCGGCGACGATTAGGGAACCGGCAACACGTCGCCGGTATTAGTTTTTGTAAGAAATCTCCCAGACCCTGTCGAACGTTGAATCCTTTTGTTGAATCCGTGCATCCAATCCATAGAACTAATAACGCTGCTATTTTACATCTCATACAAAGGAACTCATTATGCCTATAAATATTGGAGCAATTGAACGGCCGATCCGCATCGCGCTCGGTTTATTTGTCACATCACTTGCATTTTGGGGACCGGCCACACCCTGGGCTTATGTGGGGTTGATTCTTGTTGTCACCGGATTCGTTAAATATTGTCCGATTTGGCACATGACCGGAATTAACACTAACAAAAAAGTAAAATAGAAAGATCATCACACTTCCACAATTTATTGAGGATCCATGCCGATCTATGAATATCGCTGTAGAGAATGCAATGAAGCATATGAAGTCTTTCATAAAAGCAAAGAAGTCGAAGAGGATGTTATCTGTCCGGAGTGCAATTCAACTTCTCACACTCGATTAATGTCAGTCGCAGGAGTGTCGATGAAAAATAACTCATCTTCACAATCATTGCGCCATGACTCAGCTGACACATGCGGTAACGGAAGTTGCTGTGGCGGTTCGTGTGACTGTAATTAGTCCGAACCCTAAGTGTTGAGGCGCAAGGATGGAAATCGATCGATGGAAGTTAACACAATGTGAAACAAGGAATGGACCTCGTTGATGACGTCAGAACAGATTTACTTCTATATTATAATCGGCATAGTCTTAGTTCTCTATGTTCGACGGCAATTACTCGCCCGCTCTTTGGCCAATTATTCCGGAGAAGAGGCAAAACAAAAAGTAGCCTCCGGCAGCATCCTGCTCGATGTGCGCACTACAGGTGAACGCAAAGCAAATTCAATTCCAAAGTCCCTCCATATTCCCGTTCAAGAGTTGTCCGCACGCATTAAGGAGTTGGAAAAATACCGCGGCAAAGAGATTATTTGCTATTGCGCAAGCGGACGCCGGAGCGTCACTGCAGCATTGAAGTTGAAAAAAGCGGGATTCAAGGTTGGAAATTTAAAGGGCGGTATTGGAACGTGGAATTTTTCAAACCTTTAAAGCCGTCGGTTATCATTTTTCTTGCGACGGATGGAAATCTACAACAATCCCCTGATCCTCACAGGCAGAAGCCTCAAGCTGAAACGTAGGATGATTGATGCCGAAGCGATGTTCCAATTCGCGCTCTAACTGCAAGCAGATTTTATTTCCGCTGCTGATCAACTGATCCTGCACCACAATATGTACACTCAATGCCCACATTCTGGAAGACAATCCCCAGATGTGCAGGTGGTGGACGTTTTCCACGCCGGGGAACGATTGGATAAATGCGGCCACTTCATGCAAATCAATTCCTCGCGGCGTTCCTTCGGTGAGAATGTGCACGGTCTCAGCAACAATACTCCATGCGCTCTTTATAATAAAGAGACCGATGGCAATAGACACGATCGGATCGAGTATGCGCCAATCCTTCAACGCGATGATTCCTGCAACCACCACCACTGCGAGCGATTCCACTGCATCGGTAAGAAGGTGCAGGTATGCGCTTTTCATATTGAGGTCGTGATGCGCGTGTGTTTTTAATAAAAGGGTAGCGGCCGTATTCACGGCGAAACCAACTGCAGCAATAGCGAGCATCCAGCCGCCGGCGACAGGTTCAGGATGGGCAAACCGCTTGATGCCTTCGTAGATGATGTACATCCCGATCAGCACCAGCCCCGTTGCGTTGATGAACGCTACGAAGATTTCCACCCGTACATATCCGTAAGATTTCTCGGAATTCGATTTCCATTGGACCACTCTTAGCGCGATATAACTCAATATTAATGCGAAGAAATCGCTCAGATTGTGAAGCGAGTCGGAAATAAGGGCAAGGCTGTTGGTGAGAATGCCGCCGACAAACTCGACAATGAAGATAACCGCATTAAGTATAATGGCTACGGCAAGATGCTTGCCTGTTGCCGCAGTGTGTGAATGTACTTCCGCCATTTTGGTCTGGTTGTTCTTTTCTATGCTGTTCAAATCAGTCAGCTCGTTCCTTGCAATTCAATATCCTTCTGCGTGCAGTTTCACTTTTCCTCTGAACGAATAGAAGAGGTACGTAAAGTATCCAAGCGCAAGAACAATTCCTGTTACCCACCACGCGATGCCGACACTAAGCCCATATCCTGAAGCGGATGTGTTATACACAGTGAGACTGTACTTCGGATCCGTCGAGGCGGGAAGCACATTTGGAAATAGTCCGAACGCAGTGCTCGCGAGCATTCCCCCGATGAATGTCGACGAAGAAATAAATGCCCGACCATCTTGTGTTGTTCTGTTATAATAGACCATGCCAGCCAATCCCAACGCTCCGAGGAGCGGAAAAATGCCTCCCCAAGGATGGACAACATAGTTGTTCCAAATCTCGGGACGAATCGACGATGCTGCCGCCAGCGTTGCAACGGCAAAGAGAAGAACACCCCACACGGTATATGATGCCATCTGCCGCGAGCGCAGCTGCACAAGTCCGTCGGTTTTCATCGCAAGATAGTTTGCTCCGTGCGTGGCGAGCGTGAGCAAAGCAAGCACCCCCATCATAACGGTAAACCAATCGAGAATGCCCGCTTCAGGCTGAACCATGAACGATGTCCACAACGGTGCGAAAAAGTAACCATGGTCATCCAGCGGCACGCCCCGCGCAACGTTGCCGAGTGCTGCGCCAAGGAAGATTGCCAGCAAGATACTGCCCACAGCGAAAAGTGCATCCCAGAAGGTTTTCCACATCGGGTGATTGAGATGGTGACGCAGCTCGATACCGAGGCCGCGCAACATCAAGAGCCAAAGGACAATCATGAGAGGAAGATAAAAGCCGCTGAAGCTTGACGCGTACAAAAGCGGGAACGCGAAGTACAGCGTCCCCCCAGCTGCAAGCAGCCATACTTCATTTCCGTCCCACACCGGTCCGATGGCGTTGAGGACAGTGCGGCGCTCGTCGTCGTTCTTCGCGACAAACAAATGGAGAATGCCGGCTCCAAGATCGAATCCATCGAGTATCGTGTACATCGCCAGCATGAACGCAACAACGCAAAACCAAAGGATCTCCATTGGTACTCCAATCAAAATTTTACCGCAGATAATCAGAAAACCTGCGGGAGAATTAGTGATCCTTCAACACAGAAACTGGTCCTTGATTGACCGTCTTAGCGACGAGAAAGAGGAATAACACTCCAACGAGAAAATACATTCCTACAAAACCCAGTAATGTAAAGAGCGTATTGCCAGCGGAAACCAATGTTGATGTTCCGTCGGGTGTACGCATCAATGCATACACGAGCCACGGTTGACGGCCAAGCTCTGCAGTCATCCAACCGGCCGTGTTGGCAATATACGGAAACGGAAAGGCAAGCATCAACATCCACAACAGCGAACGCATGGAATAGAGTTTTTTCTTCCACAGAAAGTACGATGCCACGAGGGTCAGGGCAATGAACATTGTTCCGAGCCCCACCATGATATGGTAGCTATAGTACAACAGAGGAATATTTGTCGGTCGGTCTTTCTCGGGAAAAGCGTCTAATCCCTTCACTTCGGCACCCCAGCGATAGTAGGTCAGAAAGCTGAGCATCTTGGGAACCTGAAGCGGATTATCGAGCCGCTTTTTCTCCATGTCGGGTTGACCGATAAGGACAAGCGGAGCACCTTCCTTAGATTGGAAGAGCCCTTCCATTGCTGCAAGCGTAGGAGGCTGGTTGAACGCAATATTCTTTCCTTGGCCATCTCCGGTTGGGAAGACCATGAGGATCGACGCAACGACGCCCACCAGCACACCAGTACGAACAAACACTTTGCCGTATTCTTCATGCACGTGCGCGAGAAGGTAGAACGCACCGATGGCGGCAACGACAAACGACGATGTCACCACTGCGCCGATCATGTTGTGCGTGTACTCCCATCCGATCCACGGATTGAAGAGCAATCCCCAGAAGCTGGAGAGCGAAAGATTGCCGTTCGTTCCGACCTCGTATGCAACCGGGTGCTGCATCCAGGCATTCGTTGCGACGATTAAGTATCCGGAGAGCCACGAGCCGACGAATACCATCACCGATGTGAAGAAGTGAAGTCTTTGCCCTAATTTTCTTTCTCCGAAGAGGAATAAACCGAGGAAACTTGACTCGAGGAAGAATGCAAAAACTCCCTCCATCGCCAGCGTTTGTCCGATAACGCCGCCGGCGAACACGGAGAAGCGCGCCCAGTTTGTGCCAAATTGAAACTCCATTGGAATGCCCGTCACCACACCGATAGCAAAGTTGAAAGCGAAGATTTTTGCCCAGAAGCGGGCGCTGTTGTTGTACAATTCGTTTCCCGTTCGAAACGCCAGCCATTTCATAATCACGATGAGAAGCGCCAATCCCATCGTCAACTGAGGAAACAGGTAGTGGAACGAAATTGTAAACGCGAATTGAAGCCTGTGAAGGAGAAGAGCATCTTCCATTTTCGTAAACCTTTTCTCAATGATTCCGGGTCGTCAGAGGATAACCTATTCTCCGTAACGGTAGTAATCGCTGCATTGTCAAGAGATGTTCAACATTCACCGTCTTGCCACGTTGTTTGCTATTGATCTTCCTTCGCTCTCATCGTATCCCAGAGTGCGTAGGAAAAGAGGAGGGCAAACATGATCAATCCTGTAATTTCTCCGGAATGTGAGTCTGCCCATGCGCCCATGTACCAATTCGCATAACCGAAACTCCAGACCTCCTGATCGAAGAATTTCAGAAAGGCGTTCAGTACTCCGAACAACGAACCGCCTGCAATAAATCCTGACGCGATCAACGTTCCGCGCGAAAAGCGGGCGTTGTTCAGTTTCTCATTCTTCGACCGGGTTGTTACCCACCATGCGATCAGCCCGCCGAAAACCAGGGGTGTGTTCAATTCTTGCGGAATGTACATTCCCAGCGCAAACGCCAGCGGCGATATGTTGACCATCGTGAGAATCAGCGCGATCACGGCGCCGACGGCATAAAGAACCCATGGCGCCGAGACGTTGGACATGAGCGGCTGGATAACAGCCGCCATCGCGTTTGCTTGCGGCGCCACCATTGCGTGTTCTCCTTTAAATCCGAATGCTTTGTTCAGAACAAGGATCACTCCGCCGACCGTCGCCGCTGAAACCAGGACGCCGAGGAATTTCCATGTCTCTTGTTTCTTGGGAGTTGAGCCGAGCCAGTAACCGATCTTCAAATCTGTGATGAATCCGCCGGCAACCGAAAGTGCGGTGCAAACGACTCCTCCGATGATGAGCGCGCTGACCATGCCCGATGGTCCCGTCAGGCCGATTTGCACAAGCACGAATGATGATAAAATTAGGGTCATCAGAGTCATTCCGGAAACGGGGTTCGTCCCGACAATAGCCGTTGCATTCGCGGCAACGGTGGTGAAAAGGAATGAAACGATCATTACGATCAGCAATCCTGCAATGGCATGTCCAAAATTGAAGACGACGCCACCGTAGAAGAAAACGAAAATCAGCAATCCCGTCAACAGAATGAGAAGAGCTACAAAGAGCATTTTGATATCCGTCTGCCATCGAACGTTTGTCTCTGCTCCGGCAGATTTTGCGTGGAATATTTCTTTGTAGGCAAGCGAAAATGCGCCGGCAATAATTTTAGACGAACGGATAATGCCGATAATTCCCGCCATGGCGATGCCGCCGATACCGATCTGTCGGACGTAATTTCGGAAAATTTCCTCAGCCGACATGTCCGCGATGAGTTTAGTTGCGGTCGCACCGAGCGGTATGGTTAACGAATGCCCGACTTCATAAACTAGCGGAACCAGCACGAACCACGAAAGAAACGAGCCAGCCGCAATAATCGCCGAGTATTTCAAGCCGACGATGTAACCGAGTCCAAAAACCATCGCCGAGACATCAACCTTTACAACCATCTTCACTTTGTTTGCCAGCACTTCGCCGTAATGGATCATCCTGGACGAAACAACCTCCGACCACCATCCGAACGCGCTGAAAGTGAAATCGAATATACCTCCGATCAATCCGCTGACGACCAGCACCATCGCCTGTGAACCCCCTTTTTCGCCCGCGACAAGGATTTCTGTTGTGGCGGTCGCTTCGGGGAAGGGGAGTTTACCATGCATGTCCTTTACAAAATATTTCCTGAAAGGAATCATGAAAAGAATTCCGAGGAAACCGCCGGCCGCCGAAGCGATGAACACCTGAAAAAAATTTGCAGGGAGGTCGAGAATATACAAGGCAGGGATTGTGAAAATTGCGCCGGCAACAATAACGCCGGAGCTTGCACCGATCGACTGGATGATAACGTTTTGTCCCAGCGAACCTTTTCGTTTGAACGCTGTCGAAAGTCCGACGGCGAGAATTGCAATAGGAATTGCCGCCTCAAAGACCTGGCCGATTTTTAATCCGGAGTACGCGGCCGCAGCGGAAAAAAGGACTGCCATTACCAACCCCCAGCCTACCGACCATGGCGTCACCTCTTCTTGTGATTGATTTGGGTCCATGATCGGGCGATACTCTTCGCCCTCCTTTAATTCCTTGTATGCATTTTCGGGGAGAGTGTTGGACGATGAGCCAGGTGTTTCCATTCGAAGGTTCCTTCATGAAGAGTTTAATAGCCGCCAAGATAGTTACTCTGATTCTTGGAGTTTTGGCGGTTAAAGAAATTAGCTTCGTTCAACCCAAAGTTGAACGAGATTGACGACTGTTTCGACTCCCTTTTCCATTCCGTAGACCGAGGCCCATTCATTTTTGCAGTGATAATTTTGTCCGCCGGTAAAAATATTCGGTGTCGGTAATCCCATTTCCGTTAACCGTGAGCCGTCGGTGCCGCCGCGGATCGGTGCCCATATCGGTTTAAGGCCTGCTCGCTTGGTGGCTTCTTCAAGACAATCGAGTAAGCGGGGATCGCTCCCGAGACCGTCTTTCATGTTGCGGTATTGTTCGATGATTTTCAGTTCAATTTTTGCCTTGGGATGAAGCGGCTGCACCTCTGCGATAATCTTCTCGAGTTTTGCCCTGAGCGTCTTCAAACCCGGGGTTTTGAAATCGCGGAGTAAGATTTTCAGCGTCGATTTTGATTCTTCCCCCTCAACGACGTGGGGATGAATGTACGGCTCGTAACCTTCGGTTGTCTCCGGTGCGATCTCTTTCGGCATGCGCGCGATAATATCCGCCATTGTTCGGAGAGAGTTTACCATAATTCCTTTTGCAGATCCAGGATGAATGTTTCTACCGTATACGGTAATGACCGCTTGGTCTGCGCTGAACGTCTCCTTATTCAATTCACCGGGCGTGTCGCCGTCCACCGTGTAAGCGAATTTCGCTCCGAATTTCTTGATATCGAAATATTTTGTTCCTGCACCAATTTCCTCGTCGGGAGTGAACCCAATCCGGATGTCTCCGTGCAGGAAGCCCGGATTGGATAGGAGCGTCTGTGCCGCCGTCATTATAATTGCGAGACCGGCTTTATCGTCCGCACCGAGGAGAGTTGTACCGTCACTGGTGACAATTTTTTTGCCGACGTTATGCCGCAATTCCGGGTTCTCCGAATCCTTGATAATGACTGTATTGTCTCCGGGCAAAACAATATCTCCACCTTTGTAGTCGATCACCTGCGGTTTCACGTTCGCCCCGCTTTCTGAAGGAGAGGTGTCGACATGGGAGATTAATCCGATAACGGGGACTTTACCGTGCGCCTTATGTGACGACGGGAGATTTGACGGCAGCGTTGCCATGACGTAGCCATACTTGTCGATAGCAACGTCTTTCAACCCGAGAGCGTTCAATTCTTTTACAAGCAAATTTAAAAGGTCAAGCTGCTTTGATGTGCTTGGATATGAATCGGCGTCATCCTTCGATTGAGTATCAATCTTCACATAGCGGAGAAGTCGGTCCAGGACACTTTCATTTGTCATACCATCCTCGTTCATAATGTTTGTTGCGTGGGCTTAGCTTTCGGAAGACTCTCGAAGTATCAACCTTCGGAAGGCTGATTACAGGAAGAGATGGAAGGTTTAGCTGCAACCCTTCCGAAGGATTTTTCAATGCGAGAAGATAGCAAGTTTGCACGAAAAAAGCAGGTGAAAAATTGTTCGATAAAAATGTCGGGTTCCTAATATTGTTGGGGTTTTGTTCGCTATGAGTTTACACGTGAAAATTTCGAACTGGATCTAGACTCAATCCAAAGTTAATATTTTTATTTTTTCGCATTGCATTTTTAAGAAAACTCGTCCCTCGGTATTTACAAACTGGGGTTTAAACATTGAAACCGTAACTTCTTACCACGGCATGGTTTTTGCACGTCACCACGTCATAAAGTTAGTACCCACATCGCGATTTTCACCGCAACATCTCACATCAAAAGTTTGAATCAGCGGAATCATTCGTCAAAATTTTTTCGAATAATATTATCCCCCCGGAGGTTTGTATGTCAGAGTATGTAAAGGCCTTAATGGCTGACGTAAAAGCAAAAAATCCCAGTGAGCCTGAATTTCACCAAGCGGTTCAAGAAGTTCTCGATTCTCTCAGCATCGTGCTGGACAAGCATCCAGAATATCGCGCGGCAAAAATTCTCGAGAGAATAGTTGAACCCGAGCGAGTGATCATGTTTCGGGTTCCATGGACCGACGACCGCGGAACAATTCGAGTAAATCGAGGCTACCGGATCGAAATGAACAGCGCCATCGGACCCTATAAGGGCGGCTTGCGGTTCCATCCATCGGTCACGCTAGGCATTTTAAAATTCCTTGCATTTGAACAAGTGTTCAAAAATAGTTTGACGACGCTGCCGATGGGAGGCGGAAAAGGCGGCTCAGATTTCGATCCCAAAGGAAAGAGCGACAATGAAGTGATGCATTTCTGCCAGAGCTTCATGACCGAGTTATCCCGCCACATCGGACCCGATACCGACGTGCCGGCAGGCGACATCGGCGTTGGCGGAAGGGAGATCGGATTTCTTTTCGGCCAGTACAAAAGATTACGCAACGAATTCACCGGCGTGCTGACGGGAAAAGGGCTCAACTGGGGCGGCTCGCTTATACGTCCCGAGGCAACCGGCTACGGCGCGGTCTATTTTGCGTCGGAGATGCTATCGACAAGAGGACAAACCCTTGACGGGAAAAAATGCCTCGTTTCCGGAAGCGGGAACGTTGCCCAATACACCGTCGAGAAAATAAATCAACTCGGCGGAAAAGTGGTGACCTTGTCCGATTCCAACGGATATATTTATGACGAAGAAGGGATTTCAAAAGAAAAACTTGCGTTTGTCATGGACCTGAAGAACGTGAAGAGGGGAAGAATCAAAGATTACGCTGACAAGTACAAGAGCGCTGTGTTTACTCCGATTGACCCGAAAGCTAACCACAATCCGTTGTGGAACCATAAAGCCGATTGCGCGTTCCCAAGTGCAACGCAGAATGAAATCAACGCCAACGACGCGCAGAATCTTCTCAAGAATAAGGTCTACGTGGTCGCCGAAGGCGCCAACATGCCCACGACGCTCGACGGCGTGAAGTTGTTCCTCAATGCCGGCATCTTGTTCGGTCCGGCAAAAGCAGCGAATGCCGGAGGAGTTGCAGTCTCAGGTTTGGAGATGGCGCAGAACAGCATGCGTGTACCCTGGACCCGTGAGGAAGTTGATAACCGGCTCCATCTTATTATGAAGAGCATACATAAGACGTGCGTCGATATGGCGAACCGGTTCGGGACGCCTGGAAATTATGTCAACGGCGCCAACATCGGCGGATTCCTGAAAGTGGCCGATTCGATGATCGATCAGGGATTGGTTTAACTATCTCCGTTCGAAAAATTGCGGGCGAGTGCGTCCAACAAATGCATCTCGCCTGCTTTTATTTTTGTTTTTTCCTAACTTTCGCCAATGCAAACCGTTGATCCTTTTTGGGTTGAACAAGGTTCCCCCGTCCAGGGCTTTCAAAACCTGGCTCGGTTCCGGGTTCGGGATATCCTGCTTGTCTCCAGTTTATACGATTCGTACCTCTTTGAAGAAGACGGAAGACTCTACGAGTTGATCCGAAACGAGTACCAGGGATTGAACCTGAGTCACTCACCGGAACTGACGCGGGTATCAAGCGGGAAAGATGCAATCGCGCTGGCGCAGGAGGAGAACCGCTTCGATATGATCATTACCACGCTCCATATCGAAGATATGCATGCCGCGGCATTTGCGAGAATGGTGCGTGAAGCCGGATTGAAAGTGCCAATCGTGGTGCTGGCATATGACAACCGCGAACTGACGGAATTGTTCGCGCATCACGACACTTCCGTTTTCGACAGAGTGTTTATCTGGCAGGGAGATTTCCGCATTATCATTGCGATCATCAAGTATGTCGAAGACCGCTTAAACGTAGACAACGACACCCGCGCAGCGGGAGTCCAATCGATCATTCTGATTGAAGACAACGTCCGTTTTTATTCGTCGTACCTTCCTCTCATCTATACCGAAACACTGAAACAATCGCAGCGGCTCATCTCTGAAGGAATAAATCTTTCCGACAAATTTTTGAGGATGCGCGCGCGTCCGAAAATTCTCCTCTGCACGACCTACGAAGAAGCGTGGGAATACTACGGGAAATACCAGGATTATATTCTCGGGGTTATTTCGGACATTGATTTTTTCCGCGATGGAAAACAAAACCCGCAAGCAGGCATCGAATTTGCCAAGAACGTAAAAGTTAAGCATCCCGACATACCGATTCTGCTCCAGTCGAATATGCCGGAAAACGAGAAACAAGCTCGTCTAGTCGGTGCATCATTCCTCCTGAAAGACTCCCCCACATTGCTGGAAGATTTGAGGCAGTTCATGGTCGAGTATTTCAGTTTCGGCGACTTTGTTTTTCGTACACCCGACGGAGTTGAAGTCGGACGTGCGCACGATTTGAAAACGCTCGAAGAGCAGCTGCATCATCTTCCCGAAGAAAGCATTCGCTATCATGGCGAACGAAATCATTTCTCAAATTGGCTGAAAGCGCGGACGGAATTTTGGCTCGCGCACCGTCTGCGTCCGCGCAAAGTATCCGACTATCCTTCCGTTGCGGCTCTCCGCGCCGATCTGATCGCCTCGCTTCACGATTACCGTCAGCTTCGCCAGCGGGGAAGCATCACCGATTTTACGAAGGAGGCGTTTGACCCAACGAGCAGTTTTGCACGTATCGGGACCGGTTCATTAGGGGGAAAAGCACGCGGCCTCGGTTTTGTCAACCTCCTCATCAACAGCCATGATGTGGGGAGGAGATTTGACGGCGTTAATATTTTTGTCCCGTCGTCGGTCGTCATCGGCACCGACGTCTTCGACCAATTTCTCGACGATAATCGTCTGCGGAATTATGCTCTGAGTGCCGACGATGATACGGAACTTACACGACGATTTCTCGAAGCAAAAAAATTTCCGGAGGAGATCCTCGCGGACCTTGATGCATTTCTCGATCTCGTTGACGAACCGTTAGCCGTTCGTTCGTCGAGCCTGCTGGAAGATTCGCAATACCATCCGTTTGCCGGCGTGTATGAAACATATATGATTCCGAATAACAACCCCGACCGGCGCAGCAGACTGAAAGAACTGGTAAAAACGGTCAAGCGGGTCTATGCATCGACCTTCTACCGGTCGGCAAAAGATTATATCAAGGTGACGTCGTACCGGCTCGAAGAGGAAAAAATGGCCGTGATAATTCAAAAAATGGTCGGAGCGCCGCATAACAACAAATTTTATCCGGATTTTTCGGGAGTAGGGAAATCGTACAATTTCTATCCTCTTCAACCGCAAACACCGCAGGACGGTATAGCGTCGGTTGCTTTGGGTCTGGGGAAAATTATCGCCGACGGCGGAAACGTACTTCGCTTCTGTCCGAAACATCCCCTTCAACTTCAGCAATTGTCGTCGATCAAGGACACACTGCAAAACAACCAGAATGAATTCTACGGACTAGTCCTGAACGAGCATGAAGATGCAATCGTTGTGACGCGTGATATGCTGGTGAAAAAATTTGACCTGCACATTGCCGAATACGACGGAACTCTAAACGCCATCGGTTCGACATACTCGCATGAAAACAATTCCATATCGGACGGCATATCGAGGCAGGGAACCCGCTTGGTCACATTCGCTCCCGTCTTGAAAGGGCAACTTTTCCCACTCCCGGAAATTCTCGAATTACTTCTCGACATGGGAAGCTGGGGTATGGGCTCTGCCGTGGAAATCGAATTCGCCGTAAACCTGTCTGTGCCGGAAGGGAAGCCGAAAGAGTTCGGTCTGCTGCAGATGCGCCCGTTAGTCATCAGCAGGGAATTAGAAGAACTGAACGTCGAAGAGATTGACCCGGCAGGCCTCGTCTGTCAGAGTTTGCAGGTCTTGGGAAACGGGGTCATCAAAGATATTCATGACATCGTCGTTGTGGACATCAATCGATTCGACCGCGCGAAAACCCGCGAAGTCGCTTGGGAAGTGAGCCAGCTCAATATGAAACTGGTTTCGGAAAACACACCATATCTCCTTATCGGTGTCGGGCGATGGGGAACACTCGACCCTTGGCTCGGAATTCCCGTAACCTGGGATCAAATCTCGGGCGCGAGCGCAATCGTTGAAGCAAACATGAAGGATTTTAACGTGGCGCCGTCGCAGGGGTCTCATTTTTTCCAGAACCTCACCTCATTTATGGTAGGATATTTTACTGTCAACGCGCAGGCGAACCAAGGATTTATTGATTGGAAGTGGCTTGGTGCTCAGCACGCCATAGAAGAGATGAATTTCACGCGCCACATCCGTTGTGAAAAGCCGATAACGGTGAAAATGAACGGGCATAAGAACAAGGGAATTATTCTAAAACCGGAAGTATAACCGACGGAGAGAATTTTTTTAGGGGAAATGAAAAGACTAAGAAATCCTTGCGTCCTTGGCGACCTTTGCGGTGAATTAGTTATTGAAAAATACAATACTTGTTTTTGGAAGCAGCACTAGAAATAGAGTCCGTACCAAATTGCCGACTGACTCACACGCACCGCAGGCATCGGAAGATGAATATAATTCAACATTTCCCACATCGTTTTCAAAAATTTTGAATCGCCGGGGAGCTTCCGCAAATCAAGGTCGAGTGCAATAAACGTCTCGTGGTAGGGGCGTGGTGTATTCAATCCCCGGACGGTGTATCCGACCGCAAGTCCGACTATCGATGGCCAGTACGCCTGGTAATTTTTCGGCAGCATATCGTGTACGGTAATTCCCATCCAGAATTTTTGACCCTCATTATCCTCAAGAAATCCAGGCTGCGTTTGGCCTGCAGCAAGAACGTTATTCTTAGATGCAACGTACGAGAATTTTGGTGTGAAACTGTTTAGCGATGGGATGTAATACTGCGCTACAGGGTAGCCCGCCCCCAAGACATTAGCTAACTCTTTCACAGGGTCGAACCCAATGTAGTTAACGTGGCCGTCCTCTATTTTCATGATAGTGAAGAAAGCGAGAGAAGTTGCCGCTCCGTAGAGAACCGCATCACGGTCATCAACGCCTGCCCACGAAAGCCCCTTTGCAGAAATTACGTTACCAACAACGTTTCCGTAAAAGTGAAGAAGCTTATCTTGATTCAGCGAGGCAAAACTTTGTCGAAAAAAAAACGATGTGTAGTAATTCTTCCATAACGGTTCGTATCGGCCGAAATAAACTGCAACTCCGCCCGCTAAAACAGTACTTCCGAAAACAGAAAGCCGCGTGAAATTTATCCGGGATGAGTCAGCAGGAGGGACATTTATTTTTTCGGCTTGCGTTAAGGCAAGACCTGTCGGCAGAAAGCAACAGGCGATCACAATGGCGACGCTGAGGAAGCGCATTCCCTTGTCGCCCATGCAGAAGAACCTTCGTATCAACGTCTTCATTGTTTAATAAGCGTAAAATAACGAAAAGGGGCAAATCGAACTGTTATAGCCAATTACTGCGAAAATAATTGAATGTTCGAACAAATCTTCTAACGTGCGCTTTCCAATTTTCTAATCGATCAATCGGACTACTTTGGCTAGGGAACAATGTCCGGAGATAGTTTGTCAAGAATCTGCAACAGCTCTTTGATAATAGTGTTATGATAGTGTATATTTGAGCGATCAATATAGCCGTGCAAGGCTCAGAATATATATCTGTCAAAAAGTGGAGCCTGTGTGTTGCTTTGTTGCATGTATCATCGTGTAGACGCAGATAAATTATCCAATTCTCGGGCAATTCTTGAAAAGCATTTCGAGTATATAAAAGAACACTTTCATGTTGTTCTGCCGGGTGAGGTTTTGGCAAAAGACCTCATAAACATCTGTATACTATTTGACGATGCGAGTTATAGCTTTTACTGTTATGTCCTTCCGTTAATACAAAGATTTGGAATTCGCGTAGTTCTGGCTGTTCCCCCGAAGTTTATTGTAGATTCAGGCGATCACGTTCCCCCCAGTGTGCGCTTGAGTGTGCCTACAAACGAGTTGATGCAAGGAGACGTCCACATAAAAGCGGCTCCATTTTGCTCATGGCCGGAGTTGTCCGAAATCAGCGCCAGTGGATTTGTGAAAATAGCATCTCATTCTTTTTCACATCCGAATTTGCTTCAATGCCCTAACGTTGAGGATGAACTTCTCAAATCAAAAAAAATCCTGGAAGAAAAGTTACACCAAGACGTCGACACTTTTGTCTACCCGTATGGTCAATTTAACGCCCCAATTGTGAAACAGGTTCAAGCTCACTACAAATACAATTTTGCGGTCGGTGCAGGAGACAACAAAACATGGGAAGGAGTCGGCGGTGTGTTGTTTAGGATGTTTGCCGACAACTTAAGCGATCCTATCTCTATTTTCAGCCAAGCGAATTTGAAAAAGTATGAGTTCATGCGAATCAGGTTGTATGTAAAGAAATGGTTTATGGACCATAAACCGTCGAGGTGAGCACCTTCGAACATTCTTGCAGTTTGTGAAAATTCTTCTCGTCCACAATTTTTACGGATCGACGGCGCCAAGCGGGGAGAATACTGCCTATCTCGCCGAAGCCAGCCTTCTCCGGAACCGCGGTCACTCGGTGATAGAATTTAACCGGCACAGTGATGAATTGCTTCGAGAGAACTTTTTCGGAAGATTGAAAGGTGCCGCAAGCGCCGTGTGGAATCCGTTTAGTTTGCGTGCGTTGAAGGTGACAATAGAGGAAACAAAACCCGATATCGTTCATGTCCATAATACGTTTCCACTTCTCTCGCCGTCTGTTTTATACGCTTCGCGGAGACAAAATATTCCGACCGTGATGACCTTGCATAACTATCGGATAGGTTGTTCAGCGGGAACCGCGGTTCGAAAAGATCAGCCATGCACGCTCTGTCTGGATAAGAAGAGCGTCATGCCGGCGCTGCGTTTCGGCTGTTACCGCGATAGCAGGATAGCGACGGTTCCTGTGTCGGCGATGATCGCTTTCCATAATGCGAGAAAAACATGGCGGCGCAACGTAGACGCATTTATCACGCTGTCTGATTTCCAAAGAGATACGATGATTAAATTTGGAATTCCCGCAGAGTCGCTCTTTGTCAAACCTCATTTTCTCGAACATCCTCCTCAACCGGTTCCATGGAATGAGCGGGATCAGAAAGCGATTTTCGTCGGGAGGCTCTATGCCGCAAAAGGAATACACATTTTATTGGAAGCATGGAAACGAATGGGAAAGGGGGCGCCGCCCCTGGAGGTCGTTGGCGATGGACCTATGAGAGCGCAGCTTGTTCGATCGATCGAGGAAAGCGGCATGCAGGAATCGGTTTCATTTGTCGGAAACGTTTCACATCAAGAAACAATGGACCGGATTTCAAAAGCAAAGTTGCTGATAGTTCCGTCGCTTTGCTTTGAGGGCTTTCCGATGGTCGTTCTGGAAGCCTTTGCGCTTGGCGTTCCGGTCGCTGCGTCGAATATCGGCTCACTCCCCTCTCTCATCAGTGAAAATAGGAGCGGAAAACTATTTACTCCTGGAGATGCGGGAGAAATTCTTTCTTGTGTAAAAGGGCTGCTTGGAGACGATGCGAAATTACGCCTCCTCGGTGAAGCAGTGCGCAACGAGTTTGCTGATAAATATACGGCTGAGAAAAATTACGGTATGCTCACGGGTATTTATGAAGCGGCCGCATCACGCCGCAGAATGCGGTATTATCAAAAGCAATGAATTTTCAGTGCGAACATATCTGGAATGTTCAAGTCCGAACCGATGGGTTGGCTGATATTCTTGGAGCGATTGAGGATGCAATTTCGCGAGGTGCAAACCATACTACGCTCTTTTGTGCTAATCCACATTCACTGGTCGTTGCAAAAAGCGATAACAATTTTCTTAATGCACTCAACGCCGCGGACATCCTCATTCCCGACGGTGCCGGCATAGTGTTTGCGTCGAAGCTGTTGGGAGGAACAATCCGTCGCCGCATTACCGGTTCGGACATTATGACCGGTTTGGCAGAGCGATGGAACAAGGGAGAGGGAAAATCCTTTTTTTTCCTGGGCTCATCGGCGGAAGTGCTGAACAAGATCAAAAATCGAATGTCGGCGGAATACCCGAGCATTCAAGTACGCGGCGTTCATTCTCCGTCGTTCAATAATAGATTTTCCGACAACGAGAATGAGGAGATGATCGGCCTAATTAATCGTGCTGCGCCAACGGCTCTATGGGTGGGCATGACCGCGCCAAAACAGGAAAAATGGATACATGAGCATCTTGCCCGTATTAACGTTCCCTTTGTTGCTGCCGTCGGTGCGGCGTTCGATTATTTTGCCGGGACAAGGCGAAGAGCATCAACGTACTTCCAAAACGCCGGGTTGGAATGGCTTCCTCGATTATTTAGGGAGCCCCGCAGGATGTGGAGGCGCAACCTTGTTTCTACTCCTGTATTTCTCTATTACATTTTTCGGCAGAAATTACTTTTGGAGCAAGACGGTGCATCACGTGAGTCAATGAGAATATAGAACACCATGGTCCGGTCGAAGAAGTTATTCAAATTGATGCTGATGGCGAGCGACGGGGTGACGCTCTTTGGGATATTTTTTGTTTTCAGCCTCCTGCGCGCCGATGTGGACTTTGTTACCGAGTATTGGTACCGCGCGATTTTGCCAATGGCGCTGACCTGGATGGTGCTTGATGCTGTCGGCGCATACGACATTAACGCCGATATGCGCAGTCTTCAATACATGAGCCAGTTCATTTTGGCGGTGATTATTATCGTCGTGTCGACAATCGTTGTGGTGTACATCTTCAGCTACAAGCCGTCCCTGCAGTTCAGTCGAAGCGTTTTGCCGTTGTCATTTTTGTCGTTTCTCATCATCGCAATTTCTATTCGCAGGACGATCCACTCCCGCCTTGCCGAAGTTCGGCGCAGGAAATTTTACTATGTTCTCGGTACCGATGAGGCCGCACAGGAATTGTACCGTGCGTATGCCGAAGCCCCGAAGGACCAGAGCCTTCGTTTCGCCGACGTGAGCGGTAAAAAAATCGGCAGCTCAATTTGTGAAAACGGAACTCCTGTCATAGAGGGAGACGTCCTCAACAAGCTGCGTTCAATGAACACATCATGCGAAGGAATTATCTTGACTGAAGACAGGGCATTGCTTAGCAACGAGGTGTTCCGGCAGCTGGTGTCGTTGCATTTCCACGATGTTCCGTTGCTTCCCAGCAGATCGTTCTTCGAAGAGAATTTCCGGAAGGTTCCGCTATTTATTTTGAATAAGTGGTGGTTGTTTGAAGGCGATCTGCTTCTCGTTCGCAACCCGTGGTACACGCGCTTGAAACAATTGCTCGATCTCGCTATTGCATCGGTGAGTTTTGTTCTACTTTCCCCGCTGATGATTATCATCGGTATATTGATTCGGCTTGAAAGCCGTGGGCCGATTATTTTCAAACAGACGCGGATCGGCACGAACGAGGTTCCGTTTACAATGTATAAATTTAGGACGATGCACCAAAATTCCGTTTCTCGGGACAAGTACGTTCGGAAAAATGACCCACGGGTCACCCGAGTGGGGAGAGTACTACGCTTATTCAGGTTGGACGAACTGCCGCAACTATGGAATGTCCTCAAAGGGGAAATGAGCATGATCGGCCCCCGCGCAGAATGGTTTGAGGTCGCGCGTGAATATGAACAGAAAATTGAGTATTATCATTTTCGGCACCTTGTAAAACCCGGGATCACCGGTTGGGCGCAAGTGAACTATTCGTATGGAGAAAACGTCGACGATACAATTAAAAAACTCCAATACGATCTTTATTACATTTCTCACTACTCGTTGTTATTGGACATCGACATTATGCTGAAGACTGTTTATGTCATGATGTTCGGCAAAGGTAGGTAATGGTCGATGTGTGGGAAATGGTTGAATTCAAAGTTTTAGAGAATCGTCCTTAACAGCTCCCTATGCCAACAAAGCCGCAAAGTAATCATAGGTCCAAATCGGAACCGTCGCTCGAGTTGAGTCTCCGTGATTATATCGAGATTCTCGAGCGATGGAAGTATGTTATTATAGGTTTGACGGTCGCAGTTTTTGTAGGCTCCGCACTGTATACCTATTTAGGGGAGTTCGTTTATCAAGCGACGGCCATTGTTCAGGTCACCAGTAAGCCGACAAACGAGATGATAGGCGCGTTCGATCTGTCTAGTCTGGCCGGGCCCGCCCGAAACCTTATGAAAGAAATTGGCATTCTTAAATCCCGCGTTATCGCGGAAGATGTAATGGGCGATCTCAAGAAGAACCCGGTGGCGACGCTTGGCGGATATGACACGCTCGAAATTCTCAGGCCGACGGACGATGAAATTACTTTCGGCCCCTATGCCAACAATGAAGAAATTCTTGGCCGCCTTGAAGACGCCGTGGAATTCGATCCGGACAAAGCATCGGATGTTATCTTTGTCAGCGCTTTGAGCACCAGCCCGAAAGAAGCGGCGATCATCGCAAATTCATTTGCGGACGAATACTATCAGAATAATCTCAATAACAGCCGAAAGCAACTTCGCTCAACGCGCGAGTTTTTGGAACGCACCCTTGAAACGAAGAAGGTCGCACTGGACACCATGGAGGATTCTCTCCGTCATTATATAGAAGCTCACGGAGACGTTGAGGAGGGGGGGCAGTCCGTCGTTCAGGCCATTTCAAGCTTAGAGGCGCAGCGCGACGAAGTCGATATAGAAATCGAGACGATGAAAAGCACTATTCAGTCGTTGGAAAAGAAATTGGCTGAAATAAAAGCGACCCTTCCGAAGAACGAGGAACTGGAAATCGATGCGGACAGCAAGCGCATTATGGATATGGTCACGAGCATGGAAGTGACGAAAACTCTTGAGCAAATAGCCGCCCTTGAGCAACAGCGAGACCTCGTCAAAGAACAAAACACGGATTCTCCAGATCAAGACTTGGTGAAGAAAAAGATTGCGGAAATTAACAGCCAGATAGCGGGGTTACAGAAACAGATCAACGACAGGATCGGGATAAATACGCCGGCCCCACAAAGGAATCTCCAAAACAGGGATTTGGCGGTTAGTCTTAACAATAAGATTTCCGACTCGCGCATGCAGTTACAATCGATGGAAGTTCGCCGCAACGCTCTGGCGAACAGTATTGAGCAAGACGAATCACGTTTCCAAAAAATTCCTAAGATGAATATCGATTACGCGCGATTGCAGCGGACTAAGATGACGTTGGAAAAAGTGTACACTGCTGTTGAAGAAAAATATCAGTCTGCGTTGATTGCCGAGCAGTCGGAATTCGGCTATGTTGATATCTTGCAGCGCGCGGTTCCCCCCATTACTCAATTGTATCCCAATATCCCGAAGAACCTTGGCTTCGGATTCTTTATCGGATTGGTATTGGGGATCAGCTGTGCCTTCCTGATAAATTATTTCGATGACCGGATCCATAAACCCGAGGATATCAAACGCCGCGGATTAAGTGTCTTAACAGTAATTCCGACCATGGATAAAAAATCCCTCGAAGTTATAATGGGGGTTGATGCTACCGGCTCCACGGTGAATGGCGAGCGTGGTACGATTCGGAGAATAAATGAGGCGGAGGAAAAGGTGGATGAAAACATCCAACTGATCGACCCCCATCTGATTACGGCGATCAACCCATATTCAAGAATCGCAGATTCCTACAGACGATTGCGTACAAGTGTGCAGTATTGGAAGAAAGACCTGCCGGTAAAGAGCATTTTGATGGTAAGCGGCGCACCCCAGGAGGGGAAGTCCGTTACAAGCGCGAACCTTGCGATTGTGTTCGCTCAAACGAAGAAAAAAATATTGCTCGTCGACGTTGATTTGCGACGTCCCACAGTTCACGAACTTTTTGGTTTGCCCCTTGAGCCAGGGCTAACGGAAGTTCTTTTCGGGGAAATCGACCTCTCAAATGCGATACGGAAAACATTCCTTGAAAACTTGGATATCCTTCCGTGCGGTGCAATCCCGCTGAATCCGACCGAGTTAATAGGTTCTTCCACAATGAAGAGCGTGAAGAACGAGCTTGATAAAATGTACGACGTTATTTTATACGACTCGCCGCCGATTCTTCTCTTTACCGATTCGGAATTGTTAGTGGCCATGGTGGATGCCGTTGTCTTTGTCGTCAAAACCGGTTCGACAACATTTGACAGCATGGAGCACACCGTCGATATTATTGAAGGAATTCGGGTTAACCTTGCGGGCGTTGTTGTGAATCAGTATGAACTGAACCGCCTGCACCGAGGGTATTACCATCTGCACGGTGAATACTATTATCAACAGAAGTACACCGGCACGACAAAAACATAAATTCAATTTTGAACTGTCCATGAAAACCGCGCTTTCTTTCGTCATCGCAGCAGTAGTAGGATATGTACAGATGTTTGCGCAAGTCCCCACTCAAACGGAGATTAACGTTTCCAAACAGACGGAACAAAGCAGACCTGGTTATTTTTTCTACGCAAAGCCGTTTGAGGTTACGATGACGGTGAACCTGTGGGGTGAAATTCCGCAACAAGGCGTCTATGTCGTACCGACAACTACCGATATCGTTCAATTGCTTTCATATGCCGGCGGTCCCCGCGATAGGTCGAATCTTGACGACGTACTGATCTATCGGGTCTCGGGAAAAAAAGATCAAAAGCTTCGCATCTTGAAAACAATAAACGTCCGGGATATCCTTGAAGGCAGGTCTGATCCGGTCCTTCTTGCTCCCGGCGATATGATTGTCGTAAAACGAATTCCCGAATCGTGGACAATGGAAGAATGGCTGACGGTCATCAACACCGGTGCAACCCTTGCCGTGCTCGGCGTAACGATTTACAACCTCACAAAGAAATAACGTCTGTATTGTCAAACGATACGGTGAGCGGCGAGTGATGTCTGTTTCACAAAACTGGGACAGATGGCCAAACTTCACGTAGCTTCTTTGACGTCCCCCCTCGCCGGTTTGTACCATACCAAGAGCACAATGTATACTGTCGCCGCGAAGATTACGTTTTTTGCGCTCATCGATCGCGTGCTCGGTCACATCTCTGTCCGGCATTGGGTGGGGATGTTGGCGAAGCGTAGCGCAAATGCACCTATAAAGATTCGCTCTGACGGAGGGAATGAAATAAAAAACGAGGAGCTCCCGTATGCCTTTTGAAATTGTCATCCAGCCGACAAAAGGATTATCGGTACTGCGGTTTCGCGAGATATGGGATTATCGTGAACTGTTTTATTTTCTCGTGTGGCGGGATATAAAGATTCGTTACAAGCAGACTTTTTTAGGCGCTGCATGGGCACTGATCCGTCCGCTTATGGGGATGGTTGTTTTCACGGTCCTGTTCAACAAACTGGTCGGGTTTTCAGTTAAAGGTGTTCCGTATCTCCTTTTTACGTTCTGCGGAGTGGTGGCGTGGAATTTTTTTTCTGAAGGGGTTACAGGGGCAAGCGCAAGCCTGCTGGCAAATGCGAATCTTATTTCCAAAGTCTATTTTCCCCGTGTTATCATTCCCGCGGCTGCCATCCTTTCAGGCCTTGTCGACTTTGCAATCGCTTTTAGTCTGGCAATCGTGCTGATGATCTATTTTCAATTTGCACCGACGCTGTTGATATTGATCCTGCCGGCGTTCGTCTTCCTCACGATCCTTACTTCTCTCGGTATCGGTTTTTGGTTCTCTTCGCTTTCCGTTCAGTACCGCGATGTCGCTCATGCACTTCCATACATTACACAGGTATTGTTCTGGATCACTCCGGTCGGATATGCGGCAAGCAAAATTCCCTCGGCGTATCAAGTTCTATACTGGCTTAATCCGATTGTCTGTGTGATCGAAGGATTTCGCTGGTCGATGCTCCGCAGCGGGGATTTGCCATTGCCGTTGGTTGCATTGTCTATTCTCGTTGCGCTTGCGTTGTTTATTACCGGTCTCATGAATTTTCTTCGGATGGAACGAAAATTCGCTGACGTCATCTAACAGTCTTTGCTATGTCAACTATTATTACCGTCGAACATCTCTCAAAGCAGTATCGTATCGGAACCCTCAGGCGTCATAATTCATTCCGCGACGTTTTCGATGAGAAGCTAAGCTCGCTTTTCAAAAGATCGGGAACGCAGTCGAGGAATGAAGAAAATTACATCTGGGCATTGAGCGATGTCTCCTTTGAAGTCCAACAGGGCGATGTCTTCGGTATCATCGGGCGCAACGGAGCCGGCAAAAGCACTCTTTTGAAAGTGCTTTCACGTATAACGGAACCGACAAAAGGGACGGTGCGGATGCGCGGAAGAGTCGCTTCGTTGTTGGAAGTTGGAACCGGATTCAGCGGTGAGCTTTCCGGCAGGGAAAATATCTTTCTGAACGGTGCGATCTTGGGGATGAAAAGGGCGGAAATTATACGAAAGTTCGACGAGATAGTGAGCTTTGCCGAAGTAGAGAAATTTATTGACACGCCGATGAAGCAATACTCATCGGGAATGTACATGCGGCTCGCATTTGCAGTTGCCGCACACCTGGAGCCGGAAATCCTCATCGTGGACGAGGTCCTGGCGGTCGGCGATGCGGCATTTCAGAAAAAATGCTTGGGAAAGATGGAAGAGGTAGGAAGAGAAGGTAGGACGATTCTCTTCGTCAGTCATAACATGGAAGCGGTTTTGAGTTTATGCAAAACAGCGGTTCTGATCTCCGACGGCAAAATATTGGATAAGGGAAACGTTGCACGCGTTGTAGAGAGATATATCGGTGACAAGCTGACACAAGAAGACACGATTGACCTTGCCAAAGTACCCCGGAAAGCCTTGTATCGAAAAATTGCCTTATTAACGGGTGCAAGACTCTTAAGCAAACAAAAGAACGGTCCATGGCTATTGCCATTCGGAAACAACATTATCCTGGGCGTCAGCGTTAAACTCCAGCGGCGAGTTCCGTGGTTGGAGTTCAGCGTTGCTCTAAAAACTATTACCGGTTTTGAGATCGCTTCCACACTGAGTCCTAATTATCTTCCCAAGAAACCCATGGAACCCGGCGAGTACTATTTCAAATTGACTTACAAACATCTTTTTCTGACCCCGGGGATTTATAGATTCGGCTTCGGCTTAAAAACTGAGCGGGGTCTTGAGGATTACTTGCCCGAGGCATTGGATTTAGAAATCGTAGTTTCCGAAAAATCTGCAGGCATGGATACGCATAAGGTACAAGGGACACTGATACCTCAGGTCGGGTTGAATGTCAGCAAAAGCAGAGCGAGCGCTATCTCGGACGGAGCGCTGTCGTGATCAAATTATTGAGACGGATAAAATGGCTGGCACAATGGTACCTCAAGACAAAGAGTTTATTCTGGACGTTTGCTTTTTTTAAGCATGAGATTCCGCCTGTCTATTCGGTTTCTACAAGTGAAGCCGGGGACCTCGTCATCATCGGTTCTGACTTCAGGATTCCGAAGAAAGAAAATATCGACTATCTTCTTGAGGCCTTTGCCGAAGTTCATAGGCTGGCGTTATCCGGCGCAAGATTTATTCCCGGTAATCCGTGGCACCAAATTGAATTCGACGGCATGCGTTTCAATGTTTACACCGCGCAAAGTATAAGGATCATAGCGGAACTTTTTTTACTAAGAATCTATGAAATATCCTTACGCGATAAACCGGTAGTCATTGACATAGGAATGAATGTCGGTATAAGCGTCCTCTTTTTTGCAAAAACATTGGGCTGCCGTGTCTACGGATACGAACCGTTCGAGGACACTTACAAAAAAGCGATCGCTAATATCAAATTAAATCCCCGCTATGCGCGCAGCATCGCTGCATTTCAAGCCGGTGTAGGTTCAAGTAATCGAAAGGAAGAATTCCTTTTCTGTCCTGATGCAGCGGGTGATTGCGGTATTGTACCGATTCCGGAAGATTACCGCCAGGGCCGGCAATCCTCGATGGAAAAAGTGGAAATACGATCTGCTGCAGAAATTGTTTCTTTTGTTCTCAAGAAAGAACGATCCCGCAGTATCGTTTTGAAAATCGATTGTGAAGGAATGGAGTACGAAATTATTGAATGCCTCGCGGATGCAAGACTGTTATCAAAAATAAGTGCAATAATCATGGAATGGCATCGCCGGGGGAACTTGGGGGATCCGGTACATCTTCATTCGACATTGGCTTCAAATGGCTTCGTTATTTTTGGAAATCCTCATAAAATCTCTGATGTGGGGATATCGTATGCAGTGAACAGCAAGGTGAAATTGAAATAAACGGCAGCCGCTACAATGACAATATATGAATTTACAATCAGAAGCTAGGCAATCTTCAGGCATTTCTGCATCGCATTTACGCGGAGCTGATGATGGATACGGACGTGTATATGTAGTGCATTCATTCGAGGAAGCACAACGGGCCCTTGCATCGACCGAAGCGAAAAATTTTAAAAACCTACTTCTTATAGCGTTGAATAAAACATGGGCTCTCGTTGTAACCTTTTTGTTAAAGTTGCTTGCCCTTGTTTTCTTTAGCAAGCGTAAATTCAAAAACAATCTTCCAAAACACATCGTCGTGTATACTGTCGGGGTGCTTGGCGATAATGCTATTCGACTTGGCGCCCTTGCGGCGTTGAGATATAAATATCCTAAAGCAAGAATAACTGTCACGGTGGCCACAGGGTCCGGTTCGAGCCTTCCCGCTCAATTGTATGGAAAGCTTCCATGCATTGATGACTGTGTGATTTTCGATCAGGAATTTTTGGAGGGAACGAGATGCGATCTCTTCGTAGATTTATCGGGAAGCGCTAATTTAGGTTTATTCAGATTAATTGTCAGAGAAATGTTGTATGCATACAAGATGAAAGCGACATATGCGATCGGATTTTACGTTTCAACATACGGTATACGCAAGCTTTTGAATCCAGTGCAGCATCATTTCATTGAAAATGAGCCTCGCCGATATCTAAGGGTTTTGAGGGAAATTGATCTCAACCCCATAATGATCTCCGGCGTTCTACCGGAAAACAAGAAAATAAAAGAGTCTTTAACCTTAAAGCACGGAATAAAAAACGGTGAGATGGTGGTTGTCATGGCCCCGGGGGCGGGCAAGCAAGCGAAGGTATGGCCATCTGAACGATTTGCGACAACTGCGGTGTGGTTGAAGGAGCGATACCGTGCCCGTGTTTTTCTAGTAGGGGACGCGAGTGAGAAAGAGATTGCCGAGAAGGTTACCCTGTTGTCTGAAAACAGCGTTGTCAATATTGCGGGAGAAACTACAATCCAGGAATTAATAGAGCTTTTACGTATCGCTAAAATTTGTATCACCAATGATACCGGGACAATGCATGTCGCAGCGGTTTTACAAGTTCCGACAGTCGCGA
>JBAUMC010000093.1:0-5876 GCA_049578505.1 Bacteroidota bacterium | reverse complement strand
CCCGTTACATAAGAATCGATAACAAATCGCTGCCCGAGTAAAAGGAACGAAGCCGCAGGTTTAATTTGATTTAATGTCGTCGGATCGGACATGAGAATCTGTGAATTGATCCGCTGAAATGCATACGGTTTTTGCGCGACGGTATCCCGGAAATTTTTCCAAATAACCGTGTCAAGCAATTGACCGGCACTGGCAAGATTTATTTCTTGAATCAAAGAGCGAATATTCGGCAACGTTATGTTGTCCGATTCACCGGCAAAAAATTGGATGATGCTGTCGATTTGTTGAAGGAGTGAATCTTTTCCGGCAGCTTCTGTTGTTTCGCTTACCAACACCGCATCGATTGTTTGTCGTTGTATGTCTGCATCGGTCTGCGGCTGGTCGTCAGACTCGGGTGCAATCAGGTACATTTCAGTTCTTCCCAGCCACATCATTGCTTGAAAGTAGCGGGATAATTGAGGAGTCAGCGCGTAGTGGCCGCGCGGAGTAAACTGGCTGAAATCTATCGTTCGCGGAGTGCTCGAGAAAAGCGGGAACGCTTCCGGCTGTTCGGACTTGATCAAGCTTAAGAGTTGGTTAACAACGGTCGTATTTTCGCTAAATGTTGGTGTTACTGAGTTCCCCAGTAGATTTTGAGGAACGGTTAGATAGACATCGATGTCGTCTAACATCTGCTTCATCGCCGGCGATGAAGAATATGTCGAGGCGATAGGCGGCAATTGAGCGTGGAGCGCTGAAAGGAGTGTGTCCAGCTTTTCGCTTAAGACGTACATTTCGACCTGCATGAGTATTCCGTCGCACGACATATGTAGCGCGTGAAGAATGGCGTCGGTTGAAACAAACACCGGCAAATCATTATTGTAGATTTCTAAGAATGCATTGCCGAAAGAATGTGGTTTTAACCGCTCCGTCACGACAAAACCGTTCTTGTTCAAAAGCGATTGTTCTCCTGCCGTCAATTTGTAGTGAAGGTTAACGCTGTCAAAATATTTCGCCGATGTACAGACAGTATGTGTCTCTGCAGAAAATGTTCCGGCGGGGTGCAGTGATTGTAATTGCTCAGTCGTTAAGTTCTGGTGCGAGGAGAGAAATTGTTTGTACGCGGAGGTATCGAATGCCGGGCCTCCTTGTGAAAAGGTTGCGGTGTAAACAATAAGTGCTAATGCCGTAACAAGGCCTTGAGTCCGGTAGGCTTCCATAATGCGCCCCTTTCTGGAGAGAAGATATTCCGGTACAAAAATACAGCGGGTAAAAATTAGAGTCAAGAAGGAAGTAGCTGGTGCCGTGTAGGGTTTTGTAATGGCAGGAACGGTCGAAAGACCGTTCCTATTCAGGAGAGTTGAAATAAGAAAGGGAACAAGGTTATTTCATTTTCTGTAAGTTTCCCAACCCATCGTACGCTGCATATTTGTACGCCTCGGAGAGTGTTGGAAAATTAAACACCGATTGAATGAAATAGTCAATGGTCAACCCCTGAGAGAGAACAAACAGGCCAAGGTGAATCAGCTCCGACGCCCCCTCACCGATAATGTGCACGCCAAGAAGTTTTTGATCGGTTGGAGAGAAAAGCAGTTTAACCATTCCGCTCATGTCCCCGATGATCTGCCCCCGGGCATTGAGTTCAAACATTGCGCGACCGGCGCAGTACGGAACATTTTTTCCCTTTAACGATTCTTCAGTTGCTCCGGCGTATGAAATTTCCGGGATTGAATAAATGGCAAGGGGAATAAATGGCGAGACCTGCTTCTTGTATTCAAGCTTAAATGCATGGCACATCGCAACGCGGGCCTGCTCCATGGAGGTAGATGCAAGTGACGGAAAACCGATGACATCTCCTGCGGCGTAAATGTTCGGAACCGGAGTTTGGAATTGCAAATTTACCGCAAGATGTCCCTTTGCGTCAGGAGCAATCTTTAATTTTTCCAGTCCCAAGTTTTTCGTGTTCCCGTATCGCCCGGCCGCTACCAGCACTTTATCGGCGGAGAATTTTTTACCGCTCTTCAGGTGCACCGATACCGTATCGGTCCTCTTTTCCATCTGGTCGTACTCCTCGTTCAAGAGTATCGTCATCCCGAGGCCGACAAGGTGCTTGTGCAGTCGTTCCGCAACCTCCCCGTCGATGAAAGAAAGAAGCCGCGGTTTTGATTCGACAAGCGTTACGGGTATCCCAAGGGCGGTAAAAATCGTCGCATACTCACAACCGATAAAACCACCCCCGATAACGGCAAGATCTTTTGGTATGCGGTCCATATTCAGGATAGAGTCGCTGTCGTAAACCAGGTGATCATCTATCGGGAAATTGTCCGGTCGATTGGGGATCGAACCGGTTGCGATGAGGAAGAATTCTGCGGTGAACTTGTCCGATGCACCGTCTCGCTCGACTTGAATGGTGTGCACATCGAGGAATGATGCATGACCGAAAATCAATTCGATATTGTGGCGTTCGATATTCTGGTAGATCAAGTCCCACTCGTTGTTCACGACATGGGTCTTGCGGTACATAAAATCTTCAATGGAAATATTCTCTTTGATGCTGTAGTCGATGCCGTATAGACCGCGCTGCCGCAAGTTTGAAAAATACAGGGCAGTTTCCCGGAGGGTTTTGCTCGGCACGGTCCCGGTGTTGACCCCGGCCCCGCCGACGCGGGGTGCTTGTTCAATAATCGCGGTTTTTTTCCCGAAGTATGCAGCTTGCGCCGCTCCTTTTTCTCCCGCCGGTCCCGAGCCGATTACAATGAGGTCGAAGTCGTATGTGCCAGCCATTGAAAGGATTATTCTGAATATCTGAAGAAGATTGAGAGCAAAGATACACCTTTTTTGATAAGAGGCAATACGCTAGTCGTGCGGAGTGTCTAGTGCTTAGTGCGTGGTGCTGGGTGCGAAGTGAATTGAGTGGCAAACTCATCACCGTTCACAACGCACCCCGCACTGCTTCTAAATACCCCTTGCTCTTCTCTTCGAATACGCGTATATTAGACTCGCAAATAATAGTACATCGTTATTGCGCTTGTCATTGCTTTTTCGCTTGAGATTTTTCAAAGACAGAGGCAAAGAGGTCTTCTTCACCGAAGGAGTCCTTCGGACCAATTTCTGAAACATCGATAGACGAAATTAGGTCGCATCGAAAGGTAGATGCAGCAAGCCGTTGATGCGATTTTTTGTTTATGGCAGCAAGAGTCAACGCTGTACGTCTTCTCCGTTGCAGGTGGAGAGGGTTTTTGAAAAATCTTTTTCGAAAGGAGACGTTCCATGGAAAAGGGAACAGTCAAATGGTTCAACCGGACCAAAGGTTTTGGATTCATTTCGCGGCCGTCAGGCGAGGATGTGTTTGTGCACTACCGCTCGATCGTTGGTGAAGGGTTCAAAAACTTGAATGAGGGCGACCAAGTTCAGTTCGAGGTTGAAAACGGGCCGAAAGGCCTGCAGGCGGCAAACGTGCAGAAGATATAACACTGCACCGCATTGATGAAGAGTCCCGTGCAATGCATGGGACTTTCTGTTACCACGCGATCCTCGATAGCGAGGACATAAGGAGGCTTCAAACATGCTGAACGGCACCGTAAAATTCTTCAATTCAACAAAAGGGTTCGGCTTCCTGACAACACCGGAAGGCGAAGATATTTTCTTCCACAAAAGCAACGTGAAGGATACAGGGTTTCGTGACGAGCTTCGGCAGGGAGATAACGTGAAATTCGAAATCCGTGTCGAGCAAAAGGGAAAGCGGGCGTACAACATCGCACGCGTATCGTCGGAAGTCCCCAAGGAAAAAGACAGCGTGTAGGATTGCATCATAACGCTCAGATAAGAGTAGAATCGCCATCTTGCCAATGCAGGATGGCTTTTCTATTTTTAGGAAGGTATTTGTCGGACGCCTTTTCCAGAAAGCTGCAATATGCTCAAACTTTTGGTGATGTTGATCAGTAGGGTGTCCGATACATACTCAAAATTGCATTTCAAAAAAAAAATCATAGATTTATTGAGCACCCATGCATTCCCCGTGTCGAGTGATTTGATGCTCCTTACGCCAATGGCTATTCTCCCGTCGCAATAATCAATATAAACTCGGCATCATTCTTAATTCATAATTCTTAATTATTAATTGCTCTCATGATTCTTTCCGACACAAAAATTCTTGAAGAAATGAAACGGGGGACCATTGTAATCGCGCCGTTTAACAGAAAATATCTTGGCTCGAACAGTTATGATGTGCATCTCGGAAAAACGCTCGCGATGTATGACGACGAGATTCTCGACGCAAAAAAGCACAACACGATTCATCACTTCGAAATTCCACACGAGGGAATTATTCTAGTTCCTAGCAAGCTGTACCTTGGCGTTACCGAAGAATACACGGAGACGCATCGCCACGTTCCCTTCCTTGAAGGCAAAAGCTCGATTGGAAGGCTGGGAATCGACATTCACGCGACGGCGGGGAAAGGAGATGTCGGATTTTGCAATACATGGACGCTTGAAATTTCCGTTCGCCAGCCCGTACGTATTTATGCAAGCATGCCGATAGGCCAGCTTATCTATTTTGCAATAGACGGTGACGTTGAAGTGCTCTATAATAAAAAGGAAAACGCGAAGTATAATCGGCATACAAAACGGCCCGTCGAATCGATGATGTGGAAGAACTTTAAAAAATAAATTTTAAGTAAAAGTTGAATACACAACCCACAAAAATAAAACTCGAAGCCCTTGTTCCATTCACGGTATTTCTCTTTTTTAATTTTCCAATGGAACCCTAGACCCTTCACTTCCTCACGACAGGAGCCGTTTCATGAAACGCATCTCGTCTTTACTGATTGCAATTTACTGTTCATTGTTGATTGTCGATTGTTCATTGGCCCAGTCCAAACGGGCTATCACATTCGACGATATGATCAGCTGGGGCCGCGTTGCCGATCCGCAGGTCTCGCCGGACGGAAAATGGATCGCCTACACCATCACCTACTACAGTAAAGAAACCAATGCCGGAAACAGCGACATTTGGATAACATCGATTGACGGCGGGACGGCAAGGCAGTTGACGAACAGTCCGAAGGCGGATAATTCGCCCCGTTGGCTCCCCGACGGAAAAACGATTGCATTCATCTCTGCCCGCGATGGAGAACCTCAAATTTACACGGTGCCCGTCAGCGGAGGCGAGCCGAAGAAGATCAGCTCCATTTCGACAGGCGTATCCGATCTTGTTGTCTCCAAGGATGGAAAATATTTCGCCTTTGCATCGGATATTTTTCCCGACTGTGGTTCCGACAGTTGCAATAAAGCTCGCAATGAGGCAATGGAAAAAAGCAAAGTGAAAGCAAAAATTTTCACCCGGCTTCCTTACCGGGTCTGGGACCATTATACCGATGGGAAACGAAGTCACGCGTTTATCATCCCCGCAACCGGTGGTGCTGCAGTGGATGCAACACCCGGTGATTATGATACTCCACCTATTGACATCGGGGGTAATGTCGATTATGCATTTTCTCCGGACAGCAAGGAGTTTGCATTTGTTCGAAATACCGACCCGATGATCGCCATTTCGACAAACAACGATGTTTTTACGGTCTCGTTACAAGATGGAAAACCTGTCGGTGAAGCGAAGCGGATCACCGAGAACAAGGCGAACGACAATCAACCAGTGTACTCGCCCAATGGAAAATACATTGCCTACCGCGCAATGAAGCGGCCAGGCTTTGAGGCGGACAAGTACGACATCATCCTGTACGAGAGGGGCACTGCAAGGCGCATTAATATCACCGAAAACTTTGACCGCTCACCGGACGAAGTAATCTGGTCACCGGACAGCAAGACAATTTATTTTACCGCAGACGACGAGGGTTACCACTCAATCTACAAGGTGTCAGTCCCCGCTGGAGAATCGGAAT
>JBAUMC010000092.1:0-4341 GCA_049578505.1 Bacteroidota bacterium | reverse complement strand
TTCACCGGACAGCCCTCCATGCATTTCGGGTTCTTGCACTGAATACATCTCTCGGCTTCTTCTCTTGCTAATTCCGGTGTATAACCGAGGGGCACCTCAAGAAAATTCTTTGCACGTTCGAGTGGATTCTGTTCCGGCATTCCATGGCGCGGAATCTTCATTCTCTCTTTATTTGTGAGCTTCTTTGTAGAAGCTTCAACTGCCTCGTTGATCATCTCTGCCTGTCTGAAAAACTGAGAACGTTATCTACTCCGCGCTTATTACTGTTCACTGTTTACTGTTCACTGTTTACTGCTAAAAGTCACCAAGCCGCTGTTTCCCGGTGTTCCTGCGCCTCACATATTTTTTCGAAAATATCCAGCGAGATTTTTTCTTGCGGAGAGTACATTTTCTGTCGCGCTACCAACAAATCAAAATCAACCGCGTGTGCGTCAAATTCCGGGCCATCGACGCATGCAAACTTCATTTTGTTCCCTACAACGACACGGCAGGCCCCGCACATGCCGGTACCATCCATCATAATCGGGTTGAGGCTGACCAAGGTTTGGACACCGTACGTTTTTGTCAGGTCGCTCACCGCCTTCATCATAACCACGGGACCGATTGCAAGAACGAGGTCCATTGGTTCGTTATTCTCCAGCATCGATTTCAGGATTGTCGTGACGAAACCCTTGGTTCCATAACTGCCATCGTCGGTGGCAATGCGCACCTCATCTGAAATTGCCCGCATTTCATTTTCCATGAGGAGTAATTCTTTCGAACGGGAACCGATGATCGAAATGGTCCTGTTGCCAACCAGCTTATGTGCCCGCACGATCGGATGTATTGCCGCGATGCCAAATCCTCCCCCAATGGCTACGAGCGACTTTCCTTTCTCTACGTGACTCGGAATGCCAAACGGCCCAACGACATCCATCAGCGAATCCCCCGCCTTCATCATGCTCATCATGATTGTCGTCTTCCCGACGGCTTGAACATAAAGCGTGATAGTCCCTTGCGCTGTATCCCAATCCGCAAGCGTAATTGGAATTCGTTCTCCGTTCTCATGCAGTCGCAGAATTACAAATTGTCCGGCTCTTGCCTTCTTAACGACATGCGGAGCTTTGATGACATAACGATAAACTTTTGCAGCGAGGTCGTTCTTTTCGATGATGGGAAACACGCACGCACCTTGAATGTGATAATGTCCTGGACATCCAATATCCCAACTAATGTGCCATACATTCTGCAAGAAATGGTGATTGTATTGAACGGAAGGGTATTCAGAAATGGGAAAGGGGAGGCAGCGGTTTCTAAAAATGGGAATGCGTTAGGTGTAAAAAAATTCCCTACTAGAATGGGATCTCTTTAGTGTACCAATCCTTTGTGACGTCCATCCATAAAAACAATCCGCGCCACTTGCCGTAGGGGGCATAATATTTTTCGATCGTTGAGTCTTTAACTCTTCTCCCTTTCTTAAACAGCTCATAAAACTTCCCGCGGCACCACGAATCCAAACCAAGGTAATCGTACCTCCCAAGAAGTTTCAAAATATTCCCCGCGGCGTACTCGCCGACACCTTTCACCGAGCGGACTTCTTCAAACAATTCTTCGGTCGGCGCTTCGGAGGTTCTCCATTCTTCGATCCCGAGTTTGCCGGAAACAATCTTTCGCGACAATTCCAGCAAGTACGGTGCCCGGTACCCGCAGCGTATTTCTTTCCGGAGAAAGGATTCAGAACATGAGGCTATAACTTCGGGGGACGGGAACGAATAGACATCGTCATGAAGATGCGTTCCGAGTTTTGTAACGAGAGCCTTGACGATAATTCCGGTCAGTGCCCAACTGCAATTCGTTGTGCAGATCATTTTCACAACATCTTCGAAGACCGTCGGACAACGCAGCAACCTTCCCGCGCCGCATTTCGAGATCCAGCGATAACGTGAATGCCTTTTTGACTCTGCGTAAAATTCTTCAAACGATTCCTCCGTTCGAAGCATGGAGGCAACACAATTCCTGATACGCGAAATTTTTTGCGGTGAATGGGATGACTTGTTTTCGACGGAGACAAAGAGCGCTTTTTTCTTTTCATACAATTCAACCTCGTCGTACCCTCCGTTTCCGTTCGGAATAACGACGTGGAGCCGGCGCCTTTCTTCGTCCACGCGAAATGGCGGAAGGGCGCACCATCCGTGGCTATACACCGTTGCCCAGAAATTGAAATTGCGGGGAATGGGAGAACTAAGTTTCATTTCGTAAGGAAATGGTTTGATTTTAATTTATTATTTTGCATTTTTGGCAAAGGATAAAGGAGGCGTATGAATCAAAAGTGGATCGCTTTTCTTCGCATTGTCATCGGCTTGTTTTTTGTCGCTCAGGGATTAAACAAGCTTGAGTGGTTTGCCACTTCAGAATTTCTCCGCACAAGCCTTGACCGCTATTCGTTGAACGCGCCGCCGGCTACGCTTTGGTACCTTAAACATGTCGCATATCCCGGAATTGAAGCGTGGTCGCGAATGATACCAACGGGAGAAATGTTGATCGGGGTTGCATTGGTGCTCGGCCTCCTTACACGGGCCGCACTTATTACTGCAATAGCCCTTGTCGTCAACTATCATCTGACCACCGGAAACTTATTTTCCTTATCCTTTTTCTCGAACCCGTACGCGCTTGTCGTTCTATCCTGCCTTCTCTTTCTTTTGGCATCCAAGGCCGGAAGCGTCTTTGCTATCGACGCATCGACACGGAAGAAACCGCTCAAAAGCAAGTAACTGAAACGGATCGACCCGATAGAAACGGCGTTAACTAAAAATATTGCTGTCGTTGTCCTAATCGTCCGGGCTGGATGCGCCCCTCTCAATATTCCCCATACCAAAAATCATCCGACGAAACAAATTTGTCCTTCAGATATTTCTGCGCTTCAAGCAACGCCACCCCGTAAAACACCGGGTTCCGGCCGGCGAGGGTGACGCCGAGTTTGTACACTTCAACCGCCTCATCGCGTTTTCCTTCCATCTCCAAAACATTGCCAAGTCGAACAAGACTTAAGACCGAATAGAGCTGCGTCGGCTCATTCGCCTCAAGCGCAGAGGCGCGGCGAAAATACTCTTCTGCTTTCGTGAGATCGCCTTTGATCACTGCCGATTTTCCAAGAGAGAAAAGGGCGACGTTTGTCCAACCGGTAAGATTGTTCGGGTCGAGCTGCAGCATCCCGTTCGCTTCGCGTTCCGAATTTACCAGGTCGTGGTCGAACACTCTGAAGCTGACGGACGTGCGCGCATGTGCAAGCAGGCGCAACCGCGGGACCCACCGCAACAAATAATAATTGGGATCCAGCTCGCTCTTGGTGGGAAGGAAGGGTAGGGTAAACTCAAACTCCTGATCCTGCTTTTCGACAAAGACCCGCTTTGTCATCGAACGAACGCTGTTCGAAAAAACCAGGTCGACGGGGGTCGTGAAAAGGTCTCCTCGTTGAGAGATTATTGCTTTCAGCGAATAATTTCCTCTATTCGTCTGAGTGATTTCGGTAGAGAGGATCAATTCCGGAAATCCCCCTTGATAGACCCACTCCTTGAAAAACCAATCAAGCGGCGAACCGTACGCTTCTTCACAAAGTTGTTGAAATGCGGGGAGCGTAACGGGCGTTTTCCTGAAATTTTCGTACAGCTTTTTCGTCACAACGTTGAAGGCGTCGTCACCGATAACGTACTCCAGCATCAAAAACAGATACGCCCCCTTGCTGAAATAAACTGCCTGCTCGTTTTTCCATGAGCGGCGACCTTGTGCCACTGCTTGAGCCGGATAAAAATCAAGTGTCGTTGCAAGCAGGCCTAAGCGCAGGCGCTGTTGAGCTAGCACGTCTTTTCCTATTTCATCGAGAAAAAATTCCACCTCCAAAAAGTGTGACCAGCCCCCGTCAAACAAGAATGTTGAATCTGTCGCTGCGAGACCGAAGAATCGGGCAAGCTCATGAACCCATCTGTTTTTAATCGTTGATGTCAACGCAATTGAGTCAACTGCAGAATATTGATACGAATTTTTTCCCACGATCAAGCCGTTGTTGGAAAACCAGGTACTATTCCCATCATCGTCGCCAATCATCACCATTCGAACGCCGGCATATTTTTCATTCGGACTTGTTATAGAAGCAAAGAATGAATAGGCATCCCGAAGCTGCTGCAAAACGGTATCCGCGAGGTCGCGGGAAAATCGCTCCGGCTCATAATAGAGCGAAAATTGAAACGTACTGTCCGCACTGGTAATCGATGCCTGAGTTAAAGCACTCGATGCGCAGACAATAAAACAGGATTTCAAGTCCATCGGATTTTTGTATGTAAATCCATGAACAATTCTTGAGTCGTG
>JBAUMC010000091.1:0-11874 GCA_049578505.1 Bacteroidota bacterium | reverse complement strand
TGCTATTTATGCCCTGGCAACAAGCGGGCAAACGGTGAAACAAATCCCAGCTACACCGACACGTTTGTATTTACGAACGATTTCTCCGCCCTTCTTTCGAATACTCCGTCCGTCAAATACACCAGAGGCAACCTGTTGACGTCGAAAACCGAAAAAGGAATTTGCAGGGTCATCAATTTTTCTCCGCGACACGATATCACGCTGGCAGAAATGGATGAAAAGGGGATCGAAAAAGTCATATCGGCATGGCAAGAGGAATTCAAAACTTTAGGATCGGACCCACACATCAACCATGTCCAAATCTTTGAAAACAAAGGCGCGATGATGGGGAACAGCAATCCACATCCACACGGACAAATATGGGCGCAAGAGAGCATACCCAGAGAAGCCGAGAAAGAATTGCGTCAATTCAAACACCACTACCTATCAAAAAAACGGAGCCTGCTGGCCGATTATCTCAAGCTCGAACTTCGGCTTAATGAAAGAACCGTGTATGAGAATGGTTCTCATGCCGTCCTCGTGCCGTACTGGGCGGTCTGGCCCTTCGAAACGATCATCATTTCGAAGCGAAAAATTGCGTCCATCCTTCGTTTCACTGAGAAGGAAAAAAAGGATTTTGCAAATGCGGTGAAGGTGATCACGACGAAATATGATAATTTATTTATGACTTCGTTCCCATATTCCGCCGGATTGCATCAGGCTCCGACGGATGGAAAAGAACACAAAGAATGGCATTTTCACATGCATTTTTATCCACCGCTCTTACGGTCGGCGAACGTTAAGAAATTTATGGTTGGATATGAAATGTTAGCGGAGCCTCAACGCGACATCACACCCGAGCACAGCGCGGAGATTTTGCGGAAACTGCCCGACGTCCATTTTAACACTATTAAGGGATTGGTTCTATGAAAACAGGATTGTGCTTTCGAATAGCAGTAGTCTCCTGCTTATTTCTGTTTCAACCCCTTGAGACTAGGGCGCAATTTGCAAACGGCGCGGACGTTGGATGGCTGTCTCAAATGGAAGCACAAGGATATGTGTTCAAGGATAATGCGGGCATCAAAAAAAACTGCCTGGAAGTTTTGAAGGAAAAAGGAATTAATGCACTGAGATTTAGAGTATGGGTTAATCCGAGTGGAGGTTACTGCGGCAAAAAAGATGTCGTCTATATGGCTCACAGGGCTGACAGCATGGGCTTCAAAGTGCTGTTGGATTTTCACTGCAGCGACACATGGGCCGATCCCGGACATCAAACTAAGCCGGCGGCATGGGCAAACGACTCGTTCCCCAAATTGGTCACCGACCTCTATAACCACGTTTACAGCGTCTTAGATACGTTAAAATCGGTAGGTGTAGTTCCTGCATGGGTGCAGATTGGAAATGAAACCAATGATGGGATGTTATGGGAGGACGGCAGAGCTACGACGCATATGAGTAATTTTGCCGCGCTGATATCAAGCGGATATAAGGCTGTAAAAGCTGTTGATAGTTCGATCCAGGTGATTGTTCATCTCTCCAACGGACATGACAATACAATGTTCAGATGGATGTTCGATGGGTTGAAGAGCAACGGCGCCAAGTGGGATATCATTGGGATGTCGGTATACCCTTACTGGGCTAATTTACCTTGGGCTACCGATGATAGCCTGGCGCTTATAAACATGACGGATATGATCGCCAGGTACAAAACGAAAGTCATGGTTGTGGAGGCCGGATACTTGTATAACCAGCCGGTCCCGGCGAATAATTATCTTCTGGACCTTATCGCGAAAACAGAGTCAGTGGGCGGATTGGGCGTCTTCTATTGGGAGCCAGAATGCTATAATTGGCAGGGATATCAACTCGGCGCATGGAATCCTGCAACGCAGGAGCCGACCGCTGCCATGGATGCGTTCCTGGGTACCAGTGCTACTGGCGTTCGAGATCGAAAGGAGAACACTCCTTCCTTCAACTTCAACGTTTATCCCAATCCATTTAATCCAAGTACCACCATTGAGTACACAATTCCTTCCTCGTCGCAGACCTCCGTTGTTATCTTTGATCTCCTCGGCAGGAATGTCACCATGCTTGTTGATAGTTTCAAGAATGCCGGCGATTACAGTATAAGCTGGATGGCGAACAATGTCCCAAGTGGGGTCTACTTTTGCCGAATGGAATCGGGGAATGTCATTGAAACAAAAAAGCTTATGCTCCTCAAATGAGCCTAATCTCGTACACTCGCAGCTGTCGGACATCTTATCCCAACTACTGCTATAGGATGGGAGTTCTTGTGACGGATGAGCCGAAAATACTTAAGCGATCTGTCTATTCAATTTGTCACTCCATTTCCATTGGTTCTTACTCCATTGAATGTACCGCTTTTCCCTGATGGCCACCCATATGTTGAATATGTGAAACTGAAGGTTCCGGACGATCTTCCATGAAACGTACCTCCGTTTGCGCTCAGTGTGAATGCAGAGGTCTGATACCCGGCCGGTGCCCCCGGATATCTTGCGATTCCGTGGACGATCATTGAAATGTTCGTATCGGAAATGGTCGCAGTGCCGTCTGAAAATGGACATTGCAGAGTAAGACCTTGACTCACAAAGTACCAACCACCTTCCGCAGCAACAGTTCCATCCGATTTCTTTTCGAGCGTTTGCTCTCCGTGGCTAGATGTGTCGTTATCCATGGCAAGACTCCAATCCTCAGTTGCAATGACCGTCGGACCGACAGGGCTGCCATCATCCTTCTTACATCCAATCAAAACGAAGACAAGAATTAAAATATAGATATTGGCTTTCATTTGTTGAGCCTTCCTTTCTTATTTAAGGTGAATAAACGGTATCGATGAATGCCGCCTTTATTCTTTAATGACCAAAGTACTTTGAATAACAAAGTAAATGAATAAAAAAAATTATCGCTTCAGAAATTTTTCTAGTGTATCGACGTAGTTCTCAAGCGCACGTTTCCCTTTTTCTGTAATTTTATACTTCGTCAACGGCTTTCGATCGACAAATCTTTTTTTTGAAGTTATATATCCTGCATCCTCTAATTTTTTAAGATGTGTGCTAAGATTACCATCTGTCGTCTTCACCATGTCTTTAAGGAAGTTAAATTCAGCGGTATCGACGCTGACAAGCGCTGCGATTACGGCCAGCCTTATCCTCGAGTGGAGGGTATCGTCTAGTTGTTGATGATCAAAGTCATTCATTGTGCGTCGCCAGTACGTAATGCCTTCATCGATAATCTGATGCATACAATACCGGGAATAGTCTGGAAAAGGATCATCAATGTTCCAAAGATGGGAAGCGTGCTTATCCCCTGTACGGCAAACATACAAAGCGCACCTATCCACCATCCTGTTCCAAGAAGAGCCATCCATTTTAAACTGTAAATGAGTGAACTTATCATATACGCAGCGCCCATGACCGCCGCTATCGCCGGACAAACGGCCCACAATTGGAGAGCACCCGATAGAGATCCCGCGAATCCGAGGATAATGCTGGTGATTCCCAAACTTACCCAAACAAGTGCCGCTAGCTTAGCTCCAATCGGCCAATTCTCCACTCTTGAGTGTTCACGAATTGCAAAGATAATTGATATAATCCACCCGATTCCTATTGTTGCAATCCACAACCACCATCCGGATAATCCCGTAGTGTTGAGAAAGAGCTTGCTGTAATCAATAAAAATTGCAGCAGCAACAAGGATCCCCCACATGAGATAGTACTTACCTCTGTCGAATGTAAACCTCCGGCTTTCATCGATCACTCTCTTTATAAGGGCGATCTCTTCAATTGCGCTC
Source organism: Bacteroidota bacterium (assembly GCA_049578505.1). GTDB lineage: Bacteria > Bacteroidota > Ignavibacteria > UBA10030 > UBA8401 > JAGVPT01. Next base: position 8,087 of record JBAUMC010000091.1, on the reverse strand, counting down.
TGCTGATCCATACGTTCTCCTTTGATAGAAGTACTTTGAATTACAAAGTAATATAGCAAGTAATATATGACAATGTCAATGGGAAAATATAAGCGTGTAATTATATCCAGTATTCTAGAACAGCGAAGAATGGATGGAGGCAGAAGAATGAGCGATGACCGATTCGATCATTCCAGCAATGGCGAAAATCAATTAATTCACGGGAACGGTTCTGTCCTTCGCCCATTCTCGTAAACTAGCGACCTGCTCGGCCATGATGACGGAAAGAGGCCGGGTTGTTTTGAGTTGATCCAGCAGGATAGCCATGGTCAGATTACCCGCTCCGCCGATCATCGAATATAAGCCGGAGACGATCGCCTGTTCAATTTCCGCGCCCGAAAATCCTTCACTTGCCTCCGCGAGTGCATCGAGATTGAATTCCTCCGGTATGAGCCCTCTTCTCTTCAGGTGAATTGCAAAAATCTCTTTTCGCACCTCGGGATCCGGTAAATCAACAAAGAAAATCTCATCGAAACGTCCCTTGCGCATCAGCTCAGGAGGCAACGCTTGGATGTCGTTTGCGGTGGCAGCGATGAACACGGCTGATTTGCGCTCGGACATCCACGTAAGGAGAGTTCCCAGCACTCTACGCGACACGCCGCCATCTCCTTCCCCTGTTGCGATACCCTTTTCCAATTCGTCCAGCCACAAAACGCACGGAGCCATTGTTTCTGCCATTTTCAGTGATTCGCGGGTTTTTCGTTCGGTCTCACCATAATATTTGTCATACAATGCGCCGAAATCCAATCGCAATAGGGGAACTCCCCAGCTTCCGGCGACGGTCTTGGCCGCAAGACTCTTGCCGCTTCCTTGCACACCGAGTAAAAGAATACCTTTGGGTAAGTCTTCGTTCGGGAGTTTTTGTTCGCCGATGAACACCCTCCGTCTCTGATCGAGCCATTTCTTCAGGAGCTTGAATCCGCCAATGTCGGAAAACTGTTTTGTGCCATACTCAAAATAAATGACTCCGCCCCGATTGAGCAATTCATACTTTGCTTTTGCAACATCCGGGAGTGATTCGACTGTGATCGCCTGATTTCGAATTGCTTTTTTTGCAATTTGTTCCGCTTCCGTCGCTGAGAGTCCGTTCAAATTTTTTATGAGAAGCTTGACTGCCGTGTCGTCAACTCGAATGGGAGCCTTTGGGTACTCAACCGAAAATCTTTTTATAATGTTGTTAACGAGTGTTGTCATCCCAATTTCGTTAGGAAGGCTAACTTCAAATCGAGCTGTGAGATGTTTTATTTCCTCCGGTATCTCTATTTGGTAACTGAGAAGGACGAGATTTTGCTTGTCCGCTTGAGCGGCTTGGCCAATATCTTTGAGCAGACGAACATTTCGAGGATCGCTCAGAAACGGATGGAAGTCGTACAGCATATAAATGCCCGGCGTTTTTGTTGACCAGATCCGTCGAAGAACTTCAGTAGGTTCTAAAACTCCTTCGTTTGACTCACTAACTCCGCTGACCAATCGTAAGCCATCTGTATAGCTCCACTTAAAAAGGCGTAAGCTTAAGCTCCCAGCAATTTGCTTGAGCATCTCAGTAATACGATATTCCTCTCGCGATTCTATTACAATAATTGGTATCCGTGATCGGACGAGCGCGGCGAGATCGTTTAGTTCAGGCATAATATTCACATAGATTAGAGTACATGAGGTTGGGCCATCTGAAGAAAGGCCTGTTTTTAAGTGAGAGATTTAGAGCCAGATGTTCCCGAATAGCAGAAATTACAGCCGGAAGATAGACATTTGATTCTGCAAACACAAGTTTGTACTAAACGAGGTGGTTTCAATTTGACAATCCTATAAATAAAAAGGAATGTAATGTCCGCCTGGCGGCCGTCCAGATCATATTAGGCGATTCGTCCGGCTTTCTCCGGAATGAGATTAATAATGAAACTAAGCTACTATTCTGAAAGAAGGGTATGTTAGAAAATTCTGGAAGATCGATTGGGTACTAAGGCTCGGATGGAATCTTGATGATGAATAAATACAAAAATCTACTCTGTTTGTTAGAAAAACTGTTGATTTCTTTTTTGATTAAAAGGCGGTATATTTCAACATGGCGAGCGAACATCTTTGCCGTCTGGGGGGCACCTCTGCACAACCTGCAATGGACCCCCCACGCAAAAATCGCCCATGAGTTGAGTATTGAAAAATCACTATAATGAATAATAGAACAGGGAAAGATTGTTGGTTAGGCACCAATGGTTGCGATTGAGAGTCGACGATGAGCAAACTTTTATCTCCGATAAGGATCAGACAATTAGAATTCAGGAACAGAATTGTTGTCTCTCCGATGTGTCAATACTCAGCTGCAGATGGAGTACCAAACGACTGGCATTTTGTTCATCTTAGTAGCAGAGCGGTTGGAGGCGCCGGGCTTGTCTTTACCGAAGCGACGGCAATTTCGCCGGAAGGGAGAATCTCTCCGGCCGACCTTGGGATATGGAATGGCGAGCAAGTAAAGGCATTTAAACGGATTACGGACTTTATCAAGTCGCAAGGGGCTGTTCCTGGGATACAGATCGCTCACGCTGGAAGAAAAGCTTCTACGAAGATTCCATGGGAAGGCGAAGGGATGGTAATAAAAGAAAAGGGGGGCTGGCAGACTGTAGCCCCGAGCGCAATCCAATTTGATGAAGTTTATCCCAATCCCAAAGAAATGACCATGGATGATCTGAAGATGGTGGCATCCCAATTCAGAGACGCCGCGAATAGAAGCTTAGATGCAGGCTTTAAGGTAGCAGAAATCCACGCCGCTCACGGATACTTGCTTCACCAGTTTTTATCGCCGCTGTCGAATCAACGAAGCGACGAATATGGCGGTTCCTTGCATAACCGACTGCGTTTCCCGCTGGAAGTTGCAAAACTCGTTCGAGAAGTCTGGCCGGAGAACCTCCCTGTCTTCATCAGAATCTCCGCCACAGATTGGGCAGAAGGAGGATGGGACCTGAATCAATCAGTCGAGTTTGCGAAAAGGCTGAAAGAGGTAGGTATAGACCTGATCGATACCTCGACGGGCGGGCTTGTGCCGCGCGTTAAAATTCCTATCGCACCAGGATATCAACTTCCTTTCGCTGAGACGATTCGGCGGGAAGCAAAAATCCTGACCGGCGGGCTTGGGCTTATCACAGATGCAAAACAGGCAGAGCAAATACTTGCAGCTGAACAGGCAGACGTAATCGTGATTGCGCGCGAATTTCTCCGCGATCCGTATTTCCCGCTTCACGCTGCAAAAACGCTCGGTGATGATCCGCAATATCCGGTTCAATATTTGAGAGCAAAACCAAAATGAACTAAAAATCGAATGTCAAAATTAAAAGCAAATGTTTTACTTCTAAAAGAGGATGCACTAAATGAAAACTCGATTTCTCGGTAATACCGGCGTCAGAGTATCCGAACTTTGTTTCGGCGCTATGACTTTCGGGGGGAAGGGGTTCTGGAAGAACGTCGGACAGGTAGAGCAGAAAGAAGCCGATGAATTGGTGGCCACTGCAATAGACGGCGGCGTAAATTTCTTTGACACCGCGGATGTTTATTCTGAAGGGAGGTCAGAGGAACTCCTCGGCAAAGCACTCGGCGGCAAACGGAAGGATGTGGTTCTTGCAACGAAGGTCAGAGGGAGAACCGGACCCGGCCCTAACGATATTGGACTCTCACGAAAACACATTATTGACTCCTGCACTGCAAGCCTCAGGAGGCTCAACACGGAGTACATAGATTTATACCAGGTTCACAGTTTCGACCCGCGGACTCCGCTTGACGAAACCCTCCGTGTCCTCACTGATTTGGTAAGGGATGGGAAAGTAAGGTATATCGGGGCATCCAATTTTACGGGCTGGCAATTGATGAAAGCCCTCGCTATATCGGAAAAACAAAACCTTGAGAGATTTGTGACGCTTCAGGCATTCTATTCCCTGATCGCCCGCGACCTTGAGAACGAGCTTGTCCCCGTCTCACTTGATCAGAAACTCGGAATTCTTCCTTGGAGTCCGTTGGGCGGTGGATTTCTAACAGGTAAGTACCGGCGGGGCAAACCGCGGCCGGAAGGAGCAAGAAGGTCTAATCCGAACGATCAGTTTCTCCAATTCGACGAAGAAAAGGGGTTCGATATTGTAGCTGAGCTGGAAAAAATCGCTCACAGCTACGGCGCGACGGTTACACAGGCAGCCTTGAATTACCTTCTTAGAAAACCCGGTGTGACTTCTGTGATTATCGGCGCTAGAAATAAAGAACAACTAAGCGACAGCCTTAACACTGTGAATTGGGAAATGAATGTTGAAGAAGTTTTCCGGCTTGACGAGTTGAGCAAGCCGCCGAGAGTCTACCCATATTGGATGCTGGAGAGAAATACACTGGATAGATGAATCGTGGGTGTTGGTGAAGCGCAAAGGGGACATTATTCTTCCTAATCTCCGGTTGGGGACTCGATGTCAGAAGTTTCGTTTCAGCAATATGTTCCTAAACGAAATTTCGGAACGAGATCTAAATAAATCGATGCTGAGAAAATTGGACACTATAACAATGAAGCCCCGTTGAACGGGGCTTCATTGCTGTATCGACTTGGACGTTGCGATGAGTGGCATTGTTAATTACTCGATATGTGCTGCAAGAAGTTTCTGTTCCAGCTGTTCTGCGATTTGCCTGAAAAGATATTCATGATCGAGCGCGGGTGAAACCGGTGTAATGTTAACATTTGAACTGTAGTTTAAATAGGTGCTCGCCAAGCGGGCTTTGTAACCGATAGACACATCGCTATTTTCTCTCGCGACTTGATCTAAACTTCTTTGAAGACCGGAATAGTCCAGGTTGGGAAAAAGATTTTTGTACTCTACCACAGTGTAGATTGTCGATTCGACGATACCGGGGATATCGCTCTGCAACGAACTTTGAAAAACCTGAAAGTCTCGTTCATGGTTGAATTTTCTCCCTTCGGCGGAAATGGTTTGCGATGTCGCCGTGAAAGTGAAAATTAAAATCGCAACCATTGTTATTGCCGCTGCGCTTGTGTTTGTTTTCATACCATCCTCCTTTTGTTTGGTTAGCTAATATCAAGCAAGACGTGTGCCACACTAAAAAAGTCTGTTTTAGGCCCATAAACGCAATAATTTCCTTTGAATTTAAAATAAATCGGTGCCACAAAACTGCATTGAGATGTATTAAAGAATAGCTAAGTAAATGGTCAGTAAGGAATTACAGGAATATCGTTTGAAGTGGCACTCTGCACATCTGTGGCAGTATTAAAAGCAATGCGGTAGAATAATAAAAGCAGAGTATAACAGACTCAGCGGAGGAGATCCAAGAAAAGAATTTAAGTTCGCGTGAAATAATGCTTCATTTTCCTTTGAGTCAGCTTCTATTCCTTTTTTGTTCTGCGAAGCCTGTTGTTAAGAGCGCGTCTCGATATGCCAAGCAGATCGGCAGCAATCGTCTGATTTCCTTCGGCTCTTTTCAGAGCTTCGTCGATCAAGGAATCCTCGGCTTCGTCTAATGTGGGGAACTTTCCTGGAAAGGAGAGAAGCTCGCTTGTTTGATTCTGATCGAAACCGGCATCCCGTGAACTTCTTTCATGGTTGTGGTCTGCGATGTTCTTTCGTATTGAATCGAGGGAGAGTATCCCAGAAGAGTGCAAACTTACTGCGTCGAAAATCATTCCCTCCAATTCACGCACATTCCCGGGGAAGGGATAGTTGGCGAGCAGCGTATAGAGTTCCTTGGGTACGGTCGGTCTTTTTTTGTCGAGAGCATTCGCGGCCTTCGAGATAAAGTGATCGATCAAATATGGCACATCGAGTTTTCGTTCGCGCAGCGGCGGAATGGCAATGTGGTGCGATTTCAATCGGTAGTAAAGATCCTGCCGGAAAGCGTTTGCTTCCTGCATTGATTTGATATCCCGATGGGTTGCGACGATGATCCTGGCGTTCGACAACTTTGCAATGTCGGAACCAAGAGGATAGTAACTACCGTCTTGCAAGAGTCGCAATAATTTCACCTGAGACTGAATAGTCAAGTCTCCGATTTCGTCGAGAAACAAAGTACCGTCGTCAGCCTTTTCGATAAGACCGTTTCTTTCCGAATCGGCCCCCGTAAAAGCTCCCTTTTTATGGCCGAAAAGAGTATCTGAAAAAAAATTGTCGTCAACACCAGCAACGTTCACAGAGACAAGTTCGCCCTTTCTTCCGCTCGCCTTATGAACCGCTTCCGCAAAGAGTTCCTTACCCGTTCCGGTTTCACCCGTGATGAGCACCGGCAAGTTTGTTTTTGCAATCGCTTCTATGTACCTGAAAATTGACCGTAGCGGGACGCTGTGAGTCACGATTTCTTCGAACGATTCCGGATGCTCGACGTTTTCGCGCAGGAGAGATTGCTTTAACATCTCGTTTTCATTCTTGATTTCGCCGAGCTCTAAACCACGCTTCATAATCGTAACAAGCTTCGTGTCGGTGATAGGTTTCACAACATAGTCAAAAGCTCCTTCCTTCATGCACGACACTGCGCTGTCCACGTCGTTAACGGCAGTGATCATAATGACCGGAATTTCAGGATAGGCGTGGACAATCTGCCGGAGGAGTTCTATGCCTGAGACGTATTTCATATTGATATCAAGTGCAACCAGAGAGTAATATTTTTGAGACAGGCGCTCCATGACAAGCCTGCTGTCCCCGCAAGTTTCAATATTGGTAATGCCATTGGAAGATAAGGTCAATTCCACGCTCAGTAAAAAATGCTCTTCGTCATCAACGAGGAGGATAGGACCGGCTGGAAAAATTTTTGAACTCATTGGCTTCCCCCTTCTTTGCTTTCACTGAACGGGGAAAACGATGCCCGTGCGATTGTTCCTTTTTCCGGCTTGCTATTCAGAATAAGCATTCCCCCATGGCTCTTAACGATATTGTACGAGACGGAAAGTCCAAGCCCCGTGCCCCCCATTTCTCTTTTTGTTGTGAAAAAAGGGTCCATAATATATTTCAGGTCGCCTGCTTTGATACCGATCCCCTGGTCTTCCACTTTGATGCGGACTTTGTTCCTTGCTCTGTTAAAATAGGTGGAGACTTTAATCTCACCCGAAGGGTCTTTCAACGATTGACATGCATTGTTGATGAGGTTGATGACCACCTGCTCCAGTTGCTGCGCGTTCCCTTTTATCAACGGGATATCGTTGCCGTACTCGACCTTAAAATTATGGGTCGATTTCTTGATTAGGTTCCCGGTAATCAATACCGCCATTTCTACTACTTTATTAATATCAACGCGTTCGTTCAGTGTATCGCTGTCGGCTTTTGCGTATTCCGTAAGCCCTGCAGTAATATTTTTTATCCTTTCAGAACCTTTGAATATGCCCTCAAGCGATTGTGCAATCTTTTCTTTCGAGGTGCTGTACGGCATTCCGGCAATGCTGAAGTCGCCATTCTCCCCGTAGTAAGCGTCGAGTATCGGCGAGATGTCCTTCCAGATTTTCGAGTAGAGTTGGACGTTCAACAAGATAAAATTATTTGGATTGTTGATCTCATGTGCAATGCCCGAGACCAGAATCCCAAGCGAAGCCATTTTATCGGCCTGTTTCAACTGCTGGTTTCGTATTGCCTCCGCAACCTCGGCTTTTTTCAATTCCGTTATATCGTTAATCAAGCCGTCATAGGCCGCCGGAGTTCCGTCGTCGTTTTTTGTCACGACAATTTTATTTCGGATCCAACGGACAGTCCCATCCCGATGAATGATTCGGTGTTCGAGCGGACTCACTTCTTTTCCTGCAAGAGCCAGCCGGGCCTGTTCGAGCACTTTTTCACGGTCTTTATGATGGACCATCCTGTACCAGAGTTGCGGGTCTCTTTTATAATCGTCGGAAGTGTATCCGGTAACTGAAACGCAGCCGGGACCATGAAACGTATCCACCACAATGCCGTTCTTTATTGTAACAGTATAGATGTAGTCTGTTAAATAATTAATAAGTTTTGCGTATCTTTGCTCAATGTCCATGTGCTGTTCGCGTAAATTATATTCCCAGTGTCTTTCTAATATAAAAATTTTCACGATAAATTGAAGTG
>JBAUMC010000090.1:0-104271 GCA_049578505.1 Bacteroidota bacterium | reverse complement strand
CCGACGCTCATGTTGAAAACGAATGCTCCCTTGCCCAATGGAGAAAAATGGAAAACGTCGTTCAATAAATGGAGCGCGAACCAGGCTTTTAGATATTCCTCGTACGATTGTGCAAGCGTCAGCTCTTGAGACCATTCGATGTTGTATCCTTCATCCCGTGCGTCAATGCACGGCTTATCGATGGCAAGGTCATCACGATGCTGAACCGTTTTCAATTCAAAGAACCTTCCACCGGCGAGGTATGACGCGATAATATTTTGTGCTAATTGTGTGTGAGGTCCTGCGGCAGGGCCAAGCGGCGTCTCGATCGTTTCATCAAAAACTCTGATTACCTGTGGCGAGGACTTATAGAAGAATTTTACCGCTGGGATGCCAAAGATGGTTTTTGAATGCTGGAATTCAGAAAACATCCAATTAATGAGTCGGTCAAACGGAATCGGTGTCATGCGGTCGGACATACATGCCTCACTGCTTCACGAGCATTTGCGCGAGAGAATTTCGAGCCAACCTTCCACCGCAAAATAATCTGTGTTTTTCGATGAAAGTTTAGTACTTTAGGTTTTACCGGTATCGCATTCGCGTAAATCGCATTGATGAGGAAAAACCATGGAACTTGCGCAATCAATTTATGAAAGCTCTAAAAAATATACGAATTATACTGCAAACAATCTTTCAAAGCTTATCAGGAACAAATCTTTAAGCACAAAAGAGAAAGAAGTTGCAACCGAACTTAAACGAATGATGGAGGAGGCCCTTTTTGACGAAGTGAAGATCGATGGCTTGGGGAACGTCATTGGCAGAATCGGAAATGGCAAAAAGGTGATAGCTCTCGATGGACACATTGACACTGTAGACGTGGGCAATCGTGAATACTGGATATTCGACCCCCTTGCTGGGGAGATCAAAGATGGATTTGTGCACGGGAGAGGGAGTGTCGACCAGAAGGGAGGACCGGCGGCGTTTGTTACTGCCGGCAAAATATTGAAAGATATCGGCTTCACGAATGATGCAACCGTCTATTTTATCGGATCTGTTATGGAAGAAGATTGCGACGGCTTGTGCTGGAAGTATATCGCGGAGGAGGATCACCTCAAGCCCGATTGCGTTATTGTCACTGAACCGACAAACCTCAATATTTATCGAGGCCATCGAGGCAGGATGGAAATTGAAGTATCATTTTACGGTGTCTCGGCTCATGGTTCTGCCCCGGAACGAGGCAAAAATGCAATCTACATGGCCTCAAAGGCGGCGCTGGAAATCGAAAAACTGAACGAGCGGTTAGATACAGACTCGTTTTTGGGGAAGGGATCGGTCACGATCTCCGAGTTTGTTTCTTCGAGTCCGTCTTTATGCGCGGTTGCGGACTTTGCAAAAATCCATCTCGACAGAAGACTGACATGGGGTGAGGATAAAGCCCTGGCTGTGCGACAGGTCGAAGAGATCGTCGAGGGAATGAATGCTAAGGTAGAAATCCTCAACTACCAGGAAAAAGGATATACGGGGAAAGAATATGGGATGGAAAAATATTATCCAACATGGAAACTTGAAGAAAGCCATCCGGTGATTCAGGCAGGCATCAAATCGTTTAAAGATCTGTTTCACAAAGCACCTGTTGTCGATAAATGGACATTCTCAACAAATGGAGTGATGATTAACGGTCGATACAAAATTCCTGTTATCGGATTTGGTCCGGGAAATGAAGTCCTGGCCCACGCCCCGAACGAAAAAGTCCCTGTTGACGATCTTGTCAAAGCGGCGGCCTTTTATGCCTACTTCTGTTCCATCTATTGACCTCTGTTTTGATTAATCCACCAGCTATGCGAGACTGACGACTAACCCTTTTATTGGTGAGGCGATAATGGTTTCTGATCTCTATAAAAAACATTTTTTGTCCGACGATGATTGGACGAAACAGGAGCTTGATACCGCGTTCGAAGCGGCATTCGACTTAAAAAGAAAATTCGCGATGGGAGAACCCCACCGGCTTCTTCCCGATAAAACACTGTTTAATATTTTTTTTGAGCAATCGACGAGAACTCGTAACTCGATGGAGGCAGGCATGACGCAGCTCGGCGGCCACGCTCACGACCTCACCTCCGATAAAATGCAAATCTCGCACGGAGAAGCTCCAAAAGATACTGCAATTATTCTTTCACGGATGGGGCACGGCATCGCCTGCCGGAATTGTTTTTATGGAATCGGCAAGAAATATCTTGATGAAATGGCAAAGTACGCCACTGTTCCTGTCATGTCGCTGCAAGACGATGTGTACCATCCGTTTCAGGGGCTCGCCGATTTAATGACACTGTTCGAGTACTTCGACAAGAATCCCCGGGGGCTGAAAGTCACAATATCCTGGGCGTATGCGACGACGCACGCCAAGCCGCTCTCAGTACCTCAAACACAAATCCTCCTGTTCCCCAGATACGGCATCGATGTCACGGTCGCAAATCCAAAAGAATTTCCACTCAGCAAAAATATTATCGATAAAGCTTACAAGAACGCCGAGGCTGGGGGAGGGAGCCTGAAGTTCACAAACGACATGGACGAAGCGTTTGAAGGTGCGCAAGTAGTGATCCCGAAAAACTGGGGCGGATTCGGCCATTATAGCGTTGAGGATTATTTGCAAAGCGAGGATGCATGTAAAAAGGAAATGAAGAACAATCTTGAAAAATACAAGAACTGGATTTGCGATGAACGAAGAATTAAACTTGCTGACAAGAAGGTAAAATTGATGCATGCTCTCCCCGCAGACCGGGGCAAAGAGGTCACCGACGAGATACTGGATAATCCTGACATCTCGATCGTTTTCGATGAGGCGGAAAACAGGCTGCACACTGCAAAAGCCATTATGGCTTTAACGATGTAGCAAATGAAGAAGGAAGAATTTAAATACGTCTGCGAAGAGTGCGGCCGCGAATTCCAAATTGAGAAGAATCGAATGCTTTGCCCGAATTGCCGTGAAGACGACCTCGCTGGGAAACCATTGCATGGCGTCTTGAAGGTAAGGCTCCCTTCTTCTTTTCGCGGCACAAAAAGAGAGGCCGACCATTTTGACATTTTCGAGTATCTTCCTGTTGAAAAAGAGTATTTTCCTCCATTCCCTGTGGGAAATACTCCCCTCGTTGAAGCCTTAAACATACGACGCGGCCTTGGGTATAAAAATATTTTTTTAAAATTTGACGGCACAAACCCGACCGGTTCTTTTAAGGATAGAGCGTCGTTTCTAGTCTCTGCCTTCGCAAAAAAGCATGCAATAGAAAAAATTGTGGTGGCCTCAACCGGTAACGCAGCCTCATCGATGGCAGGAGTTGCTGCATCTGCTGGACAGGAGGCGATTATCTTCATGCCTGCAACCGCGCCGAGAGCAAAACTGGTCCAGTGTCTGCAGTATGGCGCCACATTGATCCCAATCCAGGGGAATTACGATGCCGCGTTCGACCTTTCCTTGAAATTCTCAGAACGGACCGGTTTTTTAAATAGAAACACTGCGTACAATCCGATGACGATCGAAGGGAAAAAGACTGTTTCTTTTGAGATTGTAGCGCAAATGCAGGGAAAGCAGATTGAGTATGTTTTTCTACCTGTAGGTGATGGAGTTGTTTTAAGCGGGGTGATTAAGGGATTTCTGGATCTGCAATTCCTCGGCTTGATACAAGCGATTCCGAAAGTGATTGGCGTTCAAGCTGAAGGCAGCTCGTTCATCCATACGGCGTTCCATCACCACAAGTTTGACCTCAACTACAAAGCCGACACAATTGCAGATTCAATTTCGGTCAACGCTGCTCGGAACGCTTACACTGCTGTCAGCGACCTTAAAAAGGTTGGAGGGGATGTGATCCTTGTTTCGGACAAGCAAATTCTCGATGCACAGCAGTATCTCTCAAAAATGTCCGGAATATTTTGCGAGCCGTCCTCGGCAGCATCCTTCGCCGGATTTGTTACGATGAAGGATAGAATATCGCGAGACGCAGCCGTTGTTGTTCTTCTGACGGGACACGGCTTGAAAGATATCGATTCTGCCATGAAAGGTGTTACGTTTCCTCGAACGTTTGAACCCGACATCGAGATGATTCTTCAATCACTAGGATTTGACCATTGAACCCGGTCGGAGGACAAACTTCGTTCGCAGCGGTAATCCTAGCCGCAGGATACTCATCGCGAATGAAGCTCTGGAAGCCGGAAATTTTGCTGAATAAGATTCCGCTTATCATACGTGTCATCGTGTCTGCAGCACACGTTTGTGAACAAATCATTGTCGTTGGCGGGTATCAATTCGAAAAGCTGAAAGCACTGGTTCGAGATGATGAAAATCTGGGCAAATCAGAAAAAAACAAGATTGTATTCGTTGAAAATGTCGATGTCAACGCCGGAATGTTCTCCTCGGTGAAAATTGGGGTAAAGCAAGTTCATTCTTCCATCGACGGAATTTTCGTTGTTCCCGGCGATATGCCATTTGTTCGGGCGGAAACCTATAAGAAACTCGCGGACACTTTTGAGAAAAAATCGATTATCGATGTTTTTATGCCGGGGATTTTCATTGACTCTGGAGGGGAAACAAAAGAGAAGCGCTTAAAAAAGGGTCATCCGATTCTCATCCGGCGACCGGCCTTATCGGCGGTCCTTCAAGAAAAAGACGATTCAATTCTAAGGAATGTATTGCAGAAATATTCTTCCGAGGTTTGCCTTGTTGAAGACAGGGGTATTTGCATTGATATTGATGACGAATCCGATTTGGCAAAATATGGCCGGCTTTTTGAACTCAATCGTACGTGAAGAAAAGGACAACCTGAATGATTAATTTGACCGTCAACAAGAAAGCACGCAGCAACAATATTAAGCGCTGTAAAGAAAAGGGGATTACTATTCCGACATTCGCTCAATTGAAGAATCCCGAAAGCAGTCCTTTAAATATAAGAGAGGGGCTGAAAAAGATTGGGTTATGGGATGTCAATCCGCTTAATCTTTTTAGAATCACCTGGAAGAACGACCCGAAAGAAATGGGGGGCGGGTACGGCGGGGTAAATTATATCGAGCTGCCGCATGCGTTGACGGGTGTTCGTGCAAGAATCATTGCCCTGGTCGGCAAGTGGTTCCCCACGGGTGCGCATAAGGTTGGCGCGACATTTGGATGCCTAGCGCCGGCAGTCGTCACGGGAAATTTTGATTCAACATGGCAGAAAGCAGTCTGGCCCTCGACGGGGAATTTTTGCCGCGGCGGCGCGTTTAATTCTGCCTTGTTTGGCTGCGAATCGATTGCCATTCTTCCGGAAGGAATGAGCAAAGAGAGGTTTGCGTGGCTGAAAAAATTAGCCGGAGAAGTTATTGCCACTCCCGGTTCTGAAAGCAACGTGAAAGAAATTTTTGACAAGTGCTGGGAACTCAAAGCTCAGCGGAAGGACGCCGTAATTTTTAATCAATTTGAAGAGCTTGGGAATTATTTGTGGCACTACGAAGTTACTGCCAATGCAATCGCTAAATTGTTTGAAGAACTGCGGGGCACTCAAGCGAACTTGAACTTAGCGGGATTTGTTTCATCGACCGGTTCTGCCGGAACGATTGCGGCTGGTGACTATCTCAAGCAGAAGCATCCCGCGATCAAAATTGCCGCAGTGGAAGCGCTGCAATGTCCAACCCTTCTGGAAAATGGTTTCGGCAGCCATAGAATTGAAGGCATTGGGGATAAGCATGTGCCGTGGATCCACAACATAAGAAACACTGACCTGGTTATCGATGTGGACGATGATGATTGCATTGAACTCATTCGTCTCTTTAACGAAGAGAAAGGGAAGGAGTATCTGGTGCGGCAGGGAGTGGAGAGCAAAATTGTATCGATGCTTGATCTTATCGGCATATCCGGCGTTGCGAACGTACTAGCAGCAATTAAACTGTCCAAATATTTCGAGCTTACTGAAAACGATGTTGTTGCCACGGTTCTAACCGATTCGATGCAGCTCTACGGTTCGCGTCTTGACGAGTTGAAAGAGAAGCACGGAGAATACACTGAAAACGATGCAGTTCGAGCTTTTCACGCGTCATGTCTGCACGCCGATACATCAAACATGTGTGAGTTGAATTACCACGACCGTAAACGTATTCACAATCTCAAATACTTCACCTGGATTGAGCAGCAGAAAAAAGACCTTCAAGAGCTGAATGCTCAATGGTATGACCCGGATTACTGGACTTCCATCCAACAATTGACACCCCGAATTGACGCGCTGATCGAGGAGTTCAACAGGGAAGCGGCATCCTTGTAGCGTGCGAGTCTATCCTAGAGAGAGTTCTAAATGGAACCATCTTCGCAAATTAAAGTTGAGGTTGAGTGCTCAGGGCTTCTCCATATTGAGGGATTGGAAAAGGGCGGATATATCGAGGTCAAAGAGGGGGCAACGATCGAAGACCTTCTGCAGCGATTGCATGTAGCGCGAGATCATCAAAAATTTGTTACTGCCTTCATCAACGGACAAGAAAAAAGTCGATTTACTCCTCTGCACGAAAACGATAAGATAACTTTTCTACTCCCCATCGGCGGCGGATAATTCAGTCCTCATCTAAGACAGAGAGAACGTATTCCGGCGTAAATGGTGCTCGGAATAATCTCTTTCCCGTTGCATTGTAAAAAGCATTTGCAATTGCCGGCAAAGCGCCGTTAATGTTAATTTCGGAAACAGATTTTGCGCCGAACGGACCGGATTCTTCGTATGAATCAATCAGCTTTACCGTGATGGGGGGGATGTCGTGCGCGGTGAGCATCCCATATTTTCCAAACGTATCGTTGAGCAGAATCCCTTGCGGCGAAAAGTAGTAATTTTCAAAGAGTGCGTAGGAGATCCCGTTGACGATTGCTCCCTGGGCCTGTCCTTCTGCTAATGTTGGATTTATCGGCGTCCCGCAATCGACAGTTGCCACATAGTTTAACACTTTGATGAGGCCAGTAAAAGTGTCTACTTCGATTTCAACAAAATGTGCTGCAAACGGCGGAGGGGATTTCGGAGAAACGTGGGATGCCGTCGCTTGAATCTGTAATTGGTTTTTTTGGTACAAACTGCTCTGACAAATTTCTCCAAACGTCACTTTTCCGTGATTCTTCTGATTCACCGATTGCGATGGCACAACGCAACCGTCGTCGACTTTTACGTCTGAAAGCGGAAGGCTGAGGAGGTCTGCCCCTACCTTTAGAATTTGCTCTTTTATGATGCTGGCACATTTTTTAACCGCTTGGCCGGAAAGATACGTGGTCGATGAGGCGTAGGCACCCGTATCAAACGGCGTGTGGTCGGTGTCTGAAGAGGTCACAATGATCTGTGCCACCGGGGTGTCAAGGACTTCAGAGGCAATTTGAGCGAGCACGGTGTCCGATCCGGTTCCTAAATCGGTTGCTCCGACGAGAAGGTTAAATGAGCCGTCATCATTCATTTTCATGTACGCCGAAGCCATATCGATTTCCGGAATGGCTGAACCCTGCATCAGCGCTGCCATCCCAATACCTTTTTTGACTCTTTTCCCTTTGTTGAAGTCTTCCGTATACAATTTCTTTTTTTGGTACCAATTGGAAAGTGCTGCACCCGTGTCAAGGCACTCATGGAGCGATGTCGACGTGATAGTCATCGCCACGCCTTCTTTGCCTTCCCCAAGCGCTTTAAAAATTGGCGAGGTCTCTCCGGATTTGATGGTCCATTTTTTATAGTATTCAACGATATCGTTTCCGGTTTTCGCACAAACCGTATCGACCACTTGTCCGTAACCGAAGTACGCTTCTGTTGCACCGTAACCCCGGTAGGCTCCTCCAACAGGCAAGTTCGTGTAGACGCCTTTGCCGGTAAACTTCAGATTTTGAATTTTGTTCAGCAGCGGGAGGGTTTTCGAACCGGCGTTCGCTAAAACGGTAAGAGCGTGTGATCCGTAAGCTCCGGAATTTTCTAAGGCATCAAGGTGAAGTGCAGTAATCGTTCCGTCGTTTTCGTAACCGACACGGAATGTCGTTTTGTATTGATGCCGGGTTCTTGTAGAAGTAAAGACCTCTTTTCGTGTGTAAACAAGCTTCGCGGGACGCTTGGTTCGCCAGGTCATCAGAGCAACGATTGGTTCAAGGAGAACCTCCTGCTTTCCGCCAAATCCTCCGCCAATTCTCGGTTTGATGACACGGATCTTGGAAATCGGAATCTCAGCGACAGCGGAAACAATCCTCCTCACGTGAAATGGCACCTGCGTGGTGCTTATGACGACAAGCCGGCCGCGATAGTCGAGATAGGAAACAGCCGCATGCGGTTCCAGAGCACAATGTGAAGCATATGGAACATAGAACTCGTTCTCAAATTTGTTCGGGGATTTGTTGTACGCCTCTTCGAAATTCCCGATTTCTGCTTCAACTTTCGCCGCAAGGTTCTTCGATGCATCATAATAGATCGGAATTTTAGGAAAAGCTCCATCATTCTCATGGATGATTGTGGGCGAATCCTCTGCTTTTTCAAAATCCAAAAGCGGCTTGAGTTGTCGGTACTTAACCCTGATCTTTGCCAGTGCCTTGTCAGCCGTTTCCTTTGACTCAGCCGCCACCGCGCAGACGTTGTCGCCGACAAACCTCACCGTATCGCCAAACAAGACGGTATCGTACGGTGAAGGTTCGGGAAATCCTTGTCCGGCAGTTGTGTATAAAATTCGGTTCACATTTTTGTATGACAGCACTTCCACAACCCCTTTCATCGCTCGTGCATCCGAATCATCAAGGTCTTCTATGCTGGCGTATGGAAATGGGGAATGAAGCACTGATACGTGCAGCATGTTTTTATACATAAAATCGTTTGTATAGTGCTCCTCCCCGGTTACAAGCGCCAGGCCGTCAATCTTCTCGATCGGTTTGTTCACGTATTTAAACATAACTTTTCCGTTACGGTTTTATATTTCGCAATTCTGCCGCGGCATGTTCAACTGCATCAATTATTTTAACATAGCCCGTGCACCGGCAAAGATTTCCGTCAAGCGCTTCGCCAATTTGTTCGCGTGTCGGATTCGGATGTTCCCGGAGAAGGCTGAACGTTGCAATTACCATGCCGGGGGAACAGAAGCCGCATTGGTCTGCGCCTAGTTGTGCAAATGCTTTTTGAATGACATGGGGGGCATAGAGTGTTCCGATTCCCTTGACCGTTCTCACTTTTTTGTTCCGCACACTCATCGCCAATACTTGGCAGGAGTTTACCGGTCTTTCGTCCAGCAATACGAGGCATGCACCGCACTCGCCTTCCTCACATCCAGATTTTACCTCGGTGAAGCCGTGATTTCGCAAAACTGTGAGAAGCGTTTCATGAGGCTGCAGCTCAAGTTCACAGACGACCGAATTAATAGTAAACGGAGTTTTCATACAACATCTCGCTGAATTTCGCGCAACAGATCTTTAAAATAAATTCTCGCCACCCTTTCCTTGTATTCGGAGCTAAATTTGTAGTCGGGGGCAAAAGTCAGGTAGATTTCCTTGGCGGCTGTTACAATCGTATCATCGGTAATTGATTTTCCGAGCAGGACATTTTCTGCCGATTCCAATCTCACAAATTTTTTCTTCACGCCAGTAATGAAGAATCGTGCATCCTCGACGATATCTCGCCTCATGGCTACGGCGGCGGCGATATGGAATATTGGATATTCAAATCGGACCACATGAAACGCCTTTGCCCCGCAACGGAGATGTTTCTTTTCAGTCACGCGGATTTCTTTAATCAGATGCTTCGATTTTATCAAGGGTGAACTCGCGTAGTGTTCGAGGGAGAAGACTCCGGCGCGCTCTCCAACGATCTCAATTATTGCATCGAGCGCCAACAACGGAGCGTACAAGTTGCTCCACATCGGGAAATCTTTCAGTGATCCTCCTATCGTAATTCTGTTTCTCAGCGGCGTCGAGGCGGCAGATCCGAGCGAGTTGCCGAGCATCATCAACATTTTTTTCCCTCGACAGAATTGTGCTACATCGGCGAAAGTGGCCCCCGATCCTATATGTATAGTCTTGCCGACAGCCTTGATGTAATTCAAGCCCAAGCCTCCGGTATCGACAAGACCTTTAATATTACCCTGTGGCTGTGGCTCAAGAATTTTTGTTCCGCCGCCGTGAAGGATAACACCGTTTTTTTGAATGAGCTTTGTGGCTTCTTTTATTGATGAAGGGAAGTACCATTGAATCGTATTCGATAACATATAGTCAATTTCTCGAAAATGACGTTGTGAGTCGAGTTCCTTAGTTATTGAAGGAGCTTTTTCGCTATTGCATTTCCTTTTCGGATTATCAACTCTTCGTGCTCGCCGACAAGATTCCCGTGCACTACTACAAGTTTTCCGTTCACAATAGTGTACTCCGCTTGATGACTGATGCCGGCAAATAGCAATGCTGCGAGCGGGTCGGAAAGGCTTCCGGTGTATTCCAGTTTATTGATGTTAAAAAGAGCGAGGTCTGCGAGCCAGCCCTCTTTAATTTTCCCGACTTTTGAAAAATTAAGCATCTTCGCCCCGTTTTCTGTTCCAAGAGTAAAGGCTTCATTCGCCGTCAGTCCCGACGCTCCGTACTTCACTCGTTGGAGCAGCATCGCATTTCGCAGTTCGCCGAGCATATCGGAAGTGTCGTTCGAGGCGGAACCGTCTACGCCGATTCCCACGTTGATGCCGCGGTCGATCATTTCTCGTACTCTCGCGATGCCGGACCCCAAGCGCATATTCGAGGAAGGGCAGTGGGCGATTGATGTTTTTGTTTCTGCAAGGAGATTGAGTTCGTCGTCGTTAAAGAATACGCCATGGGCAAAGAAGACGTCTTCACCCACGAAACCAAGATCGTTCATCAAAGAGAGAGGATTTTTGCCAAATTTCTCTTGGCAATACTGTTCTTCGTCTTTAGTTTCGGCGAGATGAGTATGGAGCCGAACATGGTGTTCTCGCGCCAGCTTTGCGGTTTCTTTCATGCTCTCAATTGTTACTGAAAAAGGAGAGCATGGAGCGAGGACAATTTTTCTCATCGAATCTTCAGAGGAATCGTGATATTTTTCGATTACTCTGGCACTGTCTGTGAGTATTTGGTCTTGGTTTTGGACAACGGAATCGGGCGGAAGGCCCCCATTTTTTTTACTCAAAGACATTGAGCCCCGGGAAGGAGAAAATCTCATTCCCAGTTTTTCCGCGGCTTCAAATTGTATTCCTATCAGGTCGCCGCTGAAATGATCCGGATAGAGATAATGATGGTCGGTCGAAAGTGTACATCCTGTTTTCAGCAATTCACCAATGGCTAACAAAGACGAGTAATAGACAGCTTCGTCGTCGATGTTCTTCCATACCTCATAAAGATAGAGAAGCCAGTCGAAGAGTTTCGCGTTTTGGACGGAAGGAAGGTTTCTCGTCAGCGTTTGATAAAAATGATGGTGCGTGTTGACGAGTCCGGGAATAACTACACAATTCGAACAATCGAGGACTTGATTACCCGGATCTGCGGCGGATTCTGAAATGAGGTTGTTTCCGATTTTGGTAATGCGGTTGTTTGTGATTACGATGTCAACGTCGGTGAGCGATTGTCCGTCGAGCGTGGCAACATGAAAGCAATTTTTCAACAGCATGATATCCGGGTAAGAATTGTTCTGGGCAAAATATAAGTTAATTAAAGTCGCTGAGCAAGGAGATTGTCATCGTTTGACACTATCGAAGACTTTTCCATTCATCTGCGAGCATTCTGTACAACACCAAATCGACAAAGTGATCGTAGAGCCATTCCCCATCTTTGATGACCCCCTCTTTAATGAACATTAGGCGTTCCGGTATTGCACAACTTTTCGTGTTACCTGTTGCACACTTGATCTCAACTCGATTCAAATGAAATTCGTCAAAGGCATAGCTGACGAGAATGCGACAAGCTTCTGTCATCAGCCCCTTCCCTTGAAATTGTTCCCCGATCCAGTAACCGATCATGACGGTTCTGTTTTGCCAATCGATTGGATGATAGCCGATGATTCCGGCTATTTCATTCTTCGACCAAATGGCTGTCTGAAATCCCTTCTTACTCGTATATTGTTCTTGAGAATGGCGGATGAATGTTTGAGTGTCATTGATAAACATGTTGCTGTCAACCCATGGGAGCCAGCGGCGGAGGTGCTGGCGGTTCTGATCGATCAAATTAAAGAGCTTTTCAGCATCAGCTTCCTCCACAAGTCGCAACTCTGCAGGGAAATTATGTGGAAAGGGTATTTTCATAAATCGGTCCTATTTAACAGGGGTAAAATAAATCTAAACTGCCCCATTTGCAACCGTATCGCGGAGTATCGGCAAGTTGACGGTAACGGCTCAACTTGAGAAAAAAATTGTCATGCCCACGTTCCGAAGGAATCCCTTTGGGAAAAGTCGGCATCCATTGTCCAGTAAAAAGTGAATATTTGGATTCTCGCCGAGTTGAGTCTTCGACCCGCTTTCGCGGGAATGACAAATTGAGTCAGTACCCAGTTGACGGTGCTGGCTCAATTTGAGAAAGAATATGTCATGCCCACGAAAGTGGGCATCCATTCTGCACTAAAAAACACAATACTGGATTCCCGCTTTCGCGGGAATGACAAATTGAGCCAGCACTCAGTTGACCGCGATGTTGAACCGCAGTGCGGAATCTCGTATTTTGCAGCCTAATGACAAATCAAAAGAAATATATCGCTCATCTTGACCTTGACTGCTTCTTTGTTTCCGTCGAGCGAATCAAAAACCCTTCGCTCATCGGCAAACCGGTGGCCGTTGGCGGGAGTACGGATGGAAGGGGAGTTATCGCTTCCGCATCGTACGAAGCGCGAAAGTTCGGCGTTCGTTCCGCAATGCCGACCCGGCGTGCACTTCAGCTTTGTCCGCACTTAACCGTCGTCCCCGGAAGCCACGGAGTCTACGGAATGTATTCGGACAAGTTATACAAACGAATGCTCGATTTTACGCCGATCGTCGAGCGTGCGTCGATTGATGAGATGTATATGGATTTCACGGGATGCGAATCATTTTACGGGAACGACCTGCCTGCATTGATGAAAATATTGCAGCAATTAGTCTGGAAAGAATTCTCTCTTCCCTGCACAATTGCCCTGGCCTCCAACAAGTACGTCGCAAAGATAGGTGCTGGGACGGTAAAACCTGCGGGAGTTTGTTTTATTCCTCACGGCGAAGAGAAGAAATTTCTTGCACCATTACCTATTGATGTTCTTCCCGGAATCGGTCCCAAAACGGCACCGTTGTTGCATGAAAAAGGATTTCGGACGGTTGCCGACATTCAACAAGCTTCGAATCAACAAATGGCAGCGCTGTTAGGTGAAGTTGGAGCACATCTTTTTAAGATTGCGAGCGGTGAAGGGCCAGACACATTAACAGTCGAATGGGAAAGAAAAAGCATCAGCAGGGAAGAGACATTTGCACATGACATTGACGACCTCGGTCAGCTTACAAAAATTCTTCATTCGCTTTCCGAGGACGTTTGTTCGACTCTTCGGTCTTACCGGTGGAAGGCAAGGACAGTCTCGCTAAAGCTGCGCTATGCTGATTTTAAGACCCTGACTCGTGCTGTGACGATTGATCCGACCGATGACGATACTGTAGTGCATAGGTCCGTAGGCGGATTGCTGCGCTCGGCGTATTCGGGGAAAAAACTCGTCAGGTTATTGGGAGTTCGGCTCTCTAATTTTAGTGCAAGAGAGGAAGGGGAGCTTACTCTTTTTTCTGATGACGGCAGGCGTTCGCATATGTTCGAGGCTATGGATAAGCTGAGGAAGAAGTTTGGGGATGACGTAATTCACATCGGAAGCCAATAAGGATGCGCTGAGGGTCCGGATTCTGTATTGCAATTTATCTACCTGCCGATTTCAAGGCCTGCTTCAATAACTCCTGAATGGTTGTTTCTTTTCCGTTGAGTCCCTGTAACACTGAGCGGATGGATTTCTCAGCCGAAGCGCGGGTGTACCCGAGGGAAATCAATGCCATCAAAGCTTCTGCGCGAATACCTTGACTTGTATCGGTTGAACCGACAGCCGGCGAAGCCGAATCAAGTTTGCCGATCTTATCGCGAAGCTCCACGATCAAACGCTCTGCAGTTTTTCTTCCCACTCCCGGGATTGCAGTCAGCGCTGAGACATTGGCCTGGGCGATTAAATTTTGCAATTCATTTGGCTGAACTCCTGATAAAATACCCTGAGCAATTTTCGGCCCTATACCCGAAACCGAAATCAACAGACGGAAAATTTCCCGCTCCGCTTCGGTAGCGAAGCCGTAAAGCTGGAGAATATCTTCGCGAACATGGGTATAGGTAAGTATCGTGACGGCAGATCCCGTAGCGCCGAGCTTTTCATATGTCGATAAAGGAATGCTGACCGCGTATCCGACGCCGTTCACATCGACGACGATTTCTGTCGGAGCTTTGTGATCGAGGATCCCTTTGAGATGGCTGAACATAAATAAAAAATTAAGAATTAAAAATTAAAAATGAAGAGCGAAGGCCAGGGTTGATGATAATTCTGACGCGAAATTTTTATCTTTTACTTTTTACTTTTGCATTTCCGGTAATAATCCGTTCCGGATGCGCTTCAACGAACGATGTCCAGCTTTTAAATCCCGACCGGGGCCGGGTGATTCTATGCGAATGGCAAACGGCGACGGCCAGAGCATCCGTTGCGTCAAAAAACTTTGGAGTCGTTTTGAGTTTCAGAAGGCTCTTGATCATATACTGAACCTGCTCTTTTGATGCAGCGCCGTTTCCGACGACAGACTTTTTGATTTCACGAGGAGAATACTCAGAGATGGGAACTTCGAAGTTGACACCCGCGAGCATTGACACCCCGCGCGCTTGGCCGATTTTCAATGCGGATTGCGCGTTCTTACTGTAAAATGCAGTCTCAATTGCAAATTCGTCGGGATGAAATTTCTCGATGATGCGGCACAATTCGGAATAAATTCTTCGGAGCCGGAGCGGCATTGTGTCCCCCGGTGGAATTTTAATAACTCCGACGTCGAGCACGTTCAACGTCGCACCGTTTCTTCGAATGACGCCGTAACCGGTAATGAGAGTTCCCGGGTCAACTCCAAGGATAATCATTGGCTTTCTTCGATCTCAATTGCTAAAGCTCGCCAAAATTTTTTCGTCGATGTCGAAATTGGCGTAAACATGCTGAGTGTCGTCGTGCTCTTCAAGGGCCTCCATCAGCTTAAGGACTTTTTCTGCGTCGGGACCTTCCACTTTAACGGTGTTCTCTGGAACCTTATGAATCTCAGCCTCTTCGATCGCGATATTTTTGCTCTCGATGGCTTTTTTTACTTCTTCGAATGCTTCGGGCGATGTCGTAATCTCAAATGAATCGCCGTCGATCCGCAGATCATCCGCTCCGGCATCGAGAACGATCGATAGCATATCATCTTCTGTCATGGAACCTTTGGGGGTGCGGATCGTTCCTTTCTTATGGAACATCCATGCGACCGAGCCGGTCGCGCCGAATTTCCCGCCGTTTCGCTCCAGGAGATGTCGTATTTCAGAAACCGTTCTATTCTTATTGTCTGTGACCGATTCGATAATCAACGCAACTCCAGCGGGCCCATAGCCTTCGTAGGTGACATCTTCGTATGAAACTCCCGGGAGTTCCCCCGTTCCTTTCATGATCGCACGTTTGATGTTGTCGGCCGGCATGTTGCTGGATTTGGCTTTGTCGATGGCAAGCCGCAGGCGGGGATTGCCCGACGGGTCACCCCCTCCGGATTTTGCAGCGATCGTAATTTCTTTGATAATTTGGGTGAAAACTTTTCCGCGGCGTGAGTCTGTGACAGCTTTTTTCCTTTTTATCGTTGCCCATTTTGAATGACCTGACATACTGTATCTCCTTGCATTTCCGGATTCAAATGTCGCTAGTGAACTCCATTCCCTGCAGACGTTATTCGTAGATCTTTGATTTTTAATTGCGGAAGCTGAACGCCAGAAAAATCGCTCTCGTCAACGGCAAACACGATGTCGTAGTACTTATTGCCGTTGTTGAAGAGACCCAATAAGTATCCGAGATTAAATCCGATGCAGTCCAACGTCACATTGTTCTTTTTGATTTTGAACCGCAAATGGTTTTTTCCGACAATCCTTGCCTGGCCTAACGCCTCGACGTGCCGCGTAACAAAGGTCGGTCTCATATTCTTCGGACCAAACGGCGCGAATTGTCTCAGTAAGCGAGTGTACTTCGGCGTTAATTCTCCCAGGTCGATTTCCGCGTCGATAGTAATGACCGGGGTTAAGAGCTCCTCCGTCAGTAACTCCTTTGCAACAGCGTTGAACGCCTCTTTGAATTCTTCTAGGCGGTCAACTTCAAGCGTCAACCCTGCAGCATATTTATGTCCGCCGAACTGCAGCAGTTTATCCTCGCAGCGTTTCAGGGCCTGATAGATATTAAAGCCTGCGATGCTGCGTGCCGAGCCTTTTGCAACACCGTCAACCGTTGTCATCATTATTGCCGGGCGATAATATTTTTCCACCATCCGGGATGCGACAATTCCGACGACTCCGGGATGCCATTGTTCCTGATGGAGGATAATTGCACCGTCGCTTTCGACGTCCAGGTATTCTTCAACAAGCTGTTGTGCATGAATGAAAACATCTTCATCAATTTTGCGGCGGTTGATATTTTCTTCCTCCAGCACTCGTGCGAAATCCACGGCCGAAGCATAATCATCAGTAATCAATAATTCTACCGCTCGCTTTGCATCGCCGAGTCTCCCGACCGCGTTGATTCTCGGGGCAAGCACGAACACCACCTGGCCGGTAGTCATCGCGTCGGGCTTAAGTCCGGCGCTGTCCAGGAGAGCTTTGATGCCCGGTCGTGGATGTGATATGATGAGGTCAAGCCCAAGTTTGACAAAGATGCGGTTTTCGTCGACAAGGGGGACGATATCGGCGGTTGTAGCGAGCGCGACGAAATCAAGGTATTTTCCAACCGTCGACTCATTGCCAACGGTGCGTGAAAGGGCCTGGATCAATTTGAACCCCACCCCGGTCCCGCACAGACTTTTGAACGGATAGCGGCAGGACGGTTTGAGGGGGTCGAGCACTGCAACGGCTTTGGGCAGTTCGTCATTCGGTTCATGGTGATCGCAGATGATCACGTCAATCCCGAGCGACCGAGCGTACTCTACTTGATCGACTGCGGTGATTCCGCAATCGATGGACACCAGGAGCGTTGTTCCTTGCTCTTTTGCGTGGTCGATTCCGGCGCGTGAAATTCCGTAACCCTCTTTAATCCTGTTTGGAATATAATAGCCGGCGTCGCATCCCAATTCTTTGAAGAAAAGATAAAGCATTCCGGCCCCATTTGTGCCGTCGACGTCATAATCTCCATAGACCATGATCTTTTCATTTTTTGACCTGGCGGCGAGAATTCTGTCAACGGAGAGGTACATTCCGTCCATGAGGAACGGGTCGTGGAATTCGTTCTCCGATGGGCGGAAATAGCGGCGTGCCTTTTCGAAATCATCAATACCACGGTTAACGAGGATCGTTGCCAGCGAAGGAGCGATCAAGAGTTCATCGGACAGTTTCTTGACGAGCGATGGGTCTGGGGGTTCCGAAATTGTCCATCGGTATTCTTTGATAGGTGTCAATGCTTTCTCCTCCAAGTGATTGAGCGCACCGTTCAACACGGCGGTTCAATTCCTGATTTGAAAAAGCATCTACATCACGAGCAAAAACGTTCTTCCTGCAATATTTCTGAGGTCTGTCGGTAAGCCGAATTCTGTCTTCATCCCCCATGCTCGCGCACGAAAGGAAGGAGGCAATCATTTATCTCGTTGCGTTTTTGCAAACGAACTGAAGCGACCTACCCATTCCGTTTTTGCATGCGCAAAGTTGAGTAGGCGTCTCTTCTTCCCGCAAACGTTGTACATTTGCGGGAAAACGGAATTTACTTGGTCTTGCTCCCGGTGGGGTTTGTCATGCCGGCATTATCGCTAACGCCGCGGTGCGCTCTTACATTAAGGCCGCTCAAGGCGTCCCGCACCTTTTCACCCTTACCCCGGCGAATGCGAATGCATCAACCGGGGCGGTATATTTTCTGAGACACTTTCCGTAAGATTGCTCTTCCTGGACGTTATCCAGCACCGTGCCCGTCCCGACGATTCTCGCAGAGATTCGACGGGATGGAGTTCGGACTTTCCTCCTAAATAATGTACAGCAGTATTTAAGCGATTGCCTGACGTACGCTCAGTGTTGCATGCAAGAATGTAGAATGAACGGGTCAGCACGTGATATAGATGAATGAATTAAATTTCGTTCCGGTTACGAACAACCGCTCTCCCTTTGTTCGATTGCTCGTCGATACTTTCATTTGCCAGCAAATCGGCCTCCTTATTCTTTTCGCGAGGCACATGTTTGATGGAGAATTCAAATTGTGCAGAATGCAGGAGGTTGTGCACTTCATCAAAAAGTTTTTTCAGCGTTCGGTCTTTGACTTTGTACTCACCGTTGAGCTGCCGAACCATCAATTCGCTGTCAGAGTGGAGAATCAACTTACTGCATGGAACTCCGTTATCCCCTCCAAACGATGCATTGACCCGTCTCAGGCACTCGATCAACGCAGTGTATTCAGCGACATTATTGGTCACTTTGCCTAAATATTTTTTTCCCCTCACCAACACAGTTCCGGATTCATCTTTCAAGACAACGCCGATCCCTCCAGGTCCCGGGTTTCCTCGCGCTGCGCCGTCAGTGAATCCATGGATTGTCATACTGCTTTTTCGCTCGCTTGAGCAAGCTCCGCCGAAATAATAATCCTGCCGCAATGTTCACACGTGAACATCTTGCTTTGGGTCCGCAGTTCAAGCAGGCGCTGGGGTGGAATTTTGTTGTGGCATCCGCCGCATGAATTACGTCTCACTGCAACCACCGCTTGCCCGTTACGCCCCTTCCTAATACGGTCATACCGGGAGAGGGTATCCGATTCCAACCGCACAACAATTTTTTCGCGCCGATGCTTGAGTTCCAGCTCCTCGTCCTCATTTGCCTTTGAAACCTCGGCAAGTTCGGCCTTCTTTTCGTCGAGTTGTCCTTTGAGTTCTTCAAGTTGCTTCGTCAGTGTCTCAATCTCGGCCTTTGCACTTGCCATTGTGTTTTCAAGCGTTTCAAACTGTTTTTGCAAATTCTTTATCGCTTCCGTTGCAAAATCTATTTCCTTCGTCAATGCGTCGTACTCTTTATTGCTTCGGACTTCGTACTGCTGGGTCTTGTATTTTTCCAGCTTTTCTTTGAACTCAAGGATGTCGACATCGGCTTTGTCCCTCGCGATGATCGACGCAGTCACGATGTCCTGTTTTTCTTTGATGAGCCCGTTTAACCTGTCGTTTTCTCCCTGTAGTTTTGCGACCGCTTCCGGTAAATCCCCTTTCATGTCTTCTAAGTCGTCCAATGAACTATCGACCGTTTGTAGCCTGTACAACAGTTTTAATGTTTCGTTCAATTCCAACTCCTTTACAGCAATGCTATTCTAATAATATGATATTGGGTTTGTATTTTTCTTTGTGATGAAAACTTTTGAAAGCGCCTTCTGTTTCTTGACAATTGTCTTCACACGTTGCGCTAAAACGGGGAGGACGTGTTGTTCTGTTTCAAAATGTCCCGCATCGATAAGGAGAATCTCCCGCTCTGCCTCTTGAAATGTATGATATTTAACGTCTGACGTAATAAGAGCGTCGGCGTGCCGACGTATCGCTTCTGAAACCAACTCGCCCCCCGCACCTCCACATACCGCGATTTTCTTTACAGTTCCCTTTTGTTTCCCCGCGTACCGCAGAGAGGGAGTACCGAAGGCCTTCTTTGCGAGGGACAACAATTTTTCCCGGGGTATTGGTTTCGACAAATCGCCGATCGCTCCGAGTCCGTACTCCTTATTTTCATTTTGGAGGGGGTAGATGTCGTATGCAACCTCTTCATACGGATGCGCATTGAGCATTGCAGAGATGGTCGCCCCGAGATTCCACGACTCAACCGGCATTTCCAATTTTATTTCGGGGGTCCTTTCCAGGACACCTTTAGAGCCGATGAATGGTTTCGCTCCCTCCATTCCCTTGAATGTTCCTACACCTTGGCTTCGGAAACTACATTCTTGATAGTTCGTAAACCTCCCTCCGCCGGCATCGTGCATTGCTTTCGCAATTTTTTCAAGGTGGCTTGGGGGAACAAAAACTGCAACTTTAACGAAGGTCTCGGCAAGGTAAGAGAGGACGCGAACATCATGCAGCCCCAGAAGTGACGCCATGATAAAACTCACACCTCCCCGAACATGGTCAAGGTTAGTGTGGGCTGCGTACAGATTGACCGTGTGCTCTGCAAGGTAGAGCGCTATCTCACCAGCCCTGGTTTTTTCTGTCAAAGAACGAAGAGGATGAAACAACAACGGGTGATGAGTTATGATTAAATTTGCACGGCGTTCAACCGCTTCCCGCGCAACTTCCCGCGTTACATCAAGCGCGAGAAGAATATTGGTGATTTCCGATTCTTTCCGCCCGATCTGCACTCCAACATTGTCGCCTTTCCAAGCCGTCGCGGGCGGAATCCATTCTTCTAGAAGGCGTTGAAATTCTCCGAGTGTCACTGAACCTGCTATCAAAAAAAAGTCCCGTTGGTGGGACGGGACGTTTAAAGTGTGCTAAGTCTGGTAATGATTTTCAAAAACTTTGGGGACGGAACTTCATCCACCGGGGAAAATTTTTCTTTTGTTTTTCTCATTCGCTCGACGATGATTTCTTCTATTAAAGTACGGATTTCAAGCGAAAAATGCAAGAATGAATCTTTTAAAAAATTCCTTTTCATCTTCGTGCCGCTCAAACGGATAAGATGTTTTGTGAAATCGGTAGTGGCTCAATTTGAGAAAAAAATTGCCATGCCCAGTGCCGAAGGCATCCTCCGAAGGAGTCCTTTGGACCTTTGGGAAAAGTGCGTATCCATCGTGCCGTAAAAAAAGCGGAAGTTTGGATTCTCGCCGAGTCGTTTTCGACCCTACGGGTCGATAGACCCGTTGGGAGTCTTCGAACCGCTTTTCTCAAAGAGATGCCTTTGGCACGCGGAAATGACAAATTGAGCCAGCACCGCGAAATCTCCAATCTTGACTTTGCCTCTTTTTTTCGGTATCATTTTCCAGAAATCAAGCAGAAACTTCGTTGATTTTTTCTTCTGGCACGTTCTGGAGTGCAGCGATTGATAACAGAATATGGTTACGATGTTTTTTTCACGGTAACGGTTATTTGTTGTATTGTCATCGCAGGCTCCTACTTCTTCATCCCCAATCCTTTTGTCAAGTATACGTTCATCGCGGTTGCAAGCGGAGTATTTCTTTTTTCGCTTAATTTTTTTCGCGACCCGGACCGCCTGACTCCCCCTGGAAATAATTGTGTGATCTCCCCGGCCGACGGAACAGTCGTCGCGGTCAAAGAAGTGACCGAAAACGTTTATTTGAAAGGCGTTGCAATGCAGATCAGCATTTTCATGTCGCCTCTCAATGTCCACGTGAACAGAATTCCTATCTCTGGGAGGGTCGGCTACTTCGACTATGTCAAGGGGAAATATTTTGCCGCATTCGAGGATAAAGCATCGCTCGATAATGAACAGACTCACATCGGGATCGACAACGGCAGATTCAAAGTTTTTTTTAAGCAGATTGCCGGTTTTATTGCCCGCAGGATCGTCTGCAATCTTAAGGTAGGGGATGAAGTGGTTGCAGGTAAAAGGTTCGGAATGATTAAATTTGGCTCACGCGTAGATGTTTTTGTTCCGAAAAATTGCGATATTAAAGTATCGGTCGGAGAGAAAACGACAGCAGGTGAGTCTCTTCTGGCCGTTATTCGGTAATCGAGGTATAACAACAACTGAAAGTACGATGAAAATAACGAGGGCCGTCGTTCCGAGCCTTTTCACAGTATTAAATATGTTCTGTGGTTTTCTGTCCATCGTGAATTCGGGCGAAGGACAGTTCGACGTAGCAGCCTGGTTTATAATTCTCGGCGGAATATTTGACTCACTCGACGGGGTGATGGCGAGAATTACAAAGTCGTCAAGTGAATTCGGCGTTGAATTCGATTCTCTGTCGGATATCGTAACGTTCGGGGCCGCACCGGCATTCTTGGTCTACAAGCTTCATCTGTATCAGCTCCAAGGGCTTGGACTAATTATCAGTTCGCTGCTGGTCATATTCGGCGGAATACGACTTGCCCGATTCAACGTCCAGCTCGTCGGTTTCGACAAGGAATATTTCACCGGGCTTCCGATTCCGGCAAGCGCCATCACCATCGTCGGATTCGTTCTTAGTTTTCACGATGAAGTCTTCGGTTTGCGCGGCATTGCAGCTGACGTTCTGGCCCCAATGGTTGTTGGTATATCGCTGCTGATGGTGAGCAAAGTGAAGTATGATCCCATTCCCAAATTTTCAAAAAGGGAATTCAAGAAGCATCCCATAAGAATAATTTCGTTTCTCGCAGCGGGACTTATTCTTGTTTTCTCCCGTGGAAGAGCGTTGTTTTACATCTTTGTTGTGTTTCTGTTGTTCGGCATAGTTCGCTACGTTTACTTTGGCCTTCGCAGATTGCTGGGCTTCGTCGACGCAAAGGCTGAGGAAGACCAGGCAGAAGAAGCCACAAGTTACGACATTTGAACGGAGCACGAGTGTATCATTCGAATATTTCCATCACGTTAAGAAAATCAATTCTTGATCCTCAAGGGAAGGCCGTTGAGCACGCCATTCATTCCCTGGGATTAACGTCCGTCCACGATGTGAGAATCGGGAAGCATATCGAGCTTTCGATTGACAGCACCACAAAGGAAGAAGCCGAGCAAGTGACGGAACAAGTTTGCAAAAAACTTCTTGCTAATCCGGTGATGGAGGATTATTCGTTTAGTATTCAAAAGTCATAGCGATGGTCGGAATAATGTCAAAAATGAAGTTTGGAATTGTCGTGTTTCCCGGATCAAACTGCGACCACGATGCATACCGAGCGGCAAAACACGTCATGAATCAAGATGCCCGTTTTATCTGGCATAAGGACTCTTCGATTGGCGATGCTGATGTTGTCATCTTGCCGGGCGGCTTTGCCCATGGAGATTATCTTCGTACCGGAGCGATTGCCCGTTTTTCTCCCGTCATGAAAGATGTTGTGCGTTTTGCGAAAAATGGCGGTACCGTTATTGGAATCTGTAACGGATTCCAAATTCTTCTTGAAGCAGGAATGCTTCCCGGAGCGATGCTGCGGAACAGCTCGCTGAAATTCGTTTGTAAATTTATTTATTTAAGAGTTGAAAATGCTTCCACTCGTTTTACTTCCGAATGTGGCGAGGGCGAAGTGTTGAAGATTCCAATAGCGCACGGAGAAGGAAATTATTTTGCAAGCCGCGAAACCATTGAATCGTTGCAAGAGAACGACCAAATTGTTTTTCGGTATTGCAGTAAATCGGGGGAAATCGATGAGGCCTCCAATCCGAACGGCTCGTTGTTGAATATTGCCGGGATCACAAACAAAGAGGGAAATGTTATGGGTATGATGCCTCATCCCGAGCGGGCTGTTGAACCTCCGTTGGGTTCTGCAGACGGAAGAAAAATATTTCAGTCAATGGTCGAGAGTTTGGTGTTGCGTTAATTCGCGATGATGGTTCCGAGAGAGGATAGGCGATGAACTTGGGATTTCCTGAATTGCTTTTGATAGGTCTCGTGATCCTGGTGCTGTTTGGTCCAAAGAAAATTCCTGAGATCGCACAGGGGCTCGGTAAGGGGATGGGTGAATTTCGCAAAGCAATGAAAGATGTTCAAGGGAAGGTCAAACAGGCCGTCTCCGAAAAGAACACTGAAAAGAAATAGGTGCTCACGCAACGTTGTTTTTATGTGAAGGAGGATTTCGATGTTTGAAAACATAGGATTTCCGGAGTTGTTGCTCATCATGCTGGTGATCGTCATCTTCTTCGGCCCCAAAAAAATTCCTGAGTTTGCCAAGAGCCTCGGAAAGGGAATAGCGGAATTCAAGCGCGCGATGCGCGACGTTCAATCGGAGTTGACAAAGACTGAAAACTCGCCGCCGGAGAAGCCCCCCGATTCTACCTCCTCAACGCCAAAATAGAGCATGTTTTTTCGCAAAAGGGAATCGCACGAGTGAAAGCTAAAGAGCCTTTTGATTCGTTTCGTACCCGGCTTAAGGCTGGCAATGATTCATGCGAAGCACGTACTCGCGAATACCTCTCTGCCATTTCAAGCCAGAAGAACCTCAACGCATTCCTATCGGTTTTTGAGGAAGAGGCGCTGGAACGGGCGCGATCTATCGACAAGAAGATTGAGGCAGGAAATGCCGGGCCGCTCGCAGGAATGTCCGTGGCGGTCAAGGACGTTCTTTGCATGAAGGGAAAGAGAACGACATGCGGATCAAAAATTCTGGGCAACTACGAAGGAATCTACGACGCGACAGTCATAGAAAAACTCCAAGCAGCAGATGCGATCATCATCGGCAAGACCAACATGGACGAATTTGCGATGGGTTCGTCGACCGAAAATTCGGCTTTCGGACCGGTGAAAAATCCTCATGACGAATCGCGCGTGCCCGGAGGGTCTAGCGGAGGTTCGGCGGTTGCCGTTGCTGCCGGGATGGCGACGGCTGCTCTTGGAACCGATACCGGCGGTTCAATTCGCCAGCCCGCCGGTTTATGCGGCGTCTTCGGTTTGAAGCCAACCTATGGAAGGGTGTCGCGCTATGGACTTGTTGCTTTTGCATCATCGTTCGACCAAATCGGTCCGTTTGCAAATTCAGCTCGTGATGTTGCCCGCATCTTGGGAGTGATTGCAGGTCATGATGAGCGGGATTCAACATCTGCAAATATTCCTGTTCCCGACTATCTTTCTCCGATGAATCGATCTGTCAAAGGGTTGAAATTCGGTTTACCGAAAGAGTATTTTACCGATGCGCTCAGCCCGGAAATTCGCTCCGTAATTGAACGGCGCGTTACGCAACTGAAAGAGAATGGCGCAGAAATCGTCGAAATTTCTCTGCCACATTCGGAATACACGATCGCTACCTATTATATCCTCGCAACCGCAGAAGCATCCTCGAATCTTGCCCGCTTCGATGGCGCCCGCTATGGGTATCGGAGTAAGCAGGCTAAAACCTTGATGGAGATGTACACGAAGTCGCGGAGCGAAGGGTTCGGTGCAGAGGTAAAGCGCCGTATTATGCTTGGAACATACGTTCTTTCTGCCGGATATTATGATGCCTACTATAAGAAAGCGCAAAAAGTAAGACGATTGATTCAAGAGGATTTCTTCAATGCGTTTAAACACGTCGATTGTCTGATAACACCGATCTCGCCGACAACGGCGTTCAAGTTCGGAGAAAAAGTTGACGACCCGCTCCAGATGTACTTGAGCGATATTTACACCGTCTCGGCAAACCTTGCCGGGATTCCCGGGATCAGCGTACCTGGCGGGGTCGACAGTCAAAATCTTCCCGTAGGGTTGCAGCTTCTCGGCAAACAATTTGATGAAGCAACGTTGTTGAAGGTGGCGGACTTCTTAGAAACCGTGAATTAGTTTTTCCCTAAATTTAAAACTAAGATTAAAACCTATGAGCGTACTCGTCAATAAAAAAACAAGACTGGTAGTCCAGGGTATCACCGGGGGCGAAGGGACATTCCATTCATCGCAGATGCTCGCGTACGGGACGATCGTTGCCGCCGGTGTAACGCCGGGCAAGGGGGGAACGGTGTACAAAGGAAACGATAAGGACCAATTTAATGCTGAAGTCCCCGTGTTCAACACCGTTGCTGAGGCAGTGAAAGCGGAGGGGGTGGACACGTCGGTCATTTTTGTCCCCGCCGCATTTGCTGCGGATGCAGTAATGGAAGCTGCAGATGCGGGCATTAAACTTGTCGTGTGCATCACAGAGGGAATCCCGACGAAGGATATGATCAAGGTGTATGAATTTGTCAAGCAAAAAGGCTCTCGGTTAATAGGTCCGAATTGTCCGGGAATTATTACTCCGGGTGAGTGCAAGGTTGGAATCATGCCTGGCTTCATTCATAAGCGGGGACGGGTCGGACTTGTGTCGCGCAGCGGAACATTGACCTACGAAGCAGTGTGGCAGCTCACTGAGCGGGGTATCGGCCAATCGACATGCATAGGAATCGGCGGCGACCCTATCATCGGGACGCGCTTCATCGATGCAGTCCAATTATTTAACGCGGATGAAAATACAGACGCTATTGTGATGATAGGGGAGATCGGTGGAAGTGCGGAAGAGGAAGCGGCTGAATATATCGCCAAGCACGTGAAAAAACCGGTTGTTGGATTTATTGCAGGACGGACCGCGCCTCCAGGGAGGCGAATGGGCCACGCCGGTGCAATTATTTCCGGCGGAAAAGGGACCGCTGCAGAAAAAATGGAAGCGATGCGTGATGCCGGCATCCATGTATGCGATAGCCCTGCTATGATTGGAGAAACGATGAGGGAGGCGTTGGCGAAAAAGCGCAAAACCAGCATACCTGTTCGGCCGAAGAAGGCTGTAAAAAGAGTTACGGTAATAAAGAAATCAAAAGGAAAAAAGAAAAAATAAAAGTTTAAGGAGTTGATAAGTGATCGAACGTACTCTTTGTATTCTAAAGCCGGATTGCGTGAGGAAAAATCTTCAAGGCGAGGTATTGTCAAGAATTCAAAAAGCTGGGTTCAAGATTTTAGGCATGAAACAAATTCGCTTGACAAAAGAAGAGGCCGGAGCATTTTACGCTGTCCATAAAGGGCGTCCGTTTTACAATGGACTTGTCGAATTTATGACGTCTGGTCCGTGCATTCCTGTCGCCCTGGAAAAGGCAAACGCCGTTGCGGACTATCGCAAGCTCATCGGTGCAACCGATCCCAAAGATGCCGATCCGGGGACGATTCGCAAACTCTTTGCCGACAGCAGAGGCGAGAACATCGCTCACGGCTCCGACTCGGTTGAAAATGGGAGGGTCGAAGTTGCTTTCTTTTTTGCCGAAAGTGAATTGATTTGAGAAAACGCGTAAGACAGGAGACAGAAATCATAATGCCCTGTGAAAGCATTTTCGTTATATCTTAACAAACTCTTAGTTAAACTCCCGTCACTTGATATGCTTTCCCGCTGGAAGATGCTCACATCAAAAATTATCTTCACAAACCCCTGGTGGACATACAAGCTTGATTCATTTCAAATCCCCGACGGGGTGAGAGGGGAATATCATTATGTGCACACCGAAGGGTCGAGTCTGATTATACCGGTCATGGATGACGGGAATATTATTCTCGTAAACCAATACCGCTATTTACGAGATAAAGAAAGCGTTGAATTTCCTTGCGGAGGGGTGAAACCCGGACGCACCTACGACGAGATGGCGCGGCTGGAGTTGGAAGAAGAAACCGGATACATTGCACACTCGTGGAAAATGGCAGGAGAGTTCAATCCCTTCAATGGTGCCACAGATGAAATGTGCAAAGTATTCATTGCCCGGGACCTGAAGTTCGTAAGGGCAAAGCCCGAAGCTACTGAAGAATTTGAACTTTTGCGAGTTCCTCCCCAAATGCTTGATGTGATGATTGCCGATGCGAAAATTTGGGATGGAATGACTCTCGCGGCGTGGATGCTGGTGAGGGATCAGGTTGTCAACGGGCAATCATCACCGAACAACAGGTAAAAACCCCTCCCTCCATTGAGTATGCAAATTACTTTCCCCCCAACGCTTGCTTGAGGTCGTCAATCAAATCCTCAACATCTTCGATGCCGACGGAGATGCGAACCAACCCATCGGTAACTCCATTTTTTATTCGCTCGGATTCCGGTACTGAGGCATGGGTCATCGTTGCGGGATGAGATATGAGCGTCTCAACTCCACCGAGGCTTTCAGCGAGCGCACATACGCGGACTCGTTTGAGGAATCGTTTGGCATTGTTCAGGCTGCCGACGTCAAATGAAATCATTCCCCCAAACCCGCTCATCTGCCGCCTTGCAAGAGCGTATTGGGGATGGCTTCGCAAGCCTGGGTAGTTCACTTTTACGATTTTTTTCTGCGCAGAGAGCCATTGAGCAATAATCGTCGCATTTTCACAATGCTGCTTCATTCGAACCGCCAGGGTCTTTGTTCCGCGCAAACACAGCCATGCATCGAAAGGGCTCATAATTCCCCCCACCGCTTTTTGGCAGAAACGAAGTTTTTCGGCAATCCCAGGGATATTCGTAACTACCATACCTCCGAGCATGTCGCTGTGCCCGTTTAAATATTTTGTAACGCTGTGAATGACAACCTCTATACCGAATTCAATCGGCCGCTGCAGATACGGTGTGGCAAACGTATTGTCGACAACAGAAATCAATCGATGCGATCTGGCAAATTTTGCGATCGCAGCAAGGTCGGTAATTTCCATCGTTGGATTTGTAGGTGTCTCAATAAAAATCATTTTTGTGTTCGGCTTACGAGCTTTCGCGACAGCGTTCATGTCAGTCGTGTTGACAAAATCAAACTGCAGCCCGAATTGTTCAAATACCATTTTTGCGATACGGTAGGTTCCCCCGTACACGTTGTTCGTAACGATGACATGGTCTCCGGGAGAAAGAAGGCGAAAAAGTGCATCGATGGCAGCCATCCCGGAGGCAAACGCCATTCCTTCGCTCGCATTTTCAAGAGCCGCGATATTTTTTTCGAGAGCCGTGCGTGTCGGATTTGAAACCCGGGAATATTCGTAGCCCCTATTCTTCCCTAATCCTTCTTGGGCGTAGGTCGACGTAAGATACACTGGCATCATCACGGCACCGGTCGTCGGATCAGGTTGCTGTCCGGCGTGAACTGTCTTTGTTGAGAATTTCATTTTGCTCCGTCGTTGTCGTGCTTGATTATCGCGATAGGTACCCCAACACGTCGAACCGGGTAACAATTCCAATAAGACTTGAATCGTCTTTCACCAGCACTGCTGGCTCTTTTCTTGCAAAGTATTCCACGGCCCGGCTAATTTCTTCATTCATGTGGACTTCAGGGAAAGGAGGTTCCATCACTGTGCGCACTTCTGCATCGAACTTGGACGAATCTTTCAGAAGGATGGTAAGAAGGTTCCCTTCGGAAACGCTGCCGATGCATTTCTTCTCTTCGAAGACCGGTAATTGCGATATATTCTTCCCGGTTATCAAATCAAGCGCTGAGCGGATAGTCGTTGTCGCATCAACGGTAACTAATTGCGGAAGCTTCGTCGATTTTGCTTCGAGCACGTACCGGAGCGTTATGCGTTCTGGTGCGAGGAAGCCATTCTCTTTCATCCAATCGTCGTTGTATATCTTGCTAAGGTATTTGGATCCTCCGTCGGGCAGTATCACAACGACAACGTCTTTTTCCGAAAGGCGTTCGGCAAGCTTGAACGCTCCTGCAACGGCAGCACCGCTTGAACCTCCGGCAAAAATGCCTTCTTCCCTCGTTAACTTCCGTGCTGCAAGGAAGGATTCCTTATCGGTTACTTCAATCACTTCATCTATATATTCGAAATGGAGTGTCCCGGGTATATAATCCTGTCCGATCCCTTCCACCTTGTATGTTCTGAAAACCGGAGAGAATTTTTTTGTATAGAAGAACTCGCGGAGGATCGATCCCTTTGGATCAATACCGACCACCTTGATCTTTGGGTTTTTCTCTTTCAAAAACTTTCCTGCACCGCTGATCGTTCCCCCTGTACCAATGCCGCATACAAAGTAGTCGATTTGACCGCCGGTCTGATCCCAAATTTCCGGGCCCGTTGTCTGGTAATGCGACTCTTCGTTTATCGGATTGTAGTGTTGATCTGCGAGAATTGAATTCGGCGTTTCTCGTACGACACGTTTTGCAACTTCTGTATAGCTTTCGGGAGAGTCGTGCGGAACTGCCGTGGGCGTGACAATGACCTCTGCTCCAAATGCACGGAGCAGTTGAATTTTTTCGCCGCTCATTTTATCGGGCATCGTGAAGACTGTTTTGTAACCTTTAATTGCCGCGACAATCGCAAGTCCCATTCCTGTATTGCCCGAGGTCGATTCGACAATTGTTCCGCCGGGTTTCAGCCGTCCAGTCCGTTCCGCTTCCTCAATAATTCCTACCCCAATCCTATCTTTCACCGATCCCCCGGGGTTTAAAATCTCCACCTTGGCAAAAATTTGAGATTTATACCCCTTCGCTATTTTGTTGAGCTTGACGAGCGGAGTGTTGCCGATAGTCTCCAAAATATTCCGTTTAAATTGTATTTTTTTAATGTCAGTGAGCATATATTCTTTCCTTCCATTTATACCGGAATCGATCCATTTCGGAAACGATCGCCTATCCCCTCGTGATAAGGCTGGCGGCATAAGCAGCCCCAAATCCGTTATCGATGTTAACGACAGTGACTCCCGCCGCACATGAATTCAACATTGTCAGGAGCGGGGCGATTCCACCGAATGATGCACCGTAACCCGTCGAAGTAGGAACGGCGATAACGGGAACGTGGACGAGCCCGCCCACGACGCTCGCGAGGGCGCCATCCATTCCGGCAACAACAACGATCGCGCTTGCTTTGTGAAGCTTGTCGCTTTGGCTCAGTAAACGATGGATTCCTGCGACACCTACATCGTACATCGTTTCAACTCTTTGTTCCATCATTTTTGCCGTTACGACAGCCTCTTCAGCCACAGGTATATCCGAAGTTCCGGCCGTGACCACGAGGATCATTTTCTTCGTTAAGGCGGCTGCTTTGGGCTCATTCGCAGTAATTGCGCGCCCCTCCGAATTGTAATGAGCGTTTCTCACTGTTTTTCGGACAGCAGCAAAATCTTTTTTTGTTGCCCTAGTCGCCAGCAGTGTGCTTCCGCGTTCGGAGATTTTTTTTGCAATGATCGCAATTTGCTGTGGAGATTTTCCCTCACATAATATGACTTCAGGAAATCCCTGACGCAACTGACGATGATGATCGATCGTCGCGAAACCGAGCGATTCATACGAAAAATTTTGGATCGAGGAAAGTGCCTTCTCTTCCGAAATTCGCCCTCGTTTAAGGTCAGCTAAAAGTTTCTTGAGGTAAGTTCGATTCATTGAGCAAATATTTTTTCTTTGTGAATATACTCGTTTCATTAGGAAGAATCAAGGAACAACAGCCACAACTATAGTATTTACTTTAAGTTATGCGGAATGCGCTTTAGAGCTTACCTTGACTATCGGTTGATTATTTGCTACTTTGCTCATACAAACAGCGCACAATCAAACTATGGCATCAATTTATTGCTGATCCTGGAAGTTTTCGTCCTAAGTTATTTCATCGGTTCCCTTCCCACTGCCTACATTGTCGTAAAACGAAAAGCACACATCGATATCCGGTCCGCAGGCAGTGGCAACGTGGGGACGCTGAATGCGTACGAAGTGACGGGACAAAGGCTTATAGGTTTCGTTGTTCTTGCCGTCGATGTGTTGAAAGGTTCGTTCGCCGTTATTCTTACGTCCCTTCTTTTTGGTTCGACATCGGAAGCTATTTCATCCGCGCTTGTTGCCGTTGTTGTCGGTCACTGTTTTCCTGTGTGGCTATTCTTCAAAGGAGGAAGAGGCCTTGCGCCCGCAGCCGGCGCAATGCTGATTGTAAGCTGGATATTTGTCGCGATGTGGCTCGTCTGTTGGTTTGTTGGATATTCGCTATCGAAAAATGTACATATCGGTAACGTTGCTGCCATTGTTATTTCGCCTTTGCTGGGCTTCATTTTGCCGAAAGAATTTATTATGATATTCACTATACCGGCATTTTCAACAACTCAGGTTCTTCTCATTTATTGTGCGATGTCTGCTCTCTTGTTTGTCCGGCATATCGAGCCTCTCCGCGTTTTGATCTCATCACGAATAACAGACGATAAGTGAAATGTCACGAAAAATCCTTTTGCTACTCATAATTTGTATTTGTGCAGGCGGGGTGC
This sequence comes from Bacteroidota bacterium, assembly GCA_049578505.1. GTDB lineage: Bacteria > Bacteroidota > Ignavibacteria > UBA10030 > UBA8401 > JAGVPT01. The sequence continues at coordinate 72,354 of JBAUMC010000090.1, read as the reverse complement.
TTGGCTATTCCCTCGCATCCAGCGGCAGTGTCGGGAAGATCGCATCATCGGGCTCACAGCAGCGAAGCTCACTATTTACCTCCGATGAGCAACAGAAAAGTTCTGACGACAATATTTCGACATCGAGGAAAAACGCTATTACGACAACGGTGGAGTCGGTCAGCCCCGCCATTGTCGGCATTACCGTTACCGAGGTAAGGGAATATCAAGATCCGTTGACAAATTTTTTCGGCGATGACCCGTTTTTCCGGCAGTTCTTTGGGAATAGGAGCTTGAAGCAAGAGGTCAAAGGGCTCGGGTCCGGCTTCATTATATCGCCGGAAGGATTCATTCTCACCAATGACCACGTCGCCGGCAACGCGAAGGAAATTATCGTGACGATGACGAACGGAGAAAAATATCCGGCTGAGCTTATCGGCACGGATATGATATCGGACGTTGCATTGCTCAAGATAAAAGGGAAAAATTTCCCGTATGTCAAACTCGGCAATTCCGACGATGTCATCATCGGTGAATGGGTTGTTGCATTCGGTAACCCGTTCGGACTTTTTGAAAATATCGATAAACCGATCGTCACCGTCGGCGTCGTAAGTGCAAAGGGAATGAACCTGAATGTGGACGAAAACCGTTCCTATCGCGGCCTGATTCAGACTGACGCGGTAATCAATGCCGGGAACAGCGGCGGACCGCTTGTCAACAGCGCGGGCGAGGTGATCGGTATCAACACTCTCATCTACACTGCCGGGGTGAGCCAGGCGTACATCGGTTACGGATTTGCAATTCCGATAAACCGGGTGAAGTCGATCGTGGATGAACTTCAAAAGAAGGGGAAGGTCGACCGCAACTTCTGGACTGGGATGGAAGTGAATATCGTCGATCAACGCATTGCAAAGTATTTCGGTCTGAAAGATGCAGAAGGTGTTATCATAAGCGACATTAAAAAGAATAGCCCGGCGGAGAAGGCAGAGTTGAAAGTCGGCGACATTATTTTGGAAATCAACGGAGAGAAAATTCAAAACGAAGAGACGATTATCGCCATCATTAACGATGCGAAAGCAGGCGATGTTCTCGATTTGAAAATCTACCGCGACAAAAAAACATTCGATGTTAATCTTACTCTCGAAAAACGAACATAATTCCAGTACATAGCCGTGATAGCACGATACACTCGCCCCTCAATGGGCAAAATATGGAATGACCAGAACAAATTTTCAATCTGGCTGCAAATAGAGATCCTTGCATGCGAGGAGCAAGCCGAGCTTGGCGTCATTCCGAAAGAAGCTGCGAAAGCTATTCGGGAAAAAGCGAAGTTCGACGTCGCACGAATTGATGCGATCGAGCAAGAAGTAAAACATGACGTTATCGCCTTTTTGACGAATGTGGGTGAGTATGTAGGTCCGGAATCGCGCTACATTCACCTGGGGATGACGTCGTCGGACGTCCTCGATACCGCACTTGCGGTGCAGATGAAACAATCGGGTGAAATACTATTGAGAGGGTTGGAAGAATTACGCGAAATTCTCGCTCGCCGCGCGAAAGAATTTAAGAAGACCGTCATGATCGGCCGATCGCACGGCATCCATGCCGAACCAACCACTTTTGGATTAAAATTGGCGCTCTGGTTCGACGAGACGCGGCGCAACATTGAACGCTTACGGCGCGCGATCGAAACAATTTCAGTAGGCCAGATCTCCGGCGCAGTCGGAACGTTTGAGCATCTTAGCCCGAAGGTTGAAGAATACGTTTGTGCAAAACTGGGGCTGAAGCCGGCGCCAGTTTCAACACAGATTCTTCAACGCGACCGTCACGCAGAGTTTATGACGACGCTTGCGGTGATAGGAAGCTCGCTGGAAAAATTTGCGACTGAAATTCGGCATCTTCAAAAAACCGAGGTGTTGGAAGCCGAAGAATATTTTTCGAAAGGGCAAAAGGGGTCTTCAGCAATGCCGCACAAACGCAATCCAATTACGTGCGAACGAATCGCCGGATTATCGCGCGTTCTTCGTGGAAATGCACAGGCTGCGCTGGAGAATGTTGCCCTGTGGCACGAACGCGATATTACCCATTCGTCCGTCGAGAGAATTGTCGTTCCCGACAGTTGTATTCTGCTCGATTATATGATTGCACTGACGACGAACGTTCTCGATAAGCTTCTAGTGTATCCGGAAAACATGAGAAAAAACATTGAATTGACTCATGGCCTGGTCTTTTCTCAGCCCGTGATGCTTGCTTTAACAACGAAGGGGATGAAGCGGGAAGATGCTTACCGCATTGTCCAAAAAAAGGCCATGGATGTTTGGCAGTCCAAGAAAAATTTTAAAGAAGTGTTGGAAGAGGATGCGGAAGTGACCGCGGTACTCTCAAATGGAGAACTTAACGATGCGTTCGACCCTACGAAAAGCCTGCGTTACGTCGACTATATATTCGAAAGAGTCGGTTTGGGGAACTAAAGAGACGCGGCAACAGAATCTCGCATCGATCGGGGTTCGAAGCTGCGTGTCGGTCTATCGGAATGCTCATGCCTCAGAAATTTCAAAACCTTATCAACGGAAAGTGGGTTGATGCGAAATCCGGAAGGACCTTCGAAAACCGAAATCCCGCAAATTGGGACGACGTTATCGGCTCCTTTCCGAAGTCAGCCAAAGAAGATGTCGACGAAGCGGTGAAAGCTGCCCGCTCGGCGTTTGAAACGTGGCGCCTTGTCCCCGCACCAAAGCGCGGAGACATTCTACGGAAGATTGGGGACATCCTGGTTGCCCGCAAGGAGGAGATTGCGCGGGAGATGACCCGTGAGATGGGAAAGGTTATCGTGGAGACCCGCGGGGATGTGCAGGAAGGGATTGACACTGCATACTATGCTTCGTCGGAAGGACGTCGATTATTCGGGCACACTGTACCCTCGGAGCTGCCAAACAAATTTGCGATGGCAATCCGCGTTCCGATTGGAGTTGCAGGAATCATCACTCCGTGGAATTTTCCAATGGCGATCCCGACGTGGAAAATTTTTCCCGCTGTCCTTTCCGGCAACACGGTTGTGTTTAAGCCGGCCACAGACACTCCGAAAACGGCTACGACATTGGTTGAAATTATGATGGAGGCGGGCGTTCCGGAAGGCGTTGTGAACATTGTCCACGGATCGGGAACGGATGTCGGCGGCGCCATTACCGGTCATCCCGATATTGATTTAATTTCCTTTACCGGCTCGACTTCTGTTGGCAAACAAATCCAAAAGGACTCGGTTGAAACGCTGAAACGGGTCTCGCTCGAGCTCGGCGGGAAAAATGCTCAAATCGTCATGGACGATGCAGACCTTAATCTTGCCCTCGATGGAGTTCTTTGGGGGGCATTCGGAACAACGGGCCAGCGATGCACGGCGACAAGCCGCCTTATCCTGCACGAAAAAATTTACGAAAAATTCATGTCGATGCTCGTTGAGCGGACGAACAAGTTGAGACTTGGCGATGGGTTGCTGCCAACAACAGACGTCGGTCCGTGCGTGAATAAAAAACAGCGAGAGAGCATCCATTATTTCGTCGAGGTCGGAAAGAAAGAAGGGGCCAAGGTTGTTGCAGGCGGTTCGGCTGCGAAGGGAGGAGCGCTTGACAAGGGATGGTTTTACAAGCCAACGATTTTTTCAGAAGTAACCCCGGAAATGAGAATTGCGAAGGAAGAGATTTTCGGTCCGGTACTCTCCGTTCTCCGTTCAAACTCGTTAGAGGATAGCATCTCGATTCTCAACAACACGATCTACGGTCTCTCATCGTCTATTTACACGCGCGACGTGAATAAAGCGTTCATTGCCGTACGCGATATTAAAGCCGGCATCACCTATATCAATGTACCGACAATCGGAGCCGAGGCGCACTTGCCGTTTGGCGGGGTGAAGCAAACGGGGAACGGTCATCGTGAAGGGGGTTGGGCGGTCTACGATTTTTTCACTGAATGGAAAGCGGTCTACATCGATTATAGTGGTTCGCTACAGCGTGCGCAAATAGACAATTACTAGCTCACGCGTCCCATTGTTTTGCATCCGATAAAGACACAAGAAAGAAGGTCGATGTGGATCTATTTGACTAGAGCCGGGTTTTTGACGCGAACTTGCTAAATACAAAACAAAAAAATAAGCTTTCTTTATACGACTTCATGATCTTAAAGGAAATTTCAAGTAACTGATATGCCTAGCATGTTTCACCTTTATATTGTCTCGTTGTACGAGCATCAGGAATTTTTCTGAATAACGATGAGCCTGAGAAGGATCGCATACCACTCATTCATCGAACAGAGAAAACTGGAGGTGTATCATGTCAGAATCATCAGTAAAAACGGCAGGAGCAGGTGTCGCCGCCAAGAAGAACGGTGACAATAGCGGTCAAAAGAAAATACTGATTAAGCCCACCACGAAAACTTCAATTAAAATCCCATCAACGGACGTGCATCTCACACTTGCCCGTCATATGCTTGTGGACGGATTTGATTTAGTAGTCGATTTGAGGAAAAGTCAGGGCTGTTATATCTACGATTCAAGGTTCAACAAACGCTATCTCGATTTTTTTTCCTTTTTTGCTTCGTCCGCGGTCGGGATGAATCATCCGAAAATGCTCGAAAAGGATTTTCTCGAAAAGCTCGCCACCGTTGCAGTCAATAAGCCCTCTAACTCGGATGTTTACAGCGTTGAGATGGCGGAATTTGTCGAAACGTTTTCTCGGATTGTTCAGCCTGAATATCTGCCGTACCTTTTCCTCGTTGACGGCGGGACCCTTGCGATCGAAAATGCGCTGAAGACGGCATTCGACTGGAAAGTTCGCAAGAATTTTATTAAAGGATACACGGAAGAGCGGGGAAGACAGATCATTCATTTTCGGCGCGCGTTTCACGGAAGGAGCGGCTATACGCTATCGCTCACCAACACGGATCCGGCAAAGACAAATTATTTCCCCAAGTTTAAATGGCCCCGAATTTTGAATCCCGCCATTACGTTCCCCCTCAACGATGTTCATCTAAGAGAAGTTATGGATGATGAGGAGACTGCAATCCGGCAAATCAAGGAAGCAATCGTCAATAATCCCGACGACATCGCTGCGATCATCATCGAGCCGATTCAGGCGGAGGGGGGCGATAATCATTTTAGGAAAGAATTTTTGGTGAAGTTGCGTCAGATCTGCGATGAGAATGAAATCCTTCTTATCTTTGATGAAGTCCAGACAGGAATCGGGCTTACGGGCAAAATGTGGGCTCACGAATATTTCGTCAGACCGGATTTGATGGCGTTTGGTAAAAAAACCCATGTCTGCGGTTTCATGAGCAGCACGCGCATTGATGATGTGCTGGACAATGTCTTTCACAAATCGAGCCGTCTTAACTCGACCTTCGGCGGAAATCTGGTAGATATGGTACGTTTCACGAGAGTCATGGAGATCATTGAAGAAGAGCAATTAGTCGAGAACGCGAAAGTTCAGGGAGAGTATATGCTTCAGGAACTCAACGCGATGGGTGCAGAATTTCCGGAAATGGTTTCTAATGTGCGAGGCCGCGGAATGATGTGTGCAATCGACCTCGACTCGGCGCAGAATCGCGACCAGCTTCGCCAGAAAGCATACGAGGAGGGCTTGATCATTATCGGTTGCGGTGACCGATCTATTCGCTTCAGACCGCCGTTAACAATTCAACGCGGCGAATTGGAGGAAGGGTTCACAATCATGCGAAAGGCTCTTCAAGAACTAAGTGTTGGTGAACTTTGAAAGTACATTGATATGGAAACGACAACTCGAACTACTCCCGGCAACGAATTGCTTCTCAATACGGCATTTGTCCGCAAGATGTTGGTAGATTTTATCCGCGATCAAATTCATAATGCCGGATTCACTAAAGCGGTGATCGGCCTCTCCGGAGGGGTAGACTCGGCTGTTTCGGCCTATCTCTCTGTCGAGGCATTGGGCAAAGAAAATGTTTTTGTCGTCCTTATGCCCTATGCATCGAGCAGTCCGGAAAGCAAGTCCGATGCTGAATTGGTCCTGAAGGAATTGAAAGCACACTCCGAAGTTGTCGATATTACCCCGATGGTGGACCCGTTTATCTCCGCTCAACGTATTAAAGATAACGTTCGCCGCGGCAACATTATGGCAAGGATGAGAATGATCGTCCTTTACGATCGTTCTCTGCAACATAACGGACTTGTTGTGGGAACATCTAACAAAACGGAGACGATGCTGGGCTACGGCACGTTGTTCGGCGATATGGCCTGCGCTCTTAACCCGCTTGGCGATCTCTATAAAACTCAGGTATGGCAGCTCGCGGAAGCGCTCGGCGTACCGCGGAAGGTCATTGAAAAAAAACCAACGGCGGATTTGTGGCAAAATCAGACAGACGAAGGAGAACTCGGCTTTTCGTACAGCAAGGTCGACAAGCTTCTCTATTACCTAATCGATGAACGGCGCAGGGATGATGAGCTGACCGCAATGGGTTTCGAAAAAGATTTTATCTCGAAAATTAAGAAGAGGGTTAAACAGAATCAATTCAAACGTCGGCCGCCGGTTGTGGCAAAAATATCTTTGCGAACGGTGAACGTCGATTTCCGTTACGTCCGCGATTGGGGTATATAGACCGATGCCCGAAGAAATTCAGCCCGGAACATTGTATATTGTCCCGACTCCGATAGGCAACCTTGATGACATTACCTACAGGGCTGCGAAAATTCTTTCCTCGGTCGACATCATTGCCGCTGAAGATACCCGCACGACCAAGGTTTTGCTCGACCATCTCCACATTCAAAAACCGCTTCTTAGTTTTTTCAATCACAACGAAACCATTCGCGTTCCTCAAATAGTTGCAAAGTTGCTTGAAGGACAGGCTGTAGCATTGGTATCGGACGCCGGCACTCCGGGAATTTCCGACCCGGCCTATTCCATTATTCAAGCCTGCATACAAAATAAATTGCCGGTCATTCCTCTACCTGGCCCGACGGCGTTTATTCCCGTTCTCGTTGCCAGCGGAATGTCGACGCAAGCGTTCGTTTTCGAAGGATTTCTTCCTCATAAAAAGGGGCGATCGACAAAGCTTTCCCAACTCAAAGACGAGCCGCGAACGATTATTTTTTACGAATCCCCCCACCGCATCCTCAAAACCCTCGAAGACATTCAAAATGCATTCGGTGACCGAAAAGCTGTCATCGGACGTGAAATGACAAAAAAATTCGAAGAGATTCTGAGGGGAACCTTGTCTTCCCTCCGACAAGTATTGTCTGCCCGCCAGATTAAAGGAGAATTCGTTCTCATCGTCTCTGGGACGGAAAACTAACCCTAAGGACTTGACTTTACCAACATTCGTAAGTATATTAGCACTCACTGACAGAGAGTGCTAATAGGTTTAAGCGCTCTAAGTTATCTAAAATAAATATAGTTACAGAGTACCAACTTAATGTTAAGGAGACTTGTATGAAATTACATCCTTTGGCTGACAGAATTGTCGTCAAGCCTGCCGAGGCAGAAGAAAAAACGAAAGGCGGAATTATCCTTCCTGATACTGCCAAAGAGAAGCCGGTGTGGGGCGAGGTAGTAGCTGCGGGACCGGGAAAGCTTACGGACGAAGGGAAGAAAGTTCCGATGGAAGTCAAAGTCGGCGACAAAGTTCTGTATGGAAAATACTCCGGGACGGAAGTGACGCTCGATGGTGAGGAAGTTCTCATCATGCGGGAAAGCGATGTCTTTGCAATCATGCCGAAGTAATTGAATCAACGATAACCAATATCTAAAGGAGTGTTAATTTTATGGGAGCAAAAATAATTCAGTACGACTTTGATGCTCGCGCAGCGCTGAAACGCGGTGTTGACCAGCTTGCGAATGCAGTGAAGGTTACGTTGGGACCGAAAGGCCGCAACGTGGTGATCGATAAAAAGTTCGGTGCGCCGACCATTACTAAAGACGGCGTCACCGTGGCAAAGGAAGTTGAACTCGAAGATCCAATCGAAAACATGGGCGCGCAGATGGTCCGCGAGGTCGCCTCGAAGACATCAGACGTTGCAGGCGATGGAACGACGACTGCTACCGTTCTTGCCCAAGCAATTGTTCGCGAAGGCCTCAAGAATGTTACCGCTGGGGCCAATCCGATGGATTTGAAACGCGGCATTGATCTTGCAGTGTCAAGGGTCATTGAGGAACTGAAGAAAATCAGCCGGCCAGTCGAAGGCAAGAAAGAAATTGCTCAGGTCGGCTCTATCTCCGCAAACAACGATCCGACGATTGGAACTCTCATCGCGGATGCGATGGACAAAGTCGGCAAGGATGGCGTCATCACTGTTGAGGAAGCAAAAGGGACTGAGACGACGATGGACGTTGTCGAAGGAATGCAGTTTGATCGCGGATACCTCTCGCCGTACTTTGTGACGGATGCCGACACGATGGAAGCGGTCCTCGAAGATCCGCTCATTCTAATTCATGACAAGAAGATCAGCTCAATGAAGGACCTTCTCCCAATTCTCGAAAAGGCTGCGCAGTCTGGGAAGTCTATGGTACTGATCGCGGAAGAGGTCGAAGGTGAAGCACTCGCAACACTGGTCGTGAACAAGATTCGCGGAACTCTTCGCGTTGTTGCGGTAAAAGCTCCGGGATTCGGCGATCGACGAAAAGCGATGCTTGAAGATATTGCCGTGTTAACGAACGGTACTGTGATCTCTGAGGAAAAGGGGTTCAAACTCGAGAACGCCACCCTCTCATATTTAGGCACCGCAAAGAAAGTCGTAGTCGATAAAGACAATACGACAATTGTCGAAGGTGCCGGTAAGAAGGATGAGATCAAGAAACGAATCAATGAAATCAAGGGTCAGATTGATAAGACTACGTCTGATTATGATAAAGAAAAACTTCAGGAACGTCTCGCAAAGCTCTCGGGCGGCGTTGCGGTGTTGAAGATCGGCGCCTCAACCGAAGTCGAGATGAAAGAGAAAAAAGCGCGCGTTGAAGACGCACTTCATGCAACAAGGGCAGCTGTCGAAGAAGGAATTGTCCCCGGCGGCGGTGTCGCGTACCTGCGTGCAATTCCGAAGCTCGATGAAGTTAAGACTACGAACGAAGATCAGAAAACTGGCGTTGAGATAGTTAAACGCGCTCTTGAAGAGCCAATTCGTCAAATCGTCGCAAATGCCGGGCTCGAAGGGTCCGTCGTCGTCGATAAAGTAAAGAGCGAAAAAGGTAACTTCGGTTTCAATGCGCTTACGGAGAAATATGAGAACCTTGTCGATTCGGGCGTGATCGATCCGACAAAGGTAACTCGAATTGCGATTGAAAATGCAGCGAGTGTTGCAGCATTGTTATTGACAACCGAAGCAACAATCGTTGAAAAACCTGAGGAAAAAAAGGCTATGCCCCCAATGCCTGGTGGCGGCGGCATGGGCGACATGTACTAAAAAGTCTTGTCGTAAAACAGAACACAATCCCCGAATGCAACAATGCATTCGGGGATTTTTATTTGCACGAGAATTATTTATATTGCCGCACATGTTTTGCGAACAATAGCGCTCCACTAGCACGAAGGATATTTCTCATGGCATCAAAAACTGAAGAATTGGCTCAAAAGGTTTCTGCAATCCAAGCGACGCTGAGAAGCTATAAACTTGGCGGATGGCTGCTATACAATTTTCGACAGTCCAATGTATTTGCCTCGAAATTACTGGAACTTCCTCCTCATTTAACTCAAATGAGGCGCTACTTCTACTTTATTCCTGCACAAGGATCGCCGCAGAAACTTGTCCATGGGATCGAACAATATAATTTAGACCATCTCCCGGGCGATAAAACAGTTTATGTAAGCTGGCAGTCGCTCCAGGATGGCTTAAAAAAAGCGCTCACTGGAACAGCATCGGTCGCGATGGAGTACTCTCCGAACAATTCAATTCCCTATGTCTCAAAGGTCGATGCGGGGACGGTCGAACTTATCCGGTCATTTGGCGTTGACGTCGTCTCTTCCGGAGACATAGTTCAATATTTTGAAGCCCGCTGGACTGAGGAGCAGCGCGTGGATCAGTTTGAAACCTCCAAAGTATTGCGCAAGACTGTCGATATCGCATTCGGGTTCATTGGGGAGAGGCTCCGGGCGGGGAAAAAAGTGACGGAGTACGACGTGCAGCAACGAATGATGGAATACTTCAAAGAGAACGACCTCGTTATCGACGACGCACCTAATTGTTCAGTCAATGCCAACGGAGCAAATCCTCACTATGAACCGACCAGAGAAATCTTTTCTGAGATCAAGAAGGGGGATTATGTATTGATCGATCTCTGGGCGAAAAGGAACAAAGCGGAGAGTGTCTATTCTGATATCACTTGGGTTGCGTATGCGGGAGATAATATTCCTGCCAAGTTTCAGAAAGTCTTTGAAATCGTGAAGGGAGCGCGTGATGAAGCGGTAGACTTTTTAAAGTACGAATTTGCAAGCGGCCGGAAAGTTCTGGGATGCGACGTGGACGATGTCACTCGAAAACACATCGCTGATAAAGGTTACGGGGAATATTTTATTCATCGCACGGGGCACAACATCGGCGTGGAGGTTCATGGAAACGGGGCAAATATTGATAACCTTGAGACTCACGACCAGCGAGAAATTATCCCGGAAACTTGTTTTTCCATCGAACCGGGTATTTATCTCCCGGGTGAATTCGGCATACGTTTGGAAATCGATGTTTATGTATCGAAGCAGAAAAAAATTATCATTCCAGGGGAGCCGATTCAACAAGAAATTGTAAAGATACATTGTTAGTAGCTAGCGACGATTTTTTTACCTGATGCGGCGAGCCGGCTTTTGGGTTACTTACAAACACATGGAGATTCTTATGAAACCAAAATTATTGCTGAGAATTGCTTCCATAGTTATGATCCTGCATGACGTCGGGCACATAGGTGGAAGCCTGACATGGAAACAGGCGACTGATCCGGAAAAACAGCAGGTCATAAGTCAAATGACTGATCACAAGTTTCCCTTCATGGGTGCGATGAGAAGTATGGGTGATTATTACGACGGCTATGGGTTTGCTTCTGCGTTGGCGATATTGTTAATAGCTGCTATTCTGTGGATTGTTTCCGGTTCGGTGTCTCAAAATCCAGCCCTTGCCAAGAAAATACTCATTACAGTCTCAGCAATTCTTTTAGCCTGGGGCATTAATGAGCTGATTTTCTTTTTCCCTTTTGCCGCTTCGTTTAGTTTGCTTGCAATGTTGTTGACGGCTGTTGCCGCTTTTCAATTGAAGGTTGACATAAAATAGGAGTTGTAGATACCAAGATCGTTGACGGTAGAAGAAGCGCGTGAGCTCCCTATTTTTTAAGAGGAATAGAATCGTGAAAATAACCGGTCTTATGGTTGGATGTCTGTTGATATCGCTCGTATCTGTCCAAGCTCAAATGACCGAAGATGAAGAACAGGCTTTTGCTGTAATCAATTCGCATGTTTTTCAAAGTCACCTAAAATTCTTGGCCGATGATTTGCTGGAAGGGCGCGCGCCGGCTACCCGTGGAGATGCGGTAACCCAAAAATATCTTGTTTCACAATTCCAACTGCTCGATCTCGAACCGGGGGGCGAGAGTGGAACGTATCTTCAACGCTTCCCGATCATCGGGATGACGGCTGACCCCTCGATGGAGCTTATTGCAAAGCATGGGTCGAAGGAGGAGCGCTTTAAGTTTCGCGAAGAGTTCATCGGTTTCTCGGGACTACAGGACGATAATGTCGACATCTCAAACGCGGAAATTGTGTTCGTCGGATACGGCATAGTTGCGCCGGAGCAGAATTGGGACGACTATAAAGGAGTCGACGTTGCTGGCAAAGTGTTGTTGATGATGAACGATGATCCACCCAGTGAAGATCCAAAATTTTTCGGCGGTAAAGCAAGGACGTATTACGGCCGATGGACATATAAATATGAGATCGCAGCTCGCAAGAGGGCAGCTGGCGCCATTATCATTCATACAAACGAATCCGCTGGATATCCGTTTCAAGTAGTGCAAACTTCATGGACAGGAGAAAACTTTTCGCTTGCCGATTCGAATGAAGCACCGATAAAGTTGAAATCGTGGTTGTCGGAAAGCGCGAGCAAACGTCTGGTGGCGATGGCTGGAAAAGATCTTGGAACAATAATGAACAATGCGCGATCAAGAAAATTCAGGCCGATTTCGCTCGGGATAAAAGCCTCGGTACACATCCATAACACGATTAGAAAATTGACAACGGCTAATGTCGCGGGTCTAATGCGCGGAAGCGATTCACTTCTTTCAAAAGAAGTTGTCGTGTTCACAGCTCATTTTGACCATCTGGGGATTGTTCAGCCGGTAAACGGAGATTCGATAGATAACGGCGCCCTGGACAATGCGTCGGGAGTAAGCATGGTGCTAACATTGGCGCAGGGTTTCGCCCGGCTAACACATAAGCCGAGAAGATCAATATTGTTTCTGCTTGTGGGAGGGGAAGAAGCAGGCACGCTCGGTTCGGAATATTATGCTTCCCATCCGACATTTCCGGCAGGAAAAATCGCAGCTGATATCAATATGGATGGAGTTAATATGTTCGGCAAAACGCGGGACATTTCGATGATAGGAAAAGGGCGGTCGACTATCGATGAAGATGTTAATGAGGCGGCGGAAACTGCCGGTTTTGTCGTGAAGCCGGATCAGTTTCCCGAACAGGGAATGTTCTATCGTTCAGACCAATTCAGCTTCGCCGCCGTCGGTGTACCTACGGCCTATTTTGACCCGGGACTTGATTTTGTCGGAAAGCCAGCAGATTGGGGGAAGAAAATGGCCGAGGAGTATAACGACTATAACTACCATCAGCCGAGCGATGAGATTCGGAGCGATTGGACTTACGAAGGAACGATCCAAGAAGCGAAGTTCTATTTTCACCTCGCTTATCTTCTTGCCAACCAGCCGACGATGCCTCAATGGAATAAGGGGGATGAGTTTGAGTCCGTGCGGCTGAAGTCACTAAGCAACTAGAGTAGTCCTAGCAACGCCAATTACAAACCCTATATTTTTCTGTTCTTCAATACCCGCGTCCAATGGACAATTTGTTTCTTTATTTCCTGGGGAGAAGTGCTTCCCGCCGACTTTTTGTGTTCGATGCTTTTATGGGGGTCGAGCAAATCAAAGACATCGTCTTCGATAAGGGAAGAGAAGCGTTTCAACTCCTGCAATGTGAGATCAGAAAGGCCTTCTTTATGTTCGATCGCGTAGGCAACAATTTTTCCGGTAGTTGCATGAGCGTCTCTGAAGGGAGTTCCCTTTTTTACGAGATAATCTGCAATCTCGGTAGCTGTCAGAAAATCATTCTTTAATTCTTCTTCAAACCTGTTCTTTTCAAATTTTGTGTGAACAAGAATGTGCGAGAATATGAAGAGGCATTGCCGTGTTGTTGCGACAGCATCGAAGAGTGGGAATTTGTCTTCTTGCATGTCGCGGTTATACGCAAGCGGCAATCCCTTCATGATTGTCAGAATATTGATTAGGTCGCCGTACACCCTTCCAGCTTTCCCGCGAACCAACTCCGCCATGTCGGGATTCTTCTTCTGAGGCATAATACTGCTTCCCGTCGTATACGCATCGTCGGTTTTCGCAAAGCCGAACTCTTGCGAGCTCCAGAGCACGATTTCTTCCGCGAGCCTGCTTAGATGAGTCATGACGATGCTGCATGCGGAAATAAATTCTATAAGGTAATCACGGTCGCTTACTGCATCCATACTGTTTTCGATGACCCCGTCAAATCCAAGCTTCCGAGCAACCAGAGCCCGGTCGATGGGAAAAGATGTGCCGGCCAGTGCAGCGGCGCCGAGCGGAAGCTTATTGAGCCGTCTACGGCAGTCCTGGAAGCGCTCGAAATCTCGTTCGAACATCGAGGTATACGCGAGAAGGTGGTGCGAGAGGTACACCGGCTGTGCCCGCTGCATATGAGTGTACCCAGGCATGATGGTATCAAAATATTTTTCGGCTTTGAACAGCAGCACGCGTTGAAGCTGCAGAATGAGTTTTTCGAGTTCTCGGATTGCTCCGCGGAGGTGAAGCCGTTCGTCCAGCGCAACTTGATCGTTTCTGCTTCGTCCCGTATGGAGTTTTCCCCCCATCGGTCCGATTTTTTGGATCAGGCGTTGCTCAATCGCCATATGGATATCTTCTTTATCCCATGCAAGGTCAAGCTTTCCGGAGTCAATTTCTTTTGCGATTGCCCTCAGCGCTGTGCGAATGCGGCGTGACTCTTCTGAAGAGATAATTTTCACGGCCGCGAGCATTTCAACATGGGCAATACTTCCGGCTATGTCTTCCTGATACAATTGTTTATCAAGGTCCACAGAAGAAGAGAACTTAAGTGCTAATTCGGACAGCGGCTCTTTGAACCTTCCACTCCAGAGTGGATGTTGATGTGCCATGGCTAACTCCTTGCTCTATAAAGCATGATAAAAAAATACCTGACGGTCTGGTTGTGACGTCAGGTATAAAACAAGAACGCAGGGAAGTCATTCCCGAACGACCCACACCTTCGCTTTTGCGCTCACTTTTGTGTGAAGTTTCACGGGCACTTCGAAAATGCCGAGCGTTTTGATCGGCTCCTCCAACTCTATCGTTCGCTTGTCTACCGTAAACCCTTTTTCCTTCAATGCATCCGCAATCATTTGAGAGGTGACGGAACCGAACAGTTTGTCGTCCTCGCCAACTTTCATCGGAATTGTGACGGAAAGCTTTTCGAGTTCGCCGCCGAGTTTTTCCGCCTCCTTAAATTGTTTCTGCTCCTGGCGTTCATGTTGTTTCTTTTCTTCGTCGAGCGCGCGAAGGCTGCTTGTTGTCGCGCGGTAGGCGATGCTGCGCGGAATAAGATAGTTGCGCGCGTAACCATCCTTCACGGCTACAACTTCTCCGATTTTTCCCAGGGTCTCGAAATCCTGACGTAAAATGACTTTCATACTTTCTCCACAGGCTTTGTTGGATTCAATTTATTTAATAGCGTCGGAAACAAAAGGAAGCAAGGCAAGGTGCCGCGCTCGTTTGATCGCTTTCACCAACTGTCGTTGATGTTTTGCACACGAGCCGGTAATGCGTTTTGGAATTATTTTTCCCTGCTCGGTGATAAATCGGTACAATTTCTTTTCATCTTTATAGTCGATATAGATTTCCTTCGAGTCGCAGAAGCGGCAGGTGCGTTTCTTTCGTATTGCATTCGAATCGCGTTTTTCCCGTCTGTCATCGCCTCCACGTCGGTTCTGATTTTGATGAAACACAGTGAATTCTCCTTTTTAAAATTCTGTTGTTGTCAATGAAGTTTAACTTGTTTAAACAACCACATCTCCAATGCCCGGTGCAGCCGCTTGACTCTTCTGAAGTGCAGAAGCGATTTCTTTTGCCTTAAGCGCTTTCTTGTCCAATTGTATCGTTAAATAGCGGATGATCTGTTCGTCTAACTGGTAATGCCGGTCGAGTTTAGCAATGAGATCGCCGGGCCCTTTGAATTCGAAAAACGCATAAAATCCGTTATTTTTTTTGTCGACGGTGTAGGCGAGGCGTTTTCGCCCCCACTTTTCCAATGAACGAGCCTCACCGCCGTTTTTCACGATGACGTCTTTAACTTTTTCGATAACGGCATCAATCTGAGCATCGTCGAGCGCCGCATTGACGATGAATGTCGTCTCGTAAATCTTGTGTTCTTTTTCCAACGTTGCATCTCCTTTGGACGTTAATGATGGTCCCATCTCTTTTATGATGGAACAGGGTAGAAAGTTTTAAATTAAAAGTGAAAAATTAACAATCAATTACTTTACTAAAAAGCATACTTAAGACTTAAAATTTAATACTGACTTACAATGCTAGGTCAGTATCTAAAAAAGATCTATTGAAATTATTCATCGCAAACTGAATTCCGTGAGTGATCGCTGAGAGAACCGCATCCCGTGCATGCGTGATCATTATTGCTGCTTGCTGAGCTTCTCCCTTGTCAAAGGGAGAAAGCACATATGCTGCCATCAACTCTTTTCTCTCCTCGACGGGGCAACTGGCCCCGGCAATTCCGACGCGCAAACGGCGAATATTTTCCGTTTGAAGATGATAAACGACAGAAGCGAGCCCGTTGTGTCCGCCATCGCTTCCGTTTTCCCGAATTCTTAATGTTCCAAGAGGCAGCTGAAAGTCATCGACGACGATGAGCAAATCGGAGACCGCTAGGTTGAACTGCTCCATGATTTGATGAAGCGCCGTTCCGCTTTCATTCATATATGTCGAAGGAGTTGCGAGAAGAAAACGGTGTCGTTCAAGGGCACATTCGGAAAAAAGGAAATCGCCTCTGCCTTCCCTCATGCTTGAACGCATAAACAGTGAGAGCGACGCTACCACATTGAAGCCGACGTTATGTCTCGTCGTTGCGTATCGGCGTCCGGGATTTCCCAGTCCGACAACGCATTGTCTTCTTTCCGAAGCCTCTTCTTCCTCAAAAAAATTCTGCACTGACGGAAATGCTGATTAAGAAA
Source organism: Bacteroidota bacterium (assembly GCA_049578505.1). Classification (GTDB taxonomy): domain Bacteria; phylum Bacteroidota; class Ignavibacteria; order UBA10030; family UBA8401; genus JAGVPT01. The sequence continues at coordinate 55,874 of JBAUMC010000090.1, read as the reverse complement.
GATGTTTCAAAGAACAAAAAGAAAAATGTCTGTATTAATGTGAAGTTATTTCTTGTCTTCTTTCTTAGCAGGAGCCGCCGGAGCTGTTTTCGCGGCCGGTGCTGCTGCTTTGCCCGCTGGTGCTGCCTTACCCGCTGGTGCTGCCTTCGCACCGGGTGCTGCTGGTTTCGTTCCAGCAGGAGCGGCCTCCGCACCTTCCTCGCCCTCTTCAGGTTTCTTTCCTTTTGCAATAACTTCGGGTTCGGCAAGGGTCGTTGCAGCTGCCGCATCGGCGGGTGTTTCCTCTTTCAATATCGTTGGAGGAACAACGGCGACAATTGTGCTCGATTCGCTTTCGAGAATCTTCACGTTGTCGACCTTAATGTCGCGGATATGGATAGACTGATTAATCCCAAGCTCCGCAATATTTACTTCAACATGATCGGGAATAAATTTAGGTAAGCAGGATACTTTGAGTCGGTGCATCACATGCTGAACGGTGCCGCCGTCTTTAACACCTTTCGGCGTACCGTTAAGCATCACAGGCACCTCGATGGTTAATTCTTCATCTGCGCGAACGCCTTGCAGATCGAAGTGGATTGGTAATTCTGAAACGGGGTCGAACTGAACATTGCGAAGCACACATGTCTTTGATTCACCGCTATCGAGTTTCAGGTTCACGATGTGGGCTTCTGAGGTATAGATGAGAGGTTTCAATCCAAACTGAGTAGCCGCGATGTGAATGTTTTGCTCGCCACGCGAATAGTATTCACCCGGAATTTTTCCGGAACGTCGCATTGCCTTTGTTCGTTTTCCGGTGTGCGTGCGAACCTCTGCTTGAAGAACTACTTCTGACATGTCTTACTCCTTTTAAGAAAAAACTAATCGTCCTGGGTTTTATCTTTATCAACATCGAACAACGAGCTGATGGATTTGTTGTCGAATGACCTGCGGATCGCCTCTCCAAAAATTTTGGCAACGGACATTACTTCGATTTTCAATGATGATTGCTTCAATTGAATCGAGTCCGTTACCAGCAACTTAGAAATGTCCGATCCGTTAATCCGGTCCATTGCTTTCCCCGATAGAATCGGATGCGTGCAGGCTCCATACACATCTTTCGCGCCGGCATCCTTAAGGGTCTTGACTGCGCTGGTGAATGTTCCGGCTGTATCGATCAAATCGTCAACGATCAGAACATTTCTTCCCTTCACCTCGCCAACAATATTAAGCACTTCAACTTCATTCGGGGCAGGACGGCGCTTATCGATTAACACTAAGTCGGCATCCAGCCTTTTTGCATACGCTCTTGCCATCTTTATTCCCCCGACATCGGGAGACACAACGGTTAGATTGGGTATCGTTTTCCTCCGGTAGTAATCGACAAAAACGACCGACGAATACAAATGGTCGACCGGAATATCGAAGAATCCCTGGATTTGCGGTGCATGCAAATCCATCGTAATGATTCTGTCAGCACCGGATTGCGTCAATAAATTTGCCACGAGCTTTGCGGTAATTGCCACGCGCGGCTGATCTTTACGATCCTGCCGTGCATATCCGAAATAGGGGATGACCGCCGTTACTTTTCGTGCCGATGCTCGTTTTGCCGCGTCAATCGTAAGCAAAAGCTCCATCAGATTGTCTGCTGGCGGATTCGTCGGTTGAATAATATAGACGTCTGCTCCGCGAACGTTGTCAATGAACTTTACCCAAATTTCGCCGTCGCTGAAATTCCGAATATCCAGCTCGCCCAATTCTTCGCCGAGATTTTTCGAAATTTCCTCGGCTAACTGCCGGTTTGCCCTGCCGGAAAAAACCTTTAGTCGATACATGCGTAGGTCACTTCTTAGAACCACGTGGAGTATAAGCTCTGCCGACCGGTTAGTTGCCACCCCAAAAAAGGGTGACTCTCGGCGCGCACAACGGTTATTCTTTAAGCTTATAAATGTAATAAATACCTCAGAGATAGTCAATAATTTTTTGAATCTCAGCGGTGTCATCAGCTGAAGTGCCTACTGATTTGTTCGAAGAAAATTAGGTGAGCCGAGTAACGCCTTTTCTTGACATTCACTTTCGAGATGGCTATTTTCCTAATGAATTCTATGGAAGAAATCATTGAGCGCCTGTTTCAATTATCGACGCCGTCGGGAGCTGATTTGTATGGTGACATTCGATGGAAAACCGGGACGTCGGAAGCACAGGACGGAAAGCTTCCGGTAATTATCGTCTGTCATGGCTTCAAGGCGTTCAAGGATTGGGGACCATTTCCCGCGATAGGCCGGCACTTTGCCGAGGCCGGTTTTATTTCTATCGTATTCAATTTTTCTCATAATGGTATCGGGAAGAATTTCCGAAAATTTTCAGAACGAGAAAAATTTTCGATTAACACGTTCAGTCTCGAATTAGAAGATGTTACAACAATCCTCGTCGCAATTTTGAATCACCGTATTGATTGCCCGCTCATCGATCACGCAAACATAGGAATCGTCGGCCATTCCCGGGGAGGTGGAATAGCGATCATCAAAGGCCGTGAGGATAAACGCGTCAAAGCTGTTGCAGGATGGTCAACGGTTTCGTATTTTAATCGGTACACAGAAGGACAACGAAAACGATGGAGGGAAAAGGGGTATGTCGGTATTCCCTCCATCAATCCAGATAGCCTCTTTCGGTTGCGTACAGACTTGCTTGATGATTTGGAAAAGAATGGTGAGAGATTAAACATTAAGCGTGCAGTGCACGATCTGTCGAAACCGCTGCTCTTAATTCACGGGACCGCCGATATTCCGGTTCCGGTTGATGAAGCAAAGGGTTTGTATGAGGAATCAGACAAGACGAGAACTGAACTCATTCTGTTAGAAGGCGTTGGTCATATGTACGGAGCGCACCATCCTTATAATAAACCCGCGCCGACGATGAGCCGTGTTCTTGATTTAACTTCTACTTGGTTTCATAAACACTTGTTATAGTAAAAGGAGAGATAATGGAAACAACGAGCAAACCGGCAGTGCTGTTGCCGCTGACGGGAGACAAAACGGGCTATCTCGTCCAAACCGCATGGATTGTATTCTTTGCTGCTTTGACAGCTGTCGGAGCACAAGTTGAAATTCCACATCAACCCGTTCCGTATACTCTACAGACCTTTTTTGTTCTTCTGGGAGCGGCATTCTTAGGAAGCCGCAACGGCTCCTTAAGTCAGCTTCTCTATTTGGCCGTAGGATCCGCTGGCGGGCCGGTTTTTTCAGGAGGTGCATTCGGGGTCGCTCGATTGGTTGGACCATCGGGCGGTTACTTGCTGAGTTTCCCACTCGCAGCCATATTGGTAGGATACGTAGTCCAGCGACGAAGTGGGTATTTCTGGACTCTCATCGGAATGTTTTTGGGACTGGTAGTGGTATTCACTTGCGGTGCAATATATTTGAATCTTTTCTATATCCACAATTTTAAAGAGGCAGTCATCAACGGATTTTTAATCTTTTCGTGGTGGGATTTGTTGAAACTTTCAGCGGCTGCCGCGATCTACAACGAATTTGCAAAGCGGTACAAAAAGGTTCCAGCCTAGAACAACGTGTGTTACAAAACTCTAAGCCTCTCAGAGAATGAGAGGCTTTTTTATTTTAAGTTGGATGAGGCATATGATCGGTAGATACGCAACTTGTAAAATTAAATCGTCAGTTGAAAACCAATATAACCGGTAGTTGTTTCCACGCCAGACACGCTGCGTCCGAGCGAAAAAAGTATATGATCGTTTTCGTTGAGATTAATGTACCCCCCGATATTAAACCCGTCACCTGATTGAGAGTCCTGGGTGTCGGCTGTTTGATAGTAAAGTTCCCCGCCAAGGGTGACAGCCTCGGAAAAATCGTATTGCGCTTCCCAACCGGCGAATGTCCAGTTCTTTTGTCCAACGCCGGGATTGTACCAAATACCGCCTCCTCCGTATGTAGTCAGCTTGCCCCAGCTTTTTTGAATCCACACCGGAATGAATGCGTGGGCTTTTCCTGTCCCCAACTGAATGTTCTCATCTCCGGTTGGGAGCTCAAGAAGAGGAAAAATTCCCACTTGAGGGACTGTTTCTGTTTCCTCTATGAATCGGTATTTGATGCCGAGTTCGGTGTCAGAGTAACCATAGTGATTTCCCTCGACCGTGTGCACGTATCCGATCGGAGCAAGGAGATGAAGCTGCACATTTGGAACTACTCCGTAATTGATTTCGAAGTGAGGCAGGGTGGCATCGGTCTCTTCAGAATGAAAATCTTGTATAGACGCGACATAGAATTCCCAATGGTGGAGGTCAACTGGCTCGGGGTCATCAGTTGTAAATGGAGGGCCGGCAAACGCCTCAGCGGCAAAGAAAAATGAAAGGGTGGCGATCATGCAATACTTCGGAGCCCGATCTATCGTCTGGTCAATTTTCAATTAATTCTAAGAGATTTGGTTCTAGACACGGCGCATACGGTGCGGCGAGCTTCTATGCTAAATAAATTTGCAAAATAGTCCCAAAAGTTTCCACTATAAGGTAGTGGCTTGATTAGAATAAAAAATTGTCATGCCCACGTTCCGAAGGAATCCCTTTGGAAAAAGTGGGCGTTCATTGTGGAGCAAAAAAGGAAAATTTGGATTCCCGCTTTCGCGGGAATGGCAAACTGAACCAGCACCCGCTATAAAAATATTGGTTGGGGAAACTAAAAGCCACTCAAAAAATAAGGGATTCTTTTCGCTCGAAGTCGGCCCGAATCAGTTCTTTATTGTTGCTCCTCCTGAGCAGTTAATTCAGTCGGAAACCAATCCTTTGTTCGGTTACAGAAGGAGCATACTGAGAGCATCACAGGGACTTCAACGAGGACACCCACAACTGTTGCTAAGGCCGCCCCGGAGCTCGGTCCAAAAAGCGTTATAGCAGTCGCAACTGCCAATTCGAAGAAGTTGCTGGCGCCTATGAGTGCCCCCGGCGCCGCAATGTTGTGCTGCACTTTGAAGAGTTTCATTAATCCGTATGCCAATGATGAATTGAAATACACTTGAATCAAGAGCGGTATGGCGATGAGCACAACATGAAAAGCATTCAATGTCAGATTATCCGCTTGGAAAGCAAAAATGAAAATAAGCGTCGCGAGTAATGCGATCATGGTTATTGGATGGAAGAACCCAACGTAGGTCCTCTCAAACCATTCCTTACCTTTTATCCGAACGAGAACTAGGCGGCTGACGCTTCCAAGCGCAAGGGGAATCACTATAAATGCGAAGACGCTGTAGAGGAGAACTTGAAATGGTACGGTAAGATTACTTGCGCCGCTCACGAGAATGCTCACGATCGGCGCAAAGAGAATTAACATCAATAAATCGTTAACGGATACTTGAACCAGTGTGTACGCAGGGTCGCCATCCGTTAAATACGACCAAACGAAAACCATGGCCGTGCACGGCGCAGCCGCTAAAATAATTGTTCCGGCGATGTATTGGTCGGCAATGGCCTCGCTGATGAATGGTGAAAAAATTTTCTTGAAAAATATCCACGAAATCAACGCCATTGAAAAAGGCTTTACCATCCAGTTAACAAAGAGGGTAATAAGTATCCCTTTCGGTCTCTTGCGAACGCCGAGAATGCTGGTAAAGTCGATTTTCATCATCATCGGATAAATCATGAGCCAAATCAGAACGACAATTGGAATATTGATGTGGCTTTCCTTTCCAAATTCAAGGCGCCTCAACGGATCGACCCATTCTGGAAATGATTTTCCGAGCAAGACTCCGGCGACCATGCAGGCTGCGACCCAGACGGTCAAATATCGTTCAAAGCCAGAGATCTTTTTTATTTGAGAATTCATAATTTTTACTGTGTCGAATTGAGAATAGAAATATATGCGGTTAAAGTTCGGTTAACCAGGTTTCGATCTGCTTGCTGATCTGATCGCGAACGACAATTGTTTGCGTCAATTTTTCTTCAAACGATCCTTGTAGTGCTGCCGGATCTGCGAAACTCCAACTCAGTCTTTTAATCGCGCTCGGAAATATCGGGCATCTTTCGCTCGCCTCATCACACACTGCTATAACATACTGGAAAATGCGGCCTTGCTTGAACATGTCAAACGCACTTTTCGTTTTTTTGTGTGAGATGTCAATATTCAATGCTCTCATTGCATCAACTGCAAGAGGATTAAGAATTCCCGGTTCGAGCCCGGCACTCTCAGCCTCGAACCTATCGCCAGCCAAATGGTTCAACAGCGCTTCGGCCATTTGACTTCGGGCGCTATTGTGGATGCAAACAAAAAGAACTTTCTGTTTTCGCATAGATCCTCTCTATGTTTATGTTTTCAAGGGCGGTTGGGCGTTTGGATTTATGATGTCTTTGATATTTCTTGGTTATAGAGAGTAGAGAAAGCCTTTTTGATTTCATCGCGTACGCGCCTGAACGCAGACAGAACTTCTTCATCTGTCCCGACTGCTTCAGCGGGGTCTTTGAATCCTATGTGTAATCTATGTTTGACTTTGCCGATAAAGACCGGACATGCTTCTTTTGCGTTATCACAAACCGTAATGACGTAATCGAATGATTCGTTGATAAACTCTTTCACCTCTTTTGGTTTGTGGCTGCTGATGTCGATGCCGATTTCTTTCATCACTCTGATTGCAAGCGGGTGAACGCGTTCCGCAGGTTTGGTGCCCGCGGAAGAGACCTGGAGCGACGAGTTCAATGATTGTAGAAAGCCTTCGGCTATTTGACTCCGGCAGGAGTTGCCGGTGCAGAGGATGAGAATTCTCGCCATCATTTTGTTCCGGAGATTGTTATCGAGCTCAGTCGTGCATTATCAAGCTTGTAATCATAATTCTTTTCGGAAACGATTTCAATGTTTTTGAAACCTGCTTTTTTGATAATGCCAACATATTCCTTCCTGTCAATAGCACCGCTGATACATCCTGCCCAAAGGGCGGCGTTATTTCTCTCTTCCGCGGAAATAGCGCCATCGACGACAATATCGGAGACGGTGAATTTTCCTCCGGGCTTCAACACACGATAAATTTCCCGGAATGCGTTTTCTTTGTTTGGAACAAGATTAATAACGCAATTGCTGATGACCCGGTCAACAGAATGTCCGTCAATCGGTAAAGCTTCGATTTCGCCCAATCGGAACTCAACATTCGTTGCGTTGATTTTCTTCGCGTTACTGTTCGCCTTTGCGATCATCGCTTCTGTCATATCAACGCCAATGGCTTTTCCTGTTCGGCCGACTTGCCGAGATGCGATGAAAACATCAATGCCGGCGCCGGAGCCGAGGTCAAGCACTGTATAACCTTCTTTTAAATCTGCAAACGCGGTCGGAACACCGCAGCCGAGCCCCAGATCGGCGCCCTCAGGTATGCTTGAGAGATCGTCCGGCTTGTAGGCCAACGACATTTGGACGAGAGATTGAGAACCGGTCCCGCAGCAGGAGCTTTGTCCTGTTTTGCATGAAGAACCATTTGCCACGATTGCTGACATCTGACCTTTTGCTATTTGCGAGTATTTGTCTTTAACGTCTTCTTTTATTTCCATATCCGTTTTCATAGGGAACAATCCTTTCATCAATTAATATTGATACGTGATTTCAAAAAAAACTAACAACAAATTTGCATTCTGTCTTTTACCTTTTCAAGGGTTTGTCGATCTTTTTCAACAACGGAATCTTCATCAACCCAGGTTACAAGCGAGGAGAGAAGGTTCCTTTTTATTGGATCAAGATTGTTCATGTCAATCCGATAATAATTCCATTTGCCGCGTTTTTCATCTTTGATGAAGCCCGCATCGCGCAGGGCAATTAAATGGTGAGAGAGTTTCGATTGGGCCATGTTGAACGTTGCCATGAGTTCGCAGACGCATGCTTCCTTCTTCATCAAAACCAGCAACAGCCGGATTCGAATTTCCTCCGATAGAGCTTTTAACGCTGAAGTCACTTCGTCCATAGTCATTCCATCAACATTAGTTGATACGTAAAGGTATGAAAAAAAGTTGGTTCCGTCAAGAACTATTTTTGCTGAAATCAAGGAACTGGCTCCATCGCCTGAACAGTTCTGCTGTGGCTCGCGCATCACCGAGGCAGTAGTCTGCGATATCATGATACCTTTCTTCTTCAACAAGCTTCCTCATGTCAAGCCCGGTGATCCCGTGTGCTTTGGGGCTGTCGATGCCAAACGACTTACAATAGAAATCGAGGTTGAACCTGCGTGTAGTATTATAAAAGGTGAGCTGTTCCAAAAGGTCGCAGTGTTGGGTGGCGTCATAGCGGTAGGGCACGAGGTTTCGGGTCGGCTGGACCCCGAGGAGGGCAGAGCGCACCATGAGGAACGGACAGTCGAAACCGCGGCCGTTGAAAGTGATAAACTGGTGATACGAACTGATCAATTTCCAGAACTCTTCGAGAATTTCTTTTTCAGAGCCGGATTTGTAGAGGACGAGGGCATCCGAGGAAGTGTACTCTTCCTTTTTATCCGATTGAAAGAGCACTTTCCCCATATTTGAATCCGGGTTCAGAAGAGCGATTGCCAATACCTGCGATGTGAGCGCATGCAAGTTCAAATTTTGTTTCGTTTCTTCGACTTTTTCATCGGTATCGGCGAATTTAAAAAGATATTCCCGGCTCGACTGGTCGAACGAGTCGAGCGGAAGGGCAAGCGTTTCGATATCAAACACGACGCGTGTCATGTGTGTGTTATCCTATAATGTTTCAACCCCCAGTTAGTTTCGCGAGCAGTAACTTTGATCACAGTGTAGATCGGAATTGCAAGCACCATCCCCACGATCCCCAGCACTTTGCTGCCGATGAGGATGGCTAACACGATGGTCAGCGGATGCATATCGAGAATTTTTCCGTAGACGTTTGGTTGAATGAACAGCTGGTCAATTTGTTGGACGATAAATGTCGTGAGAACGATCGGCAGGAGCATTCGAAAGTCGCCGAATTGGATCAGCGATGCGACAATGATCGGCACCACTGCAATGAGCGGGCCCGCCATTGGAATAATATTCGAAAAGCCGCAGACGATACCAAAAATTACGGCATATCGAAAACCGAGGATGGAGTAGGCGCCGATATACAGAACGGCGACGGAAACCAATTCTATGCAGACTCCCCTGATATATTTGCTGAGTTGCTGCTCCAGTTTATACAGCACGTTCAGCGACATCTCGAAATATTTGTTCGGAACGTTTTCGATGAGTGCTTTCTGTATTCGATGATAATCGTTCAGAAGGAAAAAGGTAATGAACGGAACTATAATGAAAGAGCCAATCAGGCCAAGAGCGCTTGTGATTGCATCTTCAGCTTTTGTCGCGAGAACAGGCAGTGTTGTTTGAATCTTTGTCGTCAGATCGCCGGATTTTAGGAATGGCACAAAACCCGTCACCAAGGAGCTGAGTTGGTTCAACACCTGGGCAAGGCGGTCTCCTCCCAAAAATACCGCAAGGTTTGAGATCTGCCGGACGATGACAGGATAGATTGTGATGAAACCGTATACCGAGAGCACGCCGATGAATAGAAAAAGACCGAGTATTCCGATGGGCCGGGATACCCCCTTTTTCTCAAAGTAATCGATAGGAGATTTAAGAATCATGGTAAGGGCAAATGACATTACGAGGAGCAGGAATACTTGCCTAAAGATGGAGAGGATGAAGATTGGCGCAGCAATGGAAAAGGTGACGATAAAGACTTTCCAATACCTGCTCGCAAAAAAATTATCCATGGGATTCAGTGATCCGATAATTTTTTAGCCCCCAGTTCGTTTCGTGGGCGGTTACAGTAATAACCGAGTAAATCGGAATCGCCAACACCATTCCCAATATCCCTAAAAGTTCGCCCCCGAGAAGAACAACGATCATAATTGTCAACGGATGCATATCGAGAAGCTTGCCATAGATGTTCGGCTGGATGAACAAATCATCCAATTGACGTACCGCGACGGTTGCTATCACGATTGGCACTATCATCCTGAAATCTCCGAATTGTATAATCGAGACAATGATAACGGGAATCGTTCCGATGAGCGGTCCTGCTAACGGAATGATATTTATTATTCCGCCGATCAGGCCGAGCACGGTTGCATATTGAACGCCGATAATTTGATACGCAATAATGTACAATATCGCGACTGCAATCGAATCGATGCAAACGCCGCGAATGTACTTGCTGATTTGGCGATCCAGAGAGTGAACGACGTTGAGTGCCATCTCGAAATATTTATTCGGAACGTTTTCAATGAGTGCTTTTTGCATTTTGTAATAATCATTGAGAAGAAAAAATGCAATAAAAGGAATAATAATGACAGACGCGACAAGGCTCAGAGCGCTTGTCAAGGAATCTTCCGCCGACCGAGCCAACTCGGGGAGGAGGGCATTAAATTTTTCCACGATAATCTCTGCCTTAATAAACGGCATTGTCTCCGAGATCGAAACAGCAGTTTGTTTCAACATTGCCGAAAGATGGTCGCTGGTTGACAGTGAGGAAAGGCTCGACAATTGGAATACAACGATGGGATAGATTTTGATGAACACAAATACCGCAATAGCGCCTAACGCAACGTACAGCGATAGAATTCCCGCCGGACGGGGAATGCCTTTATTTTCAAAGTAATCGACCAGGGGTCTAAGTACCATCGTCAGAACAAGGGACATCACGAGAAGGAAAAAAACCTGACCCAGAAGTGAAAGGAAAAATATTAATCCGACGATAGTAAATGTGACGAGAAAAACTTTCCAGTGCCGGCTTTTAAAAAAAATTCGCATATCTATTTTGAAAGGAGGTGTTTCGTGGCATTCAGCGCAGTGTCATAGGCAAAGCCCCGGCGGACTAGATAATCTAAAATCTTCTTTTTGAAATGATCATTGTCGAGCCGCTTTGAAGAACGTGCGATGCGCATGCTTTGATGCTCCGCCGCTTTAACCGCCATTGCAAATTCCGACTCTGGTGTTGAAAACTCAGCCAGCACGGTCTCGATAATTTCCTTCGGCACTCCTTTTTTAAACAGGGCTTGCCGGAGCATTTTTGCACCACCCGGTTTCTTTGCGAGCGAATCTCGACAAACCATTCGCGCGAACGCAAGATCGTCGAGCATGTTCAAAGTCTCTAATCTCCCGACGACGTAATCGATAATATCGGCCGAAAATTCTTTTCTCAGTAAATAGTCCCGCATCTCTTTCTTGCTGCGGGGCCGAATAGATAGAAACCGAAGTGCCTTTTGCTTTGCGGTTTCTTCTTGCTCCGTCTTAAGAATCTTCTCTATCGTCCCCTTGTCAAGCTGAGCTCCCTCGTGCAGTGCGAACTTGATCAGTACGTCATCGCCGATGCCGAATGCGAAGCTCCCATCGACAAAAACCGATTTCCGCGACGCACGCTTTTTTTGTCGCTCAATTTTCGTTATGAGCATTGCATCCCGACAGCAGTTATTTTGATGCTTTCTTCGACGGCGTCTGCTCGGCCTGTTTTGCTGAAGGCTGAGCCGGTTTTGCTTGAGCAACGGGCTCATTCTCAGCAATCATCCCTAATTTTTTGCGGACTGCGGTGAGTATATCGTCGGCAATTTTTGGCGACGAAGCCAGGTATGCTTTTACGGCATCACGTCCCTGGCCGATGCGGTCCTCTTTGTACGAGAACCATGATCCGCTTTTGACAATGATGTTATGTTCGACAGCGATGTCGATCAAATCGCCGAGCTTTGAAATTCCCTCGTTGTATAAAATATCGAACTGAGCTTCACGGAACGGCGGTGCAACTTTATTTTTCACGACTTTGACCTTTGTCCTGTTGCCGATAACGGTTGTGCCGTCTTTCAGCGCCTCGATGCGCCGGACATCGAGACGGACCGACGCATAGAATTTCAATGCATTGCCACCGGTGGTTGTCTCGGGGTTGCCGAACATGATGCCGATTTTCATCCGGAGCTGGTTAGTGAAGATGACTGACGTTTTCGATTTACTGATCGCGGCGGTCAGTTTCCTCAACGCCTGCGACATCAGCCGTGCCTGCACACCCATGGAGGGGTCGCCCATTTCTCCCTCAATCTCCGCGCGTGGCGTCAGCGCAGCGACTGAATCGATAACGACGACATCCAGTGCGCCGCTGCGGACGAGCGTCTCGACGATTTCGAGAGCCTGCTCACCAAACTCCGGCTGCGACAGCAATAAATTATTTGTGTCGACACCGAGGCGTTTCGCGTATGCCGTATCGAGTGCATGCTCGGCATCAATGAACGCCGCAAGGCCTCCTGTTTTTTGCGCTTCAGCGATAATGTGAAGGCAGAGGGTTGTTTTGCCGGACGATTCAGGCCCATAAATCTCGGTTACTCTTCCGCGGGGAATTCCGCCGATCCCGAGCGCAGCATCGAGCGAGATCGAGCCGGTTGAGATGAAATCGATCTTCACGATAGGGCCTTCACCCAATTTCATAATCGAACCTTTGCCGTGCTGCTTTTCAATTTGATCGATGGCGACTTTCAGTGCCTGGATCTTCGACTCTTTTTCTTCGGACATAAAAGCTCCTAATGTTTCAATGGAATATTTGATAGTTGTGAATATGCTGAACCCGAGGGGGAGAGGTCGCTTTTCATGATGAGCAACTCGGTGCAGAGGAATTGTAATGGCTCAAAGGTAGTATTTTCAATCTTCTTAATCAAGTTTTCGGAAATTTTTCCCTTTACTCTGCCGAGAGTAATGTGCGGGTGAAATTGGCGCTCTTCCTTTTTGAAACCTGCAGCAATGCACATGCTGTCTACATGCGAGAAGCACGACGAAAGAGGGACGTTCTCATCTCCCAAAGAGCCTATCCACACCACTTTTGGCGAATGGGTAGCGGGAAAAAAGCCGATGTTCGCCAATGTTATTGTGAATTGGTTCATTGATTGCCCTTCTTGGATGAGAAGGGGGAGAAGTCGATTGAGTTGTTCCGGCTGAACGTCCCCTAAAAACTTCATCGTTACGTGGAATTTTTTCTGAGCTTCCCAACGAATTATCGGCGCATCAATTTTAAGCGGCGATTGAATTTCCGCAATAGCTGATTGGATGTGGGGAGGAGGAAAAATACCGATGAACGTCCGTCCGCCTTTCATGGAAGGCTATTTTTGAGTTTCAATTTTCAGCAGTTTTCGCCGAAGCAGCTCGAGTGCTGCCTGCGAAGCCCGCTCTTTAAATCGAAGGCGATGGTCGCCAAAATTGAATTTCAACGCTAAGGAACCTTCGGAGTCTGCGTACCCGATCCATACCAATCCAACCGGTTTCTCAGCCGTGCCCCCCGTCGGTCCGGCAATTCCCGTCGTGGAAAGTGCGATGTCTACGCCGGCGTTCGTCCGAGCGCCAGCAGCCATTGCCACGGCAGCTTCGCGGCTCACAGCGCCATACGCTTCGATGAGTTCTTTTGGGACTGAAAGCAGCTCGATTTTCGATTCGTTTGAATATGTCACGAATGACCGATTGAAATAGTTTGAGCTTCCGGAAACGTTTGTGATGCGATGAGCAATCATTCCCCCGGTACACGATTCGGCGACCGCAAGCGTCAAGTTCCGCTCCGACAAAAGCGATCCGACAACGTCTTCAAGATCCATCTCATCCGAGCTATAGATAAACTTATGCGCTTTTTCTCTGATGATTCTTTCCGCCGAGGCTAATTTCTCTTCTGCTGCCTCGGCGGTTCTTTCCCGAACAGTGATGCGCAGTTTTGTGCCGAGAGGGTTGGGAAGAAACGCAAGGGTTGTTGTTCCGTCCGTTCCGATCACTTCGTCTACACCTCCAATTTGCTCTGCGAGTACCGATTCAGCTATTCCGGTAGTCTTAAGTGTTCTATGCCGGACGACGGTTCCGAAATGTTCCTTTTCAAAATACGGCAGAAGCTCTTCATCGACAATGCTTTTCATTTCGAAGGGGACTCCCGGAAAGACGACAAAATATTTTTTCCTCTTGTTTTTCTCCTCTTCGAAAAGCATCCCCGGCGCCGTGCCGGTGCTGTTGCGGAGGACTTTACATTTGCGCGGGACCAACACTTGCTCTTCCGCAGATTTTGTCCAGGCCATGCTCCGATTTGCGTATCTTGCTTTGACGGTATTGAACACTTCCTCGCTTCTCACCAGATCGGTATCGAAAAATTCGCACACGATTTTTTTGGTGATATCGTCGTGTGTCGGGCCGAGTCCACCCGTTACGCAAACGACGTCGTACGCCTCCCATGCTGAACGAAACGCTTGAAGAATATCCCTGCGATTGTCGCCGACGGTCGTCATTCGTTCGACGAAAACGCCTACAGAGTTAAGCTTCTCGGCAAGGTACGCTTGATTTGTATTGATCACTTGACCGATCAGAAGCTCATCGCCAATTGTGATGATCTCAGCGTTCATGGTTAAGATCTATGAATGATAACGGGCGACACGAATGTGCTAAAAGATTCTGATTGCAATTTGAAGAATGATGTTAGTGTACAGACCCGCGACAACGTCGTCAAGCATGATGTTCCATCCTCCATGCATTTTGTCAAAAACACGGGCCGGCCATGGCTTGAAAACGTCGAAAGCTCGGAAAAGAAAAAAAGCTGCTGCAATAATGAGGTAGGATTTCGGCAGCAAGAGCAGGCTCACCCATATTCCCAACACTTCATCGATAGTCACTACGGAAGGATCATGACCGTAAGCTCTTTCCATCTTATCGGCTGCAAGGCTGCCGAGAACGAACACGATGGCGCAGGCCGGGAGCAGGATTGCAGTTTCTTCGAACGAAGGGATGAAGTAAAAGATTATACCGACAAGCGTGCCAACCGTTCCCGAAGCAAACGGTGCGTAGCCTGAAAATAAGGCAGATGCAAAAACCTTCACGAGGGGAGAAACGGCTGGACGTTGCGAGTGTGCAATATGCGAACTAGTTGGGCTGTCCTGTTTCGGCGGTTCGATCATTCGATATGAACAATTCTTTAATTGTATTCCGATTTTGAATGAGGTAAAGAATTCCCGACCATGCAGTTAGAAACGTTACGATCGACATAAGCCCGACCATGATTTCTTTGGTTGCAATAAATTCAACCCATTTGCCATACGAAGCATAGAGTGATGGTGAGCTTCGGATGATATAAACAACAAGGAACAGGTAAATGACAACTAATTGGCAGAATGTTTTTGTTCTTGCAAATTTTATCGTCTCGACGGGTTTCCCCTTATACTCGGAATACGACCGGAGCAATGTTATAAGGATATCCCTAATGACGATTATCCAGACCATCCACGCGCTTGCATACCCGATAAAAATGAAGGCAATAAACGCAACTGACGTTAATACTTTGTCCGCAAGCGGGTCGAGAAATTTTCCCCAGTGGGTAATGTAACCCCATCGCCGTGCAACCCATCCGTCATACCAATCCGTTAACGCCGCAAGGCAGAATACCAATAGTGCAATTTGCTTGTTTGTCGGTGAATCTGTAAACAGAAGCAAAGCAAACGCTGGTGTTAGTATGATTCGCAGCAGTGTGAGTTGATTCGGTGGGGACATTACTACTCCTCAATTCTGCTCAATCTACGTAATTTCATGGAAACATGAAAGCGTACCGTCGTTGTAGCTCATTAAATCGCGTTAATGTTCCGAGGTTTATAAAAACAAAAAAGGCCATCTTGACGATGACCTTTTCAATATATAGATCCCTGCCAAATTCAAATCGCTTTTTGGATCTTTCCCGCCTTCAAGCAGGAGCTGCACACTCTTACGCGTTTGACCGAGCCATTGACCATTGCGCGAACTTCCTGCAAATTCGGAAGCCACCGGCGCGGCGATCTGTTGTTTGCGTGGCTCACATTGTTCCCCGCTATCGGCTTTTTACCACATATTTCACAGACTTTTGCCATAATATCGAACAATTCCTTTCTTCACATGCTTAGAATAATAACTAAGGTACGAAAAATTTCCATTCTGCGCAATACATTTTTGAGTTGAATATAACCAGTAGTCGGACACCTGTTTGATTTACTTATTTCGACCTGTTATTTCCCATGTGATGTGTCCGATATCTACATCGCAAACTCCTTGTTATTCAACCTACTTTTCGATATTTTTGATGCGATTGGCTGCAACTTTCCCTCATTTTCAACGAAGTAAAGTAAACATCACACGTTTTCCGTCAATAGTTTTTCATGAAAATCAGAAGATTTCTAACACTCCTCGTTTCCATCCTCCTCCTTAGCGCTGTATTTGTTATCGATGCAACGATGAAAAGCCTCGACGCCGAGCTTGGGAATTTTTCCTATGTTCGCGGAGTGTTGGTCATCCTTGCATTTGTCCTGGGGACGTTCTACATAATGACGCTGATCAAAGAACGTCAGCCTACGATGATTCAACGAATCGGCAGAGTTGCGGCATGGGCAGGGCTTTTTGTCGGATTGTCGATTTTTGCAAGCCTATTTCATTTCGATGATTTTGAAACTCGCGCGTTTAAACTATTCCCCCGCGATTATCTTACCATTCTTTTTTCAACGGTGCTGAGCATTGCCGCGGGCATTGTAGCGGCCTTGACGATACTTAACATCAAGGACATGCTCCTGTACAAAAAGAAAAAGGGGACACGGCGCAATTTTTGGATTTTGCTCGTCCTATTCTTCGCCACATCTGCAACAACAATCCATCTTAGGCCGCTTGAGTTCTCGGTGTACACATTCGCCTTCTTCGTTCTTTCCGTCGTCATGATCATCATTAATTCCTTCCGCTTATCATGGATCGCGTACCTCTCTCGGCGGGAAAAGATCTACGCTATGGTCTACGCCTTGCTTGCTTTTTTTGCGTTCATGGTAATCAACATTCTTCTCACCATTTCCGACAGGCCTTTCCTGGCGAAAGCGCTTCTCTATTTCAGTTATCCGCTGCATACGTTTATGCAATTGACCTCGCTCTTCGGCGCTGTGTATTTTGGCATGTCGTTTATCAGCACACTTTTCCATTTGCCGACGGCCGAGGCCTTCGACCGAAAACAGACCGAACTTAGCTCCCTCCACAATCTCAGCCGTTTGATTACCCAGGTCTTCGACCTTAACGAGTTGGCCGAGACTGTTACTAAAATGACGTTCGAAGTCTGCGAGGCGTCAAGTTCCTGGTTGGAAGTTTTTCCGAACGAGGCGGAGCGGAAGTCACCTCACAAAGGTAATGGAATTGTCTCGGCGAGAAATATTACCACAGAGGAGATTCAGAACATTCTATTCGGCGACGCAGCCTCAATTCGCTCTCTTGTTTTCTCCTCGAAAAAAGTCCTCTTGATCGATGATGTAAGCAACGACCGGCGGACGAAGTATATGATGAAGCTCAAAAAGGTTGGATCATTATTGGTGGTACCGCTGGTATCGCATCAGAACTTAATCGGAATCCTCTACGCGACAAAACAAATGGATTTCGGTTTCGATCAGGATGATATCGAAGTACTGTCGGGGTTTGCAGACCAAGTCACGATCGCGATCGAGAATGCAACGCTCATTCAGAAGTCGCTTGAAAAAGAACGCCTGCAGCGAGAGCTGCTCCTCGCACAGGAAATGCAGAAACGCCTTCTTCCGCAAACTCTTCCGACATTCCCTAATGTCGATATGCGGGCCGTCTCCGCCCCCGCCCTCGAAGTCGGCGGCGACTATTATGATATCGCGATTCTTGATGATCGCCATGTCGGAATTGTTATCGGCGACGTTTCAGGCAAAGGAGTCGGTGCTGCTTTTTACATGGCGGAGGTGAAGGGAATATTCCAGTCGCTGAGCACAATCTATTCATCTCCCAAAGCGTTCCTCATTAAAGCCAATCAGTCGCTAATCTCTAGCATTGACAAACACTCCTTTATTAGTTTAATTTATGCGGTGCTGGATACTTCTACAGGCGAACTTGTTCTCTCTCGCGCAGGACATTGTCCTATGTTGTACGCAACTCCCTCATCGATTGAGTACATTACACCTACCGGCATGGGATTAGGATTGAGCGTAGGATTATTATTTGAAGATTCACTCGAAGAAAGAAAAATTATGATGAAGACCGGCGACGTTTGCGTATTTTATACGGATGGCGTAACGGAGTCCCGGTCTGCTGCAGGAGAGGAGTTTGGCTACGAGCGTTTGAAGAGCGTTGTGGAAGAAAAACGCTCCAGTTCTGCGGAAGAAATTAAAGAGGAAATAATTCAGCGCGTCTGGAGTTATACGGACGCCCAGGGGTATGATGATGATCTCACCGTGTTTGTAGTAAAATGGAATGGGGCACGCCGGTGAGGGATACGATTTTCAACTATTATTGTGAGGAGTGACACTAATGAATGAATTCAAGATTTCGTTCCGGGATAGCGGCAAAGTCCATGTGATGGACTTGAAAGGATACTTGGATGCGCACACCGCTCCCAACCTTGAAGAAGCATTTCAAAAACTCATCAAAGAACAGAAGTTCAATATTCTGGTCAACTGCAAAGACCTTGCGTACATCTCCAGCGCCGGCCTTGGAGTATTCATGGCGTTCATCGAAGATGTCCGGACAGGCGGTGGAGACATCAAGTTGTCCAACATGTCGCCCAAAGTGTACAATATCTTCGACCTTCTCGGTTTTCCAATGTTGTACGAAATCTTCACCGATGAACACGAGGCGGTGAAAAAGTTCGATGCCAAAAAGCAGTCGAGCAAATAGGAATCCATGGATAACACGGGAAAAAGGAGATTGAAACGTTGACCGAGCGCGGTAAACAAAAAATAACTCGATTGAATTTACGTATCCCCAGCCGGACGGAAAAGCTGAATATGGCGCGAGAGTTTGTCGCCGACGCAGCAAAAGGCTTTGGGTTCAAGGAGGATGACATCAACAATATCGCCCTCGCGGTAGATGAAGCATGTACGAACATCATCAAACACGCCTACAGCTATGCGTCGGATAAGGAAATCGACATCGTCGTTTCAATGAAAAAAACCGAATTTGAAATTCGTATCGAAGATCGGGGAAAACATTTTAATCCAACTCAGGTTCCCGTTCCCAACATGAAAGAATATATGTCCCATTACAAGAGGGGCGGACTTGGTATGTACTTGATGAAAAAATTGATGGACAGAGTAGAATACTCGATTCATCCAGAAAAAAATGTGGTGACGCTCGTTAAATATCTCCATTGATGTGCTCGGCTCAATTTTTTATGAGCCGTTTGAATTGTCAACGTCCAGGGTCAGTCTTCTTTGAAACATTCCTCTCATTCTCCGAATATCAATCGCCTTGCCGACATTACGCCGTTGTTTGAGTTCAGCAACGTCGTCAATTCTTCTCTTGACTTAAAATTTATCCTCGGCACTGTTCTTTTGACACTCATGGGAAAACTCTTGCTGTCGAAAAGTGTCGTGCTCATCAAGTCAAAGGGAAAATACTTTCGGATCGAAAACTCCAAGGGAATTCCCGAAGACGTTTCCTCAAAGGAATTTTTTTTCCCCCGTGTTCTTCGGAGAGGCTTTTCCCTTTCACGTGCTTCGAGTCCCGATGAAGCGCGGCTCTTTAAAAACGGAATCGTCAGGATGTTTCCGATTGTCTCTCACGGCGTTGTGCTCGGATTTTTCGGAATTGGAAAACGAGCAGGAAAAGAAAAACTCACGTCGACAGAAAGGGGGTTTGTCGAGGCTATTATCAGCATTTCCGCAGCCGCAATCGAAAAAGGGATCGCGTTTGCCGAAATAAAGAACGTCAACCGGGCGCTCGACGAAAAAATCCAGGAACTGCGGACGCTGTTCGAATTGAGCAAGGAGTTCAACGCAATTTTTGACAGGGACAAACTCCTTAAGCTTTTTACGTTTACGTTAATGGGGCAGGTCGGCGCAGGACGCTATGCAGTGTGCCTCAAGAACGGGGAGACGGTCGCTTCGCGGATCGACACCCCGCGACTTTCAGAATTCAAGCAGATATTGTTTGAAAATATCATTTCGCCCATTTTGGTCTCCGACCTTCAGCGGAAAAGAATTCTGCTTGGTCTGCGCGAATTCTGCCAGTCGCAAGGTATCGTCGCTATTATTCCGCTTCAAGTACAGAATGAAGTAAAAGGGGTGATGTGTCTCGGTGAGCGTCTAAGGGGCGGAACGTATTCGAACGCGGATCTTGAGTTCATCTATAGCCTGGGGAACCTAGCGATCATCTCATTGGAAAACACTCGCCTTTTTTATGAAGCGGTCGAAAAGCAGAAGATGGAAAATGAGTTAAACATCGCCCGTGAGATTCAAAAAGGATTGCTTCCCCGCTCGCTCCCGAAGATTCGTGGTTTAGATCTCGCGGCGCTGAACATTTCTTCGAAACAAGTTGGCGGCGATTATTATGATGTCATTATTCTGGAAAATGGAAGTTATGTTATAGCGATTGGCGATGTCTCGGGAAAGGGAACGCCTGCTTCGCTGTTGATGGCGAACGTGCAGGCGACGATTCGAACGCTTGTCCATTTCAATCTTCCTCTCTCTGAAATGACTTCGCGTGTTAACCGGCTTATTTGTGAGAACACCGGAAGCGACAAATTCATCACATTTTGCTGGGGGATTTTCGATCCGAAGACGAAGATATTCCGCTATGTGAATGCGGGCCATAACCATCCATTCGTCGTGCGCGCAAATAAGTCGATTGAGAGGCTGTCGGAAGGAGGAATTATTCTCGGCGTTACCAAAGAGGCAGCGCCGTACATCGAAGGGACAGTTCAACTTTTGCCGGGCGATATTATCGTCATGTTCACGGACGGTATAAGTGAGGCAATGAACATAGACGGTAACGATTATACCGAGGAGCGGGTCGAGCAGTTTTTGCGGAGTATTGAGCCCTTGAGCGCCCAGGGTGTTGTTGATGAGATTCAAAAAGAGATTGCTCGGTACACTTCGGGTGCACCTCAATCCGATGACATCACTCTTGTCGTGTTGAATTGCGTCGACTCAGATAACAATGATCAATGAACAATCAACAATGAAACAAGGAGTACGGGCTAAGGACTAACAACTCAGAACATAACTAACTTCGTCAATCTGCGCTGCTTCATTTACCTCTTATTTTCTAATCTGACCTTTTCCGCGAACGATGTACTTGATGCTTGTGAGTTCTACAAGCCCCATTGGACCGCGGGCGTGGAGCTTTTGAGTGCTTATCCCTATTTCGGCGCCAAGACCGAATTCAAACCCATCGGTAAACCGCGTCGAGGCATTCACGTAAACCGCAGCCGAATCGATTTCATGTAAAAAACGTTCACCATGGTGTTTGTTGGCGGTGACAATGGCGTCCGAATGATGCGAACCGTACCGATTGATATGAGCGATGGCCTCATCAAGGTTCTTTACTATTTTTACTGCGATGATCAAATCGAGATATTCTTTATACCAATCGGCATCCTTAACCGGTACGGCGTTTTCAACGAGCGAGAGTGTTTTCTCGTCGCCTCTGATTTCTACCCCGGCATCCTTCAACCTTCGTGCGATACGGGGGAGAAACTTCGTCGCTATATCTTTGTGAAGCAAAAGTTTTTCCGCGGCGTTACATACCGACGGTCTTTGGACTTTGGCATTGAACACAATTTCCTCCGCCATGGCGATGTCTGCAGCGTTGTCCACGTAAACGTGACAGTTGCCTTCACCATGGGCGATGACCGGTACAAGGGAATTTGCCTGAATAAAACTGATCAACTGCTGGCTTCCACGCGGGATAATCACGTCAAGATATTTTTCCTGCTTCAACATTTCCATCACTGCGCTTCTGTTGGCGGTATCGATAAACTCAACGCAACCTGTAGGAAGGCGGACATCTTGCAATGCTGTCTTGATAACGTCAACAAGTTTTTTGTTTGTATGAATGGCTTCGGAACCGCCGCGCAATAGCACTGCGTTGCCAGATTTTAAGCAAAGTGCCGCTGCGTCAATGGTCACGTTCGGCCGCGATTCGTAAATAATTCCTACAGAGCCGAGAGGAACTCTAATTTTTTCTATGTTGAGTCCGTTTGGTCTCTTTATTTTTTCAACGAGATTGCCTACGGGGTCCCTTAATTTGATAATGTCCCTCACGCCAGCGACCATCTGTCCGATTCTTTTTTCATTCAAAGTTAGCCTGTCGGTTAACACGTCCGACAGTCTGATTGCTTTGGCATTTTTGAGGTCTCTTTTATTGGCTTCGAGGATCGAGGGGAGTTGGCCACGTAGTCGTACGATGATGGCGTTTAGCAGAGCGTTCTTTTTCTTCGAAGCGCAATTGTACAGCGCACTGCTCGCCTCTTTTACCGACCGAGCTTTTTGTGTAACGTCCAGGCTAGACATTATTCTGTCCCAATCAATACAAGATTGTCACGGTGTATAACCTCATCGCCGCTCTTTCGGTTGAGAATCCTTTGAATCTCGCTCGTCTTTTTCCCCTTGATTTTATCCAGGTCTGAAGCCGAATATCCGGCAATACCTCGAGCAATTTCATTCCCCTCGGTATCCAGCACTGAAATTGTGTCTTCTATTTTAAAATCTCCCCGAACTTCAACAACTCCTGAAGGAAGCAGGCTTTTTTGCTTCGCCAACAAAGCATTTTTTGCGCCTGGATCGACGACAATAACGCCTTTCGAGTCAGATACGAACCCGATCCACTTTTTCCGTCCATTCATGCCGTTTTGTGCCGGCAAAAAAAACGTCCCAGGAAAATTACCAGAAATAATATCATTCAGAATGTTGGGGCGATTTCCATTTGCAATGATCACTCCGATACCCGCAGAGACGCATTGTTTTGCCGCTCGAATCTTCGTGATCATTCCTCCTGTACCCAATTCGCTTTTGTGTTTCCTTGCTAATTTTTCAATGTGCGTCGTCACCTTATCAACGACGGATATCAGCTCAGCGTTAGGGTTTTTTGAAGGATCGTCAGTGTACAATCCGTCGACATCGCTAAGAACTATCAATAAATCGGCTTCGATGAGATTGGCAACGAGCGCGGAAAGGTTATCGTTATCGCCGAGCTTAATTTCTTCGACGGCCACGGTATCATTTTCGTTGACGATCGGGATGACACCATTCTCAAACAACGCGGAAAAAGTATTCTTGATGTTGACGTATCGAGGTCTGCTCACGAAATCATCTTTCGTTAAAAGAATTTGGCCAATAGTGCGTTGATATTTCCTGAATGCATTTTCATATGCCTCCATGAGAATAGGTTGACCGATTGCAGCCGCAGCTTGTTTTTCAGGAATTGCCTTCGGGCGCTCTTTCATCCCAAGGAGAACTAGGCCGGCGCCGATGGCACCCGAGCTTACGATAGCTACATTCTTCCCAAGTGAAATCAAAGAGGATACACTTCTAGCGATATCATCGATCTTCTCGTGGTTAATCCCTTTGGTTTTGTCGGCCAGTAGATTTGTCCCGATCTTGACGACGATTTTATCCCCCGAAAAGAATATGTCTTTCATTCTATGCACGATGATAAATGATAAGAAATAAAATGGCTATTTCAAAAAAGGGGACCATTAGGATTTCCTAAGGAGCGGTCTATCAACAGTTCCTGCTGTTATAATCGAAAGGTCGGATGGAAATCAGTACCGATATTCCAAAACGTACCTTCGGAGCCTCGCTCCTTTCATTGCTTCTCTCTTCAATTTTCGTTAATTTCTGTTATTGAGAAGAAAGAAGAGCCGATCTTCCCACTAAAAAATCTGCTGTAGACGAATGAGACCGTCGCAATTTTCTTCTGTCCGGATTTCTCACCAGCGATTGCTCGGTTATTATGAGGGCTTTCTCAAAGAGTTGCGGAGGAGCAAGCCTGAAACCCGCGGCACTTATGAACGTTCGCTGCGTGAATTCATCCGCTGGTTTCCGGTAGATCAAAAGTTTCAGTTTCGCGTAGCGGATGTAGAGCGTTATAAGACATATTTGACAAAGAAAGCCAGACTGTCGCCCGTCTCGGTCTCCACCTATCTTACGGCGTTAAGACGTCTCTGCGATTATTTGGTCGAGCTTAAAGTTCTCGATCGGAACCCTGCCAAGGAAGTGAAAGGGAATAAGCGGCCTCAGCAGCATTCTCGCGAGACGATTTCGGCTCAAGATGTACAGACGATTTTTCAGTCGATCGATCGCAATGATGAGCGAGGATTTCGAGATTTTGCAATTATCAAAGCGATGGTTGGATGCGGTTTGTCGGAAATAGAATTGATCCGCGCAAATATCGGCGATTTGAAAATAGTCAGTTCAACAATGGTTTTTTACGTCCAGGGAAAAGGAAAAACCACAAAAGAGACGTCGATCATTCTTCCTAATGATGTCAAGGAATCGTTCCAGGGCTATCTCGCATTCAGAAAAGACGCACACGATGAAGAACCGTTAATCATGAGTGCTGGAAATCGGACGCGGGGAAAGCGGATGACAACGCGTGGAATAAGGCAGCGTGTCAACATGTATCTAGAAAAAGCCGGTCTGAAGAGCGGAAAAGCTCGCCGTATCACAGCCTTTTCTCTTCGGCATACTGCCGCAACGATAATGGCACAAAATGGTGCGACGGTGGAAGAATTACAATCAAAATTTCGGATCGGAACGGCAGGAACGGCCATGCTCTACATTAAAAAGACAATCAACAATCAACAATGAACAATCAACAATTAGCAATGAATAATGGACAGTGAAGATCCTAATTCCCAACACCTGACAGCGGTGCTCCGTAAACTTCACCGTATTGAAAGTAAAAGAGAGGGATGAAATACAATTTTTTAGAAATAGAATCAAAATGGCAAAAATATTGGGAAGAGAATCAAACCTTTCGGACTGATAATTCTTCTTCAATGCCCAAAGCTTACATCCTTGATATGTATCCGTATCCTTCTGGTGCGGGACTTCATGTCGGGCATCCTGAGGGTTATACTGCGACCGATATTCTTTGCCGGTTCAAAAGAATGAAGGGGTTTAATGTATTGCATCCGATGGGATGGGACGCCTTTGGGCTGCCAGCTGAGCGGTATGCAATGCAAACAAATATACATCCCCGTATCACGACCGAGCAGAATATCTCGACATTCCGCCGACAGATCAAAATGCTCGGCATGAGCTACGACTGGTCGCGAGAAATAGATACTACCGATCCGACATACTATAAATGGACCCAATGGATATTTATTCAAATCTACAATTCGTGGTTTGACGACCGTCTTCGGAAGGCCCTGCCGATTCAATTGCTCGAAGATGAATTGCTTCGCCAGGGGACGAAGGATTTGCACGTTGACGAGCATTTTACTGCCGATGAATGGAAGCGCAAGAGCAAGAAAGAGAAACACGATTTCATCGGACAATTCCGCCTTGCCTACATCGCCGAAATTCCGGTGAATTGGTGCGAAGCACTTGGAACGGTACTTGCGAATGAGGAGGTCGCCGAATGGACCGACAAGGGCTATTCGGTTGAACGCCGTCCGATGCGTCAATGGATGATGAGGATTACTGCATACGCCGAGCGGCTCCTTGAAGATGGGAAGGAGCTTGATTGGCCTATTTCGACATTGGAACAACAAAGGAATTGGATAGGCAAGTCTGAAGGAGCCGAAATTAATTTTCCGCTACGATGGAAGGATGAGTGCGTTAAAATTTTTACGACCAGGCCGGACACAATTTTTGGCGCAACATACATGGTCCTCGCCCCTGAACATTACCTTGTCGAAAAGATAACGACTGTAGAGCATAGAAATGCGGTCGAGGGATACCGTACGCAGGCTAGCCTGAAAAGCGACCTTGAACGTGGTATTGAAACTGAGAAGACGGGCGTATTTACCGGCAGCTTCGTCATTAACCCGGCTACAAAGAAAGAAATCCCAGTTTGGATTGCCGATTATGTTTTGACCGGATACGGCACCGGAGCGATTATGGCTGTTCCCGGACAAGATGAAAGAGACTGGGAATTCGCCGAGAAGTTTGGCCTTCCAATCATTCGCACAGTGCAACCGCCTGCGGCGTTCGATGGTAAAGCGTATACAGAAGACGGCCCCGCAATCAACAGCGGATTCCTCGATGGGTTAACCGTTGAGTCAGCAAAAGACAAAATTATCGGATGGCTCGAGGCCGAACGAATCGGGGAACGGAAGGTCAACTATAAGTTGCGCGATTGGCTCTTCGCCCGCCAGCGTTATTGGGGCGAACCGATTCCGATTATTCATCTTGAAGATGGAACAATGAAGCCGCTCCGCGAAGACGAACTTCCGTTGCTTCTTCCAGAGTTGAAAAAATTTCAGCCGAGCGGAACCACCGAATCCCCCCTTGCTCTCGCCCATGAATGGGTCAACGTTGTTGATGCCGAGACCGGAATGAAGGGGCGAAGGGAAACGAATACGATGCCCCAATGGGCAGGCTCATGCTGGTATTATCTTCGGTTTATCGACCCCAAAAATGAAAAGCAATTCTGCTCTTCCGCACTCGAAAGGAAATGGATGCCAATTGACCTGTACATCGGCGGATCAGAACACACGGTTTTGCACTTGATGTATGCGCGCTTCTGGCATAAGGTGTTGAACGATCTCGGCCATGTCAGCACAAAGGAACCCTTCACAAAACTCCGCCATCAGGGAATTATTCTCGGCGAGGATTCAAGGAAGATGTCGAAGTCTCGGGGAAATGTTGTAAACCCGGACGAGGTAGTGAAAGAGTATGGGGCTGATGCTATGCGGTTGTTTGAAATGTTCATGGGACCGCTTGAAGAGATGAAGCCATGGAGCACTCGCGGCGTTGAAGGCGTTTATCGATTTCTCAACCGGGTGTGGCGCTTGTACGTTGGGGAGGATGGAAATCTTGATCCTGAAGTGAAAGTGCTCGAGGTCTCGCAAGACCTTGAACGCCTTTTTCACTCGGCGGTAAAAAAAGTTGGGGAGGATATCGAGGCGCTCCGGTTCAATACGGCAATTTCGCAAATGATGATTCTTGTCAATGAATTAACGAAGACTGATTTTCGTCCGCGGCAAATCCTTGAGCCGTTTGTCCTCTTGCTTGCTCCCTTTGCGCCGCATTTATCGGAAGAACTGTGGGAAAAGCTCGGACATAAGTCATCGTTAGCATGGGCACCGTGGCCGACATTCGATGAATCGAAAATGCAGCAGAAAACTGTTGAGGTCGTTTTTCAGGTGAACGGAAAAATCCGTGCAAAAAGCAATGTTCCAGTTGACTTGGATGAATCAGCCCTGAAACAATTGGCCTACGCCGAGCAAAACGTAAAGCAGCACCTCGACGGTAAGAAAGTCGTGAAAGAAATCATCGTCAAGAACAAGCTCGTGAATATCGTCGTCCGGTAGACAGCCCATGCAAAAAATTTCGGCGGTCATTGTTACGTTCAACGAAGAGAAGAACATCGAGCGCTGCCTGCTCAGTCTCCAATGGGTAGATGAACTTATCGTCGTCGATGCCTTCAGCGATGACCGGACAGTCGAAATTTGCAGAAGATTGAATGCGAAAGTTGTGCAAAAGAAATGGGAAGGCTATGCACTGCAAAAGCAGTTTGCGTTGTCGATGGCGTCTCATACATGGGTGCTGTTGATGGATGCGGACGAAGAAGCTCCGCCGGAATTGCACCGCGAAATCAAGACCGTAATCTCAACGGACTCGGAAATCAGCGGGTATGAAATTGCGCGCAAGAGTTTCTTTCTCGGACAGTGGATGAAATACGGCGGGTGGTATCCGGGCTACCAGCTTCGGTTGTTTTTAAAATCAAAAGCATTTATTCCACAAAGGCCTGTCCACGAAGGGGTTGAGGTACAAGGCACGGTAGGAAGATTACGAAATCCTCTGAACCATTATACGTATTATTCCCTTGCCCAATATCTTGGCAAATTAAACGATTATACATCGCTCGACGTGATGAACCGGCTGAAAGAGAAACAACAAAGCCGCGTTCGGTGGTATAATTTTATCATCAATCCAATCTCAGTATTTGTGAGGATGTTTTTTGTATTAACAGGGTTCAGGGACGGTTTTAGGGGGCTGTTGCTCGCCGTATATTCTTCTTTCTACAAATTTCTTTTGTTCGCGAAAGTATGGGAGTATCAAATGGCGGCGCAGCGTAGCCAAGAGTTGCCTCCCGTGACAAGCGAAGCGTTGAATTCCATAAAGCGGTTGCCGTGATATGAAAATCTTCATTCGAATTTTGCGATATCTTCGCCCGTATTGGAGGAGGCTTGCTCTCTCCATCGTCTGTACTGTATTCTATTCTGTCTTCAGCGGTGCGTCGATCTACCTCTCTATCCCGTTGGTGGAAACACTGTTTGACCAATCGTCATCCCAGGTACAGAGTCCGCCCGGCAACAGCGCAGTTCCAAATGAAGTTACGGGCGGGAAACAGAAGCTCGAGAATCTCATCAAATCACTTATTTTCACCGGATCGAAGACCGAGTCGTTGTTTAAGATCTGTGTTGTCATCCTTATCGTATTTCTCCTTAAGAATTCATTCGGTTACGTTCAATCGTATTTGATGGCGTATGTTGAGCAAGGGCTGATGATGGACATCCGGAACGAGTTGTATCGCCATCTCCACAATCTATCGTTAAGTTATTTCACGAATGAGAGGACGGGAAATCTTATTTCCCGGATTACAAATGATGTCAACGTCGTCAACGGCGGCGTCTCAGCAAGTTTTGTCACGCTCATTCGCGAACCTCTCCTTGTCATTGTGTTTCTTGCCATTGCCTTCACCCTGAGCTGGCAACTCACACTGCTCTCGTTCGTCGTCTTACCATTTTCGCTTTTCATTATCAGCTCAATCGGTGTCAGGCTGTACAAAGAAAGCGGCGTTATGCAGGAGAAAATGGCGGACATTACCTCCGTACTTCAGGAAACGATTTCGAACGTAAAGGTCGTCAAAGCATTTGCCATGGAAGATTTTGAAGATAAAAAATTCCGAAAGGAGACGAAGAGTTATTTTCGTACCATGCTCACAATGACTCGCGTCAGAAATCTTGCCGCGCCGGTGACGGAGTTTCTCTCGATTGTGGCCGGCGTTGCCATTATCTGGTACGGAGGAAGGCAGGTGCTTGTCACCGGCGAGATGAAAGCCGCCGAATTTCTGGGGTTCCTCTTTGCAATATTTCAGGTGATGCCGCCGATAAAAGAACTGAGCAGCGTTACCAACAGACTGCAGGAATTTGCTGCAGCCGGCAGGCGCATCTTTGAAATTCTCGACACAAAACCTGCAATCCAGAATCGTCCGGATGCAATCCAGTTGTCCCCGTTAAAGAAGAGCATCGAGTTCAGGAATGTATCTTTTCTTTATTCGAACAACGACAACGGTAAGTCCGCGAAAATGGAAATTCTCAGCGGCATAAATCTGCAAATCAAAAAAGGTGAGGTTGTTGCAATTGTCGGTCCCAGCGGAAGCGGCAAAACAACGCTTGTTGACCTTATCGCCCGTTTTTACGACCCGGTCGACGGGGTGATCACCTTTGACGGCGTCGACATTCGGCAATTTGCGCTGCAATCGCTGAGAGGTCAGATCGGCATTGTGACGCAGGAAACGATCCTCTTCAATGATACCGTACGTAATAACATCGCATATGGATTGACCGGCTTCCCGGAAAACAAGATTCGCGAAGCGGCACGGGCTGCCAATGCGCTCAGTTTTATCGAGGAGATGCCCCAAGGGCTTGAATCTATCATCGGCGACCGCGGCACGAAGCTTTCGGGCGGACAACGGCAGCGAATTTCGATCGCGCGCGCGCTGCTGAAGAATCCCCCTATCATGATTTTTGATGAAGCAACCTCTGCCCTCGACTCGGAGAGCGAAGTGCTCGTTCAGGAAGCGATAGAACGACTGATGCAAAACCGCACATCCCTCGTTATTGCGCATCGTTTGTCTACCATTCGAAATGCCGACAGAATTGTTGTGCTGGAGAAGGGGGTTATTGTTCAGGAAGGGAAGCACGTCGAATTGTTGAAACAGAAGAATGGCCTATATAAGCGGCTATGCGATTTGCAGTTCAATGCGTGATAAACTTTTTTGACGGGAACCTACAATAAAAAAGGAAAGCAGGTACACCCCCGATGACTGAAACACTTCCCGATTCCCGCCGGCAACTGTATATCTCAATTCTCTTTGCGTTACTGGTCTTTCAAGTCGCTGTTATATCAATTTCGATTGCCATAGCCTCAATTGCATTCGGCCTGTCTCTTCTGTTCGTCGCCTATTGGAGTTTCACGGAGCGCACTTGGCTGTTTTTTAAAACGCCGCTCGATCATTTTTTTCTTGCTTATGTATTCATCGAATTTTTGACGACAGCGACCGCGATTTTCCCCACGCAAGCTGCGGTCAATACCAAACGCCTTCTGCTCATTTCAATAGTCTACTTGGTGTTGGTGTCGTTTGATTCGCGGAAAAAAGTGTTGGACTCCCTGCTGATCCTTTTCGGGGCTGTTGCTGTTACATCGATCATCGAGATCATCTACTATTACGTTGCCCGCGAAGGTAGGTTGTATGTCTTTCAACATTACATGACGACGGGCGGCTTGAAAATGATAGTTTGTTTGCTGATCGTGCCGTTTCTCCTCCACAAAGAGACACCGTCGGCTGTCAAAAGATGGATGTCGTTATTTTTCGTCCCTTCTTTTCTTGCCTTAATACTCACCAATACGCGCAGTTCGTGGGTCGGGTTTCTCGGCGGATTCATTGTTATAGGTCTCTTGAAAAATAAATACCTCTTTTTTGTCCTTGTGTCGTTCCTTCTCCTATTTTTTTTGTTTGCCCCGGCAAGCCAGGTTCACAGGGCGAAAAGTATTATCGATCTTTCTGACCCTACAAATCATTCCCGGTTAGTTATGTGGTCGACGGGCCTGAAAATATTTGCCGACCATCCTTTGCTCGGCATCGGCGATTCCGATGTTCACGAGGTTTACGCAAAGTACAAATCTCCCGACGACCAAGAACCCGGCGGGCATCTTCATAACAATTTTGTCATGCTTTTGGTGACGCTAGGCCTTGTCGGTCTGTCTATCGTCGTTGCAATGTTCGGTAAAATACTTGTTGTTGAATATCGGGCGTTGAGGGATTCGACTGCCGATTGGCTTACCGGCTCGGTGGCGCTGGGAGCATTTGCGGTCTTCATCGGATTTCTTCTGAACGGTTTATTTGAATGGAATTTTGGCAGTCACCAAATTATGGTTTTCGTCTGGTTCACCGTCGGGTTGGCCCTCGTGACAAAAAGACTGCCTGGCAGGGAGACTCCATGACGCCGCTGTCGGTCATTGTGATTACCCGTAATGAAGAGCGGAATATTGTTGCATGCCTTGACAGCGTTAAATGGGCGGAAGAAATTGTCGTGGTTGATGCAGAAAGCACCGACGCGACCGCGGCGATGGCGCGTCAGTTTACCCAAAAAGTTTTTGTCGAACCGTGGAAAAATTTTTCAGAGGCGAAAGAATTCGCAGTGACAAAATCGCGGCACGAATGGATTCTCTGGATTGACGCCGACGAACGAGTGACTCCCGAACTAGCGACCGAAATTCAATCGCTCTTGAACTCTATGCCGTCAAAGGCTGCATATTCAATCGCTCGCCGCGCATTTTTCCTTGGCCGATGGATGAAGCATTCGGGATGGTACCCGGGAAGAGTGGCGCGTTTGTTCCGAAAAGGTAGTGCCTCGTTTTCTTCCGTGGCGGTGCATGAAGGGCTAAACGTGCAGGGTCCAGTCGGTGAACTCCGAAACGATCTGCTCCACTTCACCGACCCGAATTTGTACCATTATATGGGCAAGTTTAACCGTTACACGACATTAGCAAGCAAAGATTCTTTCGAGTCGGGAAGACGTTTCCGGCCCGTTGATCTGTTCGTTCGCCCGCCGTGGTTATTTTTCAAGATGTACATCGTACGCCTGGGATTTTTAGATGGAGTTCCTGGGCTACTCCTCGCTTTTCTTTCGTCGGCATACGTCTTCACAAAATATGCGAAGCTTTGGGAAGCGTGGAATTCCAGGTAGCGGCTTGATTTAAAAAAAATTGTCATGCCCGCATTCCGAAGGAATCCCTTGGGGAAAAGTGGGCATCCATTCGGGGGAAAAAATGAAAATTTGGATTCTTGTCCAATCGAGGCTTCGACCCTTGTTCGCGGGAATGACAAACTGAGCCGGCACCCAATTCCATGGCAATTTGATTTTGGTTCTTCTCTTTCGTACCATTGCATCGGGCGTTCCGAAGGTTGAGAACAAAAATTGAGAATTCGCCTCGGAGAATGCTCAAAAGAGAATTTCATTATGGATAATTCAGAAAAAAATGAGATGATGTTTGTTCAGCTTGTATCGATGTTTCAAGCAGCGGCGCTCCAACAGATGGGAAAGTTGAAGAATCCCGCGACGGAACAAATAGAGAAGAATATGGAACAAGCTCAGCTGTCAATTGATTTAATCGACATGCTGAAGGATAAAACAAAGGGAAACCTTCTGCCGGACGAAGAGAGATTTCTCAACGGCGTGCTTCAGGATTTAAAATTGAACTATGTTGATGAGTTGGCCAAAGAAACTCCATCGCCGGCAACTGATCAGAAGGCGGCACCATGAAATTTGGGATAGTCGGAAATCTCTCAAAAGAGACACTGGGTGAGGCTGTATTAAAGCTGCTCGGGACTGGAGAGAAGCGTCTTATAGATTTTGTCACCCACGACGAAATCGCGAAGATCGTCAACAAACAAACGGGCAAGAGAATTATCGCGAAAAAAGACACAGCGCCTCTTGAGGAAATTGTTGCCGAATGCGACATCATTATCGCTTTCGGCGGAGACGGCACGATTCTCTCGGCTGCTAGGCTTGTCGGTCGAGCTGCCGTACCGATCCTCGGGGTCAATCTGGGGAAACTCGGATTCCTTGCCGAGCTTTCGGTCGACGAGGTGGAATCGTTTGTTGATGACATCTTGAACAACCAGCATGTCATCGAAGACAGGATGGTCATTAAGGTCACTGCGGAGGGGGATGATCTACAGTTTTTCGGCGTGAACGATATCGTTATCGACAAAAGCAATTCCTCGCGCGTCATTGACCTTGAAACGTACGTCAACAACGATTACCTGATGACCTATCGTGGAGACGGAATTATTGTTTCCACGCCTACGGGAACAACAGGTTATTCCCTTGCCACGGGCGGCCCGATCGTGGTCCCGGCGTGTGACGTTCTTACGGTATCCCCGATTTGCCCGCATACCTTGACTGCCCGATCGGTCATCGTTCCCGATTCGAGCGTTGTTCGCGTTTTTGTCGAATCTAAGCTCCAAAATGTCCGGGTGACGGCGGATGGCCAACAGGAGCAAATGTTCACTCCCCCTGTAAATCTCTTTATCCAGAAGGCGGATTATTCCGTGAAACTGGTCAAGCGTAAAGACAAGAGCTACTACGATGTGCTACGTTCGAAACTTATGTGGGGGAAAGACATTCGAGTTACCAAGGTAGATTGAAATGTCCCGAGCGGTATTTTTTGCTGCTGTGATGTTGACTATTGCCGGATGCGGCTCCGGCGATTCGTATCAGATATTAGTCGAACCCCACGGTCAGAAGATTCTCATTGGCAGGATTTCTCCTTCGTTGTTAGACTCCGACTCGTCGTTTCAATGGTACCGACAAAACTATGCATCCTTTACGCCGGACTCTGCCTCAATCGTATTTCTCTCGTCAGCGGCAAGAAATATCCACTTTATCGTTTTCGGCGGCACGTGGTGCGGCGATACGAAACGCGATCTTCCAAAATTTTTCAAAACAATGTCACTGGCTCATATTCCCGAGGCCAACATTGAACTGTACGGCGTTGATAGGTTAAAAAAGAGCAGCGATGGATTGGCCGAAAAATATCATTTGACGAATGTGCCGACGTTCATCGTTCTTACCGACGGAAAAGAGATTGGGAGGATTGTGGAGGAGCCGACAGTTGGAATCGAGTTTGACTTGGTGCAATTGTTGCAGAAAAAATAATACCGACTACTGCGTATTTTTTGCCCCCTCGTAGATCCATTGCTTCAACCCCTGAATTTGGTTTTGCGAAAGAGGTCTGGCCGGCGGCATAAGCGGCGACCCCGGCTTTGCCTCGATGCACCACACAAATCTGCTGTTGGTCGTATCTCCGGCAATGATGACGAGAGGATCCTGCAGCCAAAGCCCATAACTCGTGAGATTCAGGGTTTTGTTTTGATTGTCATGGCAATCGGTGGTTGCACAACCGATGTTAAAGAGGGGCTGTACGAGTTTCTGATAGCTGATATTTTTTGCGGGGAAAACGATTTCGTCGAGCGATGACACCGAATTGGACGTGTCCTTGCATGACGAAAGAAAAGTGATGGCGATAACTGCACAAATTATCGCCGAGAATCCAAAATTAAAATTGAAGAATTTCACGATTTATGGAGAATTGATTTCTTACTAAGATACGCCGAATGTATCTGTTTTACAAATTTTCGAGGATGAAATTCTAAAATAATAGATGTAAATTCCATCAATCAAAAGATTAATGGAAGCTAGAAGGATGAAGAGTATGATTCGGTCCAGGTTGTGTTTTCTTTTCATTGCGATAATTAGTATCGCCGCTGAAGCTCGATGCCAGCTTTTTGAACAGGATTATCCTTCGCTGGACGAATTCCGTTCTCTCGGAATAAGCACTACAGTGCAAAATTTTGAACCATCGGGAGGGAACACGCTTGCCGATTCTGCAAAAATTCGCATTAAAACTCCTTTGTGGCTTGCCGAATACCGCCAGATGGGTTTGCGTGTTGCCTTCGGATATTCGTCCTATAAATTTAACAATAACAGCCGCTCGGAAATTTCCCTGGCGGCCGAATCGATGACGGACATTGCACTAACAACGGGCTCCAGACGCGGGAATTTTTTTCTGCCGATAGTGATTTCCACAAATTTTGTGGAGGCCAGCGGAGCATCGAATTCGTCAAAAGACTTCAACATTGCAGATGTGGGGATTGGAACTGGAATGAAATACGAACAACTCGGGGAGAATTTCGGAATCCAATTAACCGGGGTAGGAATTATTTATTACAGCACTCCAGGGTTCAGTGTTGAAAGCGGTTCATCGACTGCTTTGGAAGCGGAACTTCAATTCTTATTCCGCGACATTATCGGCGATGGCATGACGGCAGGTTACCGTTTTGAATTTCAGAAATGGTCAATGAGCGATAAGACGCAAAACTATTCGCGGCAGTTTCAAGGACCGTATGTTGGAATTTTCTTCTAAAATTTTTATATTGTCAAGGATTTAATGATGTAGCTCGGTGGTCTATGACTAGTAGAACAGCGGTTTCCTAATCCCGATAAAATCGGGACGTGGATTTAAATCGATAAAACACAAAAGATGCTGAAGTAGCTCAGCGGTAGAGCAGCGGTTTCGTAAACCGCAGGTCGTGGGTTCAAATCCCACCTTCAGCTCTTCTTATCGCGCGAAAGAAATCCGTCCTTAGTAATCCGTTAGGACGGATTTTTTGTATGAAAGGTTTCGCATGCATGATGTCGTGATCATCGGAGCCGGCCCCGCAGGCCTCTCGGCCGCTATTGAAGCGCACAATGCTGGCATGCACTATCTCGTCATTGAAAAAGGGGCGCTGGTCAATTCTATTCAGAAGTTTCCGACAGCAATGGCCTTTTTTTCTACGCCGGAGTTGCTGGAAATCGGCGGACTTCCGTTCTCTTCGTCATCGATGCGACCAACAAGAGCTGATGGGTTGGAATACTATGCGAAAATCTCGGAGTATTTTAAACTTCAATTAAATCTGTTCGAACCTGTGGTTTCGGTCAGGAAAGAGGGGCAGAGTTTCAATATTAAGACCAGCAAATCTTCATATTCCGCAAAAAGCGTCATCGTAGCGACCGGCTACTTTGATAATCCAAACCTTCTAAATGTCCCCGGTGAAAACTTACCAAAGGTGTCGCATTATTATTCGGAGCCTTTTGCATATTATCGACAGAATGTTGCGATCATCGGCGGAAAGAATTCTGCGGCAATTGCTGCGTTGGAACTGTACCGCCACGGCGCTTTCGTCACTCTCATTCATCGAAAGGAAAAACTTAGCGATGGGATAAAGTATTGGATTCTTCCTGACGTAGAGAACAGAATTAAAGAGGGAGCGATCGCAGCACATTTTTCTACTGAGGTAAATGAGATAAAACCTGATTCGGTTATCCTTAAAAATAGTTCTAAAGGCAGCTTTTCAATCCCGAACGATTTTGTTTTTGCTCTTATCGGGTATCATCCCGACCTTACATTTCTCAATTCGATCGGGGTGGAAACGGACCCAGAAACAATGGCGCCCGTGCACGACGGCAAGACAATGGAAACAAACATCCGTGGTCTCTATATCGCCGGCTCAATTGCCGCCGGGAAGAACAATAACAAAATATTTATAGAGAACGGCCGCTTGCATGGTAAAGCTATCATCCCATCCCTCGTCAAGCAGTGATTTTTTGCAACTTTTGCATTGATTATTTTTGAAAAATTGAGTAATTTTAAACACTACTTACGATTGTAATGTATAAAGGCGCATGAAAGGAACATAATGGCTGAAGGAAAAATAGTTCAAGTCATTGGACCGGTGGTCGATATCGATTTCTCCGATGGAGCGTTGCCGCAGATTCTCAATGCGGTAGTCATTCCAAGGACAAATATTGAAGGAGTTCAAGAAGATCTTGTTGTTGAAGTGCAGCTCCACCTAGGAGAGAACCGGGTTCGTACAGTCGCAATGGACTCGACCGATGGACTGGTCCGAGGAATGAAGGCAGTCGATACCGGCGAGCCGATAAAAGTACCGGTCGGTCCGAAAGTACTTGGGAGGCTGATCAATATTATCGGCAAACCCATCGACGCTTTGGGACCCGTCGAAGCAAAAGCCTACTATCCGATTCATCGTCCAGCTCCGGCTTTCAACGAACTCAGCACGCAAAAGGAAATGTTTGAGACGGGGATTAAGGTGATAGATTTGCTTGAGCCGTACACTAAAGGGGGCAAGACTGGTTTATTCGGAGGTGCTGGCGTCGGAAAGACAGTTCTCATTACCGAGCTAATTCATAACATCGCCAAAGAACATGGCGGTTATTCCGTTTTTGCCGGAGTTGGCGAACGGACGAGAGAAGGAAACGACCTCTGGCTTGAGATGAGAGAGTCGGGAGTGCTTGATAAGACCGCATTAATTTTCGGACAAATGAATGAGCCGCCCGGTGCGCGTCTGCGGGTTGGATTGACCGCTTTGACAACGGCGGAATATTTCAGGGATGAAGAGGGAAAGGACGTTCTTCTTTTTATCGACAATATATTCCGGTTTACACAGGCAGGATCTGAAGTATCGGCGCTTCTCGGACGTATGCCATCCGCCGTCGGATATCAGCCGACACTGGCTACTGAAATGGGGGCGCTACAAGAGCGAATCACTTCGACGAAAAAGGGATCGATCACATCGGTACAGGCAATTTATGTTCCCGCGGATGACCTAACCGACCCGGCGCCGGCCACCACTTTTTCACACTTGGATGCTACTACCGTGTTAAGCCGCCAGATTTCCGATATGGGAATCTATCCGGCCGTGGACCCTCTCGATTCGACCTCGCGCATCATGGACCCGGAAATTATCGGTCAGGATCATTACGAGATCGCTCGCTTAGTCAAAAATATTCTTCAATCCTACAAAGATCTTCAGGATATCATCAACATCCTCGGGATGGATGAACTGTCGGATGAAGACAAGCTGATCGTCCAGCGCGCGCGCAGGGTCCAGAAATTTTTGTCGCAGCCCTTTTTCACCGCCGAGCAATTCTCCGGCGTGCCCGGGCGATATGTGAAGCTTGCCGATACTATCAAAGGTTTTAAGGGGATCATCAATGGCGACTATGATTATTTGCCCGAAAATGCTTTTTACATGGTCGGCACAATCGAAGAAGCTATTGAGCAAGGCAAGAAATTGCAAGCCGCTTGAAGATTAGAACGACATACCATCATGGCAAGTAAGAATTTCAAGCTTGATATAGTCACCCCAACCAAAACGGTTTTCTCGGGGGAAGTTCAGAGTTTCAGCGCGCCAGGTGCTGCCGGCGGCTTCCAGGTGTTGTTCAATCATGCACCGCTTCTTTCTTCAATTACTGTCGGGCAGGTGAAAATTGTCGACCCTGCCGGCAGCGAAAGCCGGTATGCGACAAGCGGCGGGTTTGTAGAGGTGAACGGGAACCAAGTAATCCTTCTTGCAGAGACGGCGGAACGGTCGGATGAAATTGATGTGCAAAGAGCGGAGAAAGCAAAGGAGCGTGCCGCAGAGCGATTGGAGCAGAAAGAACGCATTGATGAAGAGCGCGCCCGCGTTGCGCTTGCCCGAGCGCTCAATCGTTTGAAAATTGCAGGGAGCAACTGAACTGCAACAATAGTTTGACCCGCAGCCCACAATGATAGCATGAGATTGTGGGCTTTTTTGTATGCTCGTTGATTCTTCTTCATTATTCTCCTATATTGGCATCGAATTTTGTTTTCTATAAGATTGAATTCATGAGACCGACTTTTGCGGAAATTGACCTCAGCGCGATTCATTATAATCTAAAGCAAGTCCGAAAGCAGGTTGGAAGGCGCCCCCGTATCATGGCTGTGGTGAAGGCCAATGCATACGGCCACGGAATGATCCCCGTGGCAAAGTCTGTATTGAGCAGGAAGCTGGCGTCATATCTCGGCGTGGCAATTGTCGAAGAGGGTGTCACGCTTCGCAGCAACGGCATTGGTGTGCCAGTGTTGGTATTAACAGCGGCACCTGAACCCCAGCTTTCGTTGTTTGTCGAGCACAATCTGGAGGCAACCCTATGTTCTATCTCGATTGCCCGGAAGCTTGATCGGATCGCATCGGGGCTTGGGAAGAAAGCCGTCGTTCACGTCAAAGTGGATACCGGCATGGGAAGAATTGGCGTTCCTCCAAAAGATGCAATTGCATTCGTCGGCGAAGTACGTAAGCTCGGAAATATTGACCTCGCAGGAATTTTTACTCATTTTGCCACTGCAGATGAAAAAGATTTATCTTTTGCCGTCAAACAATTATCCGATTTTACGACGCTTCTTCGGGGTCTTGAGGGAGCCGGCATCCACATTCCTGTAAAACACTGCGCCAACAGCGGCGCAATTCTTCAAATCAAAGAATCGTATTTCGATATGGTCCGTCCTGGGATCATGCTGTATGGGCATTATCCTTCGGGTGAGACTCGAAAAGCCGTGCCGCTCAAACCTGCAATGTCCATACGTTCGAGAATTGAGTTTATGAAAACGGTTGAGAGGGGAACAAGCGTGAGTTACGGTCGCCGTTATTTCACTTCGTCAAGAACGAATATCGCATCGGTCGCAATCGGTTATGCCGACGGCATCAGCAGGCGGTTGACTAACAAAACGAGCGTTCTCGTTAAGGGGAAAGAATATCCCGTTGTCGGCACAATTTGTATGGATCAACTCATGATCGATGTTGGCGGTCGAACGGCGTGCGAAATCGGCGACCGCGTAACGTTAATGGGACGAGACGGCAATCGGGAAATTTCCTGCCGAAAGATTTCCGATACACTTGGCACAATCCCATATGAGGTCTTCTGTATGGTTTCCGAAAGAGTTCCGAGAGTGTACATTCATGGATAACCCAGAGCAATATCTATTGCAAGTTCTCCGTCGAACCCAAGAGGGATTACAGGATAGTCTTCTTCCGTATCACGCGGAAAAATTGCGGCATTTGGTAGAGAGGCTTGAGCAGGCGGCGAATCTAAAAGAAGAACTTGACCGCTTGCAACGTGTCAGCGGTTTCATGAAAGTCGCTCTTTCGATGGAATGGGTGATGGAACGTGTCATGCGATCGGAGGAAGATTTTTCTCCCGATCAATTTGATGCCGATGCAACGCTGCTGAGCGATAAATTGTTTGAGGCATTTCTAAGCGAGCCGTTTGATGCGCCAAGCGAGCACTCCGTTTCGCCGGGATCTTCGGATGCAACGTCGAATGATCTCCCGGCAGAATTTGTTGTTTCACCGTCCGGACCAACGGAACCGGCATTGGCCCCCGTCGCTGTCGCGGCAGATTCGACCGAGCTTTCCAACCAAGATCAGCCCGAAGTCATCATCGGGCCGGAGGAGACCCCCGGGCTGTCCGACCTTCTTGACCAGAATCTTTTGCTCGGCTTTCAGCGCTTTACCGAAATTGTTCTAAAGATTGGTGATAAAGATCCCGCGGATCGGAAGAGTGTCTTTGACATGCTTGCGATGTTTGCAAAAAGTACCACGGATGTTGCCCGTGCTCAGAGGAAAAAAGAGGTACTCGAATTTTTTCAGTCGGTGATAAAATTTATTCAGTATGTCGGCTCGTCGGGTTTGGATCAAGATTCGCGCGTTGTAGAAGTTTTGCATGATGTTGGCGAGCGTCTTTCAAAGGCCCTTGTTGAACAATCGAACGGCGCGGCGATGCTTCTCAGCATTCAGCAAATGCTTCAGGATGCGGAGAGTTTGCTCAAACTATAAAGGTGAATTGTGAGTGCACAGGCAAACATCTATGCAGTCATCATGGCAGGAGGAGTTGGTTCCAGGTTCTGGCCCCGAAGCCGTGAGCGGTCGCCCAAACAGTTAATGGAAATTGTGGGGGAGAGGACGATGATTCAAGACGCCGTCGGCCGGCTCAAAGGTTTCGTAACGTCCGAAAGGATTTTTGTTGTTACAAACAAGGTGCAAAAAAATGCCGTCGTAAAGCAATTGCCCGATGTTCCGGTGGAAAATATAATTACCGAACCGATCGGACGGAATACTGCGCCGTGTATCGGACTGGCGGCTATGTTTGTGCGCAGGTTGGACCCCGACGGAGTGATGGTCATTTTGCCTTCCGACCACATTGTGCGCGACGAAAAAGAGTTCCGCCGTGTGTTGCAGGTCGGGGTGGATGTCGCTCACAAACAATCGTCGTTGATCACGATCGGGATTCAACCGACACATCCGGAGACTGGCTACGGCTATATTCAAATCGTTGAGGATGAACGCGGTGAGACGGACTCGCTGCCGCAGGGCGTTTTTAAAGTCAAGACATTTGCGGAAAAACCAAATCTCGCCACCGCGCAGAAATTTTTGGAGAGCGGCGACTTTTTCTGGAACAGCGGCATGTTTATATGGCGCGCTGATGTGATCTTGAAAGAGGTCAAGCACTCGCTTCCAGAACTGTATGATCATTTAATGAGCATTGAACCGTCGATCGGGACCCCGCTTCTTGAACAGAGCCTCGATCTTGCGTACGGGTTGATACGCGGGATTTCCATCGATTACGGTGTGATGGAAAAAGTGTCAAACGTTTATGTGATACGCGGAGACTTCGGATGGAGCGACGTCGGTTCATGGGATGAGGTATACCGGCTATCGTCGAAAGACGAACATGGAAACTCGCTTCACGGAAAGGTGATCTCGTTCAACTCGAAAAACTCTTATGTCTACACGAACGATAAATTGGTAGCGACGGTCGGCGTTGACGACCTGATCATTATCAATACTGGGGATGCGATGTTGATTTGCAAACGGGGCGCGTCACAGGATGTAAAAGAAATAGTCGACCATATACGCCGCAAACAGATGAACGATTATCTTTAGGACGGGTGCCTCCGAAAATCCACCGGAACGAAAACTTTGAAAGAGTCAGACCGCCATCATACGAAAGTACAGTTTGTCTGTTCCGGGTTGATTGTTTGTGCGTTCGCGGCGGCACTCCTCAGTTCGGGATGCGCATCGTCTCCCCGCTTCACTCGGGAGCGATCCTCCGAACAAAAACCTCACGGAGGGGAGAGTGAATCGAAGTCTTTGAAGACAATGGAGGGCGTTGCCTCCTACTACGCCGAAGACTTCAACGGAAAGAAAACAGCGAACGGCGAGACGTACGACATGTATAAAATGACAGCAGCCCACCGCTCGTTGCCGTTCAATACGAAAGTTCGTGTCACGAACCTTGACAACAAGAGGTCGATCATTGTTCGCATCAACGACCGGGGCCCTTTCAAACTGGAACGTATCATCGACCTTTCGCTAGCCGCTGCTACCCAGCTCGGGATGAAGGGGACTGGCACGGCAAACGTAAAACTTGAAGTTATTGAATGGGGAGACGACGAGTACGCGAAGTGATGCTGTTGAATTATGCCGAGCGCCGCTGCATTGAGAGATAATTTCCAATTATGCCAAAATCAATAGTCACAGAACGCGACATCGTAACTGCCGTCAAGGAGGGGAAGAAAAGCATCTTTGCCGACAAGAATACCATTGTGACTCCTGCTGCGATGGATAAAGCGAGAGAGCTGAAAGTAACTATCACAGATCAAAAAGAGGGTCCGGCTCAACCGAAGGCGGGAGAATCTTACGCGGCTGCTTCGATTTCTTCGTCGACTGTGGAGTCCAAACTCGTGGTCGTCGGCAGCGACCACGGCGGTTATCAAACGAAAGAGATGCTGAAAAAATATCTGGGCGATCTTGGTTACCCGGTGCTCGACATCGGAACGAATTCCGAAGAGGCCTGTGATTATCCCGATTATGCGTATGCGGTTGCACGAATCGTGGCAAAGGGAGAAGCATGGCGCGGCATTATGATTGATGCCACGGGAGTCGCCTCTTCCATCGTATGCAATAAGGTTCCCGGAATAAGAGCGGCAGCATGCAGCAACGAATTCGTCGCTCAGAGCAGCCGTGAGCATAATGACGCCAACGTTCTTACGCTCGGTGCAAAGGTAATTGGAACTGAAATCATTAAGTCAATCGTCAAGGTGTGGCTGCAGACATGGTTTGGCGGCGGGAGACATAAAAAACGCGTCGATAAGATTTCGGACGTGGAAAAAAAATTCACAAAGTAGGGTACTGCCGATCAATTTTTCGTTGAAGCAACATGTCGGCGAGTTCAACGTCGAACAATTACCGGACGATGTTGGAAAAACTTAGAAGAGATAGTACACAGAAAAGGCGTCTTGTGTTGAGCAAGGCGCCTTTTTTGTTCTAAGAAAGAGCGCTTTAGAAGCTATCAACCGCATTCTTTACGGTATCAAAGTGTTCAAAGACGGAAAGAAGTTTTGTTACCTGTAACAGTTTGAGGATTTTTTCGGATGCACCGGCAAGTTTGAGGTCGCCTTTAACGTTGCGCATAGTCGTAACGCCGCCGATCAGCATCCCGAGGCCGGAGCTATTCATGGAAGAGACGCTCTTCAGGTCGACGACAATCTTTTTCTTCTTCGCATCGATAAATTTGTGAAGCGTATTGTTCAACTCGGTCGCGTCGGGGCCACCGAGAACATTCCCTTCAAGCGTTATCACAGTAACGCCTGCGCTTTCTTTCGTTGTGAATTTCATTGCTCGTATCTCCGTAAGAAAAGACGAAAAGGGTTGCCCCCAATTTAGACCTGGTGGGCTTTGAGATTCTTGTAGCGCGTGTAGTCCAGGACGATGGCACTTGCGACGTAAATCGACGAATATGTTCCTGTAATTGTTCCAATCAGGAAGGTGAACGCAAAGCCACGGTTTACCTCGCCGCCGAAAATGATCAACACAACCAACACCATAATTACTGTGCCGCTTGTAATAACTGTCCTGCTCAATGTTTCGTTAATTGATTTATTCATTACGTTAAAAAGGCTTTCACTCCTGTAGATCTTCAAATTTTCCCGGATACGATCGAAGACGATAACGGTATCGCTCGTTGAGAATCCGATAAGGGTCAGGAACGCGGCCATAAGATTCTGAGAAATCTCAAGATTCAAATGAGGTGAAACACCGTTAAAAAGGACGACAAGTCCCAGGGTAAGAAGCACGTCGTGAAAAAGCGCGATCACCGCGGCAACGCCGTAAATGAACTTGAAACGGAAACCGATATAAACCAAGATAATAAAAAGTGTCGCGACTACGGCATAGTAAGCATTTCTGCGAAGCTCGGCGCCGATCTTTGGTCCGATTCTCTCTTCTCTCAGCATTTCGAACTTATTGTCCTGGAACTGAGCCGATAATCCAGAGCGGATTCTCTCAGAGATTTTAGAGCCCTCTCCTTGCTCAGAAGTAAGGATAAGTATATCTCTTGGCGCGCCGAACGTTTTAATTTCACTGCCGCCCAGCCCGATTTTATCCATCGTCGCGCGGACTTCGTTAATAGGAGGCGCCGTTTGAAAACGAACGACAAGCTCTGTTCCGCCGAGGAAATCGATGCTGTAGTTCACCGGCTTGAAGAGGATTGCAAGCAGACCCACAAAGAGAGTTAGCGCGGAAAGCGAGTACCAAATTTTTCGCTTTCCCATGAAATCGATATTCGTTTTCTTAAATAACCTCATGAAAAAATCTCCGAGTCGAGTGTTTAGCCAAAATTAATGGTGGAAGTTGATCGCGACGTCATGAAGTTAAATATGACGCGTGTAATAATAATGCCTGTGAACAGGTTTGCGGCTGTCCCCATCATGACCGTCAATGCGAATCCCTGGACCGGGCCAGTCCCGAACTGAAAAAGGACAACGCCGCTGAAGAACGTTGTAAGATGCGAATCGAAAATCGCGCTGAACGCTTTTGAATATCCGGCCGAGACTGCAGCACTCTGAGTTTTTCCGGTCGTCATTTCTTCACGGATTCTTTCGTAAATAAGAACGTTCGTATCGACCGCCATACCAATCGTCAGCACGATGCCGG
Organism: Bacteroidota bacterium; assembly: GCA_049578505.1. Classification (GTDB taxonomy): domain Bacteria; phylum Bacteroidota; class Ignavibacteria; order UBA10030; family UBA8401; genus JAGVPT01. Next base: position 11,341 of record JBAUMC010000090.1, on the reverse strand, counting down.
CGATTCCGGGGAGCGTCAACGTTCCTCCGAATGCCGCGAGCGTAGCAAAAATGAATACAACGTTAGTGAACAGCGCGACGTTTGCCACGAGTCCGCCCGTCCGATAATAAAAAATCATGAACACGACGGTAATGATAAGGGCGAACGTGAATGAATTGATACCCGCATGGATTGAGTCTTCGCCGAGTGACGGTCCGACGCTCCGTTGTTCGATAATATCGACCGGTGCGGGGAGAGCTCCGGCCTTAAGGACGATTTCGAGCAAGCGCGCTTCGTCGATGTTTTCCATCCCCTCAATCTCCGAACGGCCGCCCGTGATTTTTCCTCGAATGACGGGGGCGGAAAAGACAGCATTATCGAGAACGATCGCCATCCGTTTATTCACATTGGCTCCGGTAATCCGCGCCCAATCGCGCGAGCCCTCGCTGTTCATGTTCATTGTAACGATCGGCTGGTTGAAATTGGGATCGATCGTTGCACGTGCATCGACGATGACGCCGCCGGTCAGCTCAGGTCTTTGTTCCAAACCGTAAAGGCAGTAGAATTTTACTCCTTCGCTTGTGAAACTCGGCTTTGATCCCCAGTAAAATGCCATGTCGCTCGGTATCAGCTTCTGGACGTCCGGTCGATTAAGAATTCGGTCGACTTTTGAACGATCGTTTTCCGACGCATATCCCTCGCCTGTCCCTTTCTGATTGGGGCGAACGAACGAGAAAAATGGATGTTCCTTTGCGAATTGTTCCGGATTTTTTTCTCCGGGCATTGTGGATTTCGAAGAATCCGTCTGTGTTAACGCAGAGAGAGCGTCAACCTGTGTGGTAGTGTCTTTTGAACCCTTCGAAGAAGTTGTATCGGTGAAACCCTGCGAGGCAAGGTATTTATCGATGGCCTCCATCGTTTTATAGATGATGTCGGGGTCCTTCATCAATTTAAATTCAAGCAGCGCTGTGCCCTGCAGCAGCTGGCGTACTTCATCCTCTTTGGAGACTCCCGGCAGATCGACGATGATTCTTCGTCCCCCTTGCTTTTGAATGGTAGGCTCGGAAACGCCGTACTGGTCAACACGGTTGCGGACAATTTCCATAGCTCGGTCGACAGCTTTATCGGATTCATCGCGCAGGCGCTTGATGATGTCATCATTTGTTTCCCGGAGGCTGCCGTAATACCGGCTCAGCCGGATTTGCTTCTCGTCAAAATGGCGTCTGAAGATATCGGTAACGTCTTCTTCGCTGAACTGCGCTTCCTTCTCGATGTCTCCGATGATTGCAGTAAATTGATCGTCCTTGTTCTTGGCCATCGCCTCGTACATCTTCAGAATATTCACTTCCAGCACAACGCGCATGCCGCCTTGAAGGTCGAGGCCGACTTTGATCCGTTTGGATCGGACATCCCTGAGTTCTTTTTCATTTGTTTGGAGAAACGCAGCGCTGTCGGCGCCGGAGAGGCTCTCGAGTTGTTTATTCAATCTGTACGACTTGTAGGTTGGATAAAGAAAGAAGAGGGCAAGGCCAATTGCCGCCGTAATCAGAATCAGCCTACCACGATACTGTTTCACGTATTAACCTCCGAGCGGATATTCGTTCTTTGATTTTTGCAGAGTGCCACCATCACAAAGTTCATTCAAAAGTTTAAAAATATAACTCAAACTGCCTCAAAAGTCAACGATAAACTGGAATGAAGAACAATCTTGAGAACTGCGTCAAGACAGATTGCCTCGCTAAAAATTTTCGCCTTTCACAGGATAGCATCGGCACGTATTGAGACCCAGGGAGCGGTTGACGTTAACCAGTAAAGAGAATAGTGTTTGTTTGCTCTTCTTGTTTTCATATATTAAAAGCAAAGAAGGATAATTGAATATTCTCATTGGCGAAGGAAGCAAATTTATGAAGAGAGTGTTAGGGCTTACTCTTTTGTGGGGGATGGTTTTGAGTGGAGCATATGTTCAACCGGCAAATGCGCAAACTGCGAATCATGTAGTGGTCAGCGAAGTATACGGCGGCGGAGGAAATTCCGGCTCCACGTACACCAATGATTTTGTGGAATTGTATAACCCGACATCTTCGGCTGTAGATTTGGGAGGATGGTCCGTTCAATACGGATCGGCTACGGGGACATCGTCTTGGCTGGTGACTAATTTAACGGGGTCGATTGCTCCTCACGGTTACTTCCTCGTCGGAGAAGCTGCGGGTACCGGCGGTAGCGTGAGTTTACCAACTCCGGATGTTAGCGGCACTCTCTCGCTAAGCTCCACCACCGGAAAAATTGCTCTCGTCAACAGCACGACCGCGCTCAATGGGGCAAACCCTACGACAGCTTCTATTATCGATAAAGTCGGGTATGGAACCGCAAACGGTTATGAAGGTACCGGTCCTGCTCCGGCTCCAAGCAATACTGCTTCTATCGAGAGGAAATCTAGCAGCTCATCCACCTCAACATCTCTAGGTCCAGGAGGTGCAGATGAGTTGGCAGGCAACGGATACGATTCCGATAATAATGCAAATGACTTTGTTACACGCGCAACGCCGCAACCTCAAAACTCTTCCAGCCCGGCGGAACCTTCACTTACGATCGGAGGGAATGGAACGGGCACCGCGATAATTTCACCGGCGGCGATCAATGCTGGATCAACGTCGTCGTTCACAATATCGATTGCTGGTGATGGTACGAACATACTCGACAGCGTTATCGTTATCGTTCCATCAGGATGGATTTGGGCGGAGTCGGTCTCAAGTGTGTCGCTTTCGGGGAACGGTGCGGCAGGAGCTACGGCGATAGTTTCTGCCGATACTATATTCGTCGGCAAAGCGGCAATTACAAAAACCGATTCGGGCAAAATTACAATCGCTTCTCTCACCGCGCCTGACTCTTCTGTGACTTCTTCATTCGTGATAAAGACGGGATTGAACGGCGGTACACCTGTCCAGATCGCTTCGACAGTGAGCGTGACTGCGTTGAAGCTGATTCACATAGTCGACCTCCATATTAATAATTCGCAAGGAGTGCCTGCGGCCCCATATCAGGTTGGAGCGACGGTTACAGTTTCCGGAATCATCACCGCTGATTTTAACTCGACGTACTCGAACATATTTGTCCAGGACGCTACTGGTGGTGTATGCGTCTATCGCCAGTTCCGTTCATTTAATTATCAGGTTGGGGACAGTGTTACCGTCACCGGAAGCATCACGCAATTTCGCGGGCTGATTGAAATTGCCCTCGACACAACAAAATACGTTGTGCATTCCCACGGAAACCCGCTTCCCGAACCACTGCTCCTAACTGCCCACGATGTCAACGAAACGTTCAACACCGACGATTACACAGAGTTGAATGAGGGAAGATTAGTCCGGCTCAACGGTGTTACTTATAATGCCTCAACCAGCACTATTACCGATGCCACTGGGACAACCGCAACGTTTATTTCGTCTACTCCTCCGAGCGGCACTTTTGATCTCATCGGTATCCTCAAGCAATATTACGGCGGCACACCGGCGCCCGGACCGCCATACACAGCAGACTATGAAGTTGATCCCCGGACTCCTTCTGACGTAATCGCTCTTCCGGGTCCAGTCCTCACTGCGACGCCGTACGAAATTCAGACCGGACCAAATTTTGCCGTCATCGACGTGAGAACGTCATCGCCTTCTAAAGCCGTGGTGAAATTCGGATTGTCGACAGCGTACACAGATTCAGTGACTTCCGCTTCGGATACTCTGCACGACGTGACCCTCTCGAACCTCGCGGCTTCGACGGTATACCATTATCAGGTCACGGTATCGGATGCGTCCGGAGCAAATGCTACTGGAGATGCCATCTTTATCACCGGTTCGACTTCAAGCGATTCAATCGGAGTATTTTTTAATAAAACCGTCAGTTATTCGGTTGCTCAGGGAGAGAGTGCCAAGGGACAAATCGATATGTCGAAAGTGCTGATCTACCGGATCAGTCAAGCACAGCATTCCATTGATATGTGTGCCTACAGCTTCAGCGGAACGGTCGGCGCAACTATCGCATCGGCTATGCTGGCAGCGCGCAATAGGGGAGTGAAGATTCGGGTGATCGGAGAGCATGACAATATTACGACGGCCCCCTGGAATACTTTGAAAAATGCAGGCGTCGCTGTCATTGATGATGCATATGATCTTGTTAATGCAGGAAACGGTCTCATGCACAACAAGTTTTACATTTTCGACCACCGTGACACGTCGGCATCGCGCGCAGATTGGGTAGTCACCGGATCGTGGAATGCCACTGATCCTGGCACGAACGATGACGCGCAGAACATGATCGAAATTCAGGACCGCTCGCTCGCAGAAGCGTACACGATCGAGTTCAACGAGATGTGGGGGAGCAGCGGCGATAGTCCGAACCAGTCGACGTCTCGCTTTGGTGCTGATAAGACAGACAACACTCCGCATCACTTTACCATCGCCGGATTTCCAATGGAGCTCTATTTCAGTCCATCCGACAAAACGACGTCGAAAATCAATGCCGCTTTAAACGCTGCGACGTCGTCAATCAGCATCTGCATGTACACTTTCACCCGGGACGATCTGGCGGCAACGTTGATATCCAAAAAAACTGCCGGCAAAAAGGTCCGCATTGTGATGGATAACAACACGGATAGCGGAAACGAGTTTGCAGCATTGCAGAGCGCGGGCGTAGATGTGCATCTCAAGAACTTGAGTCCGAGCCCGGCCAGTGCGCTGCTGCATCATAAATATGCAGTCATCGATGCGGATAAACCCTCTCCTAATAATGTTGTTCTCACCGGATCACATAACTGGTCGAGCGCCGCCGAGACGCAGAATAATGAAAACGAGCTTATCATTCACAGCCAGCGTATTGCCAATCTCTATCTCCAAGAATTTAAACAGCGGTACGTCGACGCCGGCGGTGTCGACGAGATCGTACTTTCTGTGAAACCATTCTCGGATAAGATCCCGACAAAGTACGAACTGCAACAGAACTATCCGAACCCGTTCAACCCATCGACGCATATTGAATTTTCGATTGTTGACCTGCAAAGCGTTACGGTGAAGGTGTACGACATTCTCGGAAGGGAGGTAGCTACGCTGGTGAATGAAAAGTTGAACCCAGGAGTCTATACCGTTTCATGGAATGCTGCCCGATTCTCCAGCGGTATTTATTTTGTCCGTTTACAGACGGGGAATTTTTCAGCCGTTCGTAAGGTCGTATTGATGAAATAGCTCGGCACGCGATACCAATGATACTGACGCCGCATGTAAGAAAGACAAAAAGTACGTGCGGCGTTCTTATTTGGGGCTGCCTCCAATGGAAACCGACAGCCCTTAGAAACCTGGCCGTGGCTCAATTTGAGAAAAAAACATCTTACCCACTCGCCACAGGGATGCCCTCGGCAAGCGATAATGACAAATGGAGGAAGTACCCGAGCCCTGCAGTGTTGATTTTCATCGTGGTGCTCCGTATTTTAGTCCTCAATTTGAGGAGATAATGCCCGAATTTTCTCGTGAAGAAATACGTCAGCGTTTTTCTTCGGCAACGAACTTCAACGAGATCTTTGACGCGTTCGAATCGGCGATCAATCAAAAAATTGACGACGTCGAACTCTACCGCCTGCTATTTTGGAACGACTCCCTCCACATCGACGAGATCATTTTATTCGGCGAAAAACTAGCGAAGGAATTTCCGCATAATGCGTATGACGTGTACATGTGGATGGCGAACGTTTTCGAGGCTGTCTTTTCTTCTCAAGATAATTTTGAGCATAGTCTGACGTATTATCAGAAGGCAGCTTCGGTAAACCCAGGCGTACCGGATCCGTATCTCGACGCATGCGATTGTTATGAACCCGACCTGAATATTCCTCCTATTGAGATCCTGATCGATTTCGTAAAGAAGGGGCTGGACACTGTTCCGAACAAAAAAAGCCTCTGCAGCCGCCTTTCATATCTGTATCATCTCTATGGGGATGAAGACTTGGCCGAATACTACCGTGTGAAAGCGGACGAAGCGGGAGAGCCGCCTCCATCATGAAGCAATTGAAAGGCTATTTTTTTATCGCCATTGCCGCGACGTTGTGGGGCGCTTCGGCCACGATCGTCAAACATCTCTTCAATATTCAATACCCTCCACTTATCATCGTCCAAACGCGCGTTTCGATCGCGTTTATGGTTCTCGTTATTTTTTTTCTCATCACAAATCCCCGGATTCTGAAATTCAGAATGAGGGATGTTCCGCATTTTTTCATAGTGGGAGTATGCGGTATTGCAGGGTCAAACTATTTCTATTACTTTGCCATCAAAGAATCGAACGTTGCAACAGCAATCGTCGTGCAATACTCTGCGCCGATCATGGTAGCTCTCTATGCTATTGTCGCTCAGCATGAGAGGATGACGAGGTTCAAACTCATCTCATTGATCTTTTCAACCCTCGGAATTTTCCTGGCCGTGGGAGGATTGAACGGTCTGCTGGTCGCAAACCACAAGGGTATAATCCTTGCCCTCGCAGCAGCGGTTTCGTATTCCATCTTCAATCTTGCGGGGAAACCACTTACAAAAAAATATTCTGTCTGGTCGTCGCTGGTATTTTCGTTCGGTGCTGCAACCCTTTTCTGGTTAGTGGTTCAGCCTCCGCAGGCTATTATCGCAGCCGGATATTCGATTGCCGATTGGGAAGTGTTCTCCCTCGTGTCGACAACGTCGATTTTGGTGCCGTATTCTTTTTATTTTTTTGGGCTTCGATATCTTTCGCCGACCCGGGCAATCATCACCAGCACCCTGGAGCCGGTTGTCGCCATTGCAACGGCATTCATTTTTTTGGGAGGGACAATGGGGCTTCTGCAGATTGTGGGGGCAGTACTCGTTATTGGTTCAATTATTTTGCTCGAAACAACTTCCGGGTCACAGCAAGAGGTTCAGGAAAAAAGCGAATGAGATCGGAGAAGAGAACAAAAAAAATATTTACAGTACTGTCACACCGCCAGCCCGATCTGACCATTGTGATGGAAAATATTCATGACCCGCATAATGTCAGCGCAATGCTCCGCTCGGCTGACGGAGTCGGTATCCATGAGGTACAATTGGTCTACACGAAGGAAAAATTCCCGAAGGTCGGAAAGAAGAGTTCCTCGAGTGCCAACAAGTGGGTGGAGAGGCGCAAGTTCGATTCCATACAAGCTTGCTACCAGTGCCTGCATGCCGAAGGGTTCACAATTTATGCCACTCGCCTGGAAGAAACTGCCCGGCCGCTCTATTCGTTAGATTTGACCGGGAAAACTGCCATCGTGTTCGGCAACGAACACGCAGGGGTGTCTGAAGAAGCGGCCTTGCGTGCGGATGCAACGATTATGATTCCAATGATGGGAATGATTCAGAGTCTCAATGTTTCCGTTGCGTGTGCCGTTGCTTTATATGAGGCGCTGCGGCAGCGGCTTGCCGGAAAAAATTACGGCGCGTCGAAATTTTCAAAATCAGATTTTGAACGGATGTACGCTGATTGGTTGAAAAAGTAATTCGTTATCTTCTTTCCCTCGTCGGTGACGAAAGGAGAACCGCGGGAGGGGAATCGATTCTCAGATATCACTGATTTCTTTTCTCTCCCTGTACAGCCCGCCGATTGTAGCTCCAAGGATAAATACTATGCTCGAGCAGTACACCCATACCATGGCCACAAGGATGAAGGCGTATGCGCCGTATACTTTCCTGAACGGCTGAAATGTTGTCAAATAAAGTGCGAACAGAAAACCAGCGATTTTCCAGAGGACCGTCGTTGCAATCGCGGAAAGGAGTGATGAACGGGTCGTTGTTCCGTAAAACGGAATGAAACGATACGCAAGGAACGCCATGAGGACGGTAAGGACAAATGAGGTAAGCCTCGCGAGAAAATCGGGGAGTGAGGTTTGCAGCGCGACAAAATTCGGCCCAAACATTTCAACACTGTACCGGGAGATAAGCGTATATAGCCAATTCAACGTATTGATTGAAATGAACAACCATCCGAGCGCCAGGACGAGAATCAAATCTTTCAATTGGCTTAAAAAAATGCCGGTTGATGTCGTGATATGGTATACCCGGTGAAGCGCTGAGCGCACCGAGCTAAAGAGGGATGTCGAAGTGTAAATGAGGACGATTGCTCCAAATACTCCCATCGACTGCCGGAATTCGACTAAGTCGTTGATTATTCGAAACGTAAGGTCTTTGATCGCAACTGCTTGGGATTGATTGGGGAGTGCCTTCGTCAAGAACTTTTCAATATTCTGCATCGCCATGTCGGACGAATTCAGAACAACGCCGAGAAGAGCTGATACGAGCAGCAACAAAGGGATGATGCAAAGCAAGACGTTGAAGGCAATACCGGAAGCGAGGAATAGAACGTCATCCTCGATAAAACGGACCATGAGGCCGTGCGAGTAGTACCGGGATGCATCCCAAAAATTCCTGAAAAAGTAATTTATTTTTTTGTCGAATCTCGTCATTAGATTGAATGCTGATTAGACCTTGGCAAGCTGTCCAAGCATAAATGATTGCACTAAAATCCCCCAAAACACCACAAAAGGCCATCCCAATATTATTGACATCCATCCGAATAGAATTGTCGCCGTGAGTGTCAGAAATCCCGTTCCCAGGGCCGCCATTGTCAGAACAGGGTGGAGAGCCGTGCGGCCAAAAATTTCCGTAAGCGAGAAGCACGAGAAAAACGTCGGTCGTTTCGTAAACTGGATAAGGATGAGCGGCATCCAAAAGAATACGACTGCGACTATCGCAACGATCATCGGCCATGCAGTGGGCACCCCGTTAACCGCGACAATGAGTGACAGCAATAATGCGGCATAGATGAGCGTAGCACAAAATACGATGCTCCCTTCCTTAAAGAGCTTCCGCATGTTCTTCCACTCCGGCAGTATGTATTCTTCTCGATCGACGATCCCACGGATGTGGTTGATCTCATACCCAAGAATGAATGGCAGGCCGACGATCACTATGCTCGCGACGAGAAATATTCCTCCAACAAAGACTTTGAAGAACCAGGAACTGTCTTTGAACATATGAGAAAATGATCGAGCGATATCCATTCGCATCCTTCAGGAAAAGAAACTGTTGAGAGGATAGGAACTTTTTGGTTCTTAATCAAGGATATCCAGACTATTTGAAAAATCATCTACTCCGCCAATACTATTCAAAAAGACTATTCATGCTATTGACTGCAACAGGAGAAGGGCCACAAAGTTAAACCATTTCTCTAATTTAAGCGTCGAATAAGCTGACTAACTCGAGCCTATCGTATTGATGATTAAAATTACTTTCCTTATTCTCCTCGCTATTCTGCTGCTCTCCCCGTATAGGTTGTTGGCTCAGGCCGCTAGTGTTCAGGGAAGAGTTCTTGAGGCGAAGACAAAATCTCCGCTCGGAGGTGCCCATGTAAAACTCGTCAATCGTGATGATCCAGCGGAAACATTCATTACCTCGACCGACGAAAATGGCGACTATAAGTTTTCGGGTATTCCAATGCGGACGTACGGGCTCGAAGCTACATATGTGGGATGCAATATGTTCACGAAAACAATTCGTGTCGACAATGAAACGGTGGACTTGGCAGACCTGCTCATGGTTCAGATTCCGATCCAATTGGGAGAAGTCGATATCGAAGGATCTCCCCCACCGGCTGTTCAGAAAGCAGATACAACAGAATTTAATGCCGGTGCGTTCAAAACGAATCCCGATGCCGCCGCGGAGGATCTCGTCGGCAAACTTCCAGGAGTGATTGTCACGAACGGCACCGTGACCGCGCAGGGAGAAGTCGTTCAACAGGTACTAGTCGATGGGAAACCTTTTTTTGGAAGCGATCCGACGGTTGCTCTTCGCAATCTTCCCGCAGATGCGATAGCAAAAATTCAAATCTTCGACCAGATGAGCGACCAGGCGCAATTCACCGGCTTCGATGACGGCCAATCCGTGAAAACGCTCAACATCATCACCCGAGTCAATAAGCGGGATCAGCAATTTGGAAAAGGGTACGGCGGGTATGGAGATGATGACAGATATAACGCAGGCGGCAGCGCCAACTACTTTCATCAGGGCACAAGAATTTCCGCCATCGGACTTTCGAATAACATCAACCAACAAAACTTTTCGACCCAGGACTTGCTGGGTGTTGTAGGAAATACGAATCAGCGTGGAGGGTTCGGCGGGGGCCCCGGCGGCGGAGGATACCAAGGGAGGGGTGGTGGAGGAGGTGGTTTCGCTGGTGGAGGGGGACCTGGCGGAGGCGGGGGGAACGTAAATAATTTTCTCGTAGGACAGCAAAACGGGGTGGCGACTACGAATTCAATAGGGACAAATTATTCCGACTCGTGGGGAAGTCGACTAACGATAAACGGAAGTTACTTTTTCAATCTTACCAATACCAATAACGATCAGAAACTGCGTATGCAATATTTTGCGACACCCGATTCCAGCACATTCTACAACGAGAAGAGTGACGCAAACAACAAGAACGGCAATCATCGTGTCGACCTGAGGCTTGAATATTTACCCGATTCGCTGAACTCGATGATCGACCTTCCGAAATTGTATTTTCAGAACAACAACTCCACCAATGCGTTGAACGGCGTCAATACTCTTTCAACGCAGCAATTGGTCAACCAAACCGTGAACGACAATAACGCAAACACGACCGGAGATAATCTCTCGAACCATATTGTGCTCAGGCATAAATTTGATCTGCCCGGGAGAACAATTTCACTCGATTTCGGCACGACGTACAATCAAAAACGCGGAACTACCTTGCAACAGGCAACGAGCGAATATTATCAGGGACCGGTGAACACTTCGGATACCATTAATCAACAAACACCGGTATTTACGGATGGCTACACGCTGTCGTCACGATTAGCGTATACGGAACCTATTGGCGGTATCAGTCTCATCATGCTTACATATAATCCTTCATATTCAAGAAACAACTCGGACAACAAGAAATTTAACTTTGACCTTCTCACGGACGAATATAGTCTTCCCGACTCTTCGCTGTCGAATACTTATGAGAACGAATATATGACGCAGAGCGGAGGTATTGGGTATCGCGTGAGGGTGACCGGGTTAAACGCAATGGCCGGTCTCTCGTACCAGGTCGCCTCCCTTCACGGCCAGCAACAATTTCCTTTTTCAAATACGGTCACAAGAACGTATTACGATTTTCTGCCCAACGCGATGTTGATGTATAATATCGCCGAACATACCAACCTCAGGATGTTTTACCGAACGTCGACGCAGGCGCCCAGCATCAGCCAATTGCAGAATGTCGTTGATAATTCAAATCCGCTTCAGCTTGCGACTGGCAATCCGAATTTAAGTCAGTCGTA
>JBAUMC010000089.1:0-36187 GCA_049578505.1 Bacteroidota bacterium | reverse complement strand
CAAGGACTATCGCCACCCATTTCAACCAAGGAACTCGACGATCGATTGGAGAGCGGACGGGAAAAACAGCAAAAAAGAAATAGAAGAGCGAAGCAAGCATCCCGTTGAAAAAAGCCTTGTACCCCATGGCGAAGGGACGTATCTCCGGAGCTATCGCAAGATTATTCGTAAAAGAGGGCGTCGCAATAAAACTCCCGCACATCAGGGCCAGAAGCCATACAACCGGATCTTCAACACGGAGAAACAGGACTATCAAACCGACAACAACGAAAGGAACAGGGAATGAATTGAGAACTTCACCGGCAAGGTGTTCCAAATTCCCTTCGCTCGTTGGCGATTGCCTTAATCGATAAATTCCAGTAACATAAAGGGGGAACTCAACTCCCCAACGGTTGACACTCAAAACAATGGAGTCCCCGGGTTTATGTTGATTCCATACCTTGTTAAGAAAGTTCGCGTCTTCAATCGGATGACCATCGAAGGCAAAAATCTCGTCGCCCCTAAGCAAACCCGCATGCTCTGCCGGACTTCCCGGATAAACACTGCTGACGCTTTGCGTTCCATTAGCCCCCATGAACTCGGTATCAAAGCCAAGTTCTACTGCAGGAAGCTGCGATTTCGCCCGTACGTCTACCATCCAAAGAACGGTGTATAAAAGTGTGGAAGCCGCATAAATAATTGCAAGTACAAGCACAACCGAATGTCCCCATCGGGATAACAGCAGTTGAGGCATTTTCATTTGCGGGACCATATCAATTCTCTTCCGGGTTCTAGTTTTTTGAAAGCGTGTCCATAGAAATGCAAAGCCTGCTTACCCGCTTCGCCATCGCCATGATCGTTAATATTGGCGGATTCCCGATAGATCGAGGGAACAATGTAGCATCGGCAACATAAACATTCTTCGGAAGCCGACGATCGTGAAATGTTGAGGCCTCAGATTCGGTCAGAGGCAGCATTCCGCCCGGGTGTCCTGCATTAAGAGTTCCGAGAAAGAGAGATTCCTTTTTCACACCCAAGCGTCCCAAGATTTCAGTGCAGAGGTCAACTCCTGCCTGCAATTGAATTTTGTCCGGATCGGTAAGCTCCTTGTCGACCATCTTTTTTGTTATCGTTCCTGTATTTGAATCTGCAAGTTTAATCATAAGAGCGAGCGTGTCGTGAGGGGGGTACTTCCATTGGGGGTTGAAAAAAAAACTAAGGTGGTCGAAGTACGGGGAAACGATAAAATGTTCGCGCTGAATGACGAACGGCATTGGAAAATCTTTATTTTGGTACGAATCTTTCCACTCCGTCGCAACACACAAGACCGGGTCAACAAACATCGAGGGCTGACATTGGATTCCGGAATTTTCAAGAATAACGGGTGTGCCGAATCCTCCTGCGGCAAGTATCACAAGGTCTGCGGGATAAAATTCTCGTTTCCAACCCCGCCGTGCTTCAACTCCGGTCACGGTTCCATTTTCTGTAACGAGCCGCGTGACGCTACAATCCTCGATCAGGTGCGCTCCTTTGCTGACAGCCGCGTTCAAGAAATTCCGACTGTCCCACTTAGCCCCCTGCTTACACCCCAGCACACACTCGCCGCATCGGATACACTTGGTATAATCGACCATTTTCGGCGTCGGAGAAGGGCTGAGCCCCATCTCCTCGCAAGTCTCAAACAATTGTTTCGTGACCGGCCGCCAGCGTTTTTGATGTTCGGTGCTGATCGGAACTTCAGTTAAGAGTTCGTCAAATTCCGGGTTCAAATCAATACCGATTTTTTTCAAGTCAGCATCCATTCGCAAAGCATTGCCGGTAGCAAGAGTTGTTGTTCCCCCCGATGCAATTCCCTTTACGAGCACCATACCGTCGGCTGTTTTTTGGATTCTCATCGCCGGAAACAAAAAGCGAATTTCACGCTCGTCGAAAAGAAGGCCGGTCCTCTTGACTTTTTCCACCAACGAAAGGTCAACACTAAACGGACGGAATGGTCCACCCGCCTCCAAAACGGTGACATCAAATGCTCCTTGAAGCTCTTTAGCAGCAGTTGCACCACCAGCACCGGTGCCCACCACTATTGCCTTTTTCATTCTACAATCCTTTTAATGTAACCGTTCCTTTGCAGGAAGTATTTCCTTCGGTTATTGTTTGGTAAAATTTAAGCTCCCCGTCCCCGGACAGTCCTGCAAATATTCCCTCATCGAGCGAGGCCATTGTTTTGCAAACCTCGCTCGAGTAGAATTGACCAAAGTAACATCGAGTGACTTCTATTTCTCCCGGCCTCGCCCGATGAAAATCAATCCCGATCATACGATAGAGAATTTGGGCTGCGTCAAGAACATCTTCCTTAGTACGAATGTTGAGGATTCGTCGCAATTCCTGCCCCAGTGTGCGGCCTCCAACAAACAAACGATTTTTGATCAAAAGCCGACGGTCAATCGATTTCTGCGTTTCATCCCTTGTGAAAAGCGCGTATGCATGCAGCGCATCGTCAAGTGAAAGGTTTGCAACGTCAGGCGGATTAACACCGAATGCGTTCGATGTTACGTTCATCAATTGCAAAAATTTTCTTCTTTTGAGTGAAGGGGGAAAAAAGAGGTCCAGAGCTTTCAACCGGAGGTTCATGGACGGCCTTTTTTTGCGGAACGATACATCGTCATGGCCAACAATCCTATCGATCCATCGATCACACCGTTTGCCAGATAAATCAACAAAGGTTGGACCGCGAGGAAGAGGCCTAACGAGACTACTCCGCTCATGAGCTTGCCGTTCATGAGAAGAAAAGGATATTCGTGATTATCGGGATCTCGATACATGAGATAGGTCAGCAAGGCAACCAGATACATATATGCGACAGCCAGAACGACGTAAATGCTCGTGCCCTCAACGGCACCTTCCTGCATTCCCACCAATGCCGATGTGGTATTGAAGAACTTCAGAATGTCTGCGCTGAGAAACAAAAAGGCGAGGCCGACAAGGCTAAAAATCAGAGACAGGCTGAGGCTTATGAATTTGTAAACTTGAAGGGTCAAGCAATGCCCTCAATTGTTATAGAGCCGGAAGAACCTGGCGAGAGGTGTTAATGGCGCATCCTCGAAGACTTTTTTTGTATCATCAAGGCCGATCGGCGATTCGTTATGGTAGTTCTTTCGGAGTAAACCATAATTCGCATTGATGAAACACCGATCATTTATCGGGGAATATGTTTTCATATCGGAATAGATTTGTCGGATCGGCCTATCCCGGACATTGCCGAAAGAAACAGGAAGGAACACGCACGGGCTGACATTGCCGCATGCATCAACATAGACCATTTTATTGCCGGCGGAGCATCCGAAATGTTCCTTCCCCTCAAAATGTCCGAGATAATTGATCGTCATTCCCCCTCTCTTGTTGTAGCGATCCTGCAAACGGCACAATTCCAATCGCTCTTCCTCTGTTATGACGGAATCTTCGTTCCAATAACTTTCGACCGACGGCTTCGCTTCGCTCAACCAAGCCTCATTGATATCGAGCCCCTGCAAAAATTGAATGAATTCTTCGACCTGGTTATTCCGGATCATCGTTCGTGAGAGTACTGCCGAGACGCTGACGTGCACGCCGCCGAGGTTCTTGAAAATATCGATTGCCTTCAGTGCCGTTCGAAACGCTCCCGGATACCCACGCACACTGTCGTGTACCTCCTCCGACCAATGGTCGAGACTTACGGATACCGAATAGAGGCCTGCGTTTTTCAAGTCATAGGCTGTTTGTTTCGTGAGCGTGCACCCGGTTGTGAACAACTTCGCCGCCGCTTCAACGCCCACAGATTCTACAATCTTCACGATGTTCTTGTTCAATAGAGGTTCCCCACCGGTGAATCCGAACCAAAAGACTCCCATGCTCTTCAAATCTCGAATAAGAGCAATAATGGCTTCGGTCTCCATCGTCCTCCCCTTCTTGTTTTTACTGTAACAATACTCGCAATTCTGCGGGCAAGCGTTCGTTAATCCGATTTGAGCGTGGGAGGGTCCGGCTTTCTTATCGAGCAGATGCTCTGCAACGAATCTTTTGTATGCCACGCTGTTCAAAGGGGGAAGATGCGAGTGGATGATAAGTTTCCCTTCGACATCGGCTACTCGGAATTTTTTCAGATAGTGAAGGAAAAAAAAGACGAGTGAGAGTCTAACCCGAAAGAATTGTGGAATAGAAAGAATTGCTTTTAGTATGTCGAATTGTCTTGCGGGGCGGGATTTCATAGTATCCGATAAATTACGTTTCAATCCCCATTGTGTGCGATCAAGCGATGAGCCTTCTTGTACCAAACGAATACGGATCGTTACCACGATTGTTGCGTGGGAGAAGGTTAATGCCCAGCGTACTCATTGAACGACGCCGGTCTGCAGAAATGCGTTTGTCCGCATCTCTTTCCAAGTTGAAGTATTCCCGGTTGAAAATACCTTGGGGCGGTCCTTCAGTCTGATATCAAATTAGCGGGATAGAAATTCGAAGTCAAGGAAAGGTACACATTAGTCTGCCGTGCTTCAATTTAGACTAAATAGTAATAGGATGAGCAGCCCTTCTTTTATTCTTCAATCCTGATCGAATAGAGATTCCCACCCTTTACTTTTTTTTGAATGAAAATCCTATCCCCTTTCGCCAAACCTGTCCACCGAACAAAATAATGTTCATGCGGTTCTTCAGCTCCCCGACATTCACAATGATAAGATTCTACAATGGTTTTCTTTTCCGCGGTTCCAGCTCTCACTACGAACGGCACACCAATAGACGGAAAAAATGAGAGCCTATTTTTTAAAATAAGAAAATATCCTTCTTTGGCTTCTTCAGATGAAATCTTTCGTTCGTATGTTTTCTCCATATCTCCCATCCGGGCATTAATAGCATCTCCAGCGCTTCGGTTAAATCTTTAGCGGCGCATGCGATCGAGGACCAAGTTGATGCACCAGCGATTGAGTTCTTTCTACTCTTAAGAAAATGGCATGGAACAGTTGCAGCGGTCGTCCCATCGGCAAGAGGGATCTTGTCACAAATCCTTCATACGATATCCATCGAGTGACCGCAGCCTTTTGAAAGCCACGACATGTTATTGCTGAGCCTTCACGCTCCCGACGCCCGTCACCGTCTGATGCAAAACCTGCGGATTTCCGGTGTAGACAATGGTGCCGGTCCCTGCGATCACCGCATCGAGTTCTTGCGTAACATTAACCTCAACGTTCCCGGTCCCCGAAATCATCGCCGAACATCGCGAAGATGCCAAGCCAAAATTATCGACGTTCCCTGCGCCTGTAATTTCAACTGATTCGAAACCCGCAGTCCCCTTCAAAGTAATGCTCCCTGTCCCCGTAATTCTGCAGACGATGGAATCAGTTTGTATCTGACCAGCGGTCACGAACTCAGCGCTGCCAACACTTTCAAGCCGATTGATTGTCTTCATCGATGCATATACATTAACCGTAATATTGCTGTATGATCCTTGCTTGAGAGCCACGCTAAGAAGTCCATTGCTGACAGATGTCGTCACGAGGCCTATCACATTATCATCGGCCTCGATGCGCAAGCCCTGAGCCGAATCCTGGGTGACAAATACTTTTCCGATGCCCGTTACCTGAATACCGGTGAACGTGTCAACGGTTCGCTGCTCGGTCAATAACTTGCCCGAACCGACAATCTGATTGGGGTTCGTAACGCTATTGCTTTTTGAGCATCCGGAAAGGATCACAAGTACGAAAACCAATCCAAGCGATGTAAATGATTTGATATTAGAGATTCGCAATGTCGTTCCTCCCATGATTTAAAGAAATCAGTGAGTGAAATCCGTTAATGATCTTAAAACCATTCAATCCTCGAGCTGAGGTCCCTTGCCGATTTCCATAATCCCTGCGTAGTATCTCCTTTTGATCTCGGGCGATCTTTCCACGAACGCTTCCAGCCCGTCCCGCTTTATGGTGCAGAGGTTGAAAACTTTCATGTTGTGCGGCAGGACATCCGCCCTTTTTGAGGAGGGATGCAATTTCACGCAAGGAAATTCCGCACAATCGGAACAAAACTCAACTTTCTTTTCCGCGACGCATTTGTACGTTTCACAATCTTCTTTGATGATCGGGCATTTACCTCCGATCGGTCTGCATCCATCGCACGGTATTTTGTCGGTCGGTATCCCTCTCAATGTCAAAGCGCTGAAAAGCCGCGCATCTGCACGACAGGTATAGAGCTCACAGATACCACAATCTATTCCACACGGAGCAACTAAGTTGAGTCGTTCGGCAGAAATCATAATTATCGTATCCTTTCATTGTCGAATTATTGTTGAAACGTTTTCATCCAATCAAACAAGTCTGGCAAAACGTCTGTTAGAATTTGGAAAATCCACTCCAAGTGCAAACCACGTCACGAAACCGAAGCCTGCAGCGGCACCAACTGCGATCCAGCTAAATTGCCAGTTCGGTGTAGCGGAGGATGAGTTTGCCGTTGTCAGGACCCCGCCGCAGACGACGCTGGCAACTGCTATCCATTGATATAACCGCATTCTCCCAAAGCTTGGCGTTTGCGGTTCACCCCGGTACGCTTCTTCAACAAATCTCCCAAGACCATTCAGGATGAGGTACAACCCTGCAATGAGACCCAGGGAAGCGTGAAGCGACCAGAGCCGGGCGAGGATGAGTCCTGTAAACAAATTCCAGAGAATCGAATAGAGCGGTGTGGGATGAATCGGAACGTTGCTCAGGTTAGCAAGTCGACACACCCGGCTTCGGGGATGTGTGTACCGTATTCCAACATTGTCGGGGGCCTCGCGGCCATGGCAGCAACCTTGCACCAAACACCGTAACCTTCCTGCAGACTGAATGATCGGCCCAGCGACGGCAAACGCTCCGAGCAGTTGCAGGATATTGCCGCCGAAGAGTCCGGCAATCAGAGAACCAAGGGCGACGCCTACAACTCCGCCGTAGAAGCCGTAGGGGCGCAACAAACTTGGTGAGCCCTCGATGAACTGAGCCCATAATGCCGATGTGCTGAGCGCGGAAAACGCTATAATCAACATGGGGCCAATCGAATCAGGACCGAGTAGAGTACCGATAATCAACAATCCCATTGCAGTTCCGCCAGCCGCATAGATTCCGTGATTGATGATTCGTATGCGGCCGGTTTGCCACTCCTTCCACGAGTTTGCAATGCGTTCGGATAGAGATCGCAGCTTTTCCCATATCGCACTCGTGTGGAGAACAATCGGAACCAGAAGTAAGCCGAAAGCAACATCGACCATAGCATGCATACCCGTGGTCATACAGCTCGCGGAGATCAACAACGCAAGAGACCACCAGAGCAAGCTCGATGAGGGAAACGCTTTTGAATAGACGCGGGCCGCAAGAAAAGCCCAGACGACATGGAACGACGGGAATGCTCCAACGGAAGCGTCGAGCGATCGTTCCGACATCAGCATTATTCCGAAAACGTTCCGAGGTACGAATTCTCTCGGTGGTGAAACGAAGGGAATGACCAGAAAGATGAGCGTAATCAGAACTGTTGCAGCAATTCCTGCAATCGCAAATTCCCGAAGGTCGCGCGCTGAAGATGCAATAAGCGGAGCCAGGAACACAAAAAGATATATGCTTCCATACAATACTTCCGTCCACTCGTACACCGGCAAATTCTTTTCAAAAGCGAAATAAGCAATCATTGCATCCGGCGAAGTCCCGAGCGCGATAACGGACTCGTACAATGCGAGCCATGGAAGAAACACAAGAAGATAGACGGACACCCGCTCACGAGTATACGGAACTCTTTCTTCGTTTGAAGGGAGACTCAATAATGTTCGCGGTAGCGGCGAACCAAACCGCTTGACAAGATCGTGCTTCTCGAAACCTTGAACAAGAGCGACACAACCGAGTGCGACAATCGGCGAGACAAGCCAAAAGCCGCTCGACGACCGGCATGCCATCGATACACCAATGCACGAAAGTGAAAATCCAACATAAATGGGGTGCGGCAAAAGCTTGTAAATGCCCGTGGTTACGTATCTCGGAGGAGGATAGGCATTCATCGGAAGCCCTCCCCCAACACGAGATAAAGTAATGGCCCCAGCAATCATCACAGCGAAGCCAACCAACGCGATGGCAACTCCGAGTGAAAAACATCCGGCCGCCGGCACGTGGACTACATCTTCCGTCAGCCTTGCCCATTCAAAAAGAAGGAGCGGAAGCACCACTACGAAAATGAATCCGTATAAAAACTTCCCCGCCGATTGAGCATTGCGCGCTATGGTCATGGGAATCTTATAACTTCGTGAATGGCCCAGCCGGAGCTGCGGAGAGAACCGTCTATCTTCAGGGCACCTCTGCTTCTCCACTTGCATTCGTACGTATGAAGCATTCGAGCCGGAACGATCGCTTCTATCCCCGGAATCATCGAAAGCGCTGTCGATACGAGAACACCTTTACGCAATTCGGTACTTTCCGCCAGAGAAAGCACGGTGCGATCTTCATCGATGGAGATCTGTTCGTCGGTAATAGAGACATTCCGTATCTGACTCCCATTGTGGAAGACGACCGAGAGCGGCGCCTCACCCCTCCACTCGATCCATACCAACGCGTCACACTCGGAAAGGTATCTCCCCCAACGCAATTCCGCAATGGGCAACTGCCACGGCTTAATTGTGAGCTCCAGCAGTTCCGCATAGCCGAGGCCTACAATATGCTCTCTCTTTCCGAATGAGATGTCGGCCTTCGATCGAGGATGCATGCACGACCACGTTACTGTGCCTTGAGTGGAATCATACAATGTCTGTCGAACCGGTTTGGACATCGGGATCCACGTCCCGCGAAGGTTCAACTCCTTCGACGACCAATCAATTTGTTGATCGCCCATATGTGGAAAGGAACTTTTTCTCAGCGACGTTTCAGAGCTCGCTTCCGAATTCCCGCGTATCCGTATAACGCTGGAATAGTGAATAGGGAGTGCTTTCCACTGCAATGCCGCAGAGTATCCGATAAATGCATCGCCATTGTCTGCAACGCAGTCAAGATACCATTTACGAAGAGAAAAGTCAGGCTTTGTTCTCATGACACAGACGAAAACGAAACGATAATTCGTTCCACATTTTTCCGCTGTTGACCAGAATGGATCGACCTATTTTTCCTTTAGCGGGTAAAAGTGAAACGACGACAAAACTTCACGAAACACATCTTCATCTTCATAATTTTCGTTGAAGAACGAAATGGAAAAAGCCATGCCATGATCAAGCTTTTTTCGTCCTAAAGCAATATAAAATTCGTGCAGCCCTTGATAACCGCTCCCCTGACCGCTATCCGACTCGCCAAAAGTTCCGGTGAAATTCGTTCCATAGAATCCGCGCCAGCCTTCATAGCTAAGCACAGAAGCATCTTCCTGCATGCCTTGTCTCCCAACGCTCACCCAGACAGCCGGGGGAGTTCTATCGCCATCATCATCCTCGACCGAATCATTGAGTCTTTCATTTTTTTCAAACCCCGCCTCCTCTGCAACTTGATCGAACCGATCATGAGAAAATCTTATCGTCAACTCTGCATCCGTTTGGAACTTATACGTGATCGAATCAATCTCTTGTTCATACTCCTCCCCATGAGAGAGTTCAAGGATGACTTCCGAGCTGTCATCACCCCCTCTTTTTGTCGACAACGAGAAACCGGCAGGATAGCCAAACGAAATCCCTAATGTCGTATCACGAAATGATTTTTCCTGCGCAGTTGACTGTTTTTCAAAGACATTCTGTTGCTCTCCTATAATTTTACAATTAGGGAGGAGAGTACGAAGCGCAGCGATTTCGGATGAATCCAATTGGTTCCCGCAAACGTTGAGCATTCGAAGTGAGTGCACGCTGCCCAGACTTTTCGGAAGTTCTTTCAATTCGTTGAAGGAGAGGTCGAGTTGCTCGAGCTGGGGAAGAGCTCCTATTTCCTCCGGAAGATCGGTCAAACAGTTGAGCGACAGATCCAGGTCCACCAATTGCTTCAAGCTTCCAATTGAATGGGGCAGCCGCGTTATACGATTGTCTGCGAGGTTGAGTGTTTTCAGAGATAACAAATTGTCTATCCTCCCGGGTATTTCGCTTATCGAATTACCGGAGATATCCAGCGAGGCAAGATTTGTCAGCGCGAGCACTTCCTGCGGAAACATTGACAATGCGTTGCTGCTGAGAGAAAGATCGCAAAGCTGCACAAGGCTGCGAATAGAGTGCGGCAGGAGTTCAAGCCGGCCGTTGCAAAGTTTGAGCTGTTTCAGGTTTATGAGATCGCCAAAATTAGCCGGGAGCTTCTTCGACAATCCCTTTTCCGCAGTGAGCGTATCGAGTGCGGTACATTTTGTAATCGCACTTTGGAAAGTCTTAAAGCCGCAGCCGATATACCGGAGGATACGCAAGCTCTTCACGTTTGCGATCTCTGGGGAAAGATCGCCTCTAGCACTGTGGATGATTCTTATCTCAACTAGTTTAGGACAAAGGGTGAAATCATTGATGTCCTGGTTCAACTCGATGCGTCTTACAGTCATCGGCCGCAGACCCGCATCAAACTCCGAAGAGATCCGGTACGGATTCTGTTCCGCGTATTTCTCAAGAAGCGATTCAAGCCGTGGGTCTTTATCGGCAGACGAGTATTCTTCTTCAATAAATGTCGAGAGACGAGGATAATATCCTTCTTTCAACGAAACCTCAAATGCGACAAAGAAGCTGTCGACATCCGTCTGTTCAAGATAGCTCTTGGCGATATCAAAATAGATCTGCCCGGTATCATTCGGACGCTCTTTCATTTGGGCCAGGAGATCTGCTCTCCTGTTGAAAAAGGGCGATCCGACAATCTCGTGAAATTCGGGCAACGAACGGATCGAGGTAAGGTCGGAATCGTCTCGTATGGCGTGACGATAATGATTATAGCCATTGTCGAAAGCGCGCCGCAGCCACGCCAATGCTTCGTGCGATTTATTTTCCCGGGCATAGGTGCAGGCGAAGTCGTAGTAAAAAGACGATTTCCGGGATGAATCGAGAGCCATCGCTTCCTGGAGACATTCGCGCGCACCGTTAAAGTTTTTCAACCTAAGTTGAAAGTCTGCCGCGATCTGCACCATAAAACTTTTCAAAGCGTTTGTCGGAGCCGACAATCTCCGGATCATTTCATGGTTATCCATCGAACGCAAAAAAAAATCGGCTGAAGTGTCGACGTTGAGCGCGATCATTTCCCATGCGATCCGGTTGGACCCCGACATGAAAACCATCTTGACTGGCATGGTTACGCCGGTGGTATCATCCGAAGTCGCTCCGTTCGGAAAGACGAAGGCGGCGGAACCCTTTCCGTGCACTATACGAACCTCATAGCGCTGCGCCGACGGAAAATCGACTACGATGCCGTTGGGTAACTCACGCTTGGGATACATCACAATTGTATCTCCGACTGACACACTTTGCCCGCTACGCGAGTGAAACGGAATGGTTTTCTCCCGCGGGATATATCCTTTTGTTGTATCAGATGAAGCAAGAAGAACGCCGGAATGGAGTTGTAAGCCAAGGCAAACAAGTATGCAGGGTATTGTGGCCGAGAAATGTATTCGGAGAGTGATGAGATGGGTTAGCATGAAATACTATTCGAGGTGGGATGGTGTATAATATTCTGATATAGTGTTATGGGATAAGTTCGAGTTCCGATTTGTATTAATTACATCTTCACCTCTCCAATTCTTAATCTCCAACGTACCCCCTTACCCGACAAGACACTCGCGCCATGAATCATTCATTTATGCATTATATTTAATGAGTAGACATGGTGGTCGAGATGTTCTTAGCTCCTCCTATTTCGCTCCCCAATAACACAAAAACCTCCGTCATCCCGCAAATCGGGAATCGAGAGGCTTCGTTTCATCTTCTATTATCTTTCCCACCCAGATCCCCGGAGCTATGTTCTTTGTAGAATTGGCACCCTTATTCGCGGGCAAGGTAGCTAGTTGTATAGTAGGAATCAAGGGAAAAATGTGGAGAGGCAAATCAGGGAAGCAGAGTCTTAGCGGCCGACACTACCGAGGCTGAGAAGCGTTTGGACAGTGTCCCAATTTCTTGTGGTTGCAGACACCGCGAGCTTCTTTTCGACGAAAGTGTTTGTGAAGAGAGATTTGCCGTACCCATTTCGGCACAGAATGTAGACCTCGCTTCCTGACAGACGAATCTCATCAACGTCATTTTTCACAGCTGTCAATCTCTTCCCGGCGGCTTTTGTCGGCATTCCGGACAGAAAGGAAACGTGGAGCCTTTCACCCTTTTCCGTTTTAACCTTCTTAAATGGATTCCGCTTTATGATTTCCTCGATCTCTTTGACCGTTTTCACAATAACAGAAACTTCAAATCCGAAAGACTTTAATAGTTTCTTTTCAATTTGGGTCCGGAGAACCAGAGTATTTGCCGTCGCCGCCCCGAAGACGACATTACCGCTCTGGATGTACGTTGTCACGCGTTTATAATTGAGCGATTCGAAAGCCTTTTTCAAGGCTTCCATTTTTATTATCTTTTGTCCGCTGACATTTATTCCGCGCAGCAACGCGATGTACGTGTTCATTTCTCTTCCTTGTTCTAAACTGCTAAGTTCGTCGCTGCAAGCCGGGCGATATCCTTGTTTTCCAAAATCTTTTGAGGATATCCTACAAGCGCTGCTTGAATCATCGCAAGGCCCAGATCCTCCAAGGTGCAAACATGATTTGGAATAAGCGCTTTAAAAACGGGATAAATTAGCGCCAACATTTCGGAGATTCTATAAGAGTTCTTCAGACCTTTGATCGGTTTGATGTATCCGGGTCTGAAGGCGTAGGCCGCTTTGAATGTGAGCCTCATTAAATCATTCTCTGTTTTCCCTTTTACCCTTGCCCACATGCTCCTCCCATTTTCACTGCTGTCGGTCCCGGCCCCCGACACATAGCAGAACGTCATCTCCCTGTTGAGTCGGGAGAGTGTTTTTGCAGCATTCATTGTAAGGTCGTACGTAATCCGGGTATAATCTCTTTCAGTCATTCCAATAGAAGAAACACCGAGGCAGAAATAACATGCGTTAAAACCTTTGAGCTGCGCTTCGATATCCGAATAATCAAAGAAATCGGGATGAACTAGCTCTTTCAGTTTTTGATGTTTCACATTGCATGACTTCCTGCCGATGACCAGGACCGATTCTACATCGGCATGGTTCAGACATTCGTGGAGAACGCCCTCTCCAACCATGCCCGTAGCGCCGAATATGATCGCCTTGATTTTCATCTGAATATTTCTCCTTGTTTAAAAAAACAGTGGCGGCAGAAGCGCCCGGCAATGAACTCAATTGCCTCCACCGACAACATCAACCATGTTTTTGCGGGCAGATTCCTTCAGCACTTCGATCGCTTCGGAGATATTTTCAACACCACGCAGTTTCAACGACCGTCTTACCTTGTTCTTAGCTGTAACGTGAATTTTTGACTCTTCGAATTCAAGAATCTCAACGTCTCCCCACTTGCTTTTCAGAGCGGAAAATGGAGATGTTCGGATCTTGAATCCATCCTTAAAAATCGTCAACCGCCGGAAACCGCGAGGTTTTATATTGAACATCCCTTTTGCAATCGCAGCAAGCCCGACGGCAAAATAAAGCGATGCAGGTTGAAATCCCTTCCACGGTTTGTACATTGCCATTGCATCAAGTATCGTCACCACTCCCCCGAATACATCAACCCATTGAATTCCATGCGATTCTTTTTCCTGGGATGAACGCCATTCCTTTACACCAAACAGGACCAGCGCGATGCCGGCGATAATACTGGCCAATGCAAGTGCGTTAAATTGACCGCCTCCCAGCATGCTGAACCCCGCAACAGCGATTATGATTCCCGGATAGGTGTCGTTTATCAGCAGCGATCGCCTTCGGCGCTGAGTAAGATGTAACTTTACAATCCGTACGATATTTTCTTTCATGCTCTTATACAACCTGTCAACAATAACCACGATTCACGTTGGCCGCTGTCAGCACCGCCAACTTTTGCACGCGGAAGCTCTATTCTCTTTTTATCTCTCCATCCACGAGCTTCTGCCCGTTGCAAAATTAGGCCGAACGACGATGCACGGGTAAGGTTTCGGCGCGGCGTTCACCCAGGAGGAATCGTTGAACGACGCTTCGGTCCAATTTCCTGTCGCGTTCTCTGCCACTTTCCAGGATCCATCCGATATAATTTTCTCTATGGAACTGTCCGCAAGCTCGAGCTCGCAGTAGATGTTTATTCCCGCCGACCCGGACGGAGCGAATGTTTCCGCCTCCGCGGCGATGATGTTCATCGAATCGTTAAGGAGTGGAAGGATGGAGAACATTTTAATCCGCTCATGCTCAATGCTGAGCGAATTGGAAGAACGGACATACACTTCGCCGACACTCCTTCCGTTCACAAAGACTTTCGCATGCGTGTCACCGATAAGCTGGAGTGTTGCGGAACGAAGGTTCTTCGGCGCGATAAAGGTTCTACGGAAATAGGCTTTTTGCGTTTGGGTCGAATCTTTCTTCCCGGAAATTCCATACGGATGGTAGATCCACGCGCTTTCAATCTCAGGGTTCACCCAAAACCGGCCATGTTTCACTTCATCTATTTTTTCCTGCCAGTAGGAAGCCTGACGGTCGTAGCGCGCCATCAACAAGTCAAGCCCTGCGGATTTATTTGTCGCAAGCCAAAGACTTTCAAATTCATTTTTCAATGATGAAAGATCTTTAAGAACATCGCCGCAAAGGTCGATGATCGTAGCCGCAACCGAGTCGTTGTTCGTTCCACCCACGGCTGAAGTGCTTAATCGCTTAACGTTTTCCTGATCTTCCACCTTTTTGGCGAACCACAAATTAAGACGGGCGATAAATTCCAGATAACGAAGCTGGTCTTCGTTCTCTGTTATTTCATTTTTCCCTTTTGCAAGCAATGAAAGAACGATTGGCATCGTCGAAGTAATACTCTGTAATCGCACTGCCAACGGCAAATAGCCCTCCTCCTGCGATTGCTCCCGGAAAGGAAGCATCGGATGCCGCCACAATTCGTGCCAGCTATAATCGTTGGCCGGGCTGGAGAGAATCGCGTAAGCAGACTCTAGTTCCTCGCAGCCGCCCGCGCCGAAAAAAATTTTGAAAAATACTCTATTGAATACCTCGGCGTCTGCCTTCGCAGGCTGCCATGCACATTCCGCTGTCCATGCATAGCCGTAGTAGTTCAGTTCACGCAGCTCCTCGCCGCCGTAGTCGTTCCAGTTAGATGTGAGCAGACCGAGTGAACCCTTTTCAAAACCGTCCCGGTTGAAATTCTGAATGTTCACAAAGGTGTTCAAATAATTGGGAAACGGCCCGGTGAAAGACCAGACTGCGGGAGAAGCAATGAACGTAAATCCCGCCTTTTTGAAAACTTCCGTACTTTTGTAGGCAAACGATGCATCGTAGTGCCAGTCGACGATGGTAATATCGTTAGGGATCATTCCGAGAATTTCCGGCTGGTTAAGGATAATGTCGCCGTACATCATTGGCTTTTTCCCATGTTTTCTA
The DNA here is from genome assembly GCA_049578505.1 of Bacteroidota bacterium. Lineage (GTDB taxonomy): Bacteria > Bacteroidota > Ignavibacteria > UBA10030 > UBA8401 > JAGVPT01. Next base: position 20,666 of record JBAUMC010000089.1, on the reverse strand, counting down.
ACGATATCGGCAATACGTTTATAGTGCTCGGCGTGAACTGCGGCAAGCCCGTTCTTTTGAACCCGTTCCTTATTGGCTCCCAAGCCGACGTCCCATGACTCGTCCGCCCCCATATTGAAATACGGGGAGGAGAACGATGCGCAAAGCTCGCCGATCATTTCATCCAGCATAGTGTAGATTTTTTCATCCGAAACATTCAGCGTTTGGGCGCCGGGAAATTCCGCGTAGGCAACGTACTCCGGTTTTGCCAGAACATTTTCCCAATGGCCGAGGGTTTCAAACGTCGGAATCATATCGACATAATATTTTTTTGCATAGCCGTCGAGCTCTTTCACTTCCTGCGCCGTCAGCGCACCTCGACCTTTTCCGATAAGGGGATACTCCTTAAACGCAAACATGTCTTCAAGGTACGGGCTGAATGTATTCAACTTATAGCGGGCAAGGAAGCGGATAATTTTCTTGAAATTCTCAACCGTTGAAACTTGTCCGCGGCTGATATCATCGCTGATGCCCCGGATTTTTTCAAGCGGAAAGTCTTCAATCGTAACCCCGCCCACAAGAATGCTTCTCTTTTCGCGGTAGAGCATTTGAAGAAGCGACATCACGCCGTAAAATTTCCCTTTTTCCGACTCGGCGATAACGACTACGCCGTTTGCATCGACGTCGAGAAAATATCCCTCTTCCTTCATTGCCGGCGTCAACGTTCCTTTTCTTTCCCGTAAAAACTGGCGGCCGTACTCTGAGGTTGGACTTCCGATAAAAATGAAGCTCACCGGGAGTTTGCGGAGCGAATGCTCCGAAACAATTTTTAGCTGCACCTCCTTCTTCCCCGCAAACTCATCGTTGATTTGCTGCGCGGCGAATTGCTCCTGCTTCGAATTTGAGCCGAGGATAATCTTTGTCCCGGGACCGACCTTGAAACAGATGTTTTTGACGATCGTGTGCTGAGGCGTAGGAATTATGGTCGACATTGTTTGATTTTCCTCTTGTGCATCTACCATCGTGCCACAGAGTAAAGCCATTATGAAAATAGCAATAGCAGCTTTCATAGTTACCCCCCTAGTGTAAGTCGGATTGTTTGATAAAGGTTCGGAAGATTTGTCGTCGTGGAGAATTCGGCGGAAAGTTTCGTAAACATTCTTCATCGCCCGGAACGACTGCGGAAAATATAACGAACGCCAAGAAGGGATTCAAGAGGAAGGCGAGTCCGACTGGAAAAAAATTTGTTCGCCCTTTAGTCTAGCGGGGAAGAGCTATTTAGGAGAGACGTGAGCTGCAAATTGATTGCCCGTCGGGGGTTCCGCTGCAAGAATCATGCTATCAATTATTTATTCCACGCGACAATGGATCATGACGAAAGCAGAAAGCAGGCCTTTCTCAGCAGCAATCGTAGGAAGCTCTGTTCCTTCGAGAATTTGGATTGCTTCCTTGTTAAACTAAAAATTCAGTTGACCTTGGTCGGAGCCTGGGATTGGGCGGTTACCACCATATCATATATTGGGAAAGTTCCATCGCTCATTGCAACATTACCAATGCCATGAAGAACCACCTCTGTTGAGGTTCCCGCTGTCTTAATCGAATATGTACCGTTTGCGTTGTTGGTAAAGGAAGGGGAAGCAAGTGTCGCCAATCCCGATGCATCGGCTGTCAGGCCTGCAAATGAGTTTCCGCCGCCACCCAGCGTCGTCGGCCTCGAGCGATAATGCTGTGCTTTTTGCGAGAGAATAGTCAGATCTCCAATCACCATTTTCCGATCATGGTCAACAGCGTTGTCCTGAAAAATGATAATGCCCAACAGTGCAGCGACAGCGACGATAATCACCGCCAAAATAACTAAAAGGAGTTGTTGCTGTCCCATAGAACCCTCGATAAAAGTGAATGAATGGATGTGCGCCTCTCCAACAACCCTTCCCTTCCGGACAGGTCCTAAGGTTGTTGAAGCTGCTCGCGTATGTTCCCTCGATACCAACGCGGTCAGGCTATTCCACTATTTGATTATGAACACAAGGGGTGTGCCAGGCATCACGACTTTATCACTGCGCGTTTTTCCTCAGACGCATGATGATTCTTAGGAGAGCGAGGCTAAGGACAAATTATTTCTTAATGGGAGTCTGGGTAAAATTGATACGAGTGAACATGAAACTGTGTAGAAAAGAGACAGAAGATTCGCAGCCCGATTATTCCCGGGCGATAGTTTGCAGGTTAAATCAATTAGTTGAAAAAAGAGAGGTCCCCGGTATGAGGCTTAAAACTTCCCAGCACATGCAAGACGAGGTTCAAACACTTTGCCGAGCATATCTCAAAACAAAATGAGGGGCTTAGTCTGGCACTATTCGTACCGCAGTGACACCACCGGGTCAATGCTCGGGGTGAGCAAAAATCCAGCAGGTCAGCTGCGTTTCTTCTTTCCGGATATGTACTTTATCTGCTTTTCTTTTACTGTTGCGATTTCAAGAAAAGCGGAATAGACATCAGAGCCAAGCAGACGTTGGATCGTTTCATCCCGATCAAGCCGCTCCCGGAGTTCTTCAACAGTCCTTATCCCTTTTTCTTTCATCAATTGGAGAACCTGATTTGTCTGGCGTGTTTCATTTGTAGGCTCTTTTCCCCTCCTGCCAGACATAATGTAGGCAACGTCAAGACCTGCCTTCACAAGAAGACTTCGTACTTTAGGGCCCGGCGAATTGATTCCGGATAAATACACATTCAGGTACTGTTGGTTTTTTTGTACTGCTTCGGCGAAGGCTTTTATCGATCCGAATCGTGCTAAGGCTTCTTCGCGCAGCCGGGCCGCTATTTCAGTCTTTTCATTCACTATAAAGATTCGTAGATGTGCTTGACAAAGCTATAATTAATTATTATATTACCAACGTTTACTTTTGACCGCAAATGATATGAAAAAAAACGAAAACAAACAAAGCAAGAATGCAATTACGGCTTTAAAAAAATTCCTCAAAAGTGATGGAAGAAAACTCACCTGGCTTTCTGCGGTAACGAAAATTCAATATCAGCGATTACAGAGGATTGTCAACCAAGGATATGACCCGAGTATCACTGAGGCTGTAAAAATAGCGGGCGCCCTAAAAAAACCAATTACCGCGCTCTTCCCATTGGATGGGCTCAAAGAGGCATTTCTTCACACCGAGCCGGAAATGCCCTTTCCCTCATCGAATTCCGCGAAAAAACGACCAGAACCCCATTCCTAAATGGAGGTGGATTCATTAAACGATTTCATTACGCAAAAAAACCGATAGCCGCCTCGGGGGGCTTTTGATTTCTTTCGAGAAACTTCACTATTCGCATAGGTTCGAATTCTGATCTTGGCTAGTTGGGAAAGGGGAGAGTGCCATAATGATCCTCATCGTCGAAGACAATGATGCAATGCGAGAACTTCTGAAAACGATTCTGCAGAACGACGGTCACATGGTAATTTCTGCCTCTGACGGCCTGGAAGCGATAGAGTACTACAAAACAGAAGGGAAGAAAATTGAGCTTATTATTACAGATATTGAGATGCCGAAACTTAACGGGGTGGAGGCGTACCGGCAGATAAAAAAGATCAATTCAGGGGTAAAAGTGATTTTCGTGAGCGGAACGCTAAACAAGAAATTGGAGGAGCAGTTGAAAACCGACGGGATAGTGGGCTTTTTCCAGAAGCCTTATGCTCCTGCCGACATTCTTACAAAGGTCCGCGAGATATTGGGCGTGGCGTAAAAAAAAGCTACTCATCGTTAGTTAATTACAAATATCTTCCCACGCGAAATTTAAAAATGTTACGCAACTTTCGCGGCCTTACGTGATCCTTTTTGAATTGACTCCTCCATTCCTGACAAATTGGCTAGACGAACATGCGAAACGTAACCGCACATCTCACCGAAGCAGAATTCGCGCTCTACACAGATGCGATCATCCTCAACACATTAGATCGGCTGCCGGATGCTATCCAGGATCATGTAATGGAATGCACCGATTGCAAAAAGGAGCTAATGGAATTACTAAACGTATACGAAGCAGAAAAAGCGGGAGCAAAGAGAAATGATGTTGAAAGGGGAAAACCGAGGAGCCTTTAGTCTCGTCTGCGAAGCAATTTAACCGCAATGCACTTTATTCGTACCGTAGAGATTCCACAGGATCAACATTCGCGGCTTTTCTTGCAGGGAAAAATCCTGCAAGCACGCCGATAATCGCAAGAATTCCGGCGGTGAGAAACATAATATTGAGCGACAGGATCGGCCGGCCGAGAAATTGCATCGGCCCGTCGTCTGCAGGAATCGTTCGGACCAACGAAATAACTCCCCACGAAAACATCATGCCGGTGAATCCCCCGAGAAAAGAAATGAGGAGCGCTTCGAATATAAATTGAAAGAGGATGTACCCTTTTCTGGCTCCGATCGCCATTTTGATGCCGATTTCTTTCGTCCGTTCTTTGACGACGACGTACATCACGTTTGCAACGCCGACACCTGCAATTAATAGCGTGAGGAACCCTACCGAACCTAGAAAGATCGATATGCCGAGTCCAACCTTCCTGTTGATCGCTTCATCTTCGATGAAGTCCCAGATTCCAAGAGCGCGTTCGTCGGAAGGATCGAAACGGTATTTTCTCCCCAGGACACGATAGAGTTCACTCTTCACCATTTTCTGCTTTCCCGGATCACTCGGGCGGACCACGATCGAATTCACATACTGATTACCGTACATTGTTCGAAAAGAAGTATACGGCATAATTGCGCGCCTGTCATCAGGACCGTTGTTCATAGACGTTTGAAGCTTTTCCTGCATGATGCCGACTACGGTAAACGGCACACCGTCCGCAAACAAAACTTTCCCGACCGGGTATTCATCGTTAAAAACATCTTTTGCAATTTTCGGCCCGAGAAAGATTACCCTTCGCTCCTTAGAAACGTCGACCGCGTTCAAGAACCGCCCCCCTCCCGCTGGATACATACGTCTCATTTCTTCGAACTCCGCATTCACCCCTTCGCATTCCGTCGTGATGGAGGTTTTTTTATAGGTGAGCGTGATATTCCTCCGGTATTGCGGGCTCGCCGCTTCAATCGCAGGGATAGTTTTAAGAAGCATATCGGCATCTTCCTCGACCATGCGCACACGCCGTCCTTTCGGCAATCCCTCAAAGCTCAAGCCGGTTTCACCGGGATACACGATCATAATACGGTTGCCCGCGTTGATCAACCCGTCAGTCAGCCTGTCGGTCAACCCTTCGCCGAAAGAAAGAAGAAGCACGACCGCAATTGTTCCCCACGTTATCGCGACAAGTGTAAGAATTGCGCGAGTGCGATGCGCGTTCAAGTCGTAAAAGAATTCTCTTAGGAGTTCAAGCCACATATTCTCTGTACCGGAAGGGCAAGGTGTCCGACACCTTGCTAATTACTTTCCTGCTCCGTGAAAGCAAAGGTGTCGGATACCTTCGCGTTATGTTCTCAAACACTCAACAACATCGAGATTTGCAGCACGCCGGGCCGGCATCACTCCAGCCGTGAAGCCGATCACCGAAAGGACGACAATTGTAGCGGCCGTGACTTCCAAAGAAAGAACCGGCGTTCCGACGAAGTCCTGAATGGGGATAAACTGCATCAATTGAATAATGCCGTAAGCGATCCCAAACCCGACCGTCGAACCGATCGCGATTATGAAGAATGTTTCCATAAAAAACTGGAAAAGGATATTCGACCTCTTCGCCCCCACCGCCCGCTTGATGCCAATCTCTTTTATTCTCTCCTGGACAACAATGTACATGATGTTGGCAACACCGATCCCGCCGACCGCCAAGGTGAAACTCCCGATTAATCCCATAAAAAGGTTGAAGGCGAGGAAGAAATAGAAAAGGAACTTATCGAACATGCTTGTATCCCAGATCCAGACGGCGTCGTGGTCGGTCGGATCGAACCTATACCGTTTTCCAAGTACCTCGCGTACCTGGCTATCGACTTCTTCCGCCTTCGAAGGATCCTTATGCTGGAAGATGATGTTCTGAAGGTGGATTTCGCCGAACACCGATGAGTATGTCGATGCCGGTATAAAAATCCGGTCCTGGTCGCGTGAATTGTAGGACGAATTTTGCGTTTTCTTTTGCATTACGCCGATCACTAAGAACGGCACGTCGCCGACATAAATCATTCTGCCTACCGCTTGTGTTTCCCCGAACAAAAACTGTTTCACTTTGTCCCCGATCAAAACAACTCTCCTTCTTTCTTTAAGGTCGAGGTCATCCACGAACCTTCCGCCCGGCTCGGGAATGATATTCCTCATCTCCGCATAGATCGGATAAACGCCGGTGATTGCAGGATTAAGTATGTTCTCACCGACGTGAACGGGTATGCGCCATTTCGTGAACTCAGGGCTGATGGAACGGACTCCCGGGACCTGGGATGCGATCAGAGCAGCATCGTCCTCCAAAAAAGAAATCTGTCTGCCGGTACCGAACCCTTCATACGCTTTTGTCGTCTTGCCCGGAAACATAATGGAGATGCTCTCGCCGATCCCATGCATGTTCGTGCTCAACTGTTTTTTGAACCCGAGTCCGAACGCAATGAGCACAATGATGGCGACAGTCCCCCACGTGATACCGAAAACAGTCAGAAACACCCGCAACTTTTGCATGCGCAGGTCGAGAATAAATTCCGACAGTATGGTTCGCAGTTGGTCCATCGTCAATCGATTTTCTTGACCGGTTTCTCGAAAACTTCATCCCCCTCTTTCAGACCGTCGAGCACTTCGATGTTGATTGCATCGCTCAGTCCTGTTTTGATAGTGCGCTCCTCTTCTTTGCCGGCAGCCAGTGCAACCTTTACGATCGCCGAATCATTTCTGAATGTCACCACACGTTCCGGAACCATCAAGACGTTTTCTTTCTTTTGGATGATGATGTTCGCGTTGGCGGAATATCCTGCGCGCAATGTCGTATTGCTCGCCTTTGGAATGAGAATTTCAATCGCGAAGACAGTCGCGTTCTCTTTTTTGTCGGCCTTCAGCGAAATCTTCCGAAGCGTTCCCTGAATCGTGTCATTCGGAAGCGCTCCGACTTTCAGCTCGGTGGCCATTCCTTCTTTTAATTTGCCGACGTCGATCTCATCCACGGTGCCTTTAAACAGAAGCCGTTCCATGCTCGCCATTTTCATCAGCACCGTTCCTTCTTGGTACGTCGTCAACGGAGTCACCGGGTCGCCCACCTGCACTGACTCCCTGAGCACGTACCCGCTGATTGGCGCCTTTACAATAGACTCAATTTTGGTGTTGCCGATATCAACTCTCCCGCTTTCGAGGAGCGCGAGATTCTCTTTAGCGATTTTCAAATGAAGGTCCCCCTCCTGAGCTTTGCGTTCAGCGTCTTCATATTCTTTACTCGAAATCATTTTCTTCTTGTACATCGCATCTTCCCGAACAAGATCTTTCGACACATTCTCAACCTCAACCTCGGCAAGCTGGACACCCCTTTTTGCGTCGGCGAGTTCCTGCGGCGCCGGGTCGGGCTTTACTTCGAGCAGCGGGTCCCCTGCGTTGACGAACGTTCCCGCGTCGGCAAAAATGCGCTTCACTACCCCCCCGACTTTTGACTTCACCGAGATTTCATTCTCCGGCTCAATTGTCCCGACGGCGAGTGCTTTATCGATGATGTTACCGCGCGAAATTTTCACTTTGGGAAGTTCGTTCACGTTTGCACTTTTGGAATTTCCAAAGAACAGGATAGCCGCAACCGTGACTGCGACTACCGCGAACGAGGAGATAATTATCTTCTTTTTCATCGAAAATCCTTGGAATATGTCAGTTAGGGAAAGCAATGATAGTTTGACTTGATATCAATACGGTTAGTTGGGAAGAAATGTTGCGGGAACTGCGGAATGTAATTTAGATCGTAAAAATGCCTGCGGTCATATGGCGCAGGGGTGTTAGTTCGTCACCCGAAACAGTCCCTTGGGGTCGATTGAACCGGTTGATGGGAGGGTCGCGCTGCAGGAGAAACCGGGGATATCATTTTAGTTAGCGGCCATCTTATCCGGGAATTCTCGATAAGTTGAAATATTGGCCAATAAATCAACAAAGTGCCGGAAATCTATTCAAAGGATTCACCGATGATACCAGACCGGTTCTCTGCAGGGCGTAGAGCGTTCCTCCGATATTCTCGCGATCAGAAGAAAGCAATCATATTCACTTGCAGGCATAAGAGCGCGAAACTATCATGGCCATAACCACCCAAAAACAATGGCGGTCAAAACGGCATAGATTAATCCGTCGAGAGTTGATTTTATGGTTGTGCTCCACGGGCGATTATACCAGATCGACGCTTGCCAGAGCGCGGCAGAGTAAGCTATAAATGCCGTGACGCCGGCGAACCGGAAAACAGACAAGTATCCGGCGCCGACAGGAAGGGCACGCCCTGCAACATATGCTGCAAAGCTCCCGACAACAAGAACGAACAGAAACCATAAGATGAGGGGCTTCCCCATTGACGCGGGACCCTTCGGCCACACGGAGAGAAGCACCACCGGTCCGTTTTTCATCTTCTCCTGAAACTCGGGTGTTTTCATCTCTTCTCTGTTCGCGGGGCGGGGCATCATGAACTCACCTCGCGGAATATCAAACGGCCGAAGCGCATCCAAAACCTTCTCTTGATCCGGCAATTTCGGATAATCGTTCTTGTGCCACGGTGAGAGCATGTGGATGATGGAGCTCACGATGAAGACGATCGCAGACGACAACAAAATCGGGAGCCAGAGCATGTGCAGTTGTGTCATGATGATTCTCCTTATATGTTATTGAAAGATTGATAATTTACTTAGGGCTACTTGCGGCTACACCAGCGCGAATTTTTGCCATCACACTGTTGTGGCGGCCGTAACTGAAATAGATGATGAAACCAAGTCCGAGCCAGATAATGAGGCGATACCAATTCTCGACGGGGAGGGAGAACATCAGCAAAAGGCAACTGAGAATCCCAAGGATGGGAACTAGCGGGACGAACGGCGCACGGAACGGCCGTGCGGCGTCCGGGTTGGTCCGCCGCATGATGAGCACTGCCGCACATACGATAACAAAAGCGAGAAGTGTACCTATGTTCGTCAGCTCCGCAAGAATTCGCAGAGGAAGGAACGCCGCCATCGTCGCAACAAATACGCCTGTTGCAATTGTCGCTTTCCATGGCGTTCGGAATTTATCGTGCACTGCTCCAAAGAAGCTCGTTGGAACCAAACCGTCCCGCGCCATCGCAAGCAACACGCGCGGTTGGCTTAGCATCATTACAAGAAGCACGGAGGTGATGCCGGTGATTGCGCCGACGTCGATGATACGCTGCGCCCAAGGCAAACCTCTCTGCGCAAATGCGTTGGAAACAGGTGCGTTGATATCAAGTTTATCATACGGAATCATTCCCGTAAGAATGGCGGAAACAATTATATAGAGGAATGTGCAGATGATCAAGGACGCGATAATGCCGATCGGAACATCGCGTTTCGGGTTTTTTGCTTCTTCAGCATGAGTGGAAACAGAATCAAAACCTATATACGCGAAGAAAATAATCGCCGCGCCCGCAAGCACCCCTACCGGCGCACCGTTCGGTCCTGTTTGTCCGAACAAAGTATGTCCAAAGAAACTTATTCCGGTATAGCCGTACGGGGCAAACGGATGCCAGTTCGCCGGCTCGACATAGAACGCGCCGACGACTATTACAAACAGAACAATGGTGAGCTTGACAATCACCATCCCCGTATTAAACCGTGCACTTTCCCTGATGCCAATGACGAGGATCGTGGTGATGGCTGCTGTAATAAGAATTGCCGGCACGTCGAAGAAGGCGCCGGTGGAAAAAAAATGCCCCGTGCCGAGATTAAAATCGAACGGTGCGTTGGCAAATGCGAACGGAATAACGATGCCGAAACTTTTCAAAAGGTCTTGAAAGTGTGCGGACCACCCGTGTGCCACTGTTGAGGACCCGACGGCGTACTCGAGCACGAGGTCCCAACCGATAATCCAAGCAAAGAGTTCTCCGAGCGTCGCGTAAGCGTAGGTGTATGCGGAACCTGCGACAGGCGCCATCGAAGCGAATTCGGCGTAACACAAGGCAGCGAAAACGCAGGCAACTCCGGCAGCTCCAAAGGAGAGAATAAGCCCGGGACCTGCTTTGTCGTGGGCTGCAACGCCCGTCAGGACAAAGATCCCTGTTCCGATAATCGCTCCGACACCGAGACTCGTGAGCGTGACCGGACCGAGAACGCGTCGCAGCCGGTTTTCTCCCTTCATTTCTTCGAGAAGCAACGCGAGAGGTTTTTTTGCAAAAAGGTTGTTTGCCATTCGTAACGCTCCGGTTAGTGGATGATGTAAAGTCGCCTTTGGACGAAAAAAATATAGTGAACCACGGACGAAGATGCCATCATGATTTTCCATTCCCGGCGAACCGGAACGTTTCGTCCGCTGCGGCCTTTATCGCAATCGTCAATGGATGTCTTTTGTATAAATATCGAAATAGTGCTTGATTTCGTCCAAGCCGTTTTCGATAAAGTACGGCACGGCATCCCCGAATGAATGCAGAATGATCACAGCGTTTACGTTTGCATCTTTGATCGAAGCGTTTGAAAGCCTATGAGACATTCCTTTGTTGACAGCCGAGACCGATTTGTATAGCTCGATGAGTTTTTGCAGGTCCCAGTCCGGTTTTTTTCCGTCGCGCATCAACAGGAATTGGCCTGTGAGATACGTGGAGACAGTCCGGAACAAGGTTTCCGTCGGAGTGGCAAACGGCAGATGAAAACGAACCATCGGCCTGAGCTTGTCCATCACGGGGCAGTTGCTGGTAACCATGTAAATGCCGATGATGGAGCTTAGACCTTTTTGCAGGGTGGTCTCCTTCACGTACGTCCGCTCCGGTGTCTCAACAGTGACACGCGTTCGCTCGTGGGAGACCGAATCTTTAAACTCCGTGACGATTTGAGAGAGGTTAACGGCGACGGGGCAATACTCGCTGTGCAGGGCGATAGGACAATGCTCGCACGGATAGAAACTTAACTTCGCCCATTCCGGCTTAGGAATATTTTTTCCCTGAACGAGCTCGAGGGTCCCGGCGTCAAGCGAGATCTCGAAAACTTTAGTGTCTCCGTTTTCGAACTCGAAGGTGTATTTAAACTGAACAGTTTCTGGCATCGCTGTGTCTTCTCTAAGAATCCTCTCTCTCACCCTACACGTGCGGATGTAATGCTGCAGGAAAAACTATTGCTCCACGGTGACGCTCATCCGTTTGTCGGCAGGGAGAAGCTGAATGTACTTCCTTTACCGACTTCCGAATCGACCCAGATCTTGCCGCCATGCGCTTCCACAATGTGCCTTGAGATTGCGAGGCCGAGTACCGTGGTTTTCAGGTCGGCTGGTTTTGAGGTAAGCTGCTCTTTGTATTTATTGAACACGAGTGGAAGCTCATCCGGCCGGATACCGATGCCGTTGTCTTTGACAGAAAAGACGACGTACTCTTTTTTCTGTCCCAGCTCTTCTTCCACTTTTTTTGACACAGTAACGAAAATACTCCCGTCACGAAGTGAGTATTTGAGGGCATTATCGAAAATGTTGTTGAAGACTTGAGCAATTTTATCGAAATCGAAGCTGACCGTCGGAAGGTCCTTATCGATCTTCTTTACCAGTTTTATCTCTTTCGATTTCGCAAGAATTTCGTACCGTGCACACATCATTTCGGCAAAGATCGGCATGTCGAGGGGCTTCCGGTCGATGGCGACCAGCCCCGCTTCGAACTGAGACAAGTCGATCATTTCTTTGACCCGTTGAGTCATCTTCTCTGTAAGCTCTCCTGCGTACCGAAGGAGGAGGGCTTGTTCTTTTGTCACCGAGCCGGATTTTCCCTCGATGAGATGGCCGATCGTCGAGTCGACCGTTGTCAGGGGTCCGAGCAAATCGTGAAAGAATGTCGACATGTACCGTTGCTGCAGGTCGCGATACGCGCGCTCCGACGTTTTGGCCCGAAGCGTCGACCTCACACGCGTGATCAGCTCAGTCATCTCGATCGGCTTGACCAGATAATCTTTCGCACCCTTCTTGAGACATTCGATCGCCGTCGAAAAATCAGCGAACCCCGTCAGCATGATAATTTCTGTCCAAGGATAATCCTTTGTAACGTGGCCAAGCGTTTCGATGCCGTCCATCCTAGGCATATTAATATCGAGAAGGACGAGGTCGACGGGAGCTTTTTTGAGAACTGCGAGAGCCTCCTCTCCATCTTGCGCCATTTGAACTTCGAAGCCGGCTGCCTGGAGACGAAGCTTCAGTGTCATCCGAAGGCTGTCTTCGTCGTCTACAACAAGGATTTTATCTTTCATACGGGTTCACTTATAGTTTTTAGAGTAATGGTATCTATTCAACGGGTAACGAGAAATGAAAAGTTGTGTATTTGCCGACTTCGCTTTCGACGGTCATCATCCCGCCGTGGGATTGAACAATAAGCTTGCAGATAGATAGGCCGAGGCCGGTGCCCTTCTGTTTTGTCCTTTTGGCGGAAGAAACTTGTTTGTACCGTTCGAAGAGCAGTGGAATTTCCTCCGCCGGAATTCCGACGCCGGTGTCGGTGATACTCACTCTGACAAATGGCTTTTTCTCCGAACTCCCGCCCGGCGATTCGGAAACTAATGAGGATTCAATTGTTACCGAGCCGCCGCTTTTGGTGAACTTCATTGCGTTGCTGAGGATGTTCATTGCAACCTGTGCGACTTTTTCAGCATCGACAAATACATCTGGCAAATCCTTGCCGTATTTTTTGACAACGGAGATATTCTTTTGCTTGAATTGAAGCTCCGTCTCGCGGCACACCGTGTCGAGGATGATCGAGAGGGCAATTTTCTGCTTGTCCAGCGTCATGTTGCCGGCTTCAAACTTCGAAAGATCGAGTATATCGTTGATCAACTCGAGCATCCGTCTAGCCGAATCGCCAGCAGTATCGAGCAAGCTTAGCTGTTCCGCCGTGAACTGTTTTTCCTGATCGCGCAATTCCCGGTAGAAGTCGATGACGCTCTTGATGCCATTCAGCGGGCTCCGCAGATCATGTACCAGCATCGCCATGAAATCGGCTTTCGTCCGCTCGAGTTCCGACTCCGCCCGCTTCACCCGCACAAGCATTTTCGTCCGCACGAGGAGCTCTTCGGTGTCGATCGGCTTCGTCAAATATTCGTCTGCCCCAAGCTCCAACCCCTGCTCGATGCTGCTTGCATCCTTCCGTTGTGCGGTAAGAAAAATGACCGGAATCTTTGCCGTGACCGGATTGGCCCTTAAATGCATCAGCGTTTCAAAGCCGTCCATTTCAGGCATTTGAATATCGAGAAGGATAACATCCGGATTCTTTTCCTGGGCGATCGTCAGGCATTGACGGCCGCTCGTAGCGCGAAGCATTTTTATCGGCTTCCGCTTCAGCGCAAATTCCAAAAGGTCCAGGTTGTCTTCAGTGTCATCGACGACCAATAGCGTCGGTTCTTGATATTCCATAGTCTCACCCTTTCAGAGTAGTATTATGCTATGCCTTGCGCAGAATCTGTTTTATGGTGTTCGAAAGAGTCCCCTTCGTGAATTCTGCTTTTTTCACGAAGTCTTTCGCGTAAGCGTTGAGCTTTTCCCATTCTTCGGATGTCAGTTCCTTGCCCGAGAGAATAACCACGGGAATTTTTTTCCACGTTTCATTTTCCTGTAACCGCTGAATGACATCGAACCCGTCCATTTGAGGCATCACCAGGTCGAGAAATATTATCGAGGGGGTCGATTTGCCGAGGATTTCGAACGCCCTTGCTCCGGTGTTCGCAATTTCGACTTTGAACCCTTCCATTTCGAGCAGCCCTTTCACGGCAAGCGTGAAATCTGCGTTGTCGTCGACGACCAGCACAAAGCGACCGCCGGAACCCGACGCCCGCTGGACGAGCGACAGCAGCTTTTTCGGTTCCGCAGGTTTTGCAATGATGTCGATTGCGCCGAGGGACATCGCCAGCGGCTTGTTGTCGATGATCGAATGAATGATGACCGGTATATCTTTCAGGGCATCGTTCGCCTTGAGTTCTCGGAGTACCTGCCATCCGTCTTTTTGCGGCATCATAATATCGAGTGTGATGAGAGCGGGTGGCTGCTCAAGAGCAAGTTTAATTCCCTCGTCTCCAGAATTTGCACCGATCACCGAATAGCCTTCGGGAACAAGATATTTAGTGAGGATTTCGATAACGTCGGGATCATCGTCTATGCAAAGAACGCGGGTCCCGGTTCCGACCACCGTGTGTACGTGCCGAGGCGCGGGCGCCGGGGGAATAGGGTGCGACACTACCGGAGCCGGCGCGGCCGGGCTCGAGAGAACGGGGGGGGCCGGCTTTTCCAATTTTTCCCTCAACTCTTCCGGAAAAACGGAAGGGATGGTAAGCGTAAATGTGGAGCCCTTCCCGAATTCGCTGTCGACCGTCAGATCGCCGCCAAGGATGAGAGCGAGACGGCGCGAGATCGGCAGGCCTAAACCGGTTCCTTTGTACTTTCTGGTGTTGCTGCTGTCGATCTGCTGAAATTCCTCGAAGACCTTGCCAAAATTCTTCGGATCAATTCCGATACCGGAGTCTTTCACGGCGAATGAAACCATTCCATTCTTTTGTGTCACCGTAACGACAATTTCGCCTTTTTCCGTAAACTTTGCAGCGTTGCTAAGCAAGTTGACAAGAATCTGTTTTACTTTCAACGCATCGGTCTGCAGCGTTTTCAGGTTCGGCCCGATGTTTTGTTTCAATGCGATATCTTTCCCTTTGAGCAAGCCTTCGACGGTCATCACCGAATTGGCCACGACGTTGGCGGCATCGTCCGTCTCGACATTGACCGTCATTCGGCCCGACTCGAGTTTGGAGAAGTCAAGAATATCGTTGATGAGCTGGAGCAGGTGTTTTCCGTTCCGCAAAACTTTCTCAAGAGCCATATGCTGATCGGGCGTCAGCGGGTCGCCGTTTGGGCCGAGCAATACCGAGCTGAAACCGATAATCGAATTCAGCGGCGTGCGGAGTTCGTGAGACATGCTGGCAAGGAAATCAGACTTTACACGATACGCCTTTTCAAGTTCCTTGTGTTTCGAGTTCAACTCTTCGTTCTTTAGCGCAACTTCGCGAGTCAGTTTTTGTGAAGCTTCAAAATTTCTCGCGTTGGTAATCGCGACGCCAAGCTGCGGAACGGAATTGTTAATAATTTCCTTCTGCAGGTCGTCGAAGCGGTTCATCGAGCCGAGCAACAAGACCCCGAGCATCTTATCCTGGAACAAAATCGGAACGGCGAGAATGGAATAGGGCGCCACCTCAACAAGTCCCGTGTCCACCGCGAAACCGGAGAGGATAGGAATATTCTTGACTTCGAGCACGCGTTGTTCGGCTGCGCACTGCCCGGGAATTCCCTCACCCATCGCAAACGTCTTTACCCTTTCCCCTTTTTCTTTCAGCGCATACCCCGCAGACAATTCGAGAATGTTTCCTTCTTCGTTCATCAGATACAGCGCTCCAACCGATGCTTTCGCATGGTGACACAGCAATTGCAAGCTACGGTGCTCGATAGTGTTGAGATCGGCGTACGCATTCAATGCCGTGACGAGCTCAGAGTACGCGTTCAACCTGGTGTAATTATTTCCCAGCATCGTCGACATCTTGTTGAAATCTGCCGCAAGCTGCCCCAATTCGTCGGAGCGGTTGAGGTTAATCGGGTCGAACTTGCCCGCCATGATATTCTGCGTCCCCTCTTTCAGTATGCGCACAGGAGTTGTAATTGAACGAGTCAGCACAAACCCGAGTGCAACGGCAAATACCGCAAGCAGGATGTTGACCAAACCGATGAACGCCGCCAGGTCTTTTCCGAGGCTCGTTGCGCGGTCTAAATTGTGCTGCTGAGATGACGAAAGCTCCCTGGACATGTCGCGAACGAGCGATCTGGCCTGGTTCAAATATTGTGTTTTTACTTCCTCACTAGCCAGCGTTGCTACTTCGTCGTCGACGTTTGCCCCTGCTTTACGGTCGGTCCCAAGTTTAATTTTCTTGTCCCCAATTTCACCGATCCATTTATAGGTAATCGATTTCACTTCTCCGAATGAAGAAACGAGGAGGCTGTCGGTCGCGCCGTTATCTATAGCGGACATGGCGTCGTCAAATTCTTTAATCGCATTCTCGTAGGATGCCTTCGCAGATTCGTCCCCCGTGAGGAGATACAAATTGGCGTTGTCCGGCGCGTCTGCCAGGACGTGGCGAATGCTCTCGACATTAGTCAGGGTCTTGATCTCATTCGACGTAAAGCTAAAATTCTTCTCGATTTCCGAGAGGAGATACAACGTCAAAAGGGTCATCGCCGTCAGGATAATGAGCAGAAAGGCGAAATTCGCAAGCACCTTCCAGTATAATTTTGTCTTCAGCATGGTCTTCTCCTACGCGTTGAGAACACGACACGGTAATCGCGGTTGAAAGGAAATTTCATAATGGGCGGTTTCATACGTTAGTCCGCAATATACTTCTTAATCAGAGTGATGAGCTCCTCGGGATCCATCGGCTTTGAATAGTGCTCGGCGCATCCGATCTCGAGCGTTCGAACCTTGTCCTCGGGTTTAGCCTGGGCAGTAAATGCAATGATGGGGATATTTTTGGTCCGCTTGTCTCCCTTGAGAATAGGAATAGCGGTCCAACCATCCATCACCGGCATTTGCATGTCCATCAAAATAAGGTTGGGCTGATGCTCGAACGCTTTGTCGACGGCCTCCTGTCCATTCTCTGCAATGATGAGTTCGGCACCGAGACGGCTCCGCTGCATGACAAATGATACCAAGTCCCGATTGTCCTCATCATCTTCTGCCAACAAAACCTTTTTACTCATAATCACATTCCTTTCAATGTTCAGAATTACTCAGCTCAGCGACGAGACGTAATCGCGGAAATGAGCCAACTTCTCGTTCATGGTAATCATAAGTTCATCCACATCCACTGGCTTTTTCAAAAATCCCTCATGGTGACGAAGCTCGGAAGATTGGAGCTGGGAGACTTCAGATTCCTGGCATAAGAGGATGAAGGGAATGAAATTAAACTTCACCGTCGCTCGCACTAAATGCAGAAATTTTATCCCACTCAAACTCCCCGGAGAAAATTCAGTATGGCACAATATAATGTTAGGGTTGACCTTTTCGATTTTTTCCAACGCTTCTTCCGGTGTTCCCGAGAGAACCACCGCGTACCCTGCGGATTTGAGACGCGGAACCAATTCGTCTTTCGCTTTCACATTCGGTGAAACATAAAGGACGGTTCCTTTATACTGGTCGGCAACAAGGTCGAGGAGAAACTTCGTTTCATATTCAAGGTACTCTTCCATCGTCACCTGATAGACCTTGCGCAACCATTCAAAAGTCGAAGAAGAACTCCGCAGGAGCTGCCGCTTGGCAATAACCTCTTTCACGGCGTTACTGTACATTTTCAATTTTACTTCCCGCCGGAGCGATTGCTCGAGATTATCATGT
The DNA here is from genome assembly GCA_049578505.1 of Bacteroidota bacterium. Classification (GTDB taxonomy): domain Bacteria; phylum Bacteroidota; class Ignavibacteria; order UBA10030; family UBA8401; genus JAGVPT01. Next base: position 3,172 of record JBAUMC010000089.1, on the reverse strand, counting down.
ATGGACAAAGACATTGCAAGTTTATGAAGTTCTTCGGTTTCTTTATCGCTGGGTGCGCCGTTCATCCACGCTTTCTCCATGGCATGTCGCAACTGTCTCACGTTGGAGTCCAGCTGCTGATTCGTCATCTCCTCGCGTGCCTTTTTTTCCTGCTCGAGTGAATGTGAGAGCATCTGAATTTGGCGCTTCATTTCCTCCAGCGTAGCTTCCATCGCCTTCTGTTCCGCAGGGGTTGGCACAGGTTCCGTAGATACTTCTCTTGGCTTTACGGGAGATGGAGCTGATACCGGAGGCGGACTTGCAGAAGACGCGACAGCGGGCTGCGGCTGAACAGCCGGCTTCGGTGTAGGAGGAGGCGATGCGACCACGGGCGCTGGCTTAGCGGCGGGAGGTGGAACCGTCGTTCGCGGCGGAGCGACAACAGGGGGCGCAACAACGGGTGGCTGCGTAATAACAGGCGGTGTAATCGGGACTGCCTCTTTCTTCTTTTCCGCTTCAAAATAATTTATACGATCCAAGAAGGCTACAACATATACATTGGCCGGGTCAAATTTCTTCGCTTTTTCAATTTCTGTCCGCGCCTCATGAAAACGAGACTCCTTCAAAAAGCGATCAGCTGCCAGAAGACATTGCTTTGCCGCTCCCTTGTCGGCGGGAGTATTGAGGGGTGTATTTTGCGGATTGCTGGTCAAAGATTTTGAGCGTTAGTCCATGATTTTCGGCAGCCCTCTATCCCTTCATGCACTGCATTTCTAAATTTCATTAATCCTGCCATAAGAATGCATGGCCGACAACGAAGAGAACTGGAAAATAAATTGCGAAATTTGATAGGAGGCGTTGTCGTGCACCCAGAGGGAGTCGAACCCCCAACCCTCAGATTCGAAGTCTGATGCTCTATCCAGTTGAGCTATGGGTGCATGCTTAATTCTACTGCAAACATGTTGAGCGAAATTCCGCCGCCTTCTGGCGGGATTGAGCTATGGGTGCATTTTTCGACGTGAAATATACAAAACTTTGCAGGGGAAGGCAAGAACGCTTCGTGTAATGCTTTATGCTCCTTGTGGATGAAACGACGTAGGTTAAATGAAGAGATGTGAATTCTATTCTCACTCGGTTGCTATAACCAAAGAGAGCACGGCTAATACGGCACGACAAAGCCCCTTTGGAGGAGCTTCCTCGTAGGATGATTATGGATCAAAAGTCATGCATTGCGCCAGTATTTCCTTGTTGGGGGAGTAACTTCTCCTGATTTTATTGATTGGGCTCTTTGTATGTTTTGAAAGAGCATAAATTTCACTAACATTCAACTGAACCAATATAAGGTCAAACGCATTTCTAAGTCCAATAGTGAATTCGGATTAATCATTGTAGTCCTATGGCATTAACAATAAGCCGAGTTGCATCCGTTGAGCATCCGCATCTTGAACCTTATCGCACGCTCAAGCGTCCGCTCGATCATCAACGAGATGGGATTTTTGTCGCTGAGGGAGAAAAAGTCGTACGGCGCCTGCTCGAAAGTGAGCTCCGCATTCTTTCTATTTTTCTCACTCACGAGTGGTTTGCGCTATATCAACCGTTGTTAGAAGCACGACCCGAGGCCATTACCGTACATATTGCAGAAAAAGAAATCATGGAAACAATTGTCGGTTTTCAATTGCATAAAGGGATTATGGCAACGGCAAGAATCCCCGAGCCAGCCACAATCGGGGCCGTTACCTCCGCTGAGAATCTTCCGTACTTTTTTGTGGCAGCCGATGGAATAATGAATTCAGAAAATCTCGGCGTTATCGTTCGGAATTGTGCTTCATTCGGCGCACATGCTCTGTTTGTCGGAGAAACTTCGTGCGACCCATACTTGAGACGCGCCGTCCGTAATTCAATGGGAAATATTTTCTCGCTTCCGATTGTCTACCTCTCGGAAATTGGTGAAGAATTGAAGCGACTTCGCTCAGAATTCAACACCACAATAATTGCAGCCCATCCGCGTGGAACCAGCCGGTCCATCGTAGAAATTGATTTTCGCGGCAATTGCTGTATCTTGCTTGGAGGAGAAGGACATGGGATCTCGGAACGGGTGCTCGCCGTATGTGACATAGAAGCGGCGATCCCGATGACACGGGGGGTCGATTCACTTAACGTCGCTAGTGCAAGCGCGGTGATCATGTACGAAGTCAAGCGGCAACGTGCCGGGAACGCCCTATAGGAATGCAGCTGAATATATTATCACGCACCTGAGTCTTCATTGCAATTATTATTTATATTGAATGATGGAAACATTCTCCCTCGGACTCGCCTGGAATTGGGCATACGACGCTGACTTTGTCACTGGAATTGAACACGTGTGTGGACTGCAGGGATTGACAACGTACCGAGTTGAACCTTCCAACGTCGTCGAGACTCTCCACCGTCTGCGGTCCGGAGATATTACATTTCGTACTTTTCTTGACCGAGCGTCGGACGATGACGAATCGTTCGAACCTCTCGTGCGGTTTCTCGCTAAATCCTCGACACACTTCTACAACCAAAGCGACCATGTAAACCGCGCCAAAGACAAAGCAACGATGCACTTGGAATTTATTACTAACGGATTGTATGTGCCGTTCACAATTATAATTTCGCCGTACAATAAGAAGAAAGAACTCGAACTAAGCCTTTCCGACCTTGCAAGGCTCGGCAGACCGTTTATCATTAAGCCTGCGAACACGACCGGCGGTGGAACCGGTGTTGTCCTTGGAGCAGAGTCGTTGAAGGACGTAATCGAAACACGGCAGCACCATAAGAACGATAAATACCTTTTGCAAGAGACGGTGAAGCCAAAATTCCTGGATAGTAACAAAGGATGGTTTCGCATCCTGTACGCCTTTGGCGACATTATTCCCTGCTGGTGGGATGACCTTACGCATATTTACCGCCGTGTCAGTCGGGAAGACGAAGAGCGGCATGGCATCGCAGCGCTGATAGAGATGATGAGAACGATTCAGAAGGTGTGCAGTCTTGACTTCTTTTCTTCCGAGATTGCGCTGACCGAATCTAACACATTCGTCGTGGTCGATTACGTGAACGAGGTCTGCGATATGCGTTTGCAGTCAAAACACAAAGACGGAGTGCCCGACGATGTTGTCCAAAAAATTCAGCAACTCATTGCAAATGAGACGAAGAAATTTTGCCCGCA
>JBAUMC010000088.1:0-4227 GCA_049578505.1 Bacteroidota bacterium | reverse complement strand
GTCTGATTGAATGGATTCCGGCTTTCGCCGAAATGACATTTACTTTGAAAGTATACCACTACTAACTGTCATGGCTATCGGTGCTGGCTCAGTTTGTCATTCCCGCGAAAGCCGGAATCCAAATCTTCCTCTTTTTGCTTCACAATGGATGCCCACTTTCGTGGGCATGACAATTTTTTGTTCAAATTAAGCCACTACCCAGCGATCCGATTTCTGTGAGCAATCGGACAGCTTGTGAAAAGATGTCCGACATCTATGCGATGAGTTCGTCGATAAGACGTTCTTTTGCGATCAGGTCTTCGTATGTCTCGCGTTCACGGACTACATAATATTTATTTGCATCGACGATCACTTCCGGAGCGCGGCGCCGCTGGTTGTAGTTTGAACTCATCGCAAACGAGTACGCGCCGGCAGACATAACGGCGAGCAAGTCGCCTTGTTCGCTTTTTTGGATTTCTCGCTTGTGAGCAAAAAAATCTCCCGACTCGCAAATAGGTCCGACGATATCGGCAATGATTGTCTCATCGCTTTTTTGCCTGACGGGTTTGATTTCGTGGAATGCCTTATAGAGGCTCGGACGAAGGAGGTCGTTCATTGCCGCATCCACGACAATAAAATTCTTTTTTCTGTTCTGTTTAGTGTAGAGTACTTTTGCTGCAAGAATGCCTGCCTTAGCCGTGAGGAATCTCCCCGGCTCGAAGAGAATTTTGCAACCGGTACTTCTGAGAATAGGGAGGAGGTCTTTGGCAAGTTGACTGGGGGACGTGCTGGCACTCCGGTCGTATGAAATTCCAAGGCCTCCTCCGACATCAAAATGACTGAGTGTGATCCCCCGGCTTTTCACCAGCGCCGCGGCCTCTGCTAGTTTTTTGCAGGCTTCGACAAAAGGACCGGCCTCTGTAATCTGCGAGCCAATGTGCATGTCGATACCCACGGGACGAAGATTCGGCATCGATGAAGCCAGTTCGAAGGCCTGAACGGCCTGCGATGACTCAATGCCGAACTTATTTTCCGATAACCCCGTGGAGATGTACGGATGTGTTTTCGGGTCGACATCTGGGTTCACACGGATGCCGATGGGCGCCTTGATCTTCAATTCCCCTGCAATGGCATTGACGAGATGCAACTCCTGCAACGATTCCACCTTAAGCATGATCACCGGGTGCTGCAGCACCATGCGGATCTCTTCTGCTGTCTTTCCAACGCCGGTAAAAACAATCCGGTGCGGATCGACACCTGCTTTCAAAGCCCGATAAAATTCCCCGCCGGAATTGCAGTCGATGCCGCTCCCTGCATCATAAAATATCCGGCACACGTTTAAATTTGAATTGGCCTTCATTGAATAACAGACCAGATGGTCAATCCCTGAAAATGCCGAGTCGAACTCGCGGAATGAATGGACCAAAGATGCCTTGCTGTAAATATATGCCGGTGTTCCGACATCTTTTGCAACATCGGCGACCCTAACGTTCTCACAGAACATATCTTTGTTTTCGTATCTAAAATGATCGGTCATGCTTTAGTTTTTGTAGAGAGGGTTGTGTGTAGGCTTCAAGATTCTTCATAAGAAAACAAATTAACCGCCAAGGTACGCGAAGGACGCAAAGATTTCTCGGCAATTTTTCCAATAAATTCTTTGCAGCCTTAGCGTCCTTTGCGGCAATAATACAAGAGTGAATATCAGAAGCAGCGCTAGTCCTGCTTTCCTGCGATCCATGCTTCGGCAATTTGCACAGCGTTTGTTGCGGCGCCTTTACGGATGTTGTCGGATACAATCCACATATTCAACCCGTTCTTCACCGAATCATCGCGTCTCAGCCGTCCGACAAACACTTCGTCCTTATCGTACGCCCAGATCGGCATCGGGTACTGCTTATCTTTCGGATCGTCCTGCACAACAACGCCTTGTGCCTTGCGCAATATTTCCCGGACATCCACGAGGTTAAACGGCTTTTCGAATTCAACGTTCACCGATTCGCTGTGGCCGCCGATAACCGGTACTCGTACACATGTTGCAGTTACTTTGATCGAGTCGTCCCCCATGATTTTTTGAGTCTCTTTCATCATCTTGACTTCCTCCTTGGAGTATCCGTCGTCGAGGAAATCGTCGATGTGAGGAAGGCAGTTGAATGAAATTTGGTAAGGGAATTTTTTGACCGTGATTTCTTCCTTGTTCAGTTCTTTCATCAACTGATCGTATCCTTTTTTGCCCGCTCCGGTAACGGATTGGTATGTGGAGACGACGATACGTTTGATCTTGAAACGGTCGTGCAGCGGCTTGAGCGCCACGACCATTTGAATTGTCGAGCAATTCGGGTTTGCAATTATACCCATATGGTCGAAAATTTTCTGGCCGTTGACTTCAGGCACAACGAGGGGAATGTCCGGTTCCATGCGGAATGCGCTGCTGTTGTCGATGACAAGCGTACCGTGCATCGCAGCAGTCGGTGCAAACTCTCGGCTGACAGAGGCGCCGGCGGAAAAGAGGGCCAGTTCGATGTTGTTTTGTGAAAGAATTTCGTGCGTCAGTTCTTCGACGAGAACGTCGGCTCCTTTGAACCTTATTTTCTGTCCCACGGACCGGCTCGATGCGAGAGGAATCAGCTGCTTGACCGGGAAATCCCGCTCCTCCAACACCTGGATCATTTTCCTTCCGACCATGCCGGTGGCGCCGGCGACAACAACATTATACGACTTCATTCGTTTTCATCCTCTCGTTCGCTATTCGAAAATTTCCGTCAAGTGTTTGACGTCTGAAAAAAATTCTTTATGGAGCCTCCTGACTACTTCGTCGACATGCTCTTCGTCGATGACAAAACTGAGGTTGATCTCGGATGCACCCTGAGAAATCATGTTAACGTTGAAATCCATGATCGAACCCAACACTTTTGCCGCGACGCCGGGGCTGTTTTTCAGATGCTCGCCGACGACACACACGATCGCCTTCCTGTCGCTGACACTCACCGTCGAAAATGTTTTCAGCTCGTGAAGAATGTGCCCGAGGTTTGTGACATTGTCGACCGTAACCGAGACGCTGACCTCCGACGTCGCCACCGTGTGAACGACGGTTTCGTATTTATGGAAGACGTCGAAGACATGCTCTAGGAACCCATGCGCAAGGAACATTCTCGTTGATACGATGCTGACGAGCGTGATGCCTTCTTTATAGGCGATCGACTTCACGATGCACTGCTTATTGACTTTCGGCTTTGCGATGATCAGCGTTCCTGTCGATTCCGGCCGGCGAGAGTTGAGGACGTGGACGGGAATGTTCTTTTTCACGGCCGGGAGGATCGTTTCAGGGTGAAGAACACGTGCACCGAAGTAGGCAAGCTCCGCCGCCTCGTTGAACGACATGACCTTGATTTTTTTCGCGTTGTTCACGATGCTTGGGTCGGATGTCAGAATGCCGTCGACATCCGTCCAGATCTGAATATCCTTAGCGTCGAGCAATGAGCCGACAATTGCCGCCGTATAATCGGAACCGCCTCTCCCGATCGTCGTGGTAATCCCTGCTTGTGTCGACCCGATAAACCCTTGTGTGATAACGACGTAATTGTTCTCGACCTTCGGCTGAACGATCTCCCGCAGCTTGCGTTCGACCGTGTCGAAGAGGGGAATGGCCTTTGTAAACTGGTCGTCCGTAATCATAAAGGATCGCGCGTCGACGAGGAACGACCGGAGTTTGCACGCTTCAAAATAATGGTGGATGATGAAGGAGGACATTCGTTCTCCGTACGAAGCGAATGTGTCGAGGGACCGCGAAGTCAACTCCCCGAGAATCACCACGCCGTTGACGAGTGCCGCCAGTTCTTCGGCGAAGGCAGCAATGTGCTTAAAGAGGAATTTCGCCGTATCGGCGTCGAACAATTCCTTGGCGATGTTTTTGTGCCTCCCCTCAATTGCGGCAACGTTCTGAAGAGCATCGTCTTTTTTCCCCTGGGATGCAAGTGTTGCCGTTTTCAGAAGCAGGTTTGTTATTCCCGAGCAGGCGGAGACAACGACGACCGGCCGATGCGGAATTTCTTTCCGGACAATCCCGGTAATATTTTTGATCGCCGCGGCATCCTCAACCGAGGTGCCGCCGAATTTCATGATAACCATAGGACACCAGTCTTCTAAAAAAAAATAAGAAAGCCCGTCGGCGTGCCCTCGCTACTCGGACAATCGTGCCGGCGGGTTCTCTTTATATGTATATGAAGCAAAAAAATCAAAAAAAAGTCAAGT
>JBAUMC010000087.1:0-1851 GCA_049578505.1 Bacteroidota bacterium | reverse complement strand
CGTCAACCCAGAGTCTATTGCAATCCAGCTTACACCTTGATTACTGGAACGAAATACGCCCGCAGCGGATGCTGTGCCGGCAAAAAGATTCGTACCGCTTGCTGCTAAGGATGTGACGCCTTTGGCGTTCAGGCCGCTGTCAATTGGAGTCCAGCTTGAACCGTCATCGGAAGAACGGAATACGCCAGATGTACGACTTCCAGCGAAAAGATTCGCGCCGTTTGTGACGAGTCCACCGTCAAGACCGGGAACATTTGTTTGAGTCCATCCATTAGAATTGTCGGGTGCGACCGGATTATTCAAATCTTTTCTGCAGCCATAGTTGAAAAGGAGAAAAAAAACTAATACCAGACTCAGGTTTTTCATTTGGCTTCGTTTTTCAAAGAAATGCAAATAATGTTAGATATATTACGAATGTCATCGTCACACCATATTCCTTCGGAAGAAGAAAATAATTTCGTGCTGGCTAACGGACCGGAGCTAAGCTGCGGCGACGTGCAGCCAGTTCCATGTAGACTATACGCGCGGCGGGCATCGCCATTCCCTTAAAAAATCTCTTGCGCGTGGCGAAAAGCTGACGGCTGGTTCCGTCAGCTTGAGCGACTGGTTAGGCGGCGATAAGTATCTTTTGATAAGAATGCCTCTTCGCACTGACAAACTGCGTAATGTTAGAAACTATCTTCCAGAAGGGCAATACCTAGATTTTGGTATTTGATGAAATGGTGAATTTAGTGAGTGTGTTGTTTGAAAGGGGAGACGTTGGTAGGTAAGATGACTGTTCGTAGACCAATTCATTTAACCCCTTTTTTCTCTTTTACAACTTGTTTTCGCCGCCTAACGGACCGGAGCTAAGCTGCGGCGGCGAACAGCCGCCGCCAAGTAGTTCGTTGCGCGGACGTTCCGATCAGATGCGCTAAGTCCGTCCAACAACGCGCGGCGAAATCGTCGACGGCTGGTTCCGTCAGCTTGAGCGACTGGTTAGACCGCTTGCGCATAGAATTGAAATCTTAGTCGTTGTCATATAAGTATGGTTGGTCACTCTTTGCTTTCTCAAAACATTCTCGTCCTTCTTTGAAGGATAGGTAGGCGAGTGCAAGAGAACCAATAATGTCAATATAAGCGATTTTTGTCAATTCGTATGTTGCGCTTGCCACAAGTAGAACTATAGACATGTAAATACAGACTTGCGAGCATTCTGCATCCGCCAGTATTGCATCTGATTTGAGAGCAGCCCCTATTTTTGCTTTCCTGCGCTTGAGTTCAACCATTACTCCGATTGAAACCAGCGAGATGAAGACACCGATGACCGTAGTTTCAGGCTTTTGTCCAGTGAGCAGATTGTTAAGACTTGTTGCGAGGAGACCGAGAACAAGAGCAAAGAAGGAATAACCGGTTACTTTGAGAGCGGTTCTTTCAAAATTGTAATTGTTATCTAAATGATTTCGCTGGATTCGCAAAACCATATGTGCTATCCCCAGACCTGAAATGACTTCGATAAAACTGTCGACGCCGAATCCAAACAGTGTCAGGCTTTCATCCTTGTACCCAAACGCCAATGAGACGAGGCCCTCGGCCGTATTATATAATATTGTGAATAGCGAGAGTCTAAATGCTATTCTATAGAGCGTTTCTTTTGTATTGTTTTCTGCCATTAAAAGTCATCTTTTTTAAAGCTTGCGTTAAACGGTAGGATACTGACAGCGCAAGCGGTATAACGAACCGGAGCTAAGCTGCGGCGACGAAGTGCCGCAGCAACGGAATCCAGTCCGCGCGAGCTAAGTCATGTCCAACAAGTAACTGCTTGTTTCGCGCGCATTGAATCATCGACGGCTGGTTCCGTCAGCTTGAGCG
>JBAUMC010000086.1:0-99092 GCA_049578505.1 Bacteroidota bacterium | reverse complement strand
ATACACGGATGGGGTCTTCTTCTCAAATGCCACTCTCAAATACGCCTCGAGTGTAACATGTCTGGGGCACGCAACCCTTAGCACCGGCACATATCCGATGAAAAGCGGTATCCTCGATAACGAGTGGATAAATCCCTCGACGCGGAAGTCGGTCTACTGTGTCGAAGATACTGCTTCAGGCCCTGTCGACGGTGAAGGGGGAGGTTCTTCACCCAACAATCTTCTTGTTACCGGTATAGGCGATTGGCTGAAAGCCTCTTCGTCCCAATCGAAAGTGATTACGGCATCGGGGAAAGACCGGGCTGCGATTCTCATGGGGGGAAAACATCCTGACTATGCCTTTTGGTATAACCGCAAAAACGGGCATATGGTAACGTCCAATTATTACACGCAGCATGAACCGGAATGGGAGCGCAATTTTAACAGCTCAAATTGGATAGAAAAAAATGTCCCTGCATCATGGACAAAACTTTTGCCCGACAGCGTCTATACAAAAGAAGGGCCAGACGAGTTTAGCGCTGAAGCGGGGTGGGATTCTTCTACCTCTTTTCCCCACAAGTTCTCCGATTCGAAAAAAAACGGCCAAATTCTCACGACGCCGTACGGCGATATGCTGGTTCTGGATTTTGCCCGAAAAGCGATTGAAGGGGAGAAGCTCGGACAACGATCGGTTACCGACCTGCTCTGCTTAAGCCTGTCTGACTGCGATTATATTGGACACGCCTTCGGTCCTAACAGTCATGAGATCATGGACCATTTATTTCGGCTCGACATTGCTCTTGGCTCCTTTTTTTCCGAAGTCGATTCAATGGTCGGTTCTTCTCATGTGCTGGTAGTGTTAAGTGCCGATCATGGCGTGATGCCCCTTCCTGAATTTCTTGTCCAATTCAGGCGTCAAGAGGCGCGCCGCATTCTTTATCCGATTCAAATCAAAACGAAAATTGATTCAATCGACCTCGCGATCCGGAAAGGATGGAATATACAAGACCCGATCTTTGAAACAGGAGGGTTTCTCAACTATGCTGCAGCAGCCCGTGTCGGTAAAGATAGCATTCAACTCGAGCAACGTGCTGGAGAAGCGCTGCGTCATGTTGACGGCATCGCCGACGTTTATTTTCGCCGCGAATTAATAGATGTGAGAACTCCCGGCCGCCCATATCTTGAAGAATTCAGACGAAGTTATTACCCACCGCGCGGAGAAGATTTTCAAATACGGTACTGTGAAAATTGTCTCGTGGAGAATCGTTCGGTAGGGACTACACACGGTTCGGTCTACAGCTACGACACCCACGTCCCCATAGTTTTTTTATACCCTGGAATAACGGCAAAATATGTCCAACGCCGAGTTCACATTGTCGACATTGCTCCAACGCTCGCCCGTATACTTAACATCGACTATCCCACTTCGGTCGACGGCGTGCCGATGGAGGAATTCAAATAACATTTATTCCGCGATTAATCGCGACCTCTCTATGCTGACACCGGAGGATTTATGACTCGCCCGATTTTTACCTATTCTGTTGCACCGTCTCTTCCTCAACCTCTTCAGCGGTTATATGCGCTTGCATACAATTTGATTTGGGTTTGGGACCATGAACTTTTGGAATTATTTATGCGGCTCGACACAGATTTGTGGGAAGAATCACACCACAATCCTGTCCAGATGCTTGGAGCGATCAAGCAGCAACGGCTGAACTCGCTTGCGCGTGACGAGGCTTTTCTTGGCGAGCTTGATCGGGCGTGGGATCGATACGCGCAGTACCTCGATGTAAGTTCAAGCTGGTTTCAAAAGAGGTATGGAAAAGAGAGTTCTCCAACCGTGGCCTACTTTTCGGCAGAGTTTGGGCTGACGGAATGTCTGCCGAATTATTCTGGCGGGTTGGGAATTCTTTCCGGCGACCATATTAAGTCGGCAAGCGATCTTGGCATTCCGCTGGTCGGCGTTGGATTACTCTATCAACAAGGATACTTCAGTCAATATCTCAACGCGGACGGATGGCAGCAGGAGCGATATCCCGAAAATGATTTCTACACCTTGCCGATACAAATCGAGAAAGACAAAGAAGATAAACCCATTACGATCTCAGTAGAGTACCCGGGACGACATGTTGTTGCGCAAGTATGGCGGGTTCAAGCAGGGCGAATTCCTGTATTTTTGCTGGATACGAACATAGCTGTTAATTCTCAGGATGACCAGGATATCACCGACCAGCTATACGGCGGGGACAGGGAAATGAGGATCAAGCAAGAAATAATGCTCGGGATAGGGGGATACCGGGCATTGTGCGCAGTCGGTATGAAACCGACGGTCTGTCACATGAATGAAGGACATTCAGCATTTCTTTCACTCGAACAGTGTCGTCAACTAATGGACGAAAACAAAATCTCCTTTGCAGAGGCCCGCGAATCGGCGATTGCGGGCACAGTCTTTACAACGCATACTCCCGTTCCCGCAGGAAATGACTATTTCACTCCGGTGTTGATGGATAAATATTTCACGGAGTTCTATAAAGCGCTTGGGATTTCACGAAAAGATTTTCTCGGGTTAGGCCGAAGAAATATCAACAACGACGCGGAAGATTTTTGCATGACGATTTTGGCATTGAGAATGTCCGCGTGCAGCAACGGCGTGAGCAAACTTCATGGCGACGTGTCGCGGGCGATGTGGCAGAATGTTTGGCCCGGTATACCCGTGCGGGACACGCCGATCGGCTCGATAACAAATGGCATTCACATTCCGTCCTGGGTCAGCCGCGACATGGTTGGATTATTTGAGAGATATCTCGGTCCGCGGTGGAAGGACGATGTCACCGAGAATGCGCTGTGGAGTTTTGTTCATCGGATTCCGGATGAGGAGCTTTGGCGGACGCATGAACGGAGGCGGGAGCGGCTTGTCGCATTTGCCCGCCAGCGGCTCCATTCCCAACTTGAATCGCGTGGAGCCTTGCGCAATGAAGTTGCCAAAGCATCCGAGGTGCTCAACCCCGACGCATTGACCATCGGTTTTGCCAGACGCTACGCAACGTACAAGAGAGCCACGTTACTCCTGCGTGACGCTGAACGTCTGATTCGCATTCTTAACGACAAAGACCGGCCGGTGCAAATTATTTTTGCGGGAAAAGCGCATCCGATGGACAATCCCGGAAAAGAATTCATCAGAGAAATAATTCATTTTGCACGGCAGCCCGAAGTCCGTCGTCGCTTGGTCTTCATTGAAGATTACGATATGGTCGTTGCCCGTTATCTCGTGCAAGGCGTCGACGTTTGGCTGAACACGCCGCGGCGTCCGCTGGAAGCGAGCGGGACAAGCGGCATGAAGGCATCTGTGAACGGCTCGCTCAATCTTAGCGTTCTTGACGGCTGGTGGGTAGAAGCGTATAACGTCAATACCGGCTGGGCGATCGGCCGCGGAGAAGAGTACGGCGACGAAAAATATCAGGATGAGGTCGAATCGAACGCACTCTACGACCTTCTCGAAAAGGAACTGATTCCTTTATTCTACAACCGAGGTGCCGACGGATTACCCCGCTCGTGGATCAGCAAGATGAAAACCTCGATGAGAGAAATCTGCCCGGTTTTCAATACCAACAGAATGGTGAGACAGTATGCGGAAGAATATTACCTGCCGGCGCATCACCGCTATGAATCGCTCACAGCAGAAAAGATGAAAGGCTCAAAGGCACTGGCATCATGGAGAGCGAAAGTGCAACAAAACTGGTCGGGCATTAAGATCATTGAGGTCAAATCGGACGGTCAGAAAGGGATGAAGGTCGGCGAGTCACTGGATGTTCGCGCAACGATCGACCTCGGTGCCTTGACTCCGGATGATGTGAAAGTAGAATTGTACCATGGCTCGCTCAATGCCGATGGAGAGATAGTGAAACCAACAGTTCTTCCCATGGGCTCCTCCGGAAAACCGAACGGGAAGCTGTATGAGTTCCTCGGAACGATTAAATCGGAATCGAGCGGACGCCAGGGTTACACCGTTCGCTTGCTTCCTCATCACCGGGACATCGACAATCCATCAAAACAAGGGTTGGTCCTCTGGGCGTAAGATGGGTACTTGAAACGCCAAAGTGTAGCCATCAGCCCTGTGATAAGGAAGGTCGCTAAAGCAGCTACGCATGTGTTTCCGAAACAGAAATTGATTATATTGAATTATTCAAATTTGCCGAGTCGTCGTTCAACCAAATGAAAGGGAAGCACTATGCTTAGCAAAGCAGTTCAGGATGCTATTAATGTCCAGATTAACAAGGAATTATATTCATCCTATTTATATCTTGCAATGTCGTCCTATTGCGCCGAGTCCAACTTATCCGGTTTTGCAACCTGGATGAAGGTTCAGAGCACGGAAGAATACGGCCACGCGATGAAGTTCTACGGCTACGTGATTGAACGGAACGGCCACGTCGAATTGGAAACGATCGAAAAACCTCACGCAAAATTCAAATCGCCCGCCGACGTCTTCAAGCAGGTACTTGAACACGAGCAGAAGGTGACGGGGATGATCAACAAGCTCTACGAACTTGCTATCAAAGAGAAAGATTATCCGACGCAGATCATGCTCGAATGGTTTATTACGGAGCAGTTGGAAGAAGAGAAGAGTGCCGGAGACATTCTCGAGCAATTGAAAATGGTCGGCGAATCGCCCGTGAGTTTAATTATGATGGACAGGCAATTGGCGGCACGGGCAAATAAGTAGCGCAAATTGATGGTTCGTTCTTCAACGAGAAGGCCGTACGGTGACATGTCCGTTACGGCTTTTTTGTGAATCACTTTTCGGGCCTGTTCAAGCCCTAAACAAATCACCTTCACCGAGAGGCTGTAATACAATTATGGAGGACGAGTATGCATGCAAAACTAATAATGACGATGATTGGGTTTAATTTTCTCGCTCTTATTTTTCTCGCGGGGATTATTGTCGTCTATTTTTGGCCGGGCCGCTTCGGGATGATGGCGTCACTCTTTCTAGGATGGTTGACGGGATTCATCAACCTTGGGACATCGGAGGTTCAATTTACGGTGTTGCTCCTTCTTGCATTCGGTTTCTTCCTTGGATTTACAACCCCTAAGGATGTTTGGAAACATGCACTACTCCTCGGGGTATTCGTTCCACTTTCACAATTCATCTGGATAGCCGCAACCCTTCAAAAAGAATTGGTCATTTCGGACGGTATCGGTTCGTTAATTGCCTTTCTCCCGGCATTCGGAGGGGTATATTTGGGAAGATTCCTTGCAAAGCTTCATCGGATTAAGCCGGGGTCGATGGACAAGCTCATTGCCGAAGGAACTCATCCATGAAAGGATCGAAGCACGTCCCGTGAATATCGTTGCACACGGCCGAGATTTTTTTCACCGGTTATCATTTTCGATCTTGCGGTATTCTACTCTGTTCATAATTTGCTCCTGAAGCCGTCGTAGGTTGCTTGAGGATGGATTGTAGCTGAAGTAATATCTCATCAACATTGTCGCCTGATTTGAAAGAACAGACCAAACAAACTGCCCTTCGTTTTTCAGTGATTGTAATATTTGCAGTTGCTATGGCATGGATGGAGTCCGCGACGGTTGCCTATTTGCGGACGCTTCTCCATCGTGTTGAGCCGTATCAAGAATCGCCCTTGCCAATCAGTGATTCTTTTGGTATGACAGAACTCATCCGCGAGGCTGCGACACTTGTGATGCTCATAAGTGCGGGCTGGCTTGCCGGAAAATTGTGGAGAAGTCGGCTTGGATTTTTTATGTTGGCATTCGGTATATGGGATATTTTTTATTACCTCTTTTTGAAAGTGATTGTCGGATGGCCCCATTCGTTTTTTGACTGGGATGTCTTGTTTCTCATCCCGGTTCCGTGGTGGGGTCCGGCGTTGTCCCCAATGCTTGTGTCCCTTGTCTTGATTATCTTTGGGAGCGTATTGATTCTAAACGAGTTCGACGAATCGCCGTTCCGGGCGGGAAAATTGAGCTGGTCTTTTCATCTCTTTGGTATTGTTATTGCACTCTACCTTTTTATGGCTCACTCGATTAAGGTTCTTGCTCAGGATTCCGGTGGAATTCATACACAATTGCCTGATCAGTTTAGTTGGCCGCTTTTCGATCTGGCACTCTCTTTTATGCTTATGCCGATTTTGGAAATGGTGATTCGAAACGCGAAGGCACAAAAATAAAAGGCATCTGCAGTGGAATGTAGCTTCGACAGTTATTAAAGGGCAACCTTTGCGGACTCCAGCGTTTGAAGGAATCCTCAACTCAACCACGATCCTGACATTGACCGACTTGACAATTGTTTAAACATCATTATATTTAAATATAATGAACGCCATTAATTCCCATACCGAAATCAGAAGCTGCTGCTCGAAAGTTTGTTGCTGTGCGGCGTGTTGTCCCTGTACGCCGAGCAATTATCTCGATAGAGGTGGAAGGATGGCGGAAGACATTTAATAATCCGCAGATGATTTTTTAAAAAACGAACCCTCTTCTATCAAGAAGAGGGTTTTTTATTTATTGTCAAACCTTGAAAGGAATCACAGATATGTTAAACGGATCTTCGCTCGTCGACCGGACGGCGCTTAAATTTAATCAGGGGTCGATCATTACTCTGGTCGTAATCGCTTTTGCGCTCCAGCTTCCCTGGCTTGTTGCCTTGCTCTCGCTGGTGCTGCTTGTCGGAACTTTTATTCCTTCAGCGGGTGCTTTCAAACTTTTCTATAGTCAAATTCTTCGACGCCTTCGGATCTTGCGCCCGGATGTCGTCGAAGAAGACAATACCCAGCATTTATTCGCTCAAGGGCTTGGAGGGATATTTTTAATCATCGCTTACGTATTTCTTGCTGTGATCAATCAGCCGACCGTTGGATGGATTGTAGCTTTCCTGGTTGCAGCGCTTGCACTCGTTAATTTGACCGTCAATTTCTGTCTCGGATGCGTTCTTTACCTTCGGTTACGACGTCTTTCATTTTTCACGAGAGCTTTTCTTAAACGAGTCATAACCAACTAATTACTTTCATATGGAGGATCTATGGCTTTAAACAACGGCTATGCAAATCCCAACGTTCTCGTCACAACTGATTGGGCGCTAGAGCATCGAAAAGATGCCAATCTGCGGCTCGTTGAAGTTGATGTCGATACAAGCGAGTACGAAAAAGGGCACATCGAAGGAGCGATCGGGTGGAATTGGAAAACACAACTGCAAGACCAGACACGGCGCGATATTCTCAGCAAAGAGCAGATTGAGCGCTTTCTTGGTGAATCGGGAGTCAGTCCCGATACCGGAATGATCCTGTATGGAGACAACAACAATTGGTTTGCGGCGTATGCGTTCTGGCTATTGAAATATTATGGTCACTCAGACGTTCGACTCATCAACGGTGGAAGAAAAAAATGGATTGCAGAAGGGAAGCCTCTCTCTGCCGATGTGCCTCGCTACGGATCAAAGACCTACAGAGTATCAAAGATAGAAGCTGACCTACGGGCGCTTAGAGAATTTGTGGCCGGCCGCCTCAAGGAATCGTCGCATGGTTTGGTCGATGTTCGCTCTAACGATGAATACACCGGAAAGATTCTTGCACCTCCTGGATTGCAGGAATTATCCATGCGGGGCGGACATATTCCTGGCGCGAAGAATATCCCATGGTCTCAGGCAGTCAACGAGGATGGAACATTCAAATCAGCTACCGACCTCAGAGCATTGTATGAAAGCAAAGGGATTGTGCCTGGATTGAAGGAAATCACTGCATATTGCCGTATCGGTGAGCGATCTTCGCATTCTTGGTTTGTCTTGAAGTATCTACTCGGTTATCCGAATGTTCGCAATTACGATGGATCATGGACCGAGTGGGGAAATCTTATCAACGCACCGATAGAAAAATAGCATTCGTTCGGGAAGTTGCTGAAAATCCGGCGATTTATTCTGCAGGTCAGGCATGCGTTTGCGCGAACCATTCCATCATTCCCGGAACTCCGTCGCGGATTGTAGGATACTTAAGTGTGCCGATAATCTGTTTCATCTTATCGTTCGAGTAGCCGCAGCCTTCGTTTAAAATTTGTGCCCAGAGGTAAGCGCCGAAATGGAGATTAAAAAGAGAAGTCAGGGCGTCCACCCCTTTAGCTGCCGTATCAACTAAGGATGTTGGGATTCTGCCGATGTTCGCTTTCCGCCCGACGGCTTTGCATATCGTCTCAAACCAATCGGCATAAGTTGTACCGCCGTTATCGACGGCGTGGATGATTTGATTTTCGGCATGCCTGCTCGAAGCTGAAAGTGCTATTGTTGCTGCTACGTCTTCGACGTGAACAGTTCCTAGAGGTGCCATCCCGCCGTTCGGTAGGGGGACAAAATAGGGTCCCATTTTCTTAATAGCGCTCAGCATTGGAACAAGCCACTTTGCATTTGGTCCGTAGACTAGTGCCGGCCGGATGATGGAGTAGCTAAAACGGGAATTGCCGGAGGATTTTATTAGCAATCGCTCAGCTATTCTCTTCCACTGGAAATAAGGGTCGGGAAATTCGGTTCCCGTCATCTCTTCCGTGAGGATCTTCGGCATCGGGTGAGGGAGTCCTCCGGCCATAAACGCCGAAACGAAAATGAACCGGTCCAAACTCGACATTGCGTTCGCCGCTTCAAGAAGCAGGCCGAAGGTCTTTATATTCTTGGCGTCAAAATCCTTTTCTTTTGTTTTCGCTTCTCCGATATGGATAAGAGCATTTGCCCCCTTTAAACACTCCGTAAAAAGCCTTGATCGTTCCATGGGGGAACCTGCAAATAAATCTCCCTGGACGTATTCGACGCTGCCCGGAGTTTTCGGTTGCCAAACGTCGCTTCTCTCCTTTGCTCTTGTAACGCTCCGCACAAGTGCGCGCACCGTCCAACCTTGTTGAGATAACATTCTGACAACGTTCGATCCGATGAAACCTGTTGAACCTGTCAAAAAGACAATCTTGTTTGATCTTGACGTCATGGTTTTGTTAAAAAGAATCGCGAGTTGAATATTACGATTTTCGGAAACGAAGTCAATTAACGAGTTGGTCAACTGCAGCTATTCTTGGCCTAAATGGGATGAATTGAGCGGCAAAACAAAAAAAGGAAGAAGATGACTGCATTGGCCGTGAAAACAAAGTAAGGGACGAAGTGAGAGGTCCTGGAATATTGCTCTCAAATGAATACCCAGGCTATTGATAGGTCAAAGCTCGAGTTCGTTATGAAGCGGTAGTATCTCAACAAAATACAAAGCCCCGGTGAATGCCGGGGCTTACTGTTTTCGATTCGACCCATCTGCAACGATGGGTGCAGCTGATAATTTATATTAGTTAAGCTTCGTCGGTGTCTGAAGCTGTGATGTAACCGTCATATCGTACGATGGGAATGTCGCGTCGCTCAGAGCGGTCTTGCCAACACCGTGCAGAACCACCGTCGTAGCGGTTCCTGCAGTCTTAATAGTATATGTGCCGTTAGCATTGTTTGTAAACGCTGTGGATGCTAAATCTCCCAACCCTGTCGCATCTGCCGTAAGACCGACAAATGAATTTCCACCCCCGCCAAGTGTTACCGGCTTAGCATAATATTGCTGTGCCTTGGCTGCCAAAGTTGTTAAGTCTGCAATCACTGCGCTTCGGTTTTGGTCGACTGCGTTGTCCTGGAACATTGTGATACCGACGGCTACCGCGATACCGACGATAATGACGCCCAAGATGATCAGAAGAAGTTGTTGCTGTCCCATATATGTCTCCTTTTCTTATATTGTGATGGTGGTGGGGATTGTAGATATCTTGTTGTTTAATTTCATGTACCAATGATGAGCATTGATCGTGCCAAAGTAAAATCTCCCTTATTCTATCATATTTCCACCTCTGATAATGAAAGAAGAGTTTATTACCGAATTCAGGTCTTTTTTACCGAGTGAACAGAGACGTATCACGCCAAGAAGGCTCTTAAATTTAAGAACGCCTTAAGCGTAAAGGAGGTAAGGCTTTCCAATGAGAGTTGGACCCGCCTGACGTTTAGCAAAGCGTCATTCGATTAATCGTCGAAATCAGTCGCCGGTGTAATGAAGCGGATTAGTAACTAAAAGACATCGTTCCCCGAAGATCGAATATCAAATGGATTATTTAAAAACATTCTCCATCCAGTGCCCTTATTGTGGCGAAACAATTGAACTCGTTATTGATTGTTCGGTTTCCCGCCAGAAGTACATCGAAGACTGCGAAGTCTGTTGCAGGCCGATTGCTATCTCTGTTAACGCGGAAGAAACAGATTTTCCTCAGGTGGAAGTGCGGCAGGAGGGAGAATAGGTTCGGGTTGCTCTTTTACGCTTGTCAGAGTTTGAAACCTTGGCAAGGGTAAGTCCCATTACAGTAGGGGAATAAAAAAGGCTGGCCGCATTTGCGAACCAGCCATTTTCTTTTCAATCGACAATACCGCCATCGATATTTCCGATGTTAAATCTCTCTATTCACGAGTGCTTTTTTCAATTGTGAAATATGCCACGTGATATTGATCTCCTTCGGGCAGGCTTCGATGCAGTTAAAAATTGTGTGACAACGCCAAACGCCATCCTGAGTATCGACGATGTCGAGCCGTTCGTCGGCTGCTTCGTCCCGCGTATCGAAAGTGAATCGGTACGCTTTTAATAATGAAGCCGGGCCGAGATAATTTTCGTTTGTCCATAACGATGGGCATGAGGTCGAACAGCATGCGCACAAAATGCATTTTGCCGATTCAAAAAGCTTCTCCGCATCTTCGTTGCTTTGCAGCCGTTCCGTTTCCGGCGGATTGGTCTTGGTTATGAGGTACGGCTTCACCAGCTCATATTTTTTATAGAAATCCGTCAGGTCCACCACAAGGTCTTTGATCACCGGCATCGAAGGGAGGGGTTCTAGGGTAATGACCTTTGAACAATCCAAGACCCCTAATAAGATCGAACATGCCAGACGGTTTCGTCCGTTGATGCGCATTCCGTCCGAACCGCAGACCCCGTGAGCGCATGAACGCCGATAAGTAAGCGAACCGTCTAGCGAGCCCTTGATTTTTTCGAGCACATCAAGCACACGCCACGAATCATCTACGCCGTCGACGACATACTCTTTGTAGTACGGCGTCGTGTCGGTCTCGGGATTATACTTTTGAATGCGAAAAGTTACCTGCATTGGACCAATCCTTTTTTGATTTTAATACACTCGCTCTTTCGGTTGGAATTTTGTGATCACGACCGGTTTATAGGAAATCTTCGGTTTGCCTTCATTGTACTCGATGAAGGTGTGCTTCAACCATTTCTTGTCGTCCCGTTTCGGGAAATCTTCACGTGCATGAGCGCCGCGGCTTTCCTGGCGATTCAGTGCAGAGACAACGATTGTTTCCGCCGTTCCCAGTAAATGGCGGAGTTCTATTGCCTCCATTAACTCAGTGTTGAATCTCTTGCCATGGTCTGCAATCGAAATCTTCTTGTAGCGGCTTTTCAACTCGTGAATTTCACCGAGGAGCTGCTTCATCATTTTTGCATCACGGTAGACGGAACACTGGTCCATCATTTTTTCCTGCATCTCTGTCCGTACTTTTGCAGCGTTTTCATTCCCTTTGTTCGAGAGAATACCGTCGATCATTTCCCGGGTCTTCCCCTCGACGTGTTTTGGAAGCGGGGTGAACTCTGCTTCGTTTAAGTATTGAGCAATCGCCTTGCCCCCTCGCCGGCCGAAGACGATAATGTCGAGCAGGGAATTTGTTCCCAGCCGATTGGCCCCGTGCACCGAGACACACGCACATTCTCCGGCGGCGTAAAATCCCGGAAGAATTTTTCCTTTTGCATTCAGGTAGACGCGTGCATCATTGTCTGTCGGGATTCCACCCATTGCGTAATGAGCAGTTGGTTGGATAGGAATAGGTTCTTTTAACGGCTCAACGCCGAGGTACGTTCTTGCAAATCCTGTAATCTCGGGAATTTTATCGTGAATAACCTGCGCGCCGAGGTGCGTAAGGTCCAGGTTGACGTAGTATGTTCCGTCGCTTCCTTTGATACCGCGTCCTTGCTTGATTTCAGTGTAGATTGCGCGCGAAACCATGTCTCGCGGAGCAAGGTCTTTCACCGTTGGTGCATACCGTTCCATAAATCGCTCGCCGGCGTTGTTGCGAAGGATTCCCCCCTCGCCGCGCGCAGCTTCGGATATGAGGATGCCAAGTTTCCACAGGCCTGTCGGATGGAATTGAAAGAATTCCATATCCTCCATCGGTATTCCGTTTTCGTAGGCGATATTGCACCCGTCGCCGGTACCGATTAAAGCGTTAGAGGTGATGCGGAACGCACGGCCGTAACCGCCTGTCGCAAACATTACTGCTTTCGCATGAAAGGTATGAATTTCCCCCGTAGCGATTTCCATCGCCACTACACCGCAGCATGCGCCCTTGTTGATGATCAGGTCGGTAACAAAAAATTCATTGTAAAAATGAATTCCTTGTTTTATGCAGCTCTCAAAAAGCGTGTGGAGCATGACGTGTCCGGTCCTGTCCGCAGAATAACACGCCCGGCGAACGGCGACCCGTTTAGAATTTGGGTCGGCAGGGTTTTCCGGCCGCGTATGCCCGCCGAATTTTCGCTGTGCAATTTTACCTTCGGGAGTGCGTGAAAACGGGAGGCCCATATGTTCAAGCTCGATAATGGCGCGGATAGCGTCGCGGCACATGATTTCAATAGCGTCCTGATCGCCAAGGTAGTCGCTGCCTTTAACGGTGTCGAACATATGCCATTCCCATGAATCTTCCTCCTCGTTCGCCAGCGCCGCACAGACACCCCCTTGCGCCGTTCCGGTATGCGAACGCGAAGGGTAGACCTTGGATAACACCGCACAACTTCGCCCTTGGGGGATTTCCAATGCCGCTCGTAACCCCGCGCCTCCTGCTCCTACAATAACTACATCAAAGGTATGAACCATTGACAACTCCAGTGTAAAAATCAAGTTTCAGAAATTTACCCTCGGAAAGCTCACTATTAATCTCAACGTTTTAATTGATTGTTGTCTTTCCGAAAGTTTGTGTAATAAATTAGAATGAAAGAATTGTTGCAATGCCCAGACTTCCAAATGTAATGCCCGCAGCGTAAAGAAGTCCGAGGATAGTCCAGCTCAGCCACGAGGGCATCCTGAAATCGCGGAAAATATTCCAAGTGCCCGACAATCCATGATATAAACCTATTACAACAAAAGAAATTTGCAGGGCCTTGTAGAGGGGGTTCTGCATCCGAGCGAGAACGGCGTCATATGTATGACCGGAATCGAGATGATAGTGCATGAGAATGTAATGGCCGATGACTACTACAAACAATGCTACTCCGGAGATTCGCTGCAAGTACCATGCAGGTGCTCCGGAACCCCGTGACCCATAATATTTTGAAGACATAGTGTTGATCCTTCTGACGTAAAATTATTTACTTCACCGCCGCGACGGAATGAAAAGTATCCTGCGTGAACATGATGTAACCCATGCCAATGAATAGAATAAGGCCCACAATAACCACCGCATAATACAATTTCTTGTGATAGCGCGCCCCATCCGCCAAGTCGACCAAAACAATGCGAATTCCGTTCAGTGCATGGAAGAGGACGAATGCAAAGAGAAACCACTCAAGAAAAAGGAACAACGGTGTCCGGAAGAGCACCATCTCGGAATCAAAAGCCTCTTTCCCTTTTTGCAGCGACATCAGCGCAAAAATGTGGAGCATGATGTAACCGGTCAGGACAAGCCCTGTGATACGGTGCAGAACCCATGCCCAACTTCCTGAAAATTTGTGGTAAGCAAGGAGGATTTTTGTCCAACCGCTCGGGGGATAATTACTAGACATTCGAAGTAGACTCCTTTTTGTAGCTAGGGATGATTGGTGTTGGCAAATGTTGTCCAGTCATGTTCGTGCTTTGTGGTGGACAGATGAATGATTCGATGGCAATGTATGAAACAATTTTCAAAATCTCAACTCCGGATCGATTGTAGATGTCGGACACCGTATCCGAAAAATCGTGAATCATTAAAATGTTCAGCAGGGCTAGTCGACAAAGTGTTCGGCATCTGACCGCGGTTTAATTCGTCAATGCTACGCTTTCGGTAATAAATTTTCTTATAGAAATGATGCTTCCGAAAAGGCCAAGCAGTGTTCCTGCTGTCAGAATGATGACGTAAAAAACCGGCTCGACGAACACTATCGGAGCTAGATCTCCCCCGAATAGTTTAGCTGCATAGTCGACAACAAGATAGATAAATCCTGAGGAAAAGAGGCCGCCCAATACCCCCTGAATAATTCCTTCTACAATAAACGGCAGGCGGATGAACATGCGCGTGGCACCCACGAGCTTCATGGTTGTAATGATTTTCCTCTTTGCATAGATGGCGAGTCGAATAGTGTTGGAAACGAGAAATATTGCCGTAATCAATAGCGCAACGCCGGCAGCTAGGCTTGCGACAGCAAGTATTTGAGAGCGTTTATCCAGCAATTCAAGGAGCGTCTTTCGATAAATGACATCGTCGACACCCGGAACAAGCTTCAATTTTGCATACACAACTTTCGCGCTGTCGGTGTTTTTATATTCTTTCGCGAGATAGATTTTGAAAGAAGGGGGGAGCGGATTGAAATCGAGGATGGTATTGATGTCCTCGCCGTATTGCTCTTGAAATATTTTCGCCGCCTGGTCTTTTGAGATGTATTTCACCTGGTCGATGCCCGGGATAGCAAGGATTTTTCTTTCGATGATTGGCGAAGTTTCCGGAGAAACGGGTTCCTCGAGGAACGCCTCCATTTCAACTCTATCCCGGAGCGACTCAACAATGTGGTTCGTGTTGCGGAAGACGATTGTAAAGAGTCCAAGGAGGATCAGTGAGATGGTGATCGTAAAAATTGAAATGACCATGGAGAGTCGTGCCCGCTTGAAACCCGAAATTCCTTCTTTGAGGATGTACAATACGTTCATGGTGCTATTTGCCTTCTCTGATTATCCTTGCCGTCACTCGTTTCTCCTGGTGATTCTTGCCGGACGGCCGGATAATTCATATTCCTTCAAGAGAATGTTCCGCGAAAGCAGATTGATGATGTCTCAGACAATGAATCATTTTGGATTTACAATTTTCCCCGCTTCGTATGACCCGAGATTCTTAAAATAAGAGGTGAGTTCCTGTAAATGGTTTAATGCGTTGACCCTCTCTCTTTCTCTTGCATCGCCCTCTATATCAACATAGAACAAGTATTCCCACGGAGCACCGATGATTGGGCGTGACTCAATTTTCAGGAGGTTGATGTTTCGCAAGGCAAAGACTGAGAGGCATTTAAACAATGCACCGGGAATATTCTTTGTCGCGAAAATCAATGAGGTCTTTGCATCCCTTTTCGGCCTGATCTGTTTTTTCCCAACGATCAGGAAGCGTGTGAAGTTTCTATGGTCGCTCTCAACTCCGGCGCGGAGAATATCGAGCCCATAATCCTCTGCAGCCTGCAAGCTCGCGATAGCGGCGGCATCATCCAGTTTTTTTTCAGCGATCATTTTTGCCGCACCCGCTGTGTCGTAGAACGGGTTTACCGATGCGTTCTTTAGCGATCTCAAAAATTTCTCGCACTGGCCCAGCGCCTGAGGATGCGAATAAATGGCGCGAATGTCTCTTAATTTTATACCGGGGAGTGCAAGCAGATTCATTTTAATGCGGAGTTTGATCTCCCCTGAAATATAAACTTGATATTTCCACAGCAAATCGAAATTCTGATGCACGCTGCCGTGTAGCGAATTTTCTATCGGAACAATCGCGAATACCGATCGGCGTCTGACAACATCCTCAAAAATATCATTAAATGTTTGACGCGCAACCGGTCTGCAATTGCTCCCGAAGAACGCTCTTGCTGCTTGCTCGCTGAACGCGCCGGGCTCGCCTTGGTACGATATTTTTACACTCGAAGGCAAAATGTAAGAATTAATAATTAAGAATTAAGAGCTCAACAAGTAATGCGGCGCTTTCATATTCAGGACATTGGACTAAGGACCCAGGACTAAAAACTCGGGACATCTGTTAATAGTTAGATTCGTCATTCCATCGCACGATTCGCCACTCATCGTTCGTGCTCGCCCGGGAGAGCGTCAAGCTTGCATATCCGTCGATGTTAACAATATCCGTGGGACTGAACGTTACTGTTAAATTAAAATTCCTCGTAACGTTTATCGTCGCATCAGCGGTATCACCGTCGACCGGTACGGACCCGTTCCACACTAAATCAAGGCTCTGCGCATTTTGGAACAATCCGTTGGTGGTACGCATGTCGTCGTCGCGTCCCCAGGAAACATCAGCTCCGATGTCATAATCGATATAGACGAAGACAAAATCTGGAGCGAGCAACTGTCCGTAGATTGTCGTGTCTTTAAAAAGATACGCTTCCTTAAAATTTTGGAATACACCATCAATCGTTTTTTGATCGCCCAGCACTGAACCGTTCGCCTGGCTGGAATTATCAAGGGCGGGCGCGAATGGATTGATGCAGCCGAAGAACACCATGGTGCAAGCAATCGGGAGAATCGCCAGCTTCATTGACTGAATTGTCCTTTCATATCGCTCCAGCTCAACGAGGAATTGTTTGAAGTCTGAACATCCTCCCAGCGGTAAATGACCCACGCACCTGTGTTTTTATTCGGGAGCATCAAAAATCGAGCGTGGCCGACATAAGTTGTCGGGGTAAGAAAAACGGTGTAATCAGTTTCATACAGCGCGGAATCGGATTGGAAAGGTGTAAGGACGACGTTTGAAAAAGATACCGAGGGGATAAAGGCGGTGCTCACGCTCGCCATAGCTTTTCTGAAATAATTCATCTCCGACTCTGTTGTCCATTGCGAAAAGAGGGCAGTATAATTTCCTTCTGCTTTTTGTGTCGGTATGAAGACATATTGTTTTCCTACAGATCCAACGTCGGCGAATATTTTTCCGTAGTCGTTTAGGTTTTTATTTGCGAAAGCCGCTTGCAAATTATCGATGAGTATTTGCGGTGATGTCGCCAATGGATTAGCCGTGTTTTGCTGGTCAGGCGGCTGAGGGTCGCGAGTTTTCAACAAATCGCACGATCCGGTTGCTACCAAGAGGAACAAACACACCGCAATTACGGGCTCAAAGCGCAATTCGTCCCTCCAGTGCACGTGACAACGTGGCCTCGTCGGCAAATTCCAAATCCCCCCCGATGGGCAGGCCGCGCGCGATGCGAGTTATGTTGACTTTTAAAGGCTTGAGCAAACGTGACAAATAGACCGTCGTTGTTTCTCCTTCGACGTTCGGGTTCATTGCGAGGATGATCTCCTCAATATCGTCGGTGATTCGCGAAAGGAGCTCCTTTACCTTTAAATCCTCTGGTCCGATATTATCGAGGGGAGAGAGGGCCCCGCCAAGGACGTGGTACAATCCATGGAACTCGTTCGTTTTCTCAATCGCCATTACGTCGTTCGGCTCCTCGACCACGCAGATGATACTGCGGTTCCGTTTCGGGCTCGAGCAAATGTTACACGGATCGCTCTCGGTGATATTGCTGCAGACTGAGCAGTACCGCACCTTGTCTTTCATGTTGAGCAACGCCTGTGCAAACGTCGTCACTCTTTCGCGCGGCAATTTTAAAATAAATAGTGCCAGCCGCAAAGCCGTTTTCTTCCCGATACCCGGCAGCTGCGCAAATTCTTCAACAAGTTGTTCGACAGATTCCGATGTATAACGCATTACATTCCCGGAATATTGAGCCCCGGAATATTCGGCAGCATTCCACCTGTGACTTTAGCCATTTCTGATTGTGCAAGCTTGTTTGATTCTTCCAGGGCTTTATTCACAGCCGCAACAATCAAATCTTCAAGCATATCGCTCTCTTGGGGATTGATGACCTCTTTCTCAACGGTGATTTTCAGAATCTGCTGCTTCCCGTTGGCTGTCACTTTCACCATTCCGCCCCCCGATTCTGCGGTTATTGTTTTCTGCTCGAGTTCAGCCTGCACCTGGGCCATCTTCTCCTGCATCTTTTGAACTTGCTTCAGCATCCCTTGCATATTGCCCCCCATTCCCGGAAAACCTTTCATCTCGACCATCCTTTTAAAGTGACTTTGAAGGGGTAAATTTTATTATTTAAGATATCTGAAAACTTTCCTCACACGAGAACGCGAATGCCCAAAGATTTTGTGGTTCAACTATTTTGCTCTTTTACGCCGTTGCGCGAGCCGTGTACTTTGGCATTATCCGAACATTTCCTGCTCGACTTCCTGAAAAATAATATGCCCGATGGTAATGTGCCCTTCCTGGATTCTTTGCGTATCGTTCGACGGGACAATAATCGCGAGATCGACAAGCGCTTTCGACGCTCCTCCGTCTTTACCGAGGAATGCGATCGTGGCCATTTTTTTCTCCCGTGCTTTTGTGAATGCATTGTTGACGCTTGCCGAATTGCCGCTTGTGCTGATGCCGATGAGGACATCTCCTTCGTTGCCGAGCGCCTCGACCGACCGGGAAAAAACATTGTCGTATCCAAGATCGTTTGAACCCGCGGTGAGCGTCGACGAGTCGGCCGAGAGGGCAATGGCGGGGAGTCCGGGGCGCTTAATGCCGGGGGAGAGTCGGATGACAAATTCGGTGGCGAGATGCTGGGCATCTGCCGCGCTCCCCCCATTGCCGCAAAGAAGGACTTTCTTTTTGTGATTAAACGTATCAACAATTATGTCGATAGCCTTCGAGATGTCAGCATTGCACTGCTCGGCAATTTTCAGCTTTGTTTCAGCGCTTGCTTTCAGTGAATCCTGAATAAAACTCTGGCGATAGACAAGGGTGAGCGGGAGATGAGCCATGATAATTCTTTCTTCGAGTCTCGGTGTTGGTCTAATCAACGCACGTGAATTGCTGAAGCAAACTCTTTGATGAAGTCTTTTGAACTATTCAGTTCGAGGACATTTCCCGTAACGATAAATTTTGCTCCGGCCTTCACTTTTTTACGGGCATCTTCGGCTGTTCGGATTCCTCCTCCGACGATAAGAGGAACAGAACAGTAATGTGACACCGCGGAAATCATCTCGTCGGGAACGGATTGTTCCGCGCCGCTTCCCGCTTCAAGGTAGAGGAATTTGAATCCGATATATTCTGCGGCGAGCGCATGCGCCACAGCAATATCCGGTTTGTTACGAGGAAGCGGTTTCGTGTTGCTCATAAATTCCGCTGACGTAGTTCTCCCCGATTCTACGAGCATATACGCCGTGGAGATTGCTTCGAGGTTCATTTTTTTGATGATCGGTGCGGCCGTCACCTGGCTTCCAATAATGTGCTCGGCGTTGCGCCCGCTTAGAAGCGATAGGTATAGAATTGCGTCCGCCTCTTTTGAAATCTGTTGAACACTCCCTGGGAAAATAACAACCGGCACGCTCGTGTGCTTTTTGATTGTTTTGATGCATTCCTCGAACGTATCGGCAAGCACCAGGCTCCCGCCGACGAGAAATCCGTCCACTCCGGCTTCTGTTGCCTGCTCAATAAATTTTATGAAATTATTTCCGTCGATTTTATCGGGGTCGATCAGGACAAGGTATCCCGCCCCCTTTTTGCCGGCTGCAGAAACTAATGTTTGATATGCGGACATTTGCTCAGCTCAAAATCTAATGAAGAGAGTGAAGGTCTAAATGATGATAACTTTCTGTTGCAATTTTTCATTTTTCACTTTTAACTTTTCATTTCTAACTCACTCCATCATCCCTTCAACCACTCCGGCCACGCTTCGTAGCGCTTCGTCGATCTTGGCTACGTCCTTGCCGCCTGCAGTTGCGAGATGCGGTTTTCCGCCTCCCCCTCCGCCGACGATTCTTGCGACAGCGCCGACAATTTTTCCTGCCTGAATATTCTTTGTCTTGATGAGATCGTCGCTCACGACGCAGACAAGGGCCACTTTGTCGTCGATGATCGATGCAAGCAGGCCCACTCCGCTGCCGATCTTAATGCGAAGCTCGTCGCCGATCGATTTCAGCGTTTCCATATCCGAAGCATTGATTTTTGAGGCGACAAGCTTAAATCCGTCGACTGCGGTCGCTTTTAAAATGATCGCGTCGATATCGGACGAGGCCGATTTCAGGTTATATTTCGCAAGTTCCTTTTCGAAAGCCTTCCTTTTCTCCGCCAGAATCAATATGTAATCTTCCAGTTTACGGAACCGCTGCTGCAGGTTGAAAAAGTCCTTCGAGAGTTCTGCGGAAACGATTGCGGCTGGCACCTCCGGAATTTGCTCCATCTTGCGCAATTCGATGTCAAGGTTGAGCGTGTCTTCTTTAGTCAATGGGGAAGAACCGCTGCTTAACCGAATGATCTCTTTCTGAAGCGACTGAATTTCGTCGACGAGCCGGTATCCGTGTTCGATCCGTTCTTTGTAAGTTTCATTCTGGATCCTAAGGTATTCAGCCGCATAATCATAGGTGATTGCTTCGATGCGGCGCACGCCGCTTGCGCTGCTTGTTTCAGACCGGATTTTGAAGTATCCTATCTCGCCGGTATTCTTCACATGAGTGCCGCCGCAAAATTCCTTGCTGAAATCCCCGAACTGCACTACGTTCACCTTATCTCCGTACTTGTCGCCGAAAAACATCAGTGCTCCCATTTTCTGCGCTTCTTCAAACGGAATATTGCGGTGATGCTGAAGCTGAATGTTTTCTTTGATCTTTTCATTGACGATGTTTTCTATTTCGGCCAATTCATGATCGTTCACTTTTGCAAAATGGGCAAAGTCGAAACGCAAATGTTCCGGCGCAACGAGCGACCCGGCCTGATGCACATGCGTACCGAGTACCTTCCTTAGCGCCGCGTGAACCAGATGCGTAGCCGTGTGGTTGCGCATAATGGACAAGCGGCGAGGCGTATTCACTTTTGCGAAGATTTTTTCAGCAACAGCCTCGCTAATTTGTTCGGCGACTTTGTGACCAATAATGTTGCCATTTTTTTGAGTATCGACAACATGAAGAACACCGCCGCTGAATCGCAGTTCACCCGTATCGCCTACCTGCCCGCCAGATTCGGCATAGAAGGGAGTCTGATCGAGGGTGACGAAACCTTCGGCAAGACTTGTGATTGTGGCTTCAGTCTCGAATTGGTCGTATCCTAAAAAACGAGAGGAACCTGCCGTTGAATCTTCATGGATAAATTTTAGAATTCCGGGGACCCCGGTCATTTTTCCCGATTCGCGCGACCTCTCTTTTTGTTTCTCCATTAATTGATTAAACGTCACTCCATCAACCGCCAATCCGCGTTCAATTGCCATCATTTGTGTCAGATCAAGCGGAAATCCAAACGTGTCATATAATTTGAACGCATCTTCTCCACTTATAACTTTTGACTTAACACTTATGGCTCTCTTCGCTGCTTCCTCAAAAATTTCCAGCCCCCTGTCGAGCGTCTGGTTAAATCCTTCTTCCTCGCCTTTGATAACCCGCTTAATATGTTCCTCTTGTTCTTTTATCTCAGGGAAGACGTGCGACATTGTCTGCACAAGTACATCAACCAACTTGTAGAGGAATGGTTCATGAAGGCCGAGATTCCGTCCGAACCGGGCCGCTCGCCGAAGGATTCTTCGCAATACATATCCGCGCCCTTCATTGGAAGGAATAGCACCGTCCGCAACTGCAAACGTGAGGGCTCGAATGTGGTCGGCGATGACGCGCATGGCAATATCGGCTTCATTGTTTTGTGCGTACGGCTTCCCGGAAAGTTCGGAAATCTTTTTGATGAGCGGAGTAAAAACATCCGATTCGTAATTCGATGCGGGGCGCTTGAAATTGCTCTTCATCGCTTCCATCACCGCACAGACGCGCTCGAATCCCATGCCGGTATCGACATGTTTCATCGGAAGATTTTCAAGCTTGCCGCTTGCAGTTCGGTTATTCTGGATGAAGACAAGGTTCCAGATTTCGATGACCTGCGGAGAACCGGCATTCACCATCGAGGCAGTTGCACTTGCGTCCGCCGTCAAGTCCATATGAATTTCCGAACAGGGACCGCACGGCCCGGTTTCTCCCATCTCCCAAAAATTATCTTTCTCTCCAAACCTCAGAATGTGTGTCGGGTTGATGTCGGTAACTTTTTTCCAAAGTTCAAATGCGTCTTCGTCGGTTGTGTAGACTGTTGCCCACATTCGCTCTTTGGGGAGTTTCCACTTGTCGGTCAATAGTTCCCACGCCCAGGCTATCGCTTCTTTTTTGTAGTAGTCGCCGAAGGACCAGTTGCCGAGCATCTCGAAGAACGTATGGTGGTAAGTGTCGCGGCCGACTTCTTCTAGGTCGTTATGTTTCCCGCTGACCCGGATGCACTTTTGAGTGTCGGCAGCGCGCCTGTAATCGCGTTTGCCGGTTCCGAGGAAGACTTCTTTAAATTGATTCATCCCCGCGTTTGTGAAGAGGAGGGTGGGGTCGCCGTGCGGTATCACAGGCGCGCTCGGAACAATACGGTGTTGTTTCGACGCAAAGAAATCAAGAAACGATTGTCGAATTTCGCGTGAGGTCATCGGTAGCTAGAGCTTCTTATCCAGTGATGTATTGATCTTCTTGAGTAGTTCTTCAGTCTCTTGAACGTCTTCGTTGTCTTTTTTTCCGGTCTCTATCGCAAGTTCGGCGTACTGTTTCGCTCTGTTCAGGTCACCGCTTTTGTACAAGAGTGCGGCATAGGTATCGAGCAGCATATACTTTGGGCTCGCGACCACGACGTTGCTCATCCATTGTGTTGCGCGGGCAACGACTTCTTTGTTGTCGCATCGCAGGTAAATGGTCCAGCTGTAACTGTTCAATGCATTTTCGTCGAGTGAGTTGCCGGAGTGTTTCGCGCTATCGATGAGGTCTGCAAACGATATCCACCGGTTTGTGCCGCTATAGAATCGGAGTCTATAATTAAAGCGCGTCTCACCGGCGGGTCCGCCGATATACTTATCCGAAGCGGCAATAACTTTTTCCAAAGCAGATTCGTCGTTTGCCTTAACCGCGCTGACCAGGTCGGACGAGAGGAATGTGCTGATCGAGTTTTCGACGTCATTCGCGCCGTACATTTTCCTCAGTCTATCAAAGTTCTTGTAAACGAAATCCTTATAGTTATCGGTGACCAGATAGCTGAACCGATACAATACTGACCATGCCACTTCGTCCGAAAGATCTTGTGCAGATGCAAGGAAGGTGTTCACCGTCGCACTGTCGGGCCGCTTTCGGAGATCGCCTTTGAGAAAGGAATCTTTGTAGAATTGGGGAAATCCTGGTTCAAGGGAAGCCGAAACCCCCGTCAGGTTGTCCTGCTTGGCCGGATCCAGTGCGGCGTTGAGTTCCTGAAGGAACTCTTCCGATTTGTGATACCCGATGATACGGTTGACAAGTTTTCCATCCGGGGTGAAAACAAGGAATGTCGGAAAAGCATTTACGCGATATTTTTCCGCCATTGTTATCCCGAAACCAGTTTCCATCTCATAGTGCACCGGTAAAAATTTTTCATTCATAAAATTCGCGACAGCGGTGTCGGAAAATGTCTCCTTATCCATCACCTTGCACCAGACACACCAATCGGTGTAGGCATCGATAAAGATCAGTTTATTCTCTTTTGCTGCGATTGATTTTACGTTATCCCACGAAGTCGTCGTGTCTCTGAAATGAATCAACTCGCTTGCCGTGCCGCATATTGAAAGGGTGAAGATCAACACCGTTACTTTTACTATCATTCGTCTCATATGATTTCCTCGTTTATACTTCAATTTGTGTCATTAATTCAATTTCTTCGAGCACTCGCGT
This sequence comes from Bacteroidota bacterium, assembly GCA_049578505.1. Taxonomy (GTDB): domain Bacteria; phylum Bacteroidota; class Ignavibacteria; order UBA10030; family UBA8401; genus JAGVPT01. The sequence goes on along the minus strand of JBAUMC010000086.1, from coordinate 75,341 downwards.
AATTTCCAGGCAACGTGTCACTTCGCCGGTGTAAACACACGACTTGCCGGTGTTGTGAACCTCCCAGGTCAATGCTTCTGCTTTTGCATGGTCGCATCTCAATGCTTTGATGAGTTGGTTAATGACCTCATCAAATGTATGAACTTCATCATTGAACAAAATTGCCCGTGCGGGATTCTTGAGCTTCGTCTCGTTGGTGACGTCTTCAAGTACATCGGAATCTGTTTCGGGCCGCTCGGTCATTCCTGTCCGCTTTCACTCATTAATCAATGAAAAATAACGAAAAAACGACTGTCGTGCAAGGTAATCTCTTGCGGAGAAGATTATGGATTCATATATTTATGTTAAGAATTTGCCACGTTCACCCCATCGATAAGGACGCATTATTATGATTTTCGACTTCGAAATGATCAAAAAGCTGTACTCAGGACTTCCGTCAAAGGTTCAACACGCCAGAAAACTCGTTGGACGCCCGCTCACTCTTACCGAGAAAATACTTTACACTCACTATTTTGAAACGCCGTCAAAGGCGGCAGAACGGAGCGCGTCGTACGCCGATTTTGCACCGGACAGAGTTGCGATGCAGGATGCGACGGCCCAGATGGCCTTGTTGCAGTTTATGTCTGCGGGGAGAAAGAAAGTTGCAGTTCCTTCGACGGTCCACTGCGATCATTTGATCCAGGCACAGGTCGGCGCAAAGGGAGACTTGTTGCGGGCGAGTGAAGACAATAAAGAAGTGTATGATTTCCTGGCGAGCGTTTCGAATAAATACGGTATCGGATTTTGGAAACCGGGGGGCGGGATCATTCATCAGGTAGTGCTTGAAAATTACGCGTTTCCCGGCGGGATGATGATCGGAACGGATTCGCACACTCCCAACGCCGGCGGCCTTGGTATGATCGCAATCGGCGTTGGCGGAGCCGACGCCGTCGATGTGATGGCAGGAATGCCATGGGAGCTGAAATTTCCTAAGGTGATCGGTGTAAAGCTGACCGGGAGGTTAAACGGTTGGACGTCCGCTAAAGATGTTATCCTAAAAGTTGCCGGAGTTCTCACGGTGAAAGGAGGCACCGGGGCCATTATTGAATATTTCGGCGATGGGGCGAAATCAATTTCATGCACCGGGAAAGGGACCATTTGTAACATGGGGGCGGAAATCGGAGCAACGACGTCCGTTTTTCCTTTTGATTCCCGGATGGCGGATTATCTTCGAGCGACAGAACGAGGGGACGTGGCATCGCTGGCAGAAAGGGCGGCAGACCTTTTGGTGCCGGACAAAGAGGTTGTCGTTTCTCCTGAAAAATATTACGACCGCATCATCGAAATTAATTTGAATGATCTTGAACCGCATGTGAACGGGCCGTTCACACCGGATTTAGCGTGGCCTATCTCGAAGTTTGCCGAAGCCGTCAAGAAAAATAATTATCCTGAAGAATTAAAAGTTGCCCTAATCGGAAGCTGCACGAATTCATCGTACGAAGACATTGAGCGAGCCGCATCGGTTGCGAAGCAGGCGTTCGGAAAAGGATTAAAAGCAAAGTCCGAGTTCACCATTACCCCCGGGAGCGAGCAGATTCGGGCAACCATAGAACGCGACGGACAATTGAAAACGTTGACCGATATCGGCGGGCTTGTCCTCGCTAATGCATGCGGACCATGCATCGGACAATGGAAGCGCCACGATGTCAAGATGGGAGAGAAGAACTCAATCATCACCTCATACAACCGGAATTTTACCGGACGCAACGACGCGAATCCGGCCACACATGCGTTTGTCGCAAGCCCTGAAATTGTCACCGCCTTTGCACTCGCTGGAAAACTCACCTTCAATCCATTGACAGATAAGGTTGTGAATGCAAAGGGCGAGATGATAAAGCTTGACCCTCCCAACGGTGATGAATTGCCGAAGAGAGGATTCACTGCCGGGGAGCAGGGGTTCGTTGAACCGGTGAAAGACGGGGCTGCCGTGCAGGTGAAGGTAGACCCAAAGAGCGATCGTCTGCAAATTCTCGAGCCGTTTACGCCATGGGAGAAAAAAGATCTGGAGGGTCTTCGTGTCTTAGTAAAAGTGAAAGGGAAATGTACGACCGACCATATTTCTCCCGCCGGGAAGTGGTTGAAGTACCGCGGACATCTCGACAACATTTCAAATAATATGTTCAGCGGAGCGGTCAATGCTTTCAGCGGGGAGGCTGGTAAAGGAAAAAATTTTCTCACGGGCGAGGTGAAAGATTTTTCAGCCATAGCGCGCGACTACAAGGCAAAAGGGATCGGCTGGATTGCTATTGGAGATGAGAACTACGGCGAAGGTTCATCGCGCGAGCATGCGGCAATGGAACCGCGATTTCTTGGTGGACGCGCGATCGTGGTAAAAAGCTTTGCGAGGATCCACGAAACCAATTTAAAGAAACAAGGAATGTTGGCGCTCACGTTCAAGAATCCATCCGATTATGATCTTATCCGTGAAGAGGACGTTCTTGCAATCCGGGGACTGGCTTCATTTGCTCCCGGTGTTCCGCTGAGCATGGAGGTTAAACACAAAGATGGCTCGACGGAGAGGATAGGGTTAAATCATTCTTTCAACGAGGGACAAATCGCATGGTTCAGGGCGGGAAGCGCCTTGAATGCGATGAAGATTTAATAATTATGAATTAGGAATTTTGAATTAAAAATTGGGGGGACAGTGAAAAAGGGGAATGTTATCCAGACAAAAAGCTATGCATTTTCTCTTCGTGTTGTTCAATTATACAAATCGGACTCACCCCGGACGAACCAAATTATTTTGAGTCAACTTCTTCGTAGCGGGACTTCAATTGGGGCAAATGTCGAGGAGGCAATTGGAGCACAATCGACGAGAGATTTTTATGCAAAACTGTACATCGCCTATAAAGAAGCAAGAGAGGCTCACTATTGGCTTCGTCTTTTGGGAGATTCGGAGTACTTGGAACGAAAAGTAGTCGTAGAGATGTTAGAAGAGTGTAACGAGTTGTTACGAATATTGGGTTCAATACTAAAGACGCTAAGGTCTAAATAATTTTAGATTCCTAATTCATAATTATTAATTCTAATCGGAGTTCCAATGTACGATCCAGTAGCAATCCAACCGTTCCGCGAAGAGCTGACAAAAATCGGAATCCGCGAATTGCGGAGCGCCGCAGAAGTCGATAACACGCTGAGCCAAAAGAAAGGGACGGTGCTTGTTGTTGTCAATTCTGTTTGTGGCTGTGCAGCAGGGAGAGCTCGTCCCGCTATAACGAAGGCGCTTCAGCATTCCAACAAGCCCGATGTGCTGACGAGTGTATTTGCAGGGCAAGATATGGAAGCGACCGCCCGGGCAAGAGAGTGGTTCGGACAGATTCCGCCGTCGTCACCGTCGGTGGCTTTGTTCAAAGACGGGGAGCTTGTCCACTTCATTCCGCGGTTCAGAATTGAAAACCGAGATGCCGATGCAATTGCTGCCGACTTGACAAACGCGTTCGACGAATATTGTGCAGCAGAAAAGGTGGGAGTGTAATATCAAATTTGTGCGGATTTCGTTCGTCGACATGCAATATCCGCACACTATTGAAATGAGGGAATGCAGATCTGCATTCCCTCATCCGTTTTATGACGCAATTATTTTTTCTTGTACAAATCGATGAACGGTGTTAACAGTTCCATTGGGAAGGGGAAAATGGTCGTCGAATTATTCTCCGAAGCCACTTCCGTCAACGTTTGAAGATACCGCAATTGAAGTGCGATAGGATTCCTCTGGATAATTGCTGCTGCTTCTCCCAGCTTCACGCTTGCCTGTAATTCGCCTTCTGCGTGAACAACTTTAGCACGGCGTTCGCGTTCGGCTTCCGCTTGCTTTGCCATCGCTCGCTGCATTTCAGGAGGCAGATCGATCTGTTTTACTTCCACCGTTGAAATCTTTATTCCCCAGGGCTCCGTATGCTGGTCGATGATCATTTGAAGTTCATGGTTGATTTTGTCGCGCTGAGCGAGGAGATCGTCCAATTCAAATTGCCCGAGAATACTCCGGAGCGTTGTCTGGGCCAGCTGCGATGTCGCATAAATATAATTTTCCACGCTCACAATAGCTTTATCCGGTTGAACGACCCGGAAATACACCACCGCGTTGACTTTGATAGAAACGTTATCCTTTGTGATGACATCTTGAGGAGGGACGTCCAGCACTACCGTCCGCAGGCTGACGCGAATCATTCTGTCCACGATAGGGATAAGAAGAATTAACCCCGGTCCTTTCACGCCTATCATCCTCCCGAGGCGAAAGATGACCCCGCGTTCGTATTCGGATAGGATTCTTATCGCATTGGAAAGAATGATGATACCGAAGAAAACCAGAATGATGAGAAGAACTCCGATCGGTTCCATAACAACTCCTTTTGGTGGTAAGTGTTGAGAGAAATTCCTACTTTCTCACGAGGGCAATTTGCCCTGGACGTCCTTTTTTACCTTTAATGACAAGCCATGCACTTCAGCGACAACAACGGCGGAGTCTTTCGGCAATGATCCGTCGATACATTCGGCATTCCATATCTCCCCGAGGACTTTTACCTGTCCTATTGGATTCAGTTTTGTAAATGCAATACCATGCTCGCCGACAATTCCTTCTGTACCGGTTACCGGTTTGCGGCGCTGAGCCTTCAACCCGGCACCGATTGCAAAGACGAAAAATGCAGCGGTAAGAAGAACGGTCGGAAGAATGACGCTCAGTGAGATGTCCTGAAATTCAAACCATCCATCGGTGTTGATAAGCATAATGGAACCTAAAAAAAGTGAGATTGAGCCGCCGATTGTGAGTAAGCCATAACTGGAAATTTTCAATTCAAGGAGAAAAAGGATGATGCCCAGAAGGATGAGTGCGGCTCCGGAGTAATTGATGGGAAGCGTGTGCATCGAATAGAAGGCAATGAGTAACGAAATTGCGCCGGCAACTCCCGGAAACACGGCTCCGGGATTGTAAAGTTCGAACAATATACCGTATAGACCGATCATCATGAAAATGTAGGCGATGTTCGGGTCGCTGAGGATGTCGAGAATTTTATATCGCCAGCCCATTTCCCATGTCTCAATAGAGGCGCTTTTTGTGCCAAGCGTAATCGTTCTGTCACTTGTGGAAATTGTTCTCCCGTCCAAAGAATCCAAAAGTGCAGCTCTGTCTTTGGCGATAAAGTCGATGACGTTTTTCTTCAGTGCTTCCGTTTCTGTGATGGAAATACTTTTGCGGACGGCTTCTTCAGCCCAAAGAATGTTACGGTGCCTCTTTTCCGAAATCGTTCTGATGAACGCCGCCGCATCGTTGGTGACTTTTTCCGACATTGTTGAATCCATGCCGCCTTGCAGGTTCACCGGGTGTGCTGCGCCGATATTGGTTCCCGGAGCCATGGCTGCGACGTTGGCGGCCAACGTAATGAACACGCCCGCAGACGCCGATCGGGAACCGGCAGGGGAAACGTACACGATCACCGGAACAGTTGACGTCAGGAAGTCTGTCACAATCATCCGGGTTGATTCCAGCAAACCTCCAGGGGTGTTCAGCTCGACGACCACACACGCGGCATTTCTCTCCTCTGCGCGCTTGATGCCTTCGTGAAGATAATCGGCCGAGGCCGGATTGATTGAACCGTCAACCTTCAAAAAGAGGGCAACGCCGTTGCCCGCAATTCCATATTGGGAGAAGATAAGAAGGAAAAACGCGATGAGTCTTTTCATGAGGTATCGGTCAGAGATTTTTCGCCCCAGTTTGCTATGGTTAAATTACGGAAATAGTTGTGGGAAAGCAACGTACCCAGACCTTGGGTTGCGCTTAAGTTATGAAATGCGGCCGGCGCCTGACCGATTTGCCCCGCCAAATATTTTGAAAAATCGAAGTTAATAGGGTGAGGGCTCCGTCGCCGTTCGGAGCAAGCGCAAGATCGATGAGTGCCGAACTTTGAACAAGGGCACATGGCGGTTGATGTAGGACAACTTTTTATTTATTTCATTGAATCGTTCGGCATAATTGAGATAATTCTCGATAATTTGTCCGCCATTTTTTACGAAGTGGCAAGGAGCAACACTCCCAGGCCTTGAACGATTATCTCGACGATTTTTTCTCACATTGATCTGAAAACAACTCTAGACATAGATTTATTGTATCCTTCCTTTGAAGCGGAATGACTTTAATACCATGTCAAGGCCGGCGAGAAGATTGCCGTTTCCATTAAAGAAGGTTTGACTATCAAGCCTATTTTTTTTATATTTTCACCGATTTTTATATTCAAATACAACAAACTGAATTAGCTAAGGAACATCGAATGAAACTACTACTGAAATTGAGCCTCATTGCGGCTGTGCTTGCTGCAATTCTGACGCAGGGTTTTGAATGCGCTTCTTCTGAAATGACGAGTGCAAAATTATATTTACAGCGGAAAGAATACGAGAACGCTAAGAAGCAACTCGAAAAAGAGATTCAAAAAAATCCGAAGGATGAGGAGGCGTATTATTTGCTCGGTAAAGAGGTGCAATATGTGCTGGGAGAGTATCGGGATATGAAGATAACCTTCGATAGCGCGCTGGCTATTGCTCCGACACACCAAAAAGAAATTCAATTAATAAATTTAAGCGCCTGGGGAAAATTGTACAACCATGGAGTCGACGCTATCAATAGAGCTGCGGACACAGCAGCCTATTTGGATACGGCCATAGCTTGCTTTAAAACGGCCGTTTTCGTACTGCCGGAAAGTGTTTTTACTCGCCGGACTCTCGGTTTGGCGTATCTCCGCAACACCGATATGCCGAATGCAGCCGCTCAGTTCACCATTGCGTTTGAAGAAGGGAAGGACACATTGTCCGCTAAGCTTCTCGGCAGAATTTATCTTGACAGCGGAAACGTGCTCAAAACGAAATTCATGGAGGATCATCGAGTGGAGTTTGAAACGATTAAGAATTTGGCCAGTATCCATGAAAAAATAAAAACAGCCGATGTCAGTTATTTGTTGGGTGATTCTTTGATAAAAATTAGCAAGCCTGCAAAGCCGAAGAGGGGTGATACGAAAGAAACATGGAGGATCGACAAATACCATTTGACCTTATCGGTTGAGGATGGCATTGTAACAAAAATGAAATACGACGACGACAAGCCCTACACTCCGGCGATCGATTCTACGCTGTTAAAATCCGCAGTTGAGCAGTTCAATAAAGCGGTCGTCACAATGAAGAAGGCACAGGCACTGTTTCCCGAGAACGAGGAAATTTCCGAAAATTTAATGAACGGATACATTGGGGCCGAACGAAACGCTGAAGCGCGGGCGCTTCTCACGGAGCGAGTGAAAAAATATCCTGACAGCAAATATGACCATTACAATCTTGGTGTTTTTTTCCTGAAAGATTCATCGTTTTCTGATGCGATTACAGAATTCAAAGCGGTGTTGCGCATAGATTCTACATTTTCCGCAGCCGTGTACAACCTGGCCGCAACGTATGTCAATTGGGGTGTCGTTGAGCAGGCACAGTTGAAAGCGGCCGGCAAAGAGGATGATGTCTCCTTCAAAGACAAGTTCAAAATGGCGCTGCCGTATCTTGAAAGTGTAGTCGTGGAAAAAAAGAATGATATCCAGATGTGGGAGTTGTTAGGCCAGGTGTACGCGAACCTCAATATGAAGGAAAAAGCTCTCCAGGCGTATGATAAGGCCGATGCAATTCGTCAAGGAAAGAATTAATTCGGTGATGAGCAAGGGGCCCCTCATCACCCCATGAGTGTTGTTAGAGCGAAGACGCAGAGTTAGAATACGACAAATAATAATCTCTGCGTCTTTGCGGTTTTTTGACGGGCAACTTCAATTGTCGCAAGGTATGAATAGTGTGTGTTCAATTCTTTATGAGAGGAAATGTTGATGAGCAATCCACAGCCCCCGCAGGGGCAGCAAATTAATATCGAGTTGGGAGAAAAAGAAGCCGAAGGAATTTATTCGAACTTGGCGATCATCACCCATTCTCCCGCCGAATTTGTCATCGACTTCACGCGAATTCTCCCCGGGGTTCCCAAAGCAAAAGTATTTGCCCGAATTGTTATGACTCCGCAACACGGGCGATTGCTCTTGAATGCATTGAAGGATAATATAGAAAAGTACGAATCGAAATTTGGCGAGATAAAAGTTTTGGGTGATGAACCGCCAACTCCTAGCTTCGGATTTCAACTTCCCACTAAAGAAGAAAAAATTCATTGACAGATGTTGCTTAATGAATGTCGGATAAATTACGTAGGTCTCCTATATTTTTCCTTTCCATGGCCTCTGCGCATCGTATGACGTGCGTCAACATTAAAAGACGTCGGTTAATATACCTTAAGAACAGATGAGCCATACCAGTCAGACGACTGTAACCTTCCCATTGCCGAAAATCGCTTGTGGCACCATTTTAATTAGGAGGACTGTATGAAGTTACTCTCCCGGGTGAAAAATGAAAAAACAAGAATCATTTTGTTTTTTCTTCTTCTCCTTACGCTTCCGTTTTCTTTTCAGTGTGTCAAAGCGCCCCTTGAGCCAAAAGCGCCTCAGTGGCAGGTTCCCTTGAATATCGCGCTCATTGACCGAACCTTCACGTTTGAACAAATGATCGACAAAGATCCGAAGTTCATTGTCGATTCGTCATCGGGCACTATCGTTTATCAGCCGTCGTCACTTGTCAACCAACCGAACGCGATTGTGCTCCCGGAATTGACACCTGCAGCTACCTCCGTTGCCAACAAACTTGGATTGGTGCCGTTGAGCGTCCCTTCAATTCCCAGCGTGTCTGTAAACTTCAAAGCTCTCTTCGGCGTCGACCCGCCGCCAATTCCGTACCCCGGACCGGATGCCTCGGCCACTCTAAACGATACGCTGGCAAACCTTGGCGCAACATTCGATTATGTTGTCTTTGCAAACGGCAGGATGTCGTTGACCATCACTAACACATTCCCATTCGCCATCAACATTCAAAACCCCGGTGTGCAATTAATCAACGTCGATCAAGGAGGGGCAGTAGTCGCGACATTTGTTTTTGCTTCAATTGGCGCGGGACTAAGCAGCACCAGCACAGCAAGCGTTTCCGGTAAACTGATGAGCGCTAATTTGAAGATGAACTTCACGTTCCAAACTTCGGGCATCACCGGAAAAACAATTACTTCAACGGAACAACTATCGGCGCAGTTAGGTATTGATGGAGGTTCGGTGGGATCGGCGGCAACGTTACAAAGCGCAGCTGTCCAACTGAACGCAGATTATCCGGTTGCAAGCATTCCAGACTCGGCGATCCAACTTATCGATGATTCTACAAAAATCAAGCGAGCCGAATTCAAAGACGGCAAATTTCAAATCAAAATCGCAAATGGCGTTGCTGCCGACGTCCACGTCAATTTTGCGCTGAGTGAATTCGTCAACAGGATCACTGGTAAGCCCTTCGTGTTGACCAATGATGCTACTGGCGATACCTCCGGAATCATCGCGGCAAATAGCATATTTATTCAAACTGTAAACATGAGCAACTATGCCATCCAATCTCAACAATTTGCCGTTGTTGGAGGTAAAACCGATACCCTCTCTACTCCAAACGTCCATTTTTCTATTAGTATTAAAACGTTGGCAGCAACGAAAAAGAAGGTTGTGATTTCAAAGGATGACTCGGTCAGGGTCGACGTCACACCGCTCAACAATAACCAGAGCCCACCCAGGAAAACGTACGTTCTCAGCAAGGTCATCGGCAAACTGAAACCGACTGTGGTTTCGATCAACCAAACTGTCGATGCTTCAATTGGAGATGTCGGCAATAAGTTTACGGCTGATAATATCAAGTTTGATTCCGTGTCGATAACGCTCAACATACTCAGCACCGGATTGTTTCCGACTGATCTGTTGATGAAAGTTGTCGGATTAGATAGCGTTGGGAATCCGCGCGCGACGCTTGTCGCCCAAGATCTTAAGCCGGGGGGCGGATTGACTGACACACTTCGTATTTATCCGGGCCAGACAAAAAAGATTGTTTTCGACAAGAGCACAAGTAACGGCAATAACGGGATCGACCAGTTCCTCTCCAGCTTTTTCAGCACCGGGAGCGGAAGCCTTCCCTCCAAACTTCAGGTTGTGGGACAAGCGGTTATCGACCCCGCCTCATACTATCAGTATGCGGACAGCACTGGGACGGTGGCAACAGGGGACAGTGTTTTTACGTCGATGCAATTTTCATTCCCTGTCACGATCGGCATTATTAACGGTACTTTTAGAGATACCGTTGTCATCTCGGATAGTTCGGGGAATAAGATCGACAAGCAAAGTCTTACTCAAATCGACAGTGGAAATGTGATTTTTACGATATACAATGGTTTTCCCCTCCAACTTACCGTCGGTACAAAACTTCTGCCGGGTCTCGCTTATGATAAATCGAAGCCCGACACCGCAGTGCTTCTTTCATTGCCTAAAACTGGATTGATAGTAGCGGACAGCGCGCGCTATGTTTCCAACCCTAATTCACCCATCGGCCTAACGGGAACGGTGATCAGCCTGGATACTGCGGACGTTGGTAAAATTAACCCGGCAAGTTTTGCCGCCGTTACGATACGTTTGAACACTTCGGGAAGCAACGTGCCGGTCGAGTTTAAGAAGAGTTATTATGTGCAACTAAAAGCCTTCGTCAGTGTGCGCTATAACGTCGATTTTGACAAACTTAAATAATCATACCACTCATGAACAGCGATTCACAGGAGACAACAATGAACAACGTTAATGAGAAACGACACTTTACCAGCTTGATAATTGCTGCAGTGTTGGGTGTGGTTATTGCGAACACATCGAACGCCGGCAACGACCTTTTTTCTGCAAGAACAGTCGGAATGGCAAGAACGTTTACCGCATCGTCGCGCGGGCTCGACGCGATCGGCCTCAATCCGGCGAACCTTGCGCTCGACGATCGCGGAAGTGATGTCACATTGCAGATTCCTCCATTCTTCGGCATCGGCGTTATAGCGGGGAGCGATTTTCTTAACTACAAAATTTATCAGGACGACTTTACAGGAGTTGATAGTCTTGGCATGGACGGCAAACCGACCGGCGTGAGAGTTGGAAAAACACTTTCGCAATCCGACAAGGATGAAATTCTCGGTTTGTTTCCGGGAGGGATTTCGCATACGCAAGTTAATTTCGCCGTTACGGAATTCGGGTTTACGGCTCAGGGCGCGGCGCTCGGAGGTATCGGCTTTTCAGTCAGCGACCAGGTTGGCGTAAACCTCGACATGCCTGAGGGCTACCTGAAAATGTTGCTTGACGCGTTTCCCGCGACAGGAGCCACGTACTCCTTTGACAATACGTCGGTAAAGGCGTCGTGGTTGCGAGAGTATAATCTTTCATATGCTCGCATCTTGCCGTTGAACGTAGAATTTTTAAAGAATGTCGCGGTTGGTGTCGGAGTAAAATACGTTCAGGGCTTCGGCTATACTGGAACAGATCATTACGCCGGCAGTATTCAAGTCGTTCCTACCTATAAACCTACGACTTCAGGAAATGACAGCGTCCTCGCAACTGAGCCGGCTACTGGAAACGTCAATTTTATCCAACGTGAATCGAATGTGAACTTTAGCGGTGCCAGTCCCTCGGATTTCATCAGTAAACCTGCAGGCACCGGGCTCGGTTTTGATCTTGGTCTCTCCGGTGAGGTCTTTCAAGCACTCCGCTTCGGAGTCAGTGTTACCGATATTGGAAAAGTAACATGGAATCAAAACACGAAGTTCATTATTGGAAACGGCGGCTTCTCGATTTCGGATATTATTCGTCAGCAAGATTCGCTAAAGAACGCGTTTAAAGGCCAGACGCACGACACTACCTCCTTTACAACAAGTCTTCCTACAGCGTTGCACATTGGCGGGGCATTTCAAGTCGACAAAGCTGCGTTTATTTCTTATTTCCCAGGTCAGCTTCTTATTGCTGCGGACTTCAACGTTGGGTTCAACAATGAACCGGGAAATTCTACAATACCCCGCGTTTCGTTAGGGACGGAATACCGTCCTTTCGGAGCGCTCCCGATTCGAACCGGAATTTCTTTCGGAGGTCGAGACGGGTTTTTCTGGTCGGTTGGTGTAGGGATTAACACGCCGGTGTGGGATTTAGACCTCGGGACGGAGAGTATCTCGCTTCTTACGAATCCTAACAGTTTCCGCGATGCGTCGTTCACCTTAGGGATGCGATTCAGGATTTGACAGTGTAACGTACTTTAGACGGAAGGGCCCGTCTTGCATTGCAGGACGGGCCTTTGTATTTTCCGCAGATGTCGGACACCTGATAAATTGAACTCATCAACACTCGAGTAACGCATCATACCATCCAATGAAAGGATGTCCGACATCTGCAAGCGCCGTTGTCACAGTATAAACCTGCTCAAGTCTTTGTCCTTGACGATTGTATTGAGTTTCTCTTCGACCATTTCTTTTGTAATAGTCAATTTCGTTGACGACACTTTTTCAGGAGCCGCGAAGAGAATTTCCTCTAGGAGCGAAGTCATGATGGTGTGAAGCCGGCGGGCGCCGATATTTTCCACTTCTTCGTTTACTTGAGTTGCGATACGTGCGATGGTCCGGATTGCATCGTCTGTAAATTCTATCTCGATTCCGTCAGTTTTCAGGAGGGCAGTGTATTGTTTAATAAGTGCGTTCTGGGGTAATGTGAGTATTTTCACGAAATCTTCTTCAGTCAAACTCTTTAATTCAACGCGAATCGGGAACCTGCCTTGGAGCTCGGGTATCAGGTCGGAGGGTTTAGACACATGAAATGCGCCCGAAGCAATGAACAATACGTGGTCCGTTCGGACCATACCGTATTTTGTCGCAACTGTTGACCCTTCGACGATAGGGAGTAAATCCCGCTGGACACCTTCCCGTGAAACATCGGGGCCTCCTGTAGCGCCCCTGTTTCCGGCAATTTTGTCCACTTCGTCTAAAAATACAATGCCTGAGTTTTCAAGTCTGTGGATTGCCTCCTTAATTGCCGCATCCTGGTCGATCAACTTCTGCGCTTCTTCTTGAACGAGAATCTTCTTGGCGTCTGCGATTGAAAGTTTCCTTTTTTTCATTTTTTTTGGCATCAAATTGCCGAAGACGTCCTGAAGATTCACCCCGATCTCTTCAAGGTTCATCGGACCGAGGATTTGCATGGCGGGAAATTGATCGGTCGGCACGTCAAGCTCGATAATCCTGTCGTCGAGCTGTCCGGCTTTGATTTTTTCCCTGAACCGTTCACGAGTCTTTTCGTTTAGTTCTTCGTCCGACGGAGTCTCAGGGGGAGCATTTGCGTCGGACTTTGATTTACGGACGGAAGGGATAAGAATGTCAAGAATCCGTTCCTCGGCAAGATGTTCCGCTTTCTCCTGTACCTCGCCGGTTTTTTCAGATTTTACCATTACGACGGCAAGTTCCGTTAAATCCCTGATCATCGAGTCGACGTCTCGTCCGACGTAGCCGACTTCGGTGAACTTCGACGCTTCCACTTTAATGAAAGGCGCGTTCGACAGTTTGGCAAGCCGTCGCGCGATCTCTGTTTTCCCCACGCCGGTCGGCCCGATCAGAATGATATTGTTTGGCATAATCTCTTCGCGGAGATTTTCCGGCACCTGAAGGCGCCGCCAACGGTTCCGTAGCGCGATGGCTACCGATTTTTTTGCGTCGTGTTGCCCGATGATATACTTATCAAGCTCGCGAACGATCTGAGTCGGCGTCAGCTCTTGTGAGCCCTTTCGACTGTTGGCGTGTCCTTCCGAGGAGGGAATAACCTTTTCCGCTACGTGTGTTTTCATCGGGCTATAATTCTTCAATTGAGATATTCTGGTTTGTGTAGATGCAAATATCAGCAGCAGTTTTCATCGACTGTTCCACAATCTCCCGGGCCGACAGTTTGGTGTAGGCAACGAGCATTCGTGCTGCAGCCAGTGCGTATGGACCTCCCGATCCGATTGCGACAATGCCATCGTCGGGTGTGATGACATCCCCCGTCCCCGAAATAATGAACGCATGTTCCTTGTCCAACACTCCGATCATTGCTTCCAACCTGCGCAAATATTTATCGGTTCTCCAGTCTTTTGCAAGTTCGACCGCCGAGCGCTCGAGGTGTCCTTGATGTTTCTGGAGCTTCTCTTCAAACCGTTCCATCAGCGTGAACGCGTCGGCAGAAGCGCCAGCAAAGCCGACGAGGATAGAATTGTTGTACAATCGCTGCACTTTTTTCGCCGTATGCTTAACGACGGTGGCACCGAGAGTAACCTGGCCGTCACTGCCGAGCGCGACTTTTCCGTTGCGGGAGAGTCCGATAATTGTCGTAGAATGAATTGTCGTATCCATGGTTTGTCCGAGCGATAGTAAGTAGTTATGAAATTTTTCGCCGCAAGCGCGCCACCGGAATCATCATCGACTCCCGGTATTTAGCAACAGTACGTCGGGCAATGTTGAAACCGCGCTCATTCAGAATCTCTGCGATGCGGTCGTCGCTCAGCGGTTTGTGAGGGTCTTCCGTTTCCAATATTTCCTTGATACGCAGCTTCACCTCTTTATTTGAAACGTCTTCGCCGCTTTGGGTGCTGATACCCTCGCTGAAAAAATAGCGGAGTTCGTACACTCCGAAGTCGGTCTGGACGTATTTCCCGTTCACAACGCGGCTGATGGTGGAAATATCCATCTTGATCACCGCGGCAATGTCCTTGTAAATCATCGGTTTCAGCCCGTCGCCAAATTCGAAAAATTCCCGTTGCTTGTCCACGATGGTTCGCATCACACGCAGCATCGTGTCCCGCCGCTGATAGATTGACGCGATGAACCATTTCGCCGCTTCGAATTTTTGTCGGATGAAGGTTTTGGTTTCCGAGTTGACTCCATTCTTCTTCTTTCGCGACATCATCTCTTTGTAATCTTTGTTGATGCGGAGCGGCGGAATATTCTTGTCGTTCAACTGGATAATAAATTCACCGTCTTCGAAGTGAACGAGAAAGTCCACGGTGACGTAGTTTTCCTGGGTTGAAATTTCTCCTTCCCCGGGTTTGGGGTTGAGGTGAGAAATGAGATCGAGCACATCTTTCACTTCGGGGAGGGAGATGCCCAGCAGTTTTGAAAGTTGTTCGAAATGTTTCTTGGTGAATTCATCGAAGTACGTTTCGAGGATCGTGCTCGCAAGTTTTTTCAAACGAGGTTCGAATTCCCTTGCTTCGAGTTGGAGCAGCAGGCACTCTTGGAGAGTTCGCGACCCGATTCCGACCGGCTCGAGGCTCTGCACGCGTTTTAAAACGAGTTCCGCTTGCGCTACCGTCAACTGGAGCCCATGAGAAAGATTGATATCCTGGACGATCATGCTTAAATCGCGGCGCAAGTACCCGTCTTCATCTATGTTGCCGATGATCTCTTCCGCCACAAGCATGCCGGTATCGGTGAGGTCGACAAGCTGCAGCTGCGCCCTGAGTTTTTGCATCAGCGGTTCCGGGGCAGAGATCGGAATCTCATCGCGCTCTTCATCGTCCTGCTGGCCGCTTGATTTTGGCGTGTAAGAATTCTCATCGTTCACAAAATCTTCAAAAGTGAACTCGTCGTTCTTCTCCTTCGTTGCTTCCGCTTCACCGTTCGTTGGTTCTTCGGCTTCTGGGGTTTCGTTCTCCGCATCTTCCTGCGCAACCTCTATTTCGTCTTCCACGCCCTCCTCGAGCAACGGATTTTGTTCGAGCTCTGTTTTGATGCGTTGCTCGAGTGCTACTGTGGGAAGTTGAAGGAGCTTGAGGTACTGAATCTGCTGCGGTGTGAGCTTTTGAAGTAACCGTTGTTGTTGGGAGATCTGAAGCATAAATCCTAATCGCCTCTTTGAGAATTACGTGAACGCTCATCACATTCGGCTTCAAATTGCCTGTACCATGTTCGCCCGTAAGCACGGACGAGAACGTCTTTTAAAAATTTGAAGAGTGGTACATTTTCTCGGCTTCCTTTTTTAAAAGCCGGTTCGCATTCATGTAAGTACTCAAACCTCAATTGTTCCTGAACGCCATAGTTCACACGTAAAGGGAACAGGTGGCACGAAAGAGGCTTCCGCCACTGAATTTCTTTATTGTGATACGCCTTCTCGAACGAACATTTTGCGACCCCATCGTCATAGAACACAAAAACGCATGCCTGGTTTTCTTTGCATTGGGTTGCATAATATCCAGGAGGACCTTCTACCAATCCGTGGTGTTCAATCCAATCCTTGTGTTCCTTTGAAAGATATTTTCTTACGATCGGATACGCACTGTAAATTTCATCTACTTCGCTGTCGGTGATCGGCGCTCCGCGGCCTCCCTGAAGCGTGCAACAGGCTCCTTTGCACTCGCCGAGGTCGCAGGCGAAGTGAACATCTGCTACCCTGCCGTCAACTTTAATTTCTTGGATTGTGAACATAGGCATCATGATAAATATATGCTATTTTGGAGAGAAAGGAAATGTTTTTTGGCGTGATTATTGTGTAATAAACTGCGCTGCGGGGTCAACCAAAAGGAAGGCTACAGCTTCAAAAACATTTTCCCGGCAAGCTGCCGGGCGAAACCTTTGAACTCCAGGCTCAGCAAGTTTACTAAAGTATCCGGAATTGAAAGCCCTGACAGTTCAGACAATGCATCGATATGAGACGGTTCGGAGGAGAGCAGGTCTAAGATCTTCTGTTCGAAAACCGAAAGGACAATTGCGGCATGCGGATGTTCTGGTTTCAATATCGGGCGAAGCGATGTCTTCAGTTCCGCAATAATATCGTCGACCGATTGGACGAGCTTCGCATGTCCGTCACGAATAAGCCTGTTCGTGCCGAAACTGTATTGTTCAGTGATATTGCCGGGAATACAGAACAGTTCGCGATTCTGGTCAAGTGCCATTGACGCGGTAATCATTGCTCCGCCGTTTTCGGCGGTTTCAATGATGAGCGTTCCGAGCGACATGCCGCTGATAAGACGGTTTCTCCGCGGGAAATTTCCCGGGTCAGGTTTCGTCCCCATGAAAAATTCCGAAACGACTGCGCCGTGTTCTTCAATACGTCGTGCAAGTGTTTTATTTTCTGCCGGATAGATTATATCGATGCTTGAGCCGATCACGGCAATCGTTCTTCCACCCGAATTCAATGATGAGTGATGTGCGATTGTATCGATTCCCCGGGCCAGCCCGCTGACGACAGTAATCCCTTTTTCCGAAAGCTCCTTCGCAAATCGCTCAGCAACAAGTTTTCCGTAGGCTGAAGGGCGCCTCGTGCCGACGACGGCGACAGCGTATTTGTCGTTGTTCTGAAATTGACCAAGGACAAACAGAAGAGGGGGCGGGTCGTAGATCTTTCGCAAGTAGTCGGGATATTCATCATGCCACAAGGTTACAATTCGTCCGTTGGCTTTATTGAGATTCGAAAGCTGTTCTTCTGAAAAGGCTTTTCCACCTTTATAATGGGCAATTGTCGAGGCGAGTTTTTTATCGATTCCCTCGACGTGGATCAAGTCGCGGGGTGTGGCTGCCAGGACCGACGTTGGCGATCCGAAATGCGTGACGAGAGCACGAAGCCGATTTGCGCCGACACCTGGAATGGCAGATAGTTGCAGCAGGTCGGAAATATTAATCCCGCTTTCCATCGTCGAAATTCTAATTGTTGAAATTACGTAAAAGGAGAGGTCCCCTAAGACCTTTATTGAACGGCGACATCTAATCCGTCAACGACAGCAACGATGACGGTGTGAACCGGAACATCTTTTCGCCTTAAGGCTTGTTGTGCGCCTGCGCCTTCTTGGATAATCAAGACCGTATCGCCGATACCAGCGTCGACAGTATCGATTGCTAATGCTTCTTTCCCCATCAAAACGCCGGTGAGGTCAATCGGCTGAACCACTAGTAATTTGTATTCTCTCAACGTTTGATTCTTTTGCGTCGATACGATCGTACCTGTAACTTTGCAGAGTGTCAATGTAGTTTCCTTCTCCTGCGATGAATGGAAAAATCAGCTCGAGATTTCTTTCTTGAATCTTTCGACAAGAGCGGCGGCTTCATCACGCGATTTGGCTTCAGCAATCACGCGAACGATCGGCTCAGTGTTTGACTTTCTTAGATGAACCCAGGATGATGCGAAATCTATTTTAAGACCATCATCCATGTTTGTCTTCTCCGTCTTCGAATATTTTTTATACAGTCTTTGGAGAAGGACGTCCGGCATCAGGGAGCCGAGTTCGATTTTATCCTTCACGATCGTGTATTGAGGGAGGCTGGATTTAAGGTCGGAAGTTTTTCCTCCAAAATCCACCAGGAGCTGAAGAAACAGCCCGATTCCGACTACGGCATCACGGCCAAAATGCACTTCCGGCAAAATCACGCCGCCGCTTCCTTCTCCACCGATAACGGAATGGAGCGCTTTCATTTTGGATGCAACGTTGATTTCGCCGACCGGTGTCCGGAAAACTTTTGCACCGTACTCGGCTGCAATATCGTCGACCGCTCGCGTTGTAGAGAGGTTGACAACAACATTATGCTTAGTGCTGCCTAGCTTTTTTTCCGCATCAAGAACAAATTTTACCGCTGAAGCGATCGTATATTCCTCGACGAACGGCCTCCCTTTTTCATCGATAAAGACAAGCCGGTCAACGTCGGGGTCGACGGCGATGCCGACGTCCGCCTTTTCCTCGACGACACGCTTAGCAAGATCGCGTAGGTTTTCCGGGATCGGCTCCGGTGTGTGAGAAAAAATTCCGCTCACGTCGCAATTCATTTCAATGACGTTACAGCCGAATTCGCGCAGAAGCCTTGGGACGATGACGCCTCCAGCAGCGTTAACGCAATCTACCACTACATTAAGTTTTCTCTTCCGGATTTGATCGCAATGAATATATGGAAGGGAAAGAATTGTTTTGATGTGATCTTCGACAGCCGATGAATCTGCAGTGTACTTGCCTTGCTTATTCCATTGCGCAAAAGTGAAGTTTCCCCTGTCGGCAATCTGCCAGAATTTTTTGTTCTCATCACTGTTAAGAAACATCCCCCCCGGTGCAAAAAACTTCATTCCGTTCCATTGATTGGGATTGTGGCTCGCGGTAACCGCTAATCCCCCTGCGGCTTTCATCTTCTCCACTGCAATAGCGACCGTAGGGGTTGGACATACGCCGATAGCGACAACATTACATCCCATTTGAAGGAGCGTCGAGCTGACTATATGTGCTATGCTGGAACCCGTGACCCGTCCGTCCCGGCCTAAAACAACCGTTCCGCGGTTACAGTATTCAGCAAATGCCGCCGCATATTTCACAACGACGTCCGGAGTCAGGTTTTCACCAACGACGCCGCGAATTCCTGAAATGCTTATCATGAGCGACATATTGGAATCCCTTCAAAAAAATTGTAAGAGAAAATAAGAAAGAGATTCTAGGGAAGCAAGATGGATGATCTAATCGGTTGGCGTGTCGCAGATGGACGACTCGGAGAGAACCCATTCAATTTAATCCGGCTATTCGCCTAGGCCGCCATGGCATCCGTTTTGGATTCAGTCTTTTGAAATTGAGTCACCACCGGCGGTAGGCAGGGAAATTGTTTGTTTGACTGTATTGTTGTACTTTCATACAAGAAAGGAATTGTCCGTCCATAATGGATTGACAAATATAACGAAATGAAGACCCAGGAACTGAAAATTGAGGGGATGTCGTGCATGCATTGCATCATGAGCGTGAAAAAAGAGTTGGGCAAACTCGGAGGGGTTGTGGTAGAAGACGTCCAAATTGGGAAGGCAAAAATTCAGTATGACGAAGCTACTGTATCCCGCCAAACGCTTGAGAAGACGATCGATGAGGCGGGATATAAACTTGTCGGTATGAATTGAAATCAGAAAAATGCAATTAAGGTTCTCAAAGAAAGCATGAGCATTTCTCATCCTCAAACATTGAGCATTCCCGTCGAAGGTATGACCTGTGCCAGCTGCGTTCTTCGCGTTGAAAAGGCGCTGAAGAAAGTCGATGGCGTTCTGGAAGCAAACGTCAACCTTGCTACAGAAAAAGTTTCAGTGTCATTCGACGGCACCAAGACCGACTTGCAGGCTCTTTCATCCGCCGTTCATGAGGCAGGCTACCAACTCTTGCTGCCGGATCAAAAAATAGAGAGTCCGCGAATTGCGGAGGTCTCCGAAGTTGCAGGGGATACTCATCAACAAAAAGCGTATGAGCAGTTGAAGAGGGAATTTGTATTCAGCGTGTCGCTTGCTGTGCCCATCATGATCGTCAGCATGTTGAGCATGGCACAATGGTTCTTGAGATGGTCCCCCTTTTCGACAGAAGAGATCAACAAGCTGCTCTTCGTTGCCGCAACGCCGGTGATGTTCATTTCCGGAAAAAGATTTTTCAAGACCGCTTGGCAGGTGGGAAAACATTTTTCGGCCGATATGAATACACTAGTTGCCGTCGGCACCGGCGTGGCGTATAGCTATAGTGCCGGCATTGTATTGTTTCCCCGTTGGATGGGATTGCCCGAAGGAATGAGCACAGTCTATTTTGACACTGCGACGACAATTATTTCGCTCATATTATTGGGGAGGCTTCTTGAAGCCCGTGCAAAAAAGCGTGCATCCGGCGCAATCAAGGCGCTGATGGGTCTTCAACCTAAAACTGCGCGAGTGATTCGCAGCGGTGTCGAGTACGAAACTAGCATTGCAGCACTCATCGTCGGAGATATTATTCGGGTGCGTCCCGGCGAAAAAATTCCCGTAGACGGGACAATCGCGAGCGGTTTCACGACGGTTGACGAAGCGATGGTGACCGGGGAAAGCCTCCCTGTCGAAAAAAAGAAGGGAGATAAAGTCGTTGGTGGGACAATCAACAAGAACGGCAGTATGGAATTTCGCGCGACTGCGGTAGGGAAAGACACAGTCATCGCTCAGATTATAAAGCTTGTCGAGGAAGCGCAAGGCTCAAAGGCTCCGATTCAAAAACTGGCGGATAAAATTGCGTCCGTTTTCGTTCCCGTTGTCATCGGCATTGCAGCTGTCACGTTTGTTTTGTGGTATTTTGTCGGAGGGATTGGGTTTACTCCTTCAATGATTAATTTTATTGCCGTGTTAATCATCGCTTGCCCATGTGCACTTGGCCTCGCAACGCCGACAGCGATCATCGTCGGAACCGGACGGGGTGCTTCGAATGGAATTCTGATCAAAAATGCTGAAAGCCTGGAACGTATTTGCAAAATACAGACAATTATTCTGGATAAAACCGGAACGATTACCGAAGGGAAGCCGTCGGTGACGGATGTTGCCGTATTCAATGGGTTTGATGAAACGACCATGATACGGCTTGCGGCCGCAATAGAAAAAAGATCCGAGCATCCTCTCGGCAAGGCAATTGTCGATTATGCCGGTATTCAAAACAGTGGGATGAGTGAAAGTGTAGAGTCATTCAGGAACTTCGAGGGACGAGGTATTACAGGTCTTATTGACGGGAAGTCCGTGGCAGTTGGCAATCTTCGCTTTATGGAGGAGTGTTCAATTCAGTTCGATGAATCGGATTCTTTCGTGCAAAAATTCTTAAATGAAGGCAAGACGACGATGTTTGTTGCGTCCGAAGGAAAGCTGGTCGGTGTGATCGCCGTGGCAGATACAATCAAAGGCAACGCGAAAGAGACGATCGCGCACTTCAAGCAGATGGGAATCGAAACGATCATGGTCACCGGCGATAACGAAGTTGTGGCAAATGCGATTGCGGCCAAAACGGGTATTGACCGCGTTATCGCGCAGGTTTTGCCGCGGGAGAAAGCTGCTTTCGTGAAAACGGTTCAGGCTAAAGGAAGAATTGTAGCGATGGTGGGGGATGGGGTGAACGACGCTCCTGCCCTCGCGCAGGCCGATGTCGGGGTGGCGATGGGAAACGGAACAGATGTAGCGATGGAATCGGCCGACATTACGTTGATGAGATCCGATTTACGCGGAGTTATTCAAGCAATTCAATTATCGCAGCGGACAGTCCGGACGATCAAGCAGAATTTATTCTGGGCGTTTATCTATAATATCATCGGCATACCTCTTGCTGCAGCTGGATTTTTAAACCCCGCAATTGCAGCTGGAGCGATGGCATTTAGCTCAGTGAGCGTGGTAAGCAATTCCTTGAGACTGAAAAATAATTAATTGTGTTTTTTACCGATAAGGGAGAGAAACCTATGAACGAAACGCCACAGCAATATACCACTCGAATTCTTGGATATCAGGAAGGGAAAGATCCATTGAAAGTTCAGCAGGTTACCGTTAAAAAAATCAAATTTCTCATTAAAGGCATCCCGAAGAAGAAGTTGATGACAAGGCCAGAGCCGGCGAAATGGTCCGTCGCGGAAATCCTTGCACACCTCGCCGACACGGAACTCGTCGGCGGCTTCCGGCTACGTTTGACGCTTGGCTTTAATGGAACGCCGATCCAGGCGTTCGACCAGAACGCTTGGGCGGAAAAATTCAATTATAGAAAACGCGACCCCCATAAATCCCTGGAAATATTTCGTGTGCTGCGCGAGAATAATCTGGCATTACTGAAGTCAATTCCAAAGCCGATGTGGAATAATTATGGAGTGCATTCCGAACGCGGCATAGAAACAGTAACCCGGCTTACGGAGATGTATGCCGGCCATGATATCAATCATACCAGACAGATTGAAAAAATTGTCAAACGGAAGGGTAAGGCGCGATAACTTTCAACCAGATTTATCGACTTCAACTTCGTTATTTGTCGCTTGGACCGGAAAAGTGCGGGTTATGATCCAGAGCTCTGATACTCTTCCCAGCGATGCTCGACAACGGAATTTTTGAAAAAAGATAGATAACAATGACGTCGGGGTATTGTCAGCCGATTCGCATTTTGTAATTTTTAGTTCTAGACAGCTGAACAGAATTCAAGGAGTACAAAGGCCAGAACCAAGGATCGGCAGTGGGCTACTTTGCGTATTCAAGATAGAAAAGGAATTGTCATGACCGCGAAAGCGGACATCCAGGCCTACCTAAATGGATTCCGGCTTTCGCCGGAATGACATTTACTTTCAAAGTATACCACTGCTCAAGGATCAGCCCACTTGATTTTAGATTTTTTTCTGTTTACACTGTCGGCGAAGGGTTGTTCAATCCCACTTACGTGCAGGTTCTGTTTCTAGAATCGCCGGCAGGGTGACCGGAATGCATACTTCTCGGGATATGAGATATGGGGATTTGGCGCACGACTTCAAGAGTAGTAACTCATTCCATTTATCAAAACACACCTGGCTGTGCTCGAGTAACTGCCGCTTTGCTTTTTCCCCAATATCTGCTTGACCTCCCGATCGAGTAATGAAGAAGTTTTGATTGTGGTACGGATTAAGAAAACCTTTCATGGTACCGTAATATACCACACACTGAGCGGGGCGCTATGAATCGTCACAAATTTGTAAAAACGAGTCTTCTTCCTTCAATTTTTATCCTTCTTTTTTCCTCTTCAGCAGCGGTTTCACAACGTAATGCCAGCCAAGAATTGCATTACCCGAAGTCTTTCCGCCTGCTATCGCAGAAGTCGGGACAAGTCCTCTCAAAAACAAAATTCGATACCCTTCAATACCACTCTTTTGTGAAAATTAAGCAGGATTTCGTCGTCAATACCGGTTGCGGTGAATATGGAAGTGATCAACACCAGATTAACATCGCCAGTGATTCTGTGGGTGGATTTATGTGTGCTTGGAATGATGACCGAGCGGGTGACCGGCAAGTCAATGCGCAACTTTTTGATAACAAAGGGAACCGTGTCGGTCTGATGATCTCTGTGTCGGACCAGGATGCCAATTGGAATTCAGAGCCTCATATTGCTTACAATAGAACATCTCATGAATATATTGTCCTATGGGCAGGCTCAGGTTATGATATCAGATTTCAACGTATCTCTGCTTCGGGCGAGTTAATTGGTCAAAATCTCACAGCGAATCAACTGTATGCGACCAATACAAACAACCCTTCTGCCGCAGTCGATTCATCGGGGAATATTTTTGTAACATGGATTGCCGATGTTTCATGCTGCCAGACACAAATTCCATATTGTAGAGCTTTTAACAAGGATGGAATTCCTATAACTGACCAATGGCCTCTTGATGTAACTGGAAATGCCAATGTGAGCAGCATCGGATGGGATGACCGAATTGCTTCAGACGGTTCAGGACGGTGCGTTGTTGTATGGAGCAGTTATTTGAACGGGCATTCAAGAATTGTATTCCAGGCAGTGAATTTGATTGGGAATCTTTATTCTCAGCCCATGCTTGTCAGCAACCCTTCCGATTCGAGCGACCTCTATTTTCCGACACTCACTAGTACAAAGGATGGGCACTTTCTTTTTCTATGGGGGACAACCTATGGTTTCTCCGCCAGAATTCTCCGTGCTGACAGCGGTTTTGTAACTGCCCCGTCAACTTTATCTTCCTTACCAAATTACGCGACCACATACGTCGCTTCTTCAGATAATGAGAACAGATTCTTTCTCACTTGGTTTAGCGATCAGGGGTACGGAGAAATTGTATCGACTGATGGGCAAATTCTAAAGGCCGCGACACCCCTTTCTTTCTCCACGACCATACCGTGGTGGTCATATCCGAGACTCTCAAAAGCTCTGTTCGACCGATTATTTTTGGTCTACGGTGGATACGACCGTACTCAAGAGGACGTGATGTTACAGGCATTTGACACATCCTTCACGGCGATCGGAGCATCAGTGAAAGCAGCAGATGATGACTGTAGCGCCTGGCAAACAAACCCCGTGGTTGGGTACAATCAATTTGGAGCGTCATTGGTGGTTTGGGAAGATCAACGGAATGGATATCACGAGCTGTATGGACAAGTGCTGGATGCGTCTGGCACTCCGGTTTCCGCCAATATTTTGATCAGCGATCCGGACACTATTCAATGGATTTCAGCTCCCGCAGTTGTACATGATCGTGAAGGTAATTTTCTCGTATCGTTTGCCGGGGGCGATTACTCAACGAGGAATTTGGTTCTGCAAAAAGTCTCTTCATCAGGGGTTTTGGACGGCCGGAATAAATGGATAACAGCTGGCTATTATTATGATTATGACCAGATGAAAAATGTGGCTCAGGAAAATGATGACGGCAATATCTTTTTATGTTGGTACCCCAACGTTTCCTCGACTATTTATGCTCAGCAATTCAACCAGGACTTGGCGTCGATCAATGCGCAGTTACCGATCTTCACATCCTCTTATCAATCCCCCAAATATATTATTGGCGTATCAACCAACAAAGCTTTTAATACTCTTGTAATGTGGGCCGATTACAATTATCAGACGTCGACGCCGGGAAATACGTTAAAGGCAATGATTCTTGACGCTGGAGGGAATGTCATCCGTGATACACTGGCTGTTGCCAGAATCCCGGATCATTGGACGCTTGATCAAGGCGCATGCCGGATTGATGACGACAGCAATCTGGTTTTTGCTTGGACCGAGTTCGATACAACCGGCTATAACTTTAGAATGAGCATGCATAGGGTTTACCCTTCTAGTAATGGCACGATGGCAGATTCATTTTCCATTAATGATATCCAGACCGACGTACAAATCATCAAATTTGATAATAGAAAGGCGCTGGTTTCATGGAATTCATACAACGAGATTCATGCCATCTTTTTTGACGACGATGCGTGCGCGTATTATCCGTTCAATCTTCACACCTTTTCTCCGTACACATACTCTGTGTGGGGTGCCTACAATGCATATCATGCAGATGTTTTTGGCGACAGCCTTCTCATGTGCTATGAAACCATGCAGAATCCTGACTTTGGGTACGATATCTATGCAAACATACAACGGATGAACCAGCTTAATTTTCAACCCCCTCCTCTCTTGAATGATAATAACTCTTCAGTGTATCCAAACCCCACCTCTCAGACAGTAACCCTCCAATATGAGATCACTCAACAGACGAAAGTCACAATTGCCGTATACAATATTCTCGGTCAAAAAATTGCTGAGGTCGAAAACGGCATAAAAGCGCCCGGTACCTATAGCGCACGATTCCAGACAAGGAATTTGGCAGCCGGCATTTATTTCTTTGCTTATCATGGGCTAAAGTCATATACCAAAAAATTCATCATCATCAAGTAAACGTTAAACAAAACCCATTTGCCCTCAGGGAGAGTCCTGCTGATATTTGTTGATCGCATGGATTTTAGGAATCGGATAACGCGGATATCGACGCCATTCAAGTCTCATGATTCAGGAAACGATTGCTGTCGCTCTTTTGTTAACACTTCTAGCGATTTATTTTGAATCCACATAAATATTAACACTTTTTTGCCATTGGATTACAAGCAAAGGGAGAAGTGATGTCGATACGGCCAGTGAGACAAATTATTCAAGCCCAGCCAACCATTGAAGGTGCAGGAGTACGATTGCGTCGCGCGTTTGGTTTTGGAAGAACGGGCGATTTCGATCCGTTTCTTTTGCTGGATGATTTCAGGAACGAACATCCGGAAGATTATCTTCCAGGATTTCCGTGGCACCCGCATCGGGGCATTGAGACGATCACCTACGTTCTCGCCGGCACAGTTAATCACGGCGACAGTCTCGGAAACAGCGGTACGCTTGGTGCTGGGGATGTGCAATGGATGACCGCTGGAAGCGGCATCCTTCATCAGGAAATGCCGAAGGGGGATGAGCGGGGGAGGATGCACGGTTTTCAGTTGTGGGCTAATCTTCCCGCAGACCTCAAGATGACGAAACCGCGGTACCAGGACGTTACGTCCCGCGACATTCCTGAAATAGTGGATGACGATGGAACCAGCGTTCGTATTGTCTGCGGCGATTTCTGGGGGAAGAGGGGCCCGGTTGACGGGATCGCGGCAAACCCGCGGTACCTCGACGTATGGGTGCCGCCTGGAAAACGAAAAACCCTGCCGGTCGAGACAAATCGGAATGCGTTCGCTTACGTCTTCGAGGGAACAGGTAGGTTCCGAGATGCTTCCGAACCAGCATCAATTCAAACTGATGTCGTGGGAACGGACGGTAAAGCGAACCTCACTGTGGCCGGAAATCGATCGCTTGTCCTTTTTGACAATGGCGACGAGGTGACAGTTCAGGCAGGAGAAACGGGTATTAGATTTCTTCTGGTGTCGGGCAGGCCGCTTGAGGAACCTGTTGCCTGGAGCGGACCGATTGTGATGAACACGGATGAGGAACTGCGGCAAGCATACGCCGAACTACACAACGGAACATTTATCAAAGATCGGTAAGTAAGAGTTCGCGTTTAAAGAAGACCTTAAGAAATAGGCATATGAAAACCAGCACCAATCCTATTGAATCCGCGCTTGGCATCTTTAGACAATACAAAACCCTGGCGGACAAAGCGATGGAGCAAATAAGTGATGAAGAATTTTTCCGACTGCCTGAACCCGAGTCCAATAGCATCGCCATTATCGTTAAACATGTCAATGGTAATTTGCTCAGCCGATGGACAGATTTTTTGACTACTGATGGCGAAAAAGGGTGGCGGAACAGAGACAGCGAATTTGAAATGGATAAGATTGATAAGAAAGAATTATTACAGACTTGGGAAAAAGCATGGCGATGTTTGTTTGGCACTCTTGAAATATTAACCGAGGGTGATCTTGAAAAGATTATCAACATACGAAATGAGCCTCATTCGGTGCTTGAAGCTATAAACCGGAGCTTGGCCCATATCAGTTATCATGTGGGGCAAATCGTTTTTCTTGCAAAAATGTTCAAATCCGAGCAATGGCAAACCCTTACCATCGCCAAGAGAAAATCGAAAGAGTTCAATGAAAAAATGAACAAGGTTTAGAGATATATTTTTCTAATCCCGCTTATTTGCTTTAGCGTATTGCCTGAGTTTGTCGTTCCCGCGGACGCGGGGAGAGGATTCGACTCGGCGAGAATCCATGTTTTTGTCTTCAATCAAAGGTGGATGCCCGCTTTTCCCAAAGGGATGCCTTCGGCAGGCGGGCATGACAGGACTTTTAATTAAGAGATTTGTTCATATTCAGGATAACCTGCTTTTAAAATGCAGTTGCAAATAAAGAAGGAATTTTGTACTTTAGTAAAGTCAATTTTTTGATCCACCGGAGGATGTAATGAAAAAAGGAATTCACCCCGATTACAAAAAAGCCGTTGTCACGTGTATTTGCGGGAATACGTTCGAGACCCGATCCACTATCGGCAATATTCACCTTGAAATTTGCTCGAATTGCCACCCATATTATACGGGCAAACAGAAACTGGTCGATTCGGCGGGACGTGTAGAGCGCTACAATAGGAAATACGCAAAGAAAGTGGTGGCAGCGGAACCGGCAGCATAAAAATTGCTGGGCTTTTTATGCTGATACGAAATTAAACGGAATGTATGATTTATGCATTCCGTTTTTTATCTTTAATCAAACAGCGTTTTTCACGGAGAATTCTTCACCCAGGGGGCATATAATTCCGTAGCACCTTTACAAGGTCGTGGACCTTTTCTCACCAGATGGCTTTGTGTAAACAGATGCCAACACAGATTTGTATCTTCGAAGATAATTATTACTCCCGGTTTCTTCCCCTCGTTTACTTCCGCCCAGTGTATGATTTGAAGTGCGGTATCTTCTCTCTAAGGGAGAAGATAGAACGACACTATCGGACTGTTCCAGTCGCACTTCAATGCCGAGCGTATCTCGCGGACTGCCTGCGTTTGCTAAATCCAAAAAATAGCGTCAATAATATATCTTCGAAGGAGTATCTGTTTATTAACGGAAGGGTAATCGCTGACGAGAAATTTGTCAAGACTGTTCCATTGGAGGGTGTTGGTAATACCGTTTATGTAAAGGGCGAGCATGTCGTTGCCGCTCGCGTATCTGGTGAAAAGTTAGCCCGATGGAAAAACGTCATGCCGGATGTTCTTTCTATTGCCGACTTTGAAGGGACAGCAAGAAGGGAAGTCGATGTGAAGATGATAAGTTATCCGTGGGAGCTTGTGAACAACAACGGGGCGCAATTGCTTGTTGATTGGAAGGTCATGTCGAAGGGTGTAAAAGGAAAGAAGGTTCTTGGCAAGCTATCACCGGGCGTTTACTGCATTAATAAAAAAAATATTTTTATCGGCAATGGTTCGGTTGTGAAGCCCGGAGTTGTTATCGATGCGAGCGAAGGACCGGTGTACATCGGGAACAATGTCACGGTCCTTCCGCAGTCGACGATTATTGGCCCGGTGTACATCGGCGACGGTTCAATGATCAAAGTGGGGGCGAAAATCTACGAAGATACGACTATCGGCCCGATGTGCAAAGTAGGAGGCGAAGTCGAGGCGTCGATCATCCATGGGTATTCGAACAAGCAGCATGATGGATTTTTAGGACACTCGTATGTCGGCAAGTGGGTGAATCTTGGCGCGGGAACCACGAACAGTGATTTGAAAAACAATTATTCGCACGTGAAAGTTTATGTTAACGGCGAAATGGTAGACAGCGGTTCACAATTTGTCGGCGCGATCATCGGCGACCACACGAAAACCGCGATCAATTCGGTCATTAATACGGGGACAGTTATCGGCGTTGCGAGTAATATTTTTGGCGCAGGTGTTTCGCCGAAATTTGTTCCGTCGTTCTCATGGGGTACATCGGGGCAATCATTCACGACGTATGACATCGGCCGCGCCGTCGAAGTTGCCCGGCATGTCATGGCGCGGCGAAAGATCACTCTTTCAGAGCCTGAAAAAGCCCTTTTTAAAAAAATATTTGAATTGACAAACGAAGAAAGACACCAACGGAGCGGGCCGCACTAATCCTCCTCACGTACGGTAATCATCGAACCAGTATACTCATAATGGAAGTTGAAGAAAAGCAATTATTGTTTCACGGAGTTCGTGGAAGCGCAGTCAAAATTCTCAATAGAGTCGAACGGGCAGATTCGTACCTGGATAAACTCCTCGAAGCCGAACTCCGTTCCGAAGAGATCAATGACCTCGACAAATCGCTGCTGACGGAAATCGTGAACGGCGTGCTACGCTGGCAAATGAAACTGGATTGGGTTCTCAACGGATTTTTCCACGGCAATTTTACGAAAGCCGAAGTTACCGTGAAGAACGCACTCCGTGCAGCGCTTTACCAGATTATGTTTTTGGACAAAGTGCCTCATCACGCCGCGGTGAACGAAGCGGTTGAATTTGTGAAGCGCATTCGCGGGGAAAAGGCGGCAAACCTCGTCAATGCAGTTCTCCGCAACATCATCCGCAACCTTGATGGCATTCATTACCCCGACGTTACGATCGATGCCGGGCAGTATCTGGCAGTGATGTATTCACATCCGGTCTGGGTGGTGCGCCGCTGGATGAATCGTTTCGGCTTTGCCGAGACGGAAAAAATGCTCCAGGCGAATAACGAACGCCCGAGGCTTTCACTTCGCATTAATACTTCGAAGACCACCGTGGAGCACTTCCTCGAACTTCTCAGGAACCAAAATGTTGTTTTTGAGAAATCGAAGTACTTGAACAATTTCGTTGAAACGTCTAATCTTTCCAACATCTCGCAAACGGAGCTTTTTCGCCGCGGATTTTTTTCGGTGCAGGATGAGAGTGCAGGTATCGCTTGCCAATTGCTCGGTGTGCAAAAAGGTGACCGGGTAATCGACTTGTGCTCTGCACCCGGAGGGAAAACGACTTTTATCGGAGAAGCATTGAATAACAGCGGTGAGGTGGTGGCGATCGATAAATATTCCACGAGGCTGAATTTAGTGAAAGCGAGCTGCGAGCGCCTCGGCATTACTAACGTAAAGACTGTCGCAGGAGACAGCACTGAATATTCAACCGAACCGGCTGATAAAGTATTGCTCGACACTCCATGTTCAGGGCTTGGAGTGCTCGCGAAAAAGCCGGACATGAAACTTAAACGTGAGGCCGAAGATATTCGCGACCTCGTTGTACTCCAGCGGCGCCTGATTGAAAACGCAGCATTGCTCGTGAAACAGGGAGGCATACTCGTGTACAGCACCTGTACAACGGAGCCGGAAGAAAATTTCGGGATGATAAGGTCATTTTTGGAACACCATCCAGAGTTCGACGTCGACCCTGCGGCGCGGTTTGTCGCCGCAGCCTTGGTTACGCCTGACGGTTATGTTGAGACCTTTACGCATAAGCATGGGATGGATGGTTCATTCAGCATTCGTTTGAAAAAATCGGGTTAAACATCTCTTTTAAATATATGTGTGTCTGCTATGAAAGCAATAACAAAAAGCAAGCCGGTAGAGGGGAAAGAATGGACGACCGGGTTTCAGCTTATTGAAAAACCGATCCCCAAGGTCGAATCACCGGACGATGTGATCATTAAAGTGTTTGCAGGAGCCATCTGCGGCACCGATGTCGGCATCTACACAGCGAAGGATTCGCTCCGTGTTGAAATGTCGCGCGCGCTGACCGATCCCGTAACTGTCGGCCACGAATTTTCTGGTTGGATTGTGGGTGCTGGCGCGGGCGCGAGAAGGCATATTGCGAACATGATTTTTGCAAAGGCAAAGACCAACCCCGCGGTGAAGAAGCTTTTACGGGGTGAAACCGAAACGACGTTTGCAAAAAGCAAGAAGTTTTATCCTGTGGTGGGAGAATATTTCCACGCCTCGGCGGAAATGCACGTAACCTGCGGAAAGTGTTACCAATGCAGGCTTGGAGAGAAACACGTATGCCGCAATACGGTGATCAAAGGCGTGCATGACGACGGCGCATTTGCGGAATTTGTTAAGGTACCTGCGAGAAATCTGGTTCTGTTCCACAAGAACGAGATTCCTCTTGAGATCATCGCCTTCATGGATGCAATCGGTAACGCGACCCACACCGTGATGTCGGTAGATGTGAAAAGCCGAAACGTGGTCGTGCTCGGGTGCGGAGTTCAAGGGATGATGGCGACCGCCGTGGCAAAATATGCAGGTGCTAAAAAAATATTTGTCACCGATGCTTCCCATGGGGAGTTTTCACACGAAAAACTCGAGGGGCGGCGCTTCCGAATGGCAAGGCTGTACGGCGCCACCGATTGTTTCGACATGGCACTGCCGGGTGAACGCGCTCGATTCCATTCTGTTGTGATGAAAGAAACAAACCAATCCGGCGTCGACGCAGTCTTCGAAATGTCGGGGAGTTACCGGGCGTATGAAGATGCGTTTCAGGCGGTCCGGATGGGAGGCACATTTTCGCTTCTCGGATTGCCGACAGGCACCATGCCTGTTGATTTTGCTAAGGACGTCATTTTCAAAGGTCTCACCATTAAAGGGATTATCGGCCGGCGGGTGTTTGATACGTGGATTCAGATGGAGAAAATTCTGAAATCAGGGCTCGCCAAAAAGTTCCTTGCCACGGGGTTCATCACGCATCAGTTTCCGTTGGAACAGTACGAAGAGGCATTCGAAGTGATTCGGCGAGGTGACGCTTTCAAGGTACTATTGAAACCGTAATTTTTTTACCGCCAAGGCGCCAAGAAAGGAAATCTAATTTAATTTTAAGAGACCCATAATTTGTTCTTTGCGTCTTGGCGGTTTAAACATTCTTTCTAAGTGCAAACAATCCAAGCTGAGAAACCATGAATTACATCGAACTTGTCACGTCTGAGCTGTCGCGGATTCGCGAAGCTAACACCTTCAAGCATGAAACTCCCCTTGAGTCGGCGCAAGCCGGCGTTGTCAAAGTTAAGGGAAAGAATGTTATCATGATGGCGTCGAACAATTATCTCGGTATGTCGAATCATCCTGCCGTCCGCAAAGCAGCCATCGAAGGGATTAAAAACTATGGCTATGGGATAGCGTCGGTCAGGTTTATTTGCGGTACGCAAACGATTCATCTTGAACTCGAAAAGAAGATATCGAAATTTGTTGGCACCGAGGATACGATTCTGTTTTCGTCATGTTTCGCGGCGAACGAGGGGTTTTTTGCAAGCCTTGTAAATGAAAAGCTCGATGTGGAGGATTACCGGGATGCCATCTATACAGACAGGCTCAATCATGCCAGCATTATCGATGGCATGCGTCTCTGCAAGCCAGAAACGATCGACAAAAAAATTTACAATCATGCCGATCCTGCACATCTCGACCAACTTCTCGAAGAAGACAAGGAAAAAGGGTACAGACTTCGCATCGTTGCAACTGACGGAGTATTCAGTATGGAGGGCGATCTGGCCCCGCTTGACAGACTCGTAGAGGTTGCACACCGGCACGAGGCAATTGTATTCGTCGATGATTCGCACGCGATCGGGGTGTGCGGAAAATCGGGGAGGGGGACACCTGATCATTTTGGTTTGCTTGGAAAAGTGGATGTCATCTCCGGTACGCTTGGGAAGGCAATTGGCGGTGCGGCAGGAGGGTATGTCAGTGGGAGACGAGAACTCATCGCATACCTTCGTCAAAAATCACGTCCGTACACATTCTCGAATTCACTCCCTCCTTCGATAGTTTGTGCGTGCCTGGCGGCTTTTGACCTGATGACAAAGGATAAATCAATTGTCCGGCGGTTGCACGAGAACACCGCCTACTTTAGAAAAGAAATCAAAGCGCTGGGGTTCAAAATTATCGATGGTGACCACCCGATAGTGCCGATCATGGTAGGTGAGGCATCGCTTGCACAGGATATGAGCGCTGCAATGCTGAAGGCCGGAGTCTATATCAAAGGCCTGTGGTTCCCTGTTGTCCCGAAGGGAGAAGCCCGGCTCCGGGCTCAGGTTTCGGCCGCTCTTTCGAAAAAAGAGATTGACAAGGCGCTCGATGCATTTGAATCGGTTGGGAAAAAGTTGAAAGTGATTTGACGCATTTTCAGTACATGTTTGCCATCGTGTTAAAGACGGATCCATTCCCTCATTCCTCTCTGCAAACTCGTAATGTCTCAACCGAATAATCGGACTATTTCTCAGCCATTGTCGAAGCCACGGTACGTTTATATCGACTTGCTCCGAGGCTGGGCAGTGCTGGTAATGATTGAAACGCATGTCACCAACGCGTTTCTCATCCCTGCGATTCGACTCGCACCTTGGTTTGGGACGCTGAATTTCATCAACGGGATTGTGGCTCCGTCGTTTTTGTTTGTTGCGGGTTATGCGTTTGCCATCGTCGGACAGCGAAAATGGAACGATTATCTCTCGTTCAACAGTATCTTCTGGAAGCAGTGCGGCCGCATTCTTCAAATCTGGGTGGTTGGCTACGCGTTGCATCTTCCATTTTTTTCGTTTCACAAGCTCGCTTTTCTTATCGGTTGGAACGAGTGGAATTCGTTTTGGCCGGTAGACGTTCTTCAGTGCATTGCGGTTTCGCTGCTGCTCATGCTATTGCTGGTTCTGATCATGAAAACTCAGCGCCTTTTTTTTATTTGGCTTTGCGTTGTCGGATTTGCTGTTGCATTTACTACTCCGTATATGTCGACGAAAAACGTCGATGGGATACTATCGCTCCCCTTTTCCACCTACATTAATTCAATACATGATTCGCTTTTCCCGATCTTTCCATGGATGAGTTTTGTACTGTTCGGAGGCGTGACCGGGCAGCTTTTTATTTTTTGCAGGGAATCGATACCGGAAGGAAAATTCTTTAACGGTATCTTTGCCGCGGGGATCGCACTCATCGTCCTTTCGATTGCCTCAAATCTTCAGCCGTTGATGATTTTTCCTCCGCATGATTATTGGACTGCGAGCCCGGAATTTTTGTTTATACGCCTTGGTGTGGTTTTGATGATTCTCTCAACACTCTGGTGGTGGGAACACGTGGCTCATTCGGGGAAATCGATCGTCAGTCTCCTTGGGTCGGAATCGTTGGTAACTTACACCGGACACTTATTGGTCATCTATGGGTTATTTATCAAAGGTGATAGTCTGGCAATCATCATCGGGGCAACGCGTTCCGTTCCCGAAGTTGCGATGATGGCGGTTCTTCTCATCGGGGCGATGGCGGGGAGTGCGTATATCTGGAATTCATTGAAGAAAAAGAGTATGTTGTATGCGCGAGTGCTTCAATATTCGATTCTTGCAGTGGTTCTGTTTGTATTTTTCACGAAACCGTATTGATCAATCAACAATGAACAATCAACAAAGTTAAGAGAGGGGCTTAGTTTCAATTTATGGAGATTGTAACACTTATTTTTGTTGTCATACTTGCCGCCCTGATTGGGGTCTTCCTTTTCAAAAAGCAGAGAGAACGGCCGGCAGGGAACGATCAATCGTCGTTATTGATGCAACAGCAAATTGAGTCGCTGAGAAGTGAAGTTTCGCAGAGCCTCAGAACTGCAACTGATACGATGTTTCAAAGCATGCGGGCCACGTCGGAGAATTTGAATCAACAGATTACTCTTGTGACTCAGTCGATTCAGAAGACGACAGAGCAGGTGAACCAGCAGCTTTCGGCGCAAACAAGCACGATCGGAACGAGGCTCGATACGGCCGCGAAAGTGATCGGGGACTTGCAGAAAAGCCAGGGCCAGTTGCTGCAGGCGACGGAAGAGATGAAACAGCTCGGCGAAAGTGTGGCACAACTTGAAGGCTTGCTAAAGGCTCCGAAATTGCGGGGCGGACTTGGCGAGTCGATGCTTGAGGACTTGCTTAAGCAGGTCATTCCTGCGTCGTCCTATGCCACCCAATACCGTTTTCGAAACGGCAATACCGTCGATGCGATTGTCCGAACGGCGAACGGCATCATTCCAATCGATTCAAAGTTTCCACTGGAAAATTTCAGGAAGATGGTCGAAGCGCCAAACGAAGCGGAGAAAAAATCTGCCTACAAAGTGTTCGTCAGCGATGTCAAAAAGCATATCGATGCGATCGCGCAGAAATATATCGCACCCGACGAAGGAACTTTCGATTTTGCATTAATGTACATCCCTGCTGAGAATATCTATTACGAGACGATTATCAAAAACGATGATTACGACGACGAGACGAACATTTACAATTATGGAGTCCAGCGAAGGGTGTTTTCCGTTTCCCCGAATACGTTTTATGCACAGCTTCATGTTCTGGCTCTGGGATTCAAAGGGATGGAAGTGGAGAAAAGCGCCAAAGAGATCATTCAAAATCTTGCAAGGCTTCAGGGGGATTTGCAGCGGTTTGCCGACGAGTTTGAAACCGTGGGGAAGCATCTTACCAACGCGAAGAACAAGTACGACGAAGCGGCGCGCAAACTCGATACATTCGAAGAAAAGTTGAAGAATTCTTCTGCCGCGGCGTTGCCCCCCCCAGTTCAAGGGGAATTGTTGCCGTAAGATTTTCAACGATTACTTGCCAATAACTACCGTCCAAGGCCGGATTTCCCACCTTGTCACCAATCCATTCACGACGTAAGGATCGTTGCGAATAAACTCTTCAATAATTGCTTTGTCCTTCACGCGAAAGATGAGAAGCGCTCGGTCTGCCGGATTACTAAAGGCTCCTGCCAGCAGTAGGTCGCCGTGGCGATTTGCCTCCGTTGATAGATGAAGATGCTCTTCCCGGTGGGCCGTTCTAAGCAGCAGATAATCGTCGACTAAATGGTAAATCAAAACAAAATAGTTCATATTGTGTTTTGCTAAGGTGGAGTAAAAAAGTTGACAACCTTGTCATGCAGGCCGTCTGTGAGTTCGCAATATAATGTATGTATTTTTTTTAATTGTTTTTCATCTGCGGCAATATAAATGCCACGCCGTTTGTGCATCAAGCCGGTGAACCAAATCCTTGAAAGAGTGCGAAAAAATGGCGACTTTTTATTAACGGCTTGATTAGGAGATATTAATGGACGCGGAAAAGAAAATACTCTTTGTTTGTCTTGGTAACATCTGCCGGTCTCCGGCAGCTGAAGGAATAATGGAGAAGAAAGCGGATGGACTTGCGGTCAAAGTTGACTCCGCCGGGACTGCAGGGTATCATATCGGCTCTCTTCCCGATGCACGAATGAGATCCCACGCTGGCAAGCGGGGATACCCACTCACGAGCCGGGCGCGAAAATTTAACCCGGCCGTCGATTTTGAAAAATTCGACATGATCATTGCGATGGATAAAGAGAACCTTCGAGATCTCCGAATGATGGATAAAGAAAAAAAATACCATTCAAAGCTTTCGCTCATGACCGATTATTGTCAGAAATTAGCCGCCGTAGAGGTTCCCGATCCCTACTACGAGGGGCCTGAAGGGTTCGAACATGTGCTAGATATTCTCGAAGATGCATGCGATGGGCTTTTAAAAATGCTTGATAATGGAAAACGTTAGCTCGCTTCTCGAACATGTCTTGAAGAGAGAGGTCGCTTCCGTTACACCGATTGGAGGCGGTTCGATTTCGACTGCAATGAAAGCGACGTTAGGGGACGGGGAAATTCTCTTCGTTAAGGTTTCGCCCCAACAGAAGGACATGTTTCCAAAAGAAGCAAACGGGCTTAGGGAATTAGCAAAAGCGGATGCAGTTAAGGTTCCCAGGGTTATATGTGTGGAAGAAAACGTCCTTATTATCGAATTCCTTCGTTCTTCGTCTCCATCAAACCGGAAAACATTCTTTGCAGAGTTCGGCAGGCAGTTCGCAGCTCTTCACCGCTGCACATCGTCGTCATTCGGGTTCGCAGAAAATAACTACATCGGTTCGACCCCGCAACAGAATACGCCTCGCAGTTCGTCGTGGAAGGAATTTTACCAGAATTACCGATTGCAGTTTCAATTTCATCTCGCTGAAAAAAACAGATATGTCGACGCCGAACTCCGCAGACTTTATACCGCACTCGATCGCCGTCTCGACGAATTGATCCCCGATGACGGCGAACCTCCCGCTTTATTGCATGGAGACCTCTGGGGCGGAAATTTCCTTTGCGTTGAAGGGAACATACCGGCAATTATTGACCCCGCAGTTTATTACGGTCATCGCGAGGCAGACCTTGCAATGACTATGCTCTTCGGGGGTTTTGGCGATTCATTTTATTCAGCATACGATGAAGTCTATCCTCTCAAGCCGGGCTGGAAGAAGAGGATAGAATTGTACAAGCTCTATCATCTTTTTAATCACTTAAATCTCTTTGGAAGAGGATATTACGGAGAGGTTGTAGGAACGATGAAGGCGCTGGCTGTGTAGCCCGGGCGAATAGGATTTTCTCGATGGACAATAGCGATAGTATCACTCGAACACTATTGTCTTCCCTCCATAGACTAGGATGCGGTCCTGGAGATGCAGGCGCAATCCGCGGGCAAGCACAAGCCGCTCGAGGTCTCTTCCTTTACGTATCAAATCTTCCAACGAATCTTTGTGTGAAATCCGTATAATATCTTGTTCGATGATGGGGCCTTCGTCGAGAAGTTCAGTAACGTAGTGGCTAGTCGCACCGACGATCTTGACACCTCTCTCGTATGCCTGCTTGTACGGATTGCTTCCAGCAAATGCCGGTAAGAATGAGTGGTGGATGTTCAGGATTCTATTCGGGTATTTTTCGAGGAAAGCCGGGGACAGCACTTGCATATAGCGGGCCAGGACAATCGTGTCGACATTATTTTTTTCGAGGAGAGCGATCTCCCGTGTCTCCTGAGAGGCTTTATTTTCCTGCGTAATCGGAAAGACATGAAAGGGGAGATTATATCGCTCTGCGAGAAATCCGAGGTCGGGATGGTTTGAGATTACGAGCGCAATTTCCGCATCAAACTCACCGAGATCGTGACGCCATAGAATTTCCTGAAGACAGTGATCGTATTTTGAGACAAAAATTGCGAGTCTGTGCCTGTTGCGATTAAGCCGAATAGACCATTCAGCTCGAAATTCTCTTGCCATCGGGAGAAACGCTTCATCGAGGCGGTCCGGGTTAACGCTGAAGTCTTTCATATCCCAGGCAACGCGTAGGAAAAAGCGCTGTTCTTGTGCGTTCACATGCTCATCCAGGTCAAGAATGTTCCCGCCTCGCTCGAAGATGAAATTTGATATCAGTGAAACCAATCCCTTTCTGTCAGGGCATGATAAGAGGAGCGTTGCTGTAAGTTCTTTGTCAGACATTGGTCTATCGTGTTTGTGAGCGGGTGTCATTCCACCGGATTGAACGATTCATATTTCTTGGCTGCAAAGACGACCAGCACAGAGGCGCAAATAATGTTTGCCGAAATGACTATCAAACCTTGCATAATCAACTGAAAATGGAGCAAAAATCCAAGCGCGATCATCATGCCCGATGGTGCGAATCCAAGCAAGAACGCAACCGTGGTGTATATTCCAAAGAGCATTCTCTGGAGCGTATCGTGCTGATCGGGATTAAACAAAAGCACAATAAAGAGGAGGCAGCTCATAAGCAAATAGGAGGACGAAATCGTCACGAAGCCGAGCAAGAAAATTCCTGCCTGACGTGGGAATAAGGCAATAAAAATAGCGGCGCCGAAAAGGCTCAAACACGAAACGAGTATTGCGATGGGGAGTAACTCGGCGAGAACGGCATGGCGCGGAGCTATGGGGAGCGGCTTCTGGATTTCAAACCGCTTCAACGTCTCCGTGAGCCATGCAACGGACGCCGTAGTAAAAAGAGAAATCACAAGAAATTGAACTACACCGCCGAGCGCAGCAATTCCCCCTTCTTCAAGACCTGGCTTCCATAAATGGAGTGCAACGATCCCGCCGTAAAAAATTACCATCAAAATTATATTTACTTTTATCGCGAGCATAATACTGGAACGCCGCATCATAACGGCGTTTCTCCAGAAAAGAGCCAATGCACCGCCGGAAAACCGTTTGTCCATCCATGACGAGTGGACAACTCCCACCACTTCTTTACTTCTTCCTGTCTTTGCCCATGCCTTTACGTTGAACGATCGGTTTCTCAATCTTTCATTCCGCCGCGCATTCTCCTGAGCAAGGTGAATTCCATATTCATACATCGCGGGAGCGAAACGCATCAATCTACGTTGGCTCCAAATTAGCACCCCTCCCCAAAGGACAAAGCCAACCGGCATCGCGACAGTCCATCCGCCAAACGGAACAAGAGCGGAATCTGCAATTGCACGAAAGGGGAGCAGGATTGACGCAAATGGTTGATCGCTCGTATGGCGAATGAGGAGACCCAAAAACTGCGCACCCGGTCCGGTATCCGAAATTGCCCGGTATACAAGTCCGCCAAAAAATAGTATCGGAACAAGGGCGATGATCGTCCAGACCAGTTTTCGAGAGATCTCCTTGCGGAAAACTTTTAGTCCGCAAAGGACGCCCGCTAACAGCAGAGCGCCGTTTGCAGCGATAAAGAGCGCGGCAAACAGAATAGCACTCAGTGCGCTTGAACCCGATACGGCGTGATTAGGGATTACGAGCAGAAGCGAGCGGCTGGTTCGAAAAAAGAAATAGGCAATAACGACGACAGCCAGCGCACTCGCGAGAAGAGCCCTTGTGAACAGGAAAAACTGAAAAACAAGGGTTCGAGGAAGCGGTGTCGGAAAAACGTTGAGGACGTCGTGTTCCGTGAAAGCTCTCGTGTAATCTATTGCTACTATGAATGAGATAAAGAGGTAACCCGAAAGCATCAGTGTGAGGATCGCGGCGACAATTTCAAGCGGGGGAAGAAATTGTACAAGGGCGCTCGGTTTTGCCGGTTCATGAAACTGGAAAATAACCGGGCCGCCGTATGTTGCCACAATTAATGCGACGATCGCCAATGTTCCGAGTGTGCGTCCCGGATTGTTGAATGCGCGCTTAACGCTATTGATAAGCCGGCGCGTCATGAGAAACCAGAGTGCGTTCACGGTCGATCCTCTGTCAACCGCAAAAAGACTTCTTCGAGTGAATTGCCTTTCATCGTTGCAAGGTGCTGCAATTCGCCGAGAGTACCCTCGGAAAGCTTTCTTCCCTTTTGCATGATGATGACGCGGTCGCACAGTTTTTCCGCGGTATCAAGCTGGTGCGTACTGATGAGAAGGGACGCACCTTCCCCCCGGAGCCTCTGGAGTTCCGCTTTAAGAGTGAACTGGCTCTTGGGGTCGAGGCCGACTGTGGGTTCGTCGAACAAGAAAATCTTGGCGCGATGGACGAACGCGCATGCGATCATGAGTTTTTGTTTCATCCCCTTTGAAAGGGTGACAGAGAATTCGTTCTCTTTTTCCTTGAGATCAAACCGTTGGAGCAATTCGTTCACCGTTGCTTCGTAGACATCAAGAGTATTGTAACACATTGCAATGAACTTAATATGCTCGCGAACCGTCAGCAGATCGTACGGATTGGGTGTTTCGGGAACGAAGGCCATTAACTGTTTGGCGTTGCTTTCGCTCCGCTGAAGGTCGAATCCGCCGGCCGAGATTGCACCACCATCGGGACGAAGAATGCCGCAGATGCATCGAAGCGTCGTAGTTTTTCCGGCACCGTTGGGGCCGAGAAGACCGACAATCTCACCAGGCTGGAGATCGAATGAAAGGTCATCGACCGCTTTAATGCCGGCGAAATATTTGGTGAGATGTGAGATGGAGAGCATACGCTGGAAGTCTATCGGTAGGCCATGGAGTGCAGTAGCATGATGCGTTTCGCTATCGGGGGGTGTGTGCCGAATATCTCTGCAAAAAAACCTTCCTTGCCGTTGATGTTCCTTCCAAGGGGGTCGGCGATGCACATGTGTGCAGTCCCCTTTTTGATTGACCTGGTCGGTTCGACCGCTCCGTCGATTTTCTGCAATGCCGAGGCGAGCGCGTTCGGGTTCCTCGTTAGCTCTGCGCCGGATGCGTCTGCAAGGTATTCGCGTTGGCGGGAAACAGCCATTGCGAGAACCTGTGCGAGGAGCGGGGCAAGGATTATGGCAACAAGCCAGAGGATAAGCATCAGTGCTCCGCCGCTGCTGTCTCTCGAGGAAGAATTTCTTCTTCTCCCGAAACCAAACCTGCCCGATCTTAATCCAACTTCAGAAAGGAGCATCACCGCCCCGACGAGCGCAGCAACGACGGTCATCATCCTGATATCGTAGTTGCGGACATGACTCATTTCATGCGCAACGACTCCTTGTAATTCTTCGCGGTTGAGTTTTTCGAGAAGGCCGTCGGTAACCGCAATGCAGGCATGCTCAGGATCTTTACCGGTTGCAAAAGCGTTTGGGTCCGGGTCGGGGATGACGTAGAGATGGGGTTTGGGCAGGCCGGATGCGATCGACATTTCATCGGTAACATCTCGGAGAACCTGATACTTCGGGTTATTATCGTCGACCGGAACTGCACCCGATGAAGAGAGGACGGTGGAAGCGCCATTTTGCAGACTCCACCAAGCGCTCCAGGCGCCGAAGCAGATGGCAGCGATTGTTGCCACCGGAAACGGAAGCCCGCGTTGACCGAATCTAAAAAAATAAACGTCGAACCCCCATCCGAGAAATCCAAAAAACAGGACAAACAGCACCATCACCAGCACAGTTTTGCG
This sequence comes from Bacteroidota bacterium, assembly GCA_049578505.1. Lineage (GTDB taxonomy): Bacteria > Bacteroidota > Ignavibacteria > UBA10030 > UBA8401 > JAGVPT01. The sequence goes on along the minus strand of JBAUMC010000086.1, from coordinate 33,029 downwards.
TTTGTTGGCGCTCTGTTGCTCATAGATGTTTCGAGACATCATCTCCGTAACCGTTTATTTCTTCAGCGAAAGATTGACTGTCGGCACCTCCCGGTCAGCAGCTTCCTTCACTTCAAACAACTCGGAAGCTTGGAACTTAAACATTCCTGCAATAATGTTCCCAGGAAAGGTCTGTTGCGCGATGTTGAACTTAGTGGCGATGTCGTTGTAGAACTGTCTTGCGAAACTTATTTTATTCTCCGTGCTTGTCAATTCTTCCTGAAGCTGCTTGACATTTTCATTTGCTTTCAGCGTCGGATAATTTTCTGAAAGAGCAAAAAGGCGGGAGAGGGCACCGGTGAGTTCGCCTTCCTTCGCAGCGGCGTCGGCTACGCCCGTTGCTGAAACAGCCGCATTTCGCGCTTTGATCACTTTCTCCAACGTTTCCTGCTCGAATTCCATGTACCCTCGAACGGTGTTCACTAGGTTTGGAATCAAATCATGGCGCCGCTTAAGCTGGACATCGATCTGCTTCCATCCGTTCGTAACCTGATTGCGCAGCGTGATAAGATTATTGTACTGCGCAATGATCCAGACGACAAGAATGACAACAATAATGGTTAAGAATAAGAAAGGTCCCATCGAAAGCCTCCCGTAGGCAATAAGAGTGGTTTATCAAAGATTTACGCTGTCGCCAATATAGTTACGCTTTAGATAAGATGCAAAGAGAAGGGGAAGGGGAGCGTTGTTAATTAGAGAATCACCATGTTTCGATGCAAAGTGAAACTCACGTCGATTGAAAATCGCTTAAGAATTGCAGCGACCTATACCTGCTTCTTTAAGGGGAACACATCGGGATACAATAATTTTGCACAGTCGGGACAGATACCGTGCGAGAATGTTGCCTCGGAGTGTTGTTGAATATATCCCTCCAACAAATCCCAGTACCCTTTGTCATTGCGGATTTTTTTGCAGTTAGAACAAATCGGGATGAGACCGCCCAATACTTTGATGTTAGCCATCGCTTCTTGTATGCGTGTTTCCAGTTCTTTCTCTCTTCTCAAAATCTGGATCGTGCGGATTTGATATCCACCCATTACTATCGCTCCAAGCACAATCACCGCGAATCCAAAAAACCAATATGTTTGATAGAAATGTGGTTGCAGATCGAATGCAAAACTAGCTCCGACGTCATTCCAAATGCCGTCATTGTTGCAGGCCATCACTCGAAATCGATAGTTATTCGGAGGCAGGCCGGTATAAAATGCCACTCGCCGGGTCCCCGCATCGACCCACTCCTTGTCGTATCCTTCGAGTTTGTATTTAAAAAGGACTCGCTCGGGGACGAGATAACTCAATGCAGTATAATGAAATTCCAACTTGTCCTCGCCGGGGGACAAACTTGCAAATTGGTCTATCGGTATATCCTGTTGATTGACAACAACTCGTTCGATCAGAATCGGGGGTTGTAGCGGATTCTGCTTGAAGACCTTAGGATCGATCATGACAGCCCCTTTTTTTGTTGCAAACCAAATATGTCCGTCGTGTGTTTTCCAACCGGCGGGCTGCCAGGAGCCGAAACATTCATCGGTTTTCATTCCGTCCGCAGTCATATAGACTTTTGAATGTATTTTGCGTACGCGCCCGTCAGCGAAATCATCGAGCTCCTGCCGTTGAACGAACCCGATGCCGCTCGGACTACTTAACCAGAGGCCTCCTTGATTGTCCCCCACAACACAATAGATCTCATCGGCAAACAGCCCGACTTTAGTATTATATGGAGTGAACTTTCCGTTTTTGTAGCGTGTCAACCCTCCTTGCGGAGAACTGATCCACAAGCATCCCTGGTGGTCATCATAAATCGAATTCGTCCAGTTTCCGGCCAATCCATCTGCAACGGTGTAGCCTCGGCTTTTCCCATTTTCTAATTTCACCAGGGAGTCACCAGTTCCGTACCACAGAACGCCTTTTCTCTCCGGATATAAGCAGGGAATATATCCTCTGTAAGAATATTCATGTCCCTCAATGAGGTACGGTTCTAATTTTCCATGAACGAATCTTAATATCCCCGAATGATCAATATTAACGATCACACTTATGTCATCTTCGGTAATTGCAGAAATCTGATCTTCTGGAATGCCGTTTGTCGTATCGTATCGGATAACCTTGCCATGATTGATGTTTGTGAGTGAGCCGATTTGGCAAATCCACAAGCTGCCGTCACGAGCAACGCAAGCCGGCCCGACTGAAACATCGAATTTTGTAATTTTGCCGTCACGAATTTGAGTCACGCTCGACCCCTGGTCGCTGAGAAAATACAGGCCGCTGTCGGGAGCCTCGACAACACTTGAGATATAATTATTCGCCAGGCCTTCATAAGTAGTAAATGTTGTAATGCTGACATTCGTGAATTGATTCAATCCGTCCGAGGTGCCAATCCACAGACTTCCTTCAACGTCTTCGGTTATCGATGTAACCTGTCTGTCGGTCAGGCCATCACTATTTGTAAAACTCGTCCATTTTCCGCTTGAGAGTCGGTCTATCCCTCCTCTGTTGGTTCCAACCCAAAGATTAGCGTCGCGGTCTTCATAAATTGCCATAATATGATTGTCCGACAGACCGTCGAGCGTCGTATATACCTTCATTGTTCCCTTTTTCCAACAGACCAATCCGTTGACAGTGCCAATCCAAACATTTCCTTGTCGATCGATATGAATGCATGTCGTAATGTTGTTCGGCAATCCTTCTCCCTTTGTGAGATTGATAACCTGTGCTTGCTGGCTATCTTGTGCGATCCGCACTCCCCGGGGCGAGCCGATCCAAATTCTACCGTGCAGGTCTTGAGCCAGACTCAGAATATGATTTGTATTGAGCGTAACAGGAAGAAATTTTCCATCGCTCATAATGTACGCCCCGTTCGAAGTGCCTATCCAGAGGTGTCCGGAGAGGGTTTCAAGCAGGCTCAATACCTGCGTATCATGGAATCCTTCCTTAGTCCCGTACCGAAATAGTTGTCCATTCTTCATTCGGCGCAATCCGTTGTATCCCGTGCCTATCCAGAGACTGCCGTCTTTGGATTCAAGCAATGAAGCGATCGTTTCGTTTGTCCTTCCCTCTTCAGGATCGAGTCTCACTTTCGTGAAGTTCACACCGTCGAAACGGAACAGCCCTGCGGATGTGCCCAGCCAAAGATAGCCGTCGCGGGTCTGAAGGACTACGTTGATGGCGTTTGCAGGCAAACCATTTTTCCGAAGCCAGACGTTTTGTCCGTACTGAGCGATCGATTTCTGAGGATTGAGTGAAAAGAGGGACGATGGCAAACCGAGCATGAGCAAGAAGAAAAGCACTGCAGAGGAAGCTCGATGGGTATTGAAACTTGACATTCTGCAAATCGGATTCATCTTTGGCGGAGGTCTGTTAGCCGTTTAGGATAATTGGAGGTATTTTTTGGGGGAGCTCTAACAATTCTTTATAGTACTATTTTAGATTAGGGCTTAAAAGATCGATAAGGAATGATCTACCGAACGGCTATCCATAGTTCTCAGTATCGCTAAAAACCATCCAAAACTCAAGAGAACAATTCTTAAATGAATCTCTTTGCGAAATCGGAAATAACACGCATAAATTTGCGAATGAAATTTGCTTTTGTTCTTTGCATTGCCTCTAAAAAAAAATGGGACTGAGCAACACCCATTCTTAATCGGTCGGTATCAAACGATGATAGGTAGAAGGCTGTGAACGCGCCAGCACCCCCGATCTTGGATTTGATTGCAGCCGCCGAAACGATAAAGTAAGTTATAACGACAACTACGGTACCCGGGAGCAAGAGCGCAAAAAAATACTCCGCAGCGTCAGCATCATTGGGTGTCCAACATTATCCGATTGATCTATTTAAGCAATACGAGCTTTTTCGTTTCAGAATAATTTCCAGCCTGCAGGTGATAAAAATATACTCCGCTTGACAACGCGACCGCATTCCATTCTATTGAATAGCTCCCGGCAGGGAGTTCTTTATTCACCAATGTAGCTATTTCTTTTCCGAGCAGAGTAAATACTTTCAAGGTTACGTAACTCTTTTCCGGCAGCTGGTATCTTATACTTGTCGACGGATTGAACGGGTTAGGGTAGTTCTGCGACAGCGAAAATGTTTTTGGCGTGAGATTGACCGCATTGTCATGAACTCCAGTCGTACCATAACTTACTAACTCGTCAGTGTGTGCCTCGTTCGCCGGCATCGTTCGTTCGTTTTTTACCATACCAACTCCATATGCATAATAGTGATATTCCCTCCAAATCGCGGTACCGGTGCTGTCGAAGTGGCTTTCGCAAATTTCCAAGCAGTTATTGAAGGTTCCCACAGACGAATTTACAGTTTGGGTGATACTTAAAACAGAATCTACAAAGGTTTGATTTCCCCAGGGCCCAGAACTGGAATAGCCCTTTGTAAGATATTGATTAGGAAACATCATCCCGCTAACAATTGTTGCCGAGTCTATTTTTGTTGACTGAGTTGTGGATATTGCGCCGATAACCACGTTGCCCGCAGAGTCTTTCCTGAGCCAAAAGACGTGGAATATATTTGGAGAAAATGCGGTAGAAAATTCCTCGCCTACTTCTTTGAAATATTCTTTTCCCGCGATGGTATCAATGCCCTCTATCGCAAAGGTTGTGGTCCGAGCCGCCCATCCTGAATTATTGTTCCCCGTGATTAAATTTATTTGACTTCCTGCCCTGAGGGGTAAGTAATAGTCCGATGCAGTTTGAGCGAATGTTGCTCGGCTTTGTAAAGCCATGATGAAAATAATAAAGAATGCGAATAGTTGTTTCATGAATTTTCTCCATTTAATGATCGGGCACAAATTGGTAGTAAACTATTTTAGTATCATCATCTTCTTCACGAGACGTTGGTTGTTGATCTGGATAGAATGCCGAGTTCCCACCGCATTTCAGAGGCTTTACCTCATGGAGTCACGAGTGCAATGCGATGGCGGATGCAGCAGGTGATGCCGCCAGGTGTGCGGCATCACCAGACGATGGGATGATATTATTCGTGGAGCGCAGGTTCTTTTTCCTCGACGGCACCGTTGTCACGCCACGCAAAAAGTCCCCGCTGTATGTAAGTTGTGTGAAGTAGATGGTGGGACATTTCTCCCAGAGGTTCCTTAAGGAACTCTTTGTACAAAACGGCAAGTTGCGGATTCTCGTGCGACTTGCGGATCGGCTTGCCGGCATCTTCTTTGTAAATCGACTCGGCTCTTCTTTTTCTGATCTCCCATGTTGTCGGAATAGGCTGGCCGCCCCCGCCGAGACAACCGCCGGGACACGTCATTATTTCGATGAACGCGTACGGCGATTCTTTTCTTTCAATTTGTTCGAGCAATACCCTGGCATTTTTAAGCGTATGAGCCACTGCTACTTTCAGCTTCAATCCGTTCATATCCACCTCTGCTTCCTTAATGCCCTCCATTCCGCGAACGGCAGTAAAGTTGATGTCTGCAAGGGCATTTCCGGTTACGACCTCATATGCAGTTCTGAGCGCGGCTTCCATGACACCGCCGGTGGCCCCGAAAATTACTGCGGCTCCTGTCGATTCGCCGAGTGGGCTGTCGAATTCTTCGGGAGGGAGTTTGGAGAATCTGACCCCCGTTTCCTTGAACATCCGCGCAAGCTCCCGCGTCGTAAGCACGTAATCGACATCGTAGAACGCGTCGTCTTCCGACCAGGCTTTTTTCTCCTTCCAATATTCAAAGGCGCTCATCATCTCAGGTCTTTTTGCTTCATATTTTTTTGCTGTGCACGGCATGACCGATACAACAACGATTTTCCGGGGGTCGATTCCTAGTTTTGCAGCATAGTACGTTTTGGCCACCGATCCGAACATTTGTTGGGGCGATTTGCACGTTGAGAGATGCGGGAGGGATGCGGGGAAAAAATGTTCCGCGAATTTAATCCAGCCTGGCGAGCAGGATGTGATCATCGGCAGGACGCCTTTCGAGGTGATTCGTTTGATCAATTCATGCCCTTCTTCCAAAATTGTGAGGTCAGCGGCAAATTGGGTATCGAAGACCTTGCTGAACCCGAGCCTTCGCAACCCTGCAACCATCTGCCCAGTAACGAGGCTTCCTGGGTCCATTCCCATCGCCTCCCCGATGCCGACCCGGATGGCCGGAGCCGTTTGCACTACCACAACCTTTTCCGGGTTGGCGATCTCTTCAAACACCATCGCTGTGTCATCCCGCTCTACAATGGCGCCAGTTGGGCAAACAAGCGCACATTGTCCGCAGTTCGTGCAGGCGACATTACCGAGGCCTTTTTCCATGTAGGTCGATATTTTCGTGCGGATACCTCGTTGCGACAAGCCGATCGCCGAGACTGTTTGCACATTTTGACAGACGGCGATACATCTGCCGCAGAGAATACATTTATTAGGATCTCTGGTAATTGACACGGAAGTCGTATCGAGGGGCTCTCGAGCTTTCGTCCGGACAAAGCCGTTATCTTTTATGCCCAGGTCTGCGGCAAGCGTTTGCAATTCGCAATTCTGGTTCCGGAGACACGAGAGACAATCTTTCGGATGGTTTGCAAGGATCAGTTCAACACTTGTTTTTCGCGCATCGCGAATGCGTGCAGAGCTGGTTGCGATCTCAATCCCTTCACGGACACACGTGGAGCATGAACGGGTCAGTGAGCGGGCACCTTTTACTTCGACGACACAGACCGCACATGAAGCGTTTGTCGCAACGTCTTCAAGATAACAGAGAGTAGGTATTGAGATTCCGGCTCGCTTGCACGCTTCGAGAATTGTCACATTCTGCGGAACCTGGAAATCATTGCCGTTGATTTTTATTTTGACCATCGTGTTAGTCATTGAATTCTCCTTGGCCTAATTCTTCATGGCATTTTACGTCACATCGCAGACAACGGGTTGCTTCCAGGAGCGCTTCTTCTCCGGTGAATCCTGAGAGAACTTCCTGAAAACTCGAAATCCTTTCTTTCACCGGAATCTTTTTGGGATCAATTTTGGGTATCCCCTCCGGCTCCGGAGCGATTTCATCCTTGTAGTTGAAGTCGCGGAAGAGGCGGTGGAATCGTTTCTCCTTCATAAGGTCATGATCGATCGCCTCCGCTGCACGCCGGGCGATGCCCATTGCTTCTGCGACGGTTGCGGGACCCGTGACAGCGTCTCCCCCGGCGTACACCTTGGGCAGGCTTGTCTTGTAACTCGGATGGTGGACTTTTATCGAGCCGTTCGAGCGAAGTTCAAGCCCGATTTCTTTCGCCTGCGTAAAATCTACTTTCTCGCCCACCGCCAGAATGACGGTGCTGCATTCGATAACTGCCGTTTCTCCAGTTTCTACCGGTCTTTTCCTCCCTGCGTTATCTACCCCGTCGAATCTCATTTTGTGTATTTCGAGACCTGTAACCTTTCCGTTTAGGTCTCCGAGAATTCTACTCGGCGCCGACAGGAACATGAAGTTGATCGTTTCATCCGTCGCGTCTTTTATTTCATGGGCATTCGCCGGCATTTCATCCTTGTCGCGGCGGTATACAATTGTTACGTCTGCTCCAAGCCTAAGGCACGATCGCGCAGCATCGATTGCCACATTTCCTGCGCCGACTATCACAACTTTCTTTCCGATATGTAGCTTCTTCCCAAGGGAAAACTCTTCAAGGAATTCATATCCGCGTAGAACGCCGATGAGCCCTTTTCCTGGAATATCGAGTTCGATATCCTTTTGAGCGCCCACGGCTATAAAGATCACATCGGTTTTTTTTGCTAACGCCTTGAAAGACAGCTCTCTTCCAATGCGTGTATTGAACACAAACTTCACTCCAAGCTTTTTGAATAATTCCAATTCTTTGTTCAAACCATCTTTCGGAAGGCGATAAGCCGGAATTCCGTATTGAAGAATTCCTCCCGCTTTTGCATGGCTGTCGTACACGGTAACAGTATGTCCAAGACGAACGAGATAATATGCTGCTGTCAACCCCGAAGGCCCTGCGCCGATTATGGCGATTTGTTTTCCGGTAGGAGAGAGTTTTTCTTTGATCAAGCGCTCGTAAATAACTCTCTCTTTTCCCATTTTATACATAATGTCTGCAAGATAACGGTGAATTTCCCCCTGGTTCACCGGTTCATCAACCATTTCCCTCCGGCAGCGCATCTGGCAGTGGAAATAACAAATCCTGCCGACAGTTCCGGGCAACGGGTTATCGCGCAATGTCAACTCGAATGCTTCTTCGATCCTTCCTTCCTTCAAAAGTTGCAAATACCCAGGAATATTCATATGAAGCGGGCAGCTGTTTTCGCACAGAGCCACGAACAGGTTCTCACATACGCCGGCCTTGCATCTCTTATCGATTATATGTCTCTCGTACTCGTCGCGGAAATACCGCAGCGTAGTCAATACCGGATTAGAGCTTGTTTGGCCCAACCCGCAAAGGGAAGAGTCTTTTATCACATAGGCCAGTCGCTCGAGTGTGTCAAGGTCTCCCATCGTTCCTTCGCCATGCGTGATTTTGTTAAGAAGTGCGAGAGCCTGAGCCAATCCTTCGCGGCAGGGTGTGCATTTGCCGCACGATTCTTTCGAAGTCACTTCAACAAAATACCGTGCAACGTCCACCATACAGTTATCCTGGTCCATCACAACCATTCCACCCGAACCCATGATTGTCCCAAGCTTAGTTAAAGATTCGTAATCAACGGGGGTATTAAAATATTCTACGGGTATACATCCGCCGGAAGGACCGCCGGTTTGAACTGCACGAATCCTTTTTTTATTACCGGTCCCTTCTCCCATCTGGTAGATAATGTTTTGCAGAGGAGTCCCAAGAGGTAGTTCGACGAGTCCGGTATTCTTAATCTTACCGACTAATGAAAATACTTTTGTTCCCGTGCTGTTTTGGGTTCCAAATTTAGCAAACTCGGTTCCGCCGATCGTCACGATCACTGGAATATTGAACCATGTCTCTACGTTGTTGATATTTGTGGGCTTTCCCCAAAGTCCTTTTTGAGCAGGATAGGGGGGGCGGGGGATTGGTCGTCCTGCTTTTCCTTCAATCGAAACGATGAGCGCCGTTTCTTCGCCGCAAACAAATGCCCCTGCGCCTTCTACGTGTGAAAGGTCGAAACTGAACGAAGTGCCGAAAATCTGTTCGCCAAGAATTCCGAATTCTTTTGCAGCAGCGACTGCTTTCTTGAACCGTTCTACGGCAAGTGGGTATTCGGCGCGGACATACATAATCCCTTCTGAAGCTCCCATGACGTATGCGCCGATCAACATGCCTTCGATTAGCGAATGGGGGTCGCTTTCGATCTCGTTCCGGTTCATATATGCGCCGGGATCACCTTCGTCCGCATTGCAGATAATATATTTTTTATCGGTCTCGACTTTCTTCATCATCTCCCACTTAATTGCCGTCGGAAATCCGGCTCCGCCCCGTCCGCGTAGTTTGGATTTTTTTACCTCTTCGAGTACCGCATCCGCCGTCATTTCTGTAAGGACTTTCATAAGCGAACTGTAACCGCCGACGGCAAAATATTCCTCGATGTCTTCCGGGTTGATCAATCCCGATTCGCGAAGAACTATTTTCTTTTGCCCTTTAAAGAAAGGAATTTCTGTCCACAAAGGGACGCTGATAAGCCCGCTGCCGAATTCGAACTTCGAGGTGAAGAAATCCCACCGCTCGATTTTGCAGAGAGCTTTCTTGAGCGGCATAATACCTTTTGAGAGGCTGCGGACAATGTTTTCAGCATCCTTTGGCGTTACTTTGTGCAGGATAACGAGAGGCATTCCGGGAATGTAACAATTGACGAGCGTTTCCTCGGCACAAAATCCAAAACATCCTGTGATGGCAAGCTGGATATTCGCTTTTTGCGCGCTAATCGTTTTCCGCAAACTTTCAAATACTTCTTTTGCTCCATTTCCCATGCCGCATGTTCCCATCCCCACAGAAATTTTCGGGACATCGGGGAATAATTTTTTCAACCCCTTTTTGCGAAGTTCCTCCAGCGTTGCCGCATCGATAATCTTCATGGCTATTTTCTCCCTTTTGAAACTTTGTTAAGAAGTTTTTGCATCTTTGATGTCGTCATATTGCTATAAATAACTTCATCAACGGCAATCACCGGTGCGAGAGCGCATTGTCCGAAACATGCAACGGTAGAGATTGTAAATTGATTATCCTTCGTCGTAAAAAAAGACTCCCCCTGTTCGAGTTCTTTGCTGCATCCGAGCATCAATCCGAGATCACCGTGAAGAGTTTTAGACCCCTTCGTGTGACAGGCGGTGCCGCGGCACACGGTTATGGTATGTTTGCCCTGGGGTTTGAGATTGAAGAACGAATAGAATGTAACGACGTTGTAGATTCTAGAAAGGGGGACGCCTGTTTTGAGCGCAACGTGGTTCAGGGCATCTTCTGAAAGATATTTGTGTTCGTTGAGGAGTTGAGTTTCCTCGAGAATGCCCAGCAATTCTCCATGTTTGTTTTTGTGTCTTGCGACGACAGAATCTATTTCCTGAAGTTCATGCGGCGGGATTTGTGTCTGATCCATAGCTGTTCCTTTTCGAGTAATGAAAAAAATCAGAATGGTGAAGATTCAATTGAAAACGTATAATAACGGACGTACGGATCCGTTAACCACAAGGATCCGTTATTCCGTTAAATGCTTCGAAATTGCGCGTGATATGGTATGATGTGTATAACTGACCGATGGCATAAAAACAATCCTATGCCCGGCACTTAGGGAAGTAAAGCGGCTGGTCATTTCTGCCGCAATGGTTCAGTGCAATGACATTGCGGCGGTTAAGTATGAGGAGTTTTCCGGTTAGAAAGATTTAACCGATGATGGTGCTTGTAGCTTCTTAGTTTAACATCAAGTAATAATTCGAGATGGAAACTATTTCCTCGGTGCGGTTCAGCAAAAATCCAATTATAAGTTACTGAGTTTTCAATGACGTCGCTTTCAGATCAGAAAGTGCCTTCAGGCACCGGTAAAATATAATGAAGAATTACATGAAATACACTACTCATTTTTAAATATTTTTAGTTTGGGTCATCAGAATTAATCCGGTGCTTTCGCCTAGCCCGGTAGTGGCTCAATTTGAGAAAAAAAATGTCATGCCCACGGAAGTGGGCAACCATCTGTGCAGTAAAAAGTGAATATTTGGATTCCCGCTTTTCCCGAACGGATTCCTTCGGAACGCGGGAATGACAAATTGAGCCAGTACCTCTTGCCTTTGAACCAATAGTTGAATAACTTTACGCTGCATTGAGACCACGTTCGCAGGAGATCGAACAGTGAGGACCGCTTAACAAAGTAACCTCTGAAAAGCGCGAAGCGCGCCGAAAAAACTCGCCACATTTGTCATTCGGCAACAACACAGACCACATTTTTCTCTCTGGTATCTCCGCTTTGGTAACATTCTGAAAATCCAATTCATCCTACAACGACGACAGATGCAGTGCTATGAATAATTTGTGTTCATTGGCGCGTTACTTTAATTGGGAAATGCATGAAAACCCCTGCCGGATATTTTCATCGGTTTTACGTATTCGCTTTTTGTCTGCTCATTTGTATCCATGTCTCTTCTTCGCAAACAGTATCGCTTGTCGGGAAGATTGTTGATGCCGCGACGCACCAGCCTATTCGCGATGTAAGTGTCGTCGTACTCGAACTTGGTCAAAGAAAGAATACGACCGACAGCGGCCGATTTTGCTTTGAACACCTTGCGCCGGGCCGGTATACGGTTTCAGCGTGTCATCTTGCGTATGCAGGTGTTGAACGGAGCCTGCATTGTACGGAGAAACAGAGTGATACCGTTGTAATTGAAATGGAGCCTGCGCTTCTTCAATCCGATGAAGTGATTGTCCGGAGTACGAGAACATCCCCGACAGTACAAGGCATACCTTATCCCTTCGATGTCGCAACAAGCGATCAGATTCTTCAATATTCAAGCGTTACAATATCCGATGCGCTAAGAGAGTCTCCGGGAATTTCCGTCGTTCGCGATGGCACATGGGAAACGGATGTTTCTATCCGTGGAATGACTGGATCGAACATCGTAACGATGATCGACAACACAAGAATTGAGACTGCAACCGATATCGCGGGCACGCTTTCACTGTTTGACCTTCACGATCTTGAGAGAGCAGAAATCGTCGAGTCTCCAGGTTCCGTTCTTTACGGAACGGGTGCGTTCGGCGGCGTTCTCCATCTGATGACTAAACGGAATTCGTTTACCGATCAACTTCATATGGATGGAGAAGTCACGAATGACCTTTCAAGCGTCGACGGCAAAGTGGGAGAACATGCCGCGTTCGAAACTTCATCCGATGCGCTTGCGATGAGATTGAGCGGAGGGTATCGAAATGCGGGGAATACCATGACGCCTCTTGGAGAAATTCCAAATTCACAATACCATGATTTCAATATAAACGGTTCACTCGATCTAAAAACATTCGATAATCAATCGGCATTTTTCTTTTACCAGCGCTCTCAAGCCGAGGATACGGGAATTCCCGGCGGCGCACCGTTTACGGCATCGGCAACTGTCCGGTACACTCTCGCGCGGCGTGAGTTGTTCGGCCTGGAATACACAATTCCAAACCCTCGGCCCGATTTGCCTCTCATAACGCTCAGGTTTTCACATCAAGATATTGACCGAAATGTTGAAGTTATTCAAAACCCAGCGTTGACTCTTACGCCTCACGCAACACATTCGACAACAAACGGGCAAATCGAGGCGAAAATTATTTTATCGAGTGAGCAGGTTCTTACAGTCGGTTCAGACGTGTGGCAGCGGGATTTGGACAGCCGGCGGGAGAGAATCAATACAAGCACCGATCAAATAATTGGCGATCGACCAGTGCCGTACTCGCATTTTTTCAGCGGCGGAGTTTATGGACAGGATGAATGGCATCTGTTGCCCGATCAGTTGACTGCAACACTCGGAGCCCGGTACGACTGGATTCGGGTTAGCAGCGACGAAACCTTAAGCCCGGAATACGTTGTGACCTCCGGAGTTCTGCAGTCGGTTCCCCCCGGTCAACAAATCCTTTGGAACAAAACATCTGCCAGCGACGGATCATGGAGCGCTAATGGAGGATTGTCGTATGCGCTTGCCCCGTATCTGGACGTAACATCGCTCGTCGCGACTGCCTTCCGGTCCCCATCTCTTGAAGAACGCTTTGAATATATCAACCTGGGAAATATTGTGCGTGTAGGAAACCCGTATCTCCGTTCGGAAAAAAGCGTGTCTGCGAACGCGGGATTCCGCATACATACGGATTATACGCACTTGAAGTCCGATATTTTCTTCAATAACTTGACAGATCTTGTAGCATACGTTCCGGGGACATTCGAGGGGGAAAGTGCATTTATAGAGCAAAATATTGGAGAGGCCCGGTTATATGGTTATGAAGTCTCCGTTGAGCAGACATTGGCAGTGTGGAGCATCCTGAAGTGCCAAGCCGCATATATCCGCGGGGAAGATACATTCGATCATTCAAACCTCCCCCAGATTGCGCCGCTCAACGGTCGAATAGAATTGAGGACGCTTCTCGAAGCCATAGGAACGGTTGACATCGCAGCGACTTTTGCCGCTGAACAGAAGAATCTAGCGGCGGACGAAATTCGCACTCCCGGTTATGCAATCGTTGATGTGGATATCGTCAGCATTCCGTTGACTATAGAGCAATTCTCGTTGACTGTGCATTCGGGCATTCAAAATATCTTTAACAAGCTGTATCAAAACCATCTTTCCACATTGCGCGGGTTTATCACTTTTGAACCCGGGAGAAATTTTTTTCTCTCAACGACTATCGCAGTGTAAAGAGCTTTCATCTTGACTCGTCCCATCGTCTTAATGCATCTTGTCGACAAATGCTACGCTTAACGTTATGCTGATGTAAACCACTCCCACAAAAAATACCAGAAGACTCCACTTATTTGTCTGCGAGACCTTGCCTACTCTCAGGAGGACGTACCCAATCAAGAGGTTAGCCAGTGCCCACAAAACATTTACTGTCGGTGATGACAATCCTTTGCCCGGTGGATTTGCAAATGGAGTCGGGAAACTGTCACCAGATATGCCATGCACGAAATGAGGTACAGCGTTCGTTAAAAAAAGGCCTGCGAAAAAGCAGGCAGTGTAATGATACCATTTCATCTAGCCCTCCTGGGATGATAAATTTTGAACATTGGAAAATGAACGAAGCTAAAGCCCCGCTATGAGACGCCTAAATGTTATTATGTCGCATAACCCGATTCAAGGCCGATTGCCCAATCCGGACGATTATTCTTGCGCGCTTGTTCTGACGCTTTGTGAAAATTATAAGGCACAGTTATCAAATCCACAATCCATCTTTTTTCATGATGTAGAAGTGCGTACCGTGCATGGGGAGAACCGGATTCCATTACGTGCGGCTCAGGTAGAGCGTCATTGTAGGCCGGTAAGCCTACGCTTCCCGGATTTATGATAACAATATCCCCACCGCATTGAACCACTCTTTGAATGTGTGAATGCCCGCATAACATCACAGGCGATTTCGTCTTCCCAAGTCGTAGTGTGATCTCACTTTGAGATGCCAGCTTTGCTCTGCCGTGTTCAACCGTTTCTAAAAGGTATTGTGAATCATTTGAAGGTGTGCCATGAAAAAGTAGGATATCATCTTCTGCCCGGAGAGTTGCCGGTAATGAGCGCAACCATTCCTTTTCGATGTCATTGATGGCCTTTAATGCATACCCGTCGGACAGACCAAGGAGGCCCGGGCTACGTTCAACGAGATGTCTATCATGATTACCCGAAATCTGCAACCACTCCTGCTTCATCAAAAACTGGATTGTTTCCTTCGGCCAAAGAGGGCCGGAGAGGTGATCACCAAGATTCAAGACCGCATCAACACTCCTTCTTTTTATATCGGCGACAACTGCTTCGAGAGCTAGGATATTTCCGTGTATGTCTGAAATCACTGCTATGGTTTTCATTTCTCGTTCCTTGACAATGATGATGGTCAAAGTATCTGTTCAAACAGTGTGGGATCCATCCCAGCTAATATCCCTTCTATACCCTGTTCACATATTGGCATTGGCATATTAATGTTGCGAGATGCTCATTGACCAATGGGCATCTCTCAATTTCCACCCCGAGGGGGTGTACTCAACGATACCTGTGAAATATCCCGCGGGCGCCACCTGCTCGCCGGTAATAGAGGTTTGAATTTCGCTGAATGAAGCGGCCAATACCGCCAAATTTGGAGCGAGGGAATCGATGCGAACGTCATTCCATGTCAAATCAACCCGACGGATCTTTTTGGAAAATTCGTGAACAAATATCGTCGCAGAGTCATTGTTCGGGAAGACGAGTTGGCCGTTGGAAGCCATAAAGAATTGCTGTGATCGGGAAAAATAATGGAGCCATGCATTCGGCCCATCGTTGTGAAGGTCTCTAACGATAGCATCTGCCATTCGGGAGACTCCCTCTTGAACTCCATCGATTTGGCCCACACAATCACAGAATTGGAAAATCGAAAGAACGCAAATTGCGAACACGGACAAGCCAATATGTTTGTACATAAGTGTTATCTCCATGAATGTTGGTCGAAGAACTTCAATTAATGCTGATTAACGAACCGTTGGGTCATCCGTTCCGAAGTGAGAAGTTTGCCTTAGCATGCCTCAGAAGAACAGCCGGTCGTCAAACGGGCGACCGCAACTCCTTGTTGGGCACCGAGAATCGCTCGTAAATGTCGGGGCCTGCTCGCATGACCCTGCGTGAGTGCAGGTCAATCGGACACCAGAGTGAGCGAGCACGAGCCAACACCTTCAAATCACGCGATCGTATGATTTCGGTATGCCGCTCAAAAATATTCTTAATGGCGGTGCCCACCCAAGTGCGAGCGATAATCTCGTCGCCCAAGCGTGCAGAATTTATGTAATCAATTTCATGACGGACAACGACCCATCCGACCGCCTCTTTTTGAGCACTCGTTGCCGCCGCGTTCCAATGTGCTGTCGATACATCCTGAACCCAGCGCACGTAGACAACGTTATTAACATGGTCGAACTGGTCAATGTCTTCAGGTAGAACCGGAATTGTTTGTTCATACCGTTCAGTTGCCGGATCAAATGTCATATTTTTTTCCTGCTCTGGATATCTCTGGTAGTCTTACTCGTCCGTTACACCTACGAGGACACCGATCGGTTGAAGGGAATATTTTTTGTTGTTAGCGATATCGTACCGCACAAGCATCTCTTTTCCTTCTTTCGAATCTGCGTAGTCGAAATAGCAGATATACAAACTTCACCGAGGCCAAGGCGATTTTGATTGTGCTGAGTAAGATGTCAAGTGTCCAAGCACTTAATTAGTCGTTGTGTTTGTATTGCATCCCCGGCGCATTTTGAGGCCGACGTTGGAAACCGTGCTTCTCGTAGAATCCATACTTATCTGCAGCTGCAAATAGCTGAATGTCTCGTATGTTGAATTCCTTGCATTTGATGACCAATCTTTCCAGAAGGAGAGAGCCTATTCCCTTGCCTTGATAATGTGGATGGACAATCATATCCACAATTAACGCATGATGAACTCCATCCGCTATTACTCTTCCGATACCGATGAGTTTGCCAGCGTCGAACGCCGACAGAACGTACCAGCTCTTTTCCATTGCCCTTTTCAAATCGGCAATTGTAAAATTATATTCTTGATTCCAGTCAGTGGTGTTGAATAGGTTCCAGTATTCTTTGATGTTTGGAAGTTCTTCTTTGAATTCAATGTTGTACGGGGACTGATCACTCATTTCGATCTCGCAATGCTTATTTGTAGGGATGAATATCCGAAATCGGATTAGTTATTTGCAGCGATCTCGGTAGATTCGGCTGAGTTTTCCAACCATGTCAGGAGTTGGCTTAATTTGAATCGCAGGTTCACCACCTTACCTTAGATAACGGTTCGCCATCGGGGCAACAATTCAACTGCGACGAGAAATTCTATAGAGCACATGTTTTCTTAATGGATGCCCTTCCACAACTTTCGGATGTTCAAAATCGCTTTCGTATACCATCCCGATTTTCTTCATGACTGCTATCGATTTTGTGTTAAGCTTTGAGGTAAAAGAAACGACTTCTTTAAAACCAAGGTTAGAAAATCCATATTCTAAACAAGCTTTTGCTCCTTCTGTCGCATATCCTTGGTCCCAGAATCGCTTGTCCAGTCGCCAACCAATTTCCACGCATGGAGTGAAATAAGCAGAGAACCTTGGTTCGTCAAATCCGATGAATCCCATGAAATTTTCGGTTTGTTTTGCTTCGACTGCAAACAAGCCGAATCCTCTTCGATCAATATCGGTCGTGATTCTTTCATACAACGCAAAGGTCTCATCGTGTGAAAGAATATTCGGAAAGAACTTCATCACTTGACTATCCCCATTCATAATGGAGAAGGGGAGGATGTCCGATTCCTTCCAGGTTCTAAGAACGAGACGTTCGGTCTCGAGGATCTTCAAGCCATTACTCCTTATGAGGTCCCGTCCGTTTTCGTTCATATCGGCTTTGTACGAGCCCGTTGGAAAACAGATCGGTTCGCACGTGGTTGAATTGAAGTGCGTTTTCGAGAGGGCCGAATAATAGAATTCCGCTCCCGAGAATCAGCGGCGCCTTTGTTATGATCACCTCATCGATACAATCTTCTCGGAGAAAACTTTGTATCACTTTTCCGCCATCAACAAAGATCAATTATCGAAGCCGTACTAGGTTACTTTGTTTATATCCTATTTCGTCGAACCATTGTTATCGCGAAAGCCCTTTGAGAGTCGGCCAAAGAGCGCTAACGCAGCTGCGAAGACCATTCCACTAACGACGATACCAATACTCTTAGTGAGAAGTAATAAGGCAAGTATGACGCAAACGCTTAAGAAAGAAACAACTGCGTGTTTTCTTTTGATTATGTCTCCCTTAATACGATATTAGTCCATTGACAAACCGGGTAAGCGATAGTTAGGCTCCGAAATTCAAAATTTTATCATATATCTCTTGAGTTTTGTTTGAAATGTAGCCGAGTTTCTTGTAGAATGCCCGTGCTTCCTCCCGAATCACGTTCGTACGAACTCGAATCCTTTTGCACCCATTTTTGTCTGCCCAATTTTCTGCCGTCGCGACAAGTTGTGTTCCGATACCGGATCCGCGATACGATTCAGAAACTACAAGTCCTCGTATTTCCGCAAACGATTCACTTTCCAACGTATCGACGATGGAAACATGAATCCAACCTAAAAGAGTTTCGCGTTCTGCAATAAAAATCCCATGGTTTGATTTAGAGAGTAGCACCTCTAATCGGCCTTTCATTTCTGACGGGGTTGTCGGGTAACCCAGCTCTCCAGAAAGTCCTGCAAGAGCTCCCGCGTCTGAACTACGCGCGTCTCTGATATTTAGGTTCCGTTTCATTTCCATGACTATTTCACACCAGTGGTCGGTAGGGATGCAATCGGCTCTTAGTTTTTGGGATCTTAGCCTGCCTCGCAGTAATCATACCAGCGTTAATATTATTAGCTGCAGCATTTCCGCATCCCGCTGACCGGGGCTTGCTGTGAATTATTATTGTTCTAATTGGTTCCGGTAAAAAAACCTTTCGTGTACATGGCATTAGCAACTATGACAAGAGACCAATTAACGTGCCACGCAGCCTCAAAATATGAGTAGCCCATTTTCAGTAGTTCATTGCTAAAACTGAAAACAAAAAGGACACCAGCAGAATAAATTAGAGTGCCGCTAGATACCCAAAATATCGGCTCGTTGACGAGCGGATTATTCATTGTACTCACGATTGTGTAGAGGGTTAAAACGGAGATGATGATAATAAATATTCCCGATATGATGGACATTGTCTCATTTAACTGATTTGGAACATCATAAAATATTTTGTCAATTACCAAAACAGACAAAAAGAGAAATGCCAGCAAAAGAATAACATCCTTTGTCATTTTGTTTTTTACCGATAAAAAATATACTGCAGAAATAAGCGATGGTTCGATGAGATTGGAATAATTAGACAGAAAACTGTTGTTGATATGTTTACGGCCCAGTACATATTCAACGCCAACCTCCACGCAAGAAAAAAAGCAGAACAGAAGCAGGGCTTTCATCGCATTACTCAAATGCTTGAACCGGAAGCTTCCGGCGATTGTTGGGATTGAGTACGATACAGCAGCGATATACGCTATTACCGGTATACGCATTAGAATCCTAATTGGTTAGGTGCATTGCCATGATGTCTATCAGAGGGGACGGTTTGCATGCCAGTGCCGGTATTTTTGAGAGCTGCGGCAACTGGAGTAGAATCGCAAGCTTCATCTTTATCTTACTTGCTCGGTTCATAACACAACAAGACGTTGCCGTTGCGGAAAGACCGTGTTTTTGTAAGCTGCAGGCTTAGCTTGTCTTTGATTCCTTCGAACATGGATCTTCCTTTGCCAAGCACAACAGGAACCACCACGACTTGGTATTCATCGATTAAACGCTCCTGAGTCAGTTGAGAGATAATGCTGCCGCTTCCGAGAATCGCTATACCGTTTCCAGCTTCGTTCTTCATCTTTCGTATTTCCGCAACCATGTCCTCCTTTACTATCTTTGTATTATTCCATGAGGAATTGCTCAATGTTTTAGAAAATACTATTTTCCGCCGTTTGTTCATTTGCTCTGCAACAACAGGATTGGTCTGGATCGCCGACGGCGTCGGCCAATAGCTTCCCATGAGCTCATACGTAATCCTTCCAAAAACCATAATCCCTTCACCGCTTGCATTACCTGCGACAAATGCGTCCCATTCTTCATCCTTACTTGTGTTATGGGCCCATTGCATATCGCCGTTCTCATCCACGAAGTAACCATCCAATGACACTGAATTGAACGCAATTAGCTTTGCCATGTTGCTTCTCCTATTTTATGCATTCATTGAAATCGTACTTTTCTTATCGAGGTGTTAGATGAACCTAATGACCCGTATCTCGTTGGCAGTTAATTGGAAGGAGTTGGTGAACAATATCTCAAGTTGGGGACCTTTTTTAGGGGGCGAATGTTTAGACAACACAATTCCCGGTTGGGCATAGATCTTAGATGCCATACATTTCCAGCGGACTCTTCACTTGCAGATTTGTTTCCATCACATGAGTGTAGATCATTGTGGTTTCCGGAGTATTATGTCCCATTAGCTCTTGTATGATGCGCAAGTTGGTGCCAGATTCCAGCAAATGCGTTGCAAATGTATGGCGAAGGGTATGAGGAGTTACTCTTTTTGGAATTTTACACTTGAGCGCAGCACTCCTTACAATCCTTGATATTGTTGCTGTATCGAGATGCCATCTCCCCTTGTTGCCGGTAACCGGGTCTTTGAATAATTTCGAAGAAGGGAAAAGAAATTGCCAAATATGTTCTCTTCCCATACCTCTATATTTCTTTCCTAATCTATTTGGCAAGAAGGCGGTGCCATATCCGTTTGTTAGATCTTCATCGTGCAGTTCTGTGACCTTCGAAATATGGCTCCTTAACTTATTAATGATTGGTTCTGGTAATAACGTGATCCGATCCTTACTCCCTTTTCCTGCAACGACATTGATTCTTTTGAGGTCGAAATCGATGTCTTTTATTCGAAGATTGACTAGTTCATTTACTCTTAGCCCTGACCCATACAACATTTCCATTATCAACTTTTTTGTCCCATCCTCACTTTTTATCAATTTATTGACTTCTAGTCTGCTTAAAACCACCGGCAATCGCCTTGATCTGAAAGCTCTAATTGCGTTAATATCTCCCTTTAGCTCAATTTCCAGAACCTCCTTGTATAAAAAGAGAATTGCACTCAGAGCAAGATTCTGGGTAGATGGAGCGACTCTCCGATTCACCGCGAGAAAAGTCAAGTATTTCTCGACATCCTTTTCGTTCAGTTTTGAGGGATGCTGCAATTTGTGATACTTGATGTACTGTATAATCCATCGTACATATTGCTCTTCGGTACTTTGAGAATACCGTTTTACCCTAAGTTTATTCCGAACTCGATCAAGAAGCTTTGGTGGATTGTCCATAGTAAGAATTAGAAAAGGGAAGAAGAATCGCAACGAATGCAGCGATGACGACACGCCACAAAGAGTTATTCATCTCGGTTGACTGTGCTGGGCGAGAATGCGGGGAGGCAAACCGCGACATACTCGGCTCCCCCATCGTAGGGTGAACTATAGCGCACCCATTCGCCGGGAGATGCAACGATCGCCTGCCCCGCTTTCACTTCTATGGTTCCGTTTTTGTGTTCCACTTTCAAGCAACCACGCAGCACAAGAGTAATTTCTTCGAATTCAGGTTTTTGTCCAGGTTCAACCCAGCCTTTCGGTGAAACCATTCTTGCAACACTCACCTTGGAATGTCCGGAATTTACGCGGCCGGCGTACTCCTCAATGCGTTTGGGCAAATTGCCGGGAGCGTCAATGATAGTTGGTTGCGGGATCAAGGTGGGCATGGAAAATTCTCCGTCTTGTTAATGCAGGTGCCAATATAATTGCTTTATCAATCAAACAGCCTGTGGTGGAAAACTTTCGGTGTTCCTTTGCGCTCTAGTTCAGTTCTTTTTCGAAGCAGAGGCTGTTTTCTACTTCGGCATATTGCCCATAATTTGGAATCAATTTGTAGTCGTTCTTCTTGTACAGCGCGATGGCTTCGGGTTGCCTTTTACCTGTCTCTAGTAAACAACTTGCATAAGCTAATTCGCTCGCCCAATTTTCCAATTCGGATAGAATCTTCGTGGCAATCCCTTTATTTCTCTTTTCAGGCGAAACGTACATTCGTTTAATTTCCATTGCCTTTGCGTCATACTCTTTTATCGCTCCACAGCCTAATGGTTTTTCGTTTTCATAGACTAGAACTACATATTTGATTTTATCAATCTTATTGAATTGCGCATAGAAGGGATGGTCTTCACCGTCCCTCTTTGCAAGGTCTGCGTCAAGTAATTTCACAAGTTCTATGAAATCGCGATTATCGGAATTGGTTCTTACTATCTTTATCATGCGTAGTATTTGCTCATACGCCCACAACGCATCGCGTTGAGCCGCAAATAATTCGTGTATTCGATGAACATCCGTCGGCGTCCGTAGAAATTATTTTGCGCCACTTGTTGTTGCTTGGTTTGAGCAACTAGACAGGCCTCTGCCGGAATAATGGTCTGGCAACTACTGCCAGGCTGATAGAATAGCCCCCATGACCAGTAGTGAAATGAGCCAGAATGCATTGTCAAGAAGCCAAAGTTTCCAAGGTCTTTTTTCGTATATCACATTGGTCAAGGTGACCGGCGCAATAAATCCTAACCAGCTGAAGAAACCGCCCATTAAGCCTCCCGAAACGCCGCTCATCTTTAAATATTCGTTTCCGAAAACGATTGAATGAAAAAGCACAAAACTTATGACGATCGATCCGATGAAGACTATAACCATCTTGATGGGGGAGGGCTTCATTTCCGGAATGCCGGTAAGTTTTTTCCACACGTTGGCAAAAATAACCGCGTACCAAACGGTTGCGATGATATAATTTGCAAGGGCAGCAACGAACACGGCAAGATAATTTATACGTATATCCATAAGCGGTGCTCTCCTAAGAACAGTGTTTCTTATTTGTTAGTAAATTTTTGGGAATCTCTTTTCTCGTACAATCGATCGGATCCGCCTCTTTTACTTCTTCCCTTGAATATTCAACAGCGGTGTTAGTTTTTGGTCGTACGGCAGAATGATTGTTGAGTTATTCGGGCTGCTCACTACCTCTTTGAGCTGGCTGATGTAATACCATTGCAGATAATTCTGTGTCAACCCGTTGCCGATTATTTTTTGCGCGTTTGAAATGCCCTGAGCCTCGATCGCTTTTCGTTCCGCCTCCTTTTGCGCGTACTGGATGGTATATTCCATTTGTTGTGCTTCCTGGGAGGCTTTAAGTTTTGCCGCAATAGCATCGCTGACGGTGGTCGGCGGTTCAACATTTCTAATAAGTACGTTGTCCAAAATAACCCCTTTACCGTTCAATTCCTGCAGCAATAATTCTGTAACCATCTTCGTATAGGCATCCCTCTGGAGAGACATAACATCGCTTGCGTCAAACTTGGTGGCGGCATTGACCAGGGCAGTTCTGATTGCCGGCCTCACAATCACTTCTTCATAGTTCAGCCCAATATTGCTGTAAACATTGTTTGCTTGCGATGGATCCAGATGATACCAAACGCTGACATCGAATTTGAGGATAAGTTGATCGCGAGAAAGTGTGGCAACAGCATCATCGCCTGTTTTATTCCCTTCGTTGTTGACCGAAGACATCGTATAGTCTTTCGTCTGAACCGACATTTTATAAACTTCGGTTAAAAAAAAGATCGGATGAAGGCCGGCAGGCAGAGACTGCGCACCGACATTGCCGAACGTAACAGGAACTCCGACATATCCAGGTTCAATGATCGTAAACGAAGCAGAAATTAAAGCCAATGCTGCCAAACCAAGACTTGCAAATCCGATTTTCTTAAGGCTAATGGGATAGGCACCATCCCTTGATTTTGCAGTCAGCAGAGTAATTCCAACGGCAATCAACAATAGAATAAAAAATGAAGTAGTCATGTGTTTCTCCTTTGGATTAAGTTCTTAGAATTATTGTTCGATATTATAATCTATATTTAGAAAACACTCTATATGGTATAGATCCACGCCGGTCGTCTTGTTTCAAGCTGGTTGGTCTACTTCGCCAACATTAATTTGTTTGTCAGAAAGCTGTTTCCTGCGATAAGGCGACAGATATAGACACCGCTTCTAAGCTTGCTGCCGTCGAATTGAACACTATATTCACCGGCCTCTTTTTTCTCGTTTACTAGTATCGCGACGGTTCTACCCACGTTATCAAAAACTGCAAGGCTCACGAGGGCCGTTCGGGGTATTGCATAGTGGATTGTTGCCTTCGGATTAAACGGATTGGGATAGCTGGTGAGCAGGGTAAAGTTGCTTGCGACCTGATCCTGCCGAACAGAGAAGGGTGTTCGATGACAATCGCTGGCCGAGATTTTGACGTTCTGCCGTTGAGTGTTGCTTCCGGCTGTCGAGAAACTGAATGATGCAACGAGAAGGAGGGAATCTTTGGGAAATTGAAGTTTCGTGAATTGCTGGCGGTAGATCACGATTTGATAATTGTCCGGATGCAAACCGGTTAATGAAACATCGAGGTCGTAAAGGCAGGTACAATTCGCCTGCAAGGTAGAGGTGTCTTGCTCGATGACAATAATCGAGTCTTTTGGAAGGGAAACCGAAGCGATATATTTTGAATTGCAGACTGAGCTGATATTTACATCCCAAATTTTAACGGTATCACCGACAACTCCGGCCCCATAAAGTTCATCCTGGGCAAAGGAGATTTTGGTAACAACGAGAACCAAAATTGCGGTTACTATTATTTTCATAATGGCTCTATCGAGGAATGGAATGTGTGGTAATATAACAAAAAATCTCCTGCGTAACCTGAGAATGACTATTATACCTCCGGCAGCGAGTTGATCGTCGAAAGCGGCTCCTGTTAATCGAAGCGGCCCTGTTATGGCAGATTCGCAGCTCCGCATGGGGAGAAAATCGTTGACGCCAATTGGCCTAATGCTGGTGAGAGGTTTTTGCGAGAACCGCCGATTCGTGCAGGAATGATAGGTTGGAAGGAAAGCAGTACTTATTACATTACCTAAGACAAAGGTGGTTTCATACCTTCTTATTTGTTAATAAGACTGTCCGGCTAAAAAATACTCTCGGCCTGTCTATAATTTCAAACCCTCTGCTTGTAGCTCTACTGATCATCTCTTCAAACGATTTTGTTGAGACATGGAAGGGTGGCTCGGCGATAAACAGTTGTCCGTTGCGCTTTAGAATTGAGTTCAATTCTTCAAACAGCTTCTCCTGATTTGGCACTTCGTGAATGACATAGAAGGCTAAGACGAAGTCGACGTTTTCAGTAACTCCGATTTTATTCTCCTCACACTTATGGATCATAATCCGTTGCTCTAATTTCGTACCTTTGATCTTATTATTAACTTTCTCAAGCATTCCTTCTTGTGAATCAGCGGCAATCACTTTACCTGAATCGAACAGCAATTTTGCCATTGGTATCGAAAAGAAACCGGGTCCACAGCCTAAATCGAGGACTGTCATCCCTTTGCTAACGTACTGTTTCAATATTCTGTGAGGATTTTGCAATAATTTTCTAAGAGAGTTATCAAGTCCCCCCGCTTTTTCTACCGGACAGATTCTCTTACTTTTTTCCTTGTCCATTATTATTATTTTTTTACCTGCGGTTTTTCATGTTTTGGGTGAGGCGGCCCGGGCTTTCCCTGGTTTATTGTGCGACGCAATTCTTCAGGTTTACTCTGATGAACTTGTTCACACTCTTTTGCTTGCCCCTACTGGGTATAGCTTCGCTAAAAAATTCCGTCGGGGACAATATATTAGCGGGCGCATTATTAATCATAAAATGCAAACCTATAGGAGGAAGTGATCTTGGCAACAAGCTTTCTCGATTGATCGTCTACTATTTGAGTTTCTGCTGAATAACCACTCACCTTATTATGGACAAGAATCTCGGTCAACAAACAATGCTTAAAAAAAATTGACCTCTGTTTCCACAGCTTTCCGTTTACAAAGAGAACGGTTTTGCCTTGAGTTAGCTCATACTTTTTAACGAGTCCATATTGGACTAATCGAGGCAATGTATCTTCATCGAAGAGTTTTGAAATTCTCATTTCATCTTTAACATACGGCTGCCCTAGAGGAAGCACAGAATTGCTGAGAATCTGAAACGATTGCCTCTTTACAAGTATCGATTGGTCGGTGACGCGAATAAGTCCGACGATTCCCAGAAGTATAAGCGCGCAAAGAACGAGTTCAACTGTGTGCCATATCCGGTCTCTTCTTATGTTCATAGGATCCTTTTTCAATTTGTCATTCTCGCGTGCCAAAGGGATGCCTTCGGAACGTGGGCATGACTTTTTTCCCTAAATTGGGCTACCACTAATGAACGGCCGTTACGCCGTGACATACTTTTTTTTCTTCGAGAATGTGCCGCACAGTTTCGGAATTTTCCGTGGTAAAACCTATGCGCACTTTTTTACCAACAAGCGACATAAGGAATATCTCGTCCCTTTTCGGTCGAAAAATGTCAAGAGGGTACCAAGTAGTGAAATCCCTCGTACCCCAAATTCTCCATTTTCCCGTGGAAGGGGATGCATGTTCGACAGCGATTGAATTGATGTTGTCAAAAGAAACTCGCTTTGAAGTCCCGGGAAAATAATAGTTCTTCAAGTAGATAGAATCCGGCGTGATCACGACTAGCCTGTCCTTATAGATGACTTTTTCGTGCATGATTAGTGTCTCCTTTTGAATGTAGTACGCCGCAACCTTCCCGAATCGATTTCAGAATTTGAATAAATCACCATCGAGATACTTTAATCCTGAATCGACAATAACTGTCACAATTCTTTTTCCTGGGCCGATAATTCTTGCTCTTTGGATTGCTGCCCACACATTCGCTCCAGATGTGGTTCCGCCAAATATTCCTTCAAGCCTGGCCAGCTTTCGTGCAGTTTCATATGCATCTTCATCTGATACGGCGATTATTTCATCTGCTAAATCTAACCTACATATCGAAGGGACGAATCCAGCACCAATTCCTTCTAATTTGTGGGTGCCGGATGTGTCGCCACCGGAAAGAGAGCGGACACCCAACGGTTCAATCGGGATACATCGAATATGAGGTATCTCATTTTTTAAGACCTCTGAATTTCCAGAAAAGCATCCCCCAGTTCCAACGCAAACTATAAACTCGTCGATAGTATTCCCAAGAGCGTCTAAAATTTCTCGCGCCATGGCATGGTAGGCGCTCCTATTGTCGACATTATTAAACTGGTTGGTCCAAAAAGTATTTGGAGCCTTGCTTATCTCTCTCGACCTTTCAACCAAAGAATTAATAAGGTCTGCCGTTATCAAGCCTGTCTCGCTTGGGATTATTTCAAGATCGGCACCAAACGCTCTCATCGTTTGAAGCTTTTCTTCTGCAAAAGCGTTGGAGGATACGAAGTGCGCATGGTAACCTTTCACTGCACATACCATTGCCAATGAGCTTCCGGTACTTCCTCCGGTATATTCGACTACGGTTCCGCCGGGTTTGAGTTCACCTCTCCTTCAATCATTGAGAGCGCCATTCGATCTTTCATACTTCCCGTAGGATTTCCACCCTCATACCTTACATATATTTCGGCGGAATTGGGTGCAGATAATTTTTTTAATTTTATTAGCGGCGTGTTTCCTATTGCTTCCATTTTTTCTTTTATTGTTTTCAACTTATGAGCCAGGAGATGGGGAACTTACTTGCCCCGACATACGCGGTCTGCTCTTTCCACAATCGATACAAAAGCCCGTATGAACACAAATGGTACCAGCACATTGTGCGCAAGTCCATCTCAAATCTTCATTCCTTACAAATTTTCTAATGCCAAAATCCTTAATATATTCAAGATTTGCGATCATGCTCATATTATATTTCGTTCGATATCTTTTATCTAGATGCCTCAAATTTTCGCAGGGGAAACTCTTGCATTCGAAGCAATACTTTGCTCTTTCTTTTTGAAAAACTTCGCAGGTCTTGAGCTTGCAACTAACTCGGGTGACCGGTTTATTAAAGTTTGACCCTCGGCAACCGACACATTTGTTTTTTCCTCTCAAATGAGCTGAACAAATGCTGCAGTTCATTCCGCATGGGGCTACGAGGGAAACCTTATTTAAGGATTGAACACTCACGGTAAAATATTAAATTCAAAACTGCCAGGACACCGCATTTACTGTATGCTTTTGTTTATCTTGACGACAGTGCCTTCGACAGTAAAGTGTGCCACCGTTGGTAACAACAGCACTCCAGCAAGAGAGGCGCCTGCGACAGCGGCCCCAGTATACTTTTGCTGATTGTCCCCCAAAAACAGCGCTACACCTAAAACCAGAGTTGTGTACGAGACCCCTTTCAAAAACATGGTGAATGTATTAAGAGAGCTGTTCTCCACTTTGAGAGTTAGGCGAGTAATCCCATTTCCCCCTTTTTGCTTTACAACATCGTTCAAGAGCCCCGAGATGTCTTTCGTCGGGTTCGGACTTATCGGTGCACCGAAACTCCATTCGGTAAACGAAATTGAAAATGGGCCAAGTTCATCATAATTGCCCGGTCCGACAATTTGAAGCTCGTTGTTGTGAATAGTTGGAGAAAAAGAGACTGGTTGGTCGAGATGAGATGCCTCGATATTAAAGTTCGAACCGACATAGCAAGCTGTAAACTGAGCCGATACAACCATGGCGAAAAAAACTACCAGTTTCTTCATCATTTAACCCTCCATTTCTTGTAGACCTTTCCTGTGAGCGTGATGGATTCGCTTGATACATTATCTTCGCCTAAAGTCGTTGCCCCTGAAGAGGAGGTAAGACTAACGAGATCCAAAACAACAGAGTACCAAGGTATGTACGATTCAACTCTCGCACAGATAGAGACATCACTGATGAACATTCCGGAGTCTTCTTCAAACGCCTTTGCAACCTCTTGCTCGATAGAACTTTCGGTTTCGTCTATACCCCCCGAGGCGAGGTCAAGGTGTTTGACTCTCCTTGTCTTCTCTTGTTCCGCAGTGTGAGATGTTGTCATCACCAGGGGTCTGATGAAACTTGCATGGCCAGAATCCAGAGGGATCATGTCCTTCGGCGGGTTCCCAAAGTAAACGGGTTGAGACGTATTCACCTGAAGAGAATTCAGGCCTGAACAACCCGCGAGACCCATAATCGCACCTACAATGATCGGCCTGTTTAAGCACAAGAAATGTGTAATAGGTATACGAAAGAATGAGGAGAAGGGAAGATAGGATTTCATAAAAGTTTCAGAGAAAATCTGAGTAGTGGACTTGCGCCATGGGCTAATTTAAGTGTTCTAACGAACGCAGGTTTGGACGGCTGATTAGCCCGCACTAAATGCCAAATAGAAATCCGCACCAAAGTTGGGTAGTTTTTGTATTTAGAAACCATCCGGAATGTTCGCTTAGATTAAGAAGATCGTACGAGTATTTGTCTTCAGCGAAAACCGTGATGGTTTGAGATAAAGTGTAGGCAAGGCCTAAGCCCAAGTTCAGATCTAAATCACTCGACTTCAAGTTACCGGTCATATCGATGGTAGATGCTTGTCCGAATCTAGCATCAATGGCTGAAAGTGAGGCGAGGTAACCATAGCTCCCACCGGCGATGATGTACGGGCGCATATTATAGACTGGGAACTCCTTCTTCACTGAGAGCGAGAACTGGGTAAAATGTAGCTGGTATTCTAAATCAGAGCCGTTCGACTCAAGATATGGATGAATTAACCATGGCACTCTCTTCTCGATATAAAATAAGCTGCCAATTAAGTAGAAGTTATTTGCCATTTGGGATTGGACTTGCAGGCCGAAATTGCCCCCCTCTCCAGTTCCATAAACGTTGGCCGATCCCGGGCTTGTGTGAAAGGCTGACCAATTCATGCCTGCCTCCAAGCCCACCATGGTTTGGGCAATGCAGGATGCAGACGTAAGAAGAAGAATGATCAATAATAATTTGAATGGGGCTGGACTCATATATTCTAAGTGCGGCTTAACGAACTGCGGCTAAAATGACGGCGGCAATCTGGCTGGTTAGCGCTGGCTGCACGCTTGAGTTTCCGTCTTTTTTTGATTGTCACTCAACGTACGTTAAGCCCGTTGAGGGTTAGTGCGTCGGCTCCGGCCGATTAGGAAAAAAGCCGATGCCTCTTCATACGTGCTGAGTTTGCTGGAATGCACATAGAAAATGCGGTATGAACGCTCTCGTCATTGCAATTTGTTTTGCCAAAAGCGGATCTTGCATGACACTATAGAATCGTTTCTTTCCAAGACCTATCATATGTGCAACCATCTCGTTGAAATCATTCTGATCCATCCCCCAATATGTTCTTTGGGTTCCATATCTGGCAGCAAATCCGTTTAGGCGATCTTCCAGTAGATCACATTTTTCCCGTATAAAGCGATGCAGGAGTAAAACTTTGTCGGGAAAAGATGTCTCGAGTCGCTCTTTTAGGATTTTGTAATCTGTAATTCTCTTTCCCCAGCTTAGCTGTTCCAGAATATTCCAAAATTCCTCATCAGGATCGTTTGGAAGTCCTTGCTGTATTCCGAACTCCTGAATGACTTGTATTGCATCATCAAACATCTTTTTTGTTATCATAGCACCCCCTTCTGACGATATCGACGAACGGATTGGCCGGAGCTTGCCGTTTAATGCGAAAGAACGATATTGGAGTCTTACGGGTGAATGTAGAGAGTGTGAAGAGAACCGCCCCGGAGAACCCCAATAGAACATGTGCAAAATTACTGATTTGGAAAGCTGGAAGCAAGTAGGGGTTCCTCAAAGGACCCATTTGCGAAGCGGGTGACCAGATTCCCCCCAAAAGTCATATCAAAAAAGGTATAACTCGTTTTGTTCGGCTTGCATAATCCACATATTGTGGATATTGTTGGACTACAAGCTGTTCTTCCGCATATATTCGGATACTTGCACCCACTGTCCCGAAAACTCCAAGTATCAAAGTGATTACTGTAAAATGAGAGAAAACTCCCGCCCAGAGGAAATAGAGGATAGAAGCATAGATGGGATGGCGAATATAAGCGTAAGGGCCCCTGGTCACCAATCCTCCTTCAGTCGGATTCGCGGCAGCGTGAAAGCTTCTTCGGCCAAAAGTGATTCGAGCCCATATCATTAAAAGGACAGCTATGATTTGCACGATGATTGCCACATACCCTGTTGCCAATAGTGATTTCTCGATCACCAGGGCAAGTAATATAATTACCAGCAAAATGTATCCGATTAATGATGCAGATTTTAAGTTCAACCCAGTGATTCCTTCATATGAAGTTGAATTGTTACCAACGATGGAATTTTGATATCAATGGCCAAAAAGGTTCATGCTATTGCGAATACTTCATCGCAAAAATGCTTACGTTCGTGAGTTGGAGTCGTTGCCGACATATTCGTATGAGTTGTCTGATTTGCGACAATAGACAAGAGCGACACAAGCTGCGCACTACTTAATGTACTTGTCGGCATATTCTAGAAATGTGGGCCAGTTGGGACCGGTTGTGTGTCCCCCTTTATGCTGACGAAATGCAATCTCGCCGCTGATAAGTGCTGTTTCGATCGGAGGAAAATCATACGTTCCTAACCCTTTTTTCCCTAGAAGTTCATAGACGGGACTCGCATACGCACCTCCCAGGAACATTCCTTTTGCATCAACCCATCCTCCTTCAACGGCAGGAGAACCGCTGCTAATAAATACCGGACGGGGAGCGCACATTGCGACAAGTTCGTGCGCATCGACCGGTAGATCGTTCACCTTTAGCGGACCGGCATATTTTAAGAAGTTACCCGCGAACCAATGGTACTCGCCGGATGATGCCAGGTTCTCTACTTGTTCTCCGAAGACACGGCGGAGTATTTTCACGCCGCCCGCTCCGGAAGATCCGATGAACGCCATTGCGAACCTTGAATCGTATGCCATTGTTACTACCGCGGCTTTTCCGTATCGCGACAACCCCTCTATGATCACTTGTTTTGCGTTAACCGATTTATCGGATTCAAAATAATCCAGCGCGCGACTTGCGCCCCAAGCCCAGGCGCGAAGTGCTCCCCAATCGTCAGGCTTTCTGTGCTCTCCTTTATTTGTCAGGCCGATAATACCTTTAGTTAGCCCGGCTCCGAAATCCGATTGATAACTAGTCGGGATAAGAATCGCGTAACCCCATCCTTTGGTCAGCACCTGTAGCTGCCAGCTTGGTCCCTTTGGAGTACCGGCAGGGGGTTCGGGGAATTTGAACCCCGGAGGGAAAATAAATCCGAACTCCATGACGACCGGCGCCGGGGTTACAGCCTTTTCGGGAACTGTAAGTGTTAATTGTATATCGACGTTGATGGAGGGAAATGAAGAGTTATCGACATGACCCGATAATTTTTTGACAATGACCGGAATATTTTCTACGGTGTCATTTTCTACACTAAGAACTTGCCAATTAACCTCCGGTACATTTTTGGGAATCCGTCCATAAATTTCCCGGTCGAAATATTCGACTATTTCCGGGCGGCGTTTTTTCCACCACGTCTCCGCATCCTCTACTTTTTCGCCGTTATTTAAAATGAGAGGGTCGGGGAGAGACGTATACGGCGATGCTTTTGATTCATCGGTATTTGCAGCATTAGGCGCTTTGGGATTGCCGGAAGGGCCTGGTCTTAA
This sequence comes from Bacteroidota bacterium, assembly GCA_049578505.1. Lineage (GTDB taxonomy): Bacteria > Bacteroidota > Ignavibacteria > UBA10030 > UBA8401 > JAGVPT01. Next base: position 697 of record JBAUMC010000086.1, on the reverse strand, counting down.
TGAATCGATCTTAAGCTGTGTCAGCATTAATTTGTAATCCTGGTTTGTAGCATTTTTAATGCTGTCCATTTGTTGCGAACTGAACTGCGCTTGCGTTGAAATGGAGGTGATTGAAATAAACAGGAGAGAAAGAAATAGTTTTTTCATGGTGTGCCCTTGTATGCTAAAATTGTCAACTCCGACGCGTTTATTTATTGAAACTCTGAAAAGGATCGATACATTCTAAGAAATTTCCCCGGGCTTGGCGAAATCGTCGACGGCTGCTCCCCGTCCCGAAGGGATGGCTTCACCATCCGACTCGTTCGGGGAGGGATTGGTTAAGGTGCATCCACATTGTCGTAATGATCTACTCCTTGTCAAAAACCCATTTATTCTTATAGTTCAGATCCTTCGAACTAAATTGTTCATCAGCGATAAAAGTTTGACCGTTATCTGCAAGTTGATAAGCAACTATATTCGTACCTTGCTTGCCTTCTCGACGGACTTCCGAATCGAAAACTAGTGTTTCTGACTTCCAAAACATATGCGCATGTATTTCAAGACCTGCATGATCTGTAGCGATAGTTCTACTATCCGTTGTTAAATCAATTGTAAAGGTATCGCTGTTTGTACCGCTGGTATGAGTTCTTTCTAGATGAAAATACGGTTCACGATGTTCAATGATGAAAGTCGTAGAATCCGGTGCTGGAATTTGCAG
>JBAUMC010000085.1:0-31985 GCA_049578505.1 Bacteroidota bacterium | reverse complement strand
AAGAGCGGCTGATTGAAGTCCGATAACTCGAGCAATGTTAAGTCCGTGGTGACATGGAAAAAACGCTCGAAGAAAATCAGGAGGCCGTATGTCAACACCGGCGAGAAGACGGCGTTTGCCGCCGCCATCGTTAACTGATTGAGCACGGAGGTGAGCGAGTCGTACCGTTCCAGCGACATTGCAATAATCGAGACAAAATAACCGAGGAAAATGAAAATGATGGAGCGGAAAATCTGGGTCCGGTGTTTGATATCCCTTACCGTGTATACCGCCAGCGACCCCGCAATGACGGAGAAAAACGCGATCGAATAATCATTGCCACGAATCCCTGCAACGATAAATGCCATTGTCACCGTGCAATAGAATGCTACCCGTGAGTCGAAAATGATCGATAAGAGCATCGACGCGGCCGGAACGACGATCAGCAGCTCAACGGGCACCTCGGCGTTCATGTGGAGTGTAAGATAGGCTAACAGCGCCTCAAGCAACACAATGAGGGTGATGAGGAGAATTTTTGAGTTGTCGTGAAAGATCCGTTTGCGGAAGAGATATAAATAAATGCCGAATAAAAACGAGACGGCGAAAATCTGAAGAAATTTTCCGAGAAACGTTGTCACCTTGTTAATATCCGCCCCGCGCTCAGCTTTTGCTTTGCGGAGAGAGTCGAGCTTCAACTTCACGTCGTCCGTGATGCGCTCGTGCGTGGCGACGATGCGCTCGTTTTCCTGGACAATCCCGACGGTGTGCGGAACTTCGTCCATTGCAATGGCAATCTCTTTGTCCGTCTGCTCCTTCTGAAAAATAATGTTGGGAGAGAGGAATGAGAGTGCAATTTTCGTAGCGATCGAAACGGTATCGTTTTCCCCTTTGTACCCGGAAATGAACGTTTGTTGCACCACCCGGCCAAGGTCGTCGACTTCGAGAAATTTGCTGATGGGGACTATTTGTTCGTCGGTTCTGCGGCGGAATGCAATGCTGCTACCGGTTCCGGCTGCTTCTTTGCGGATGTTGAGTATCCCCTGAAGGTACAGTTCGTTGACAACGAGCAAAACGTCTCGGCGCAAACGCCCCAACGAAAACTGGTAACGCCCTCTGCCGCCAAAGGCGTCGGCAAAGCGGAGACGCTGAAGAGTTTTCCACTCATTTTCGGTAATACTGACGGGAATACGGCTAAGACGGCTGCTTAACGCAGCGGAATCAAGGGCGAGTTCACGTTCGTTTTTTTGTCTATATCGCTCCCCGAGTTCTCGCCGGCGGAGGTACGCGGATCGGGCGTCGAGCGTGGATTGAAGCTCGCCAAAAAATTTCTGAAGCGAGTCAATATTTTTGTGTGAGACATCAAGGTCCTCTTCGAACACTTTGTAGACATTTTGGGCGGCAAGTACCTTTTCGTGCTGGTATTCGTGCTCCTCTTTGTAGATGGGAAATAAAAAAGGGGCAATGAGATCCTTATCGGTCCAGATCGTACCGACGTGATAGTCGGATTCGATCGATTCTCCGCTCGGGAACATCAACGCGACGACGAAGACAAAAAGGAAAAATATTCCCCCCTTCAACATCAAACTATCCCGTTGACTCAGCTTAGCGATGTAATCGGCAATCGTACTCATGGGTCTGTTGGCATGTTCACTCGTGAATATGGCAAGAAAATGGAGGAGATGCAACACAGCAGCCGCAGATGAATTTCTTATTGAATCAGACGCTTGATATCTTTACATTTACGCATTGTCCGTTCAGCAACTGAGAATTATTTGAAAGACTGAATAGTTTTTTTATAAGACAGGCTTCAATGCCCACCTCACTTTTCTTCTGCCGCTGACTGTGAGTGTAGAATTTCGTTTCGATAGCAACTTTCAGTTTGTCTCCTGCGTAATCTTTGGCTTGAGTAACTGAAATGGAGGGTGTTGCACTTCATGTTGGTTCAGCGTATTCATTTCCTCTTATTGCCGGCGTATGTACCGCTCATCGCATTTGCCCAATCGTTGAATATAGCCTCGGGTATTGTTCTCGATGCGTCGTCGAACAAGCCGCTGCCAGCTGCGACCATTCGCGTTGCAGGTTCGTCCAACAAGGGGACCATTACAAACGAGCGCGGGCAGTTTCAACTTTTGCTTTCTTCCGGAGACTCTGTGCTTGTTGTAAGCTACCTGGGTTATCGTTCAGATACACTCAGTGCGTCCGCATCTCGTAAGGTGGATCTTCGTGCTCTGCTGCAGCCGGAGGCGATCAAAATGTCCGAAGTCGTTGTCACTGATGAAGACCCCGCAATTGAAATTATCCGCCGGGCGATCGAAAGCAAACCGAAATGGATGGGAGCTCTGAAGACTTTCCAGTGCGAAGCTTACAGCCGCCTCACCATAGATTTCGACACGGCAATCGCCGCGATTACCGAATCGTATATGACCCTGTACTGGCGGGCGAATGATTCTCTCCGGGAGGTTGTTCGCCAAAAACGGCAGACGAAAAATCTCTCGATGGGAGATATCGTAAACCGGGTGGGACAGGTAACTAATTTTAACGACGATACCGTCGTCACGGGAGGATACAAATTTATAGGTCCAACGTCCCCCAATGCATTTTCGTACTATGATTATAAGCTGATACGGACTCGTTCGATGGACGGGCTGGATATCTACGACATTGAAGTCATCCCTCGGTCGCGGCTCAGGCCCCTCTTTCGGGGGACGATCTCCATCTCGGAACGGAGCTACGCCGTCATCGGTGTCGATTTAGAACCGAACGAAGCCTATGCAATCCCGCTTCTCAAAGATGTTTCGTTCCATTTCCTGCAGCAATTCCGGCTTTATGAAAACCGGTTCTGGATGCCGGCCGATTATAGGGTACGGGGGAGGGCAAGCGTGAATTTGATGGGATTTTCACTCCTCAAGTTCTCCTTCGTCCGTTATGTGGTGATGTCCGACTATATCATCAACCCGACATTTGCCGATAGCGTTGCAAAGCTGCCTCGACTGACGGTTCCGCCAGAAGCGACGCGTTTCGATTCGACGTATTGGAAAGAACATCCGATGCTTCCTCTTAACGTCGATGAAGAAGCTGCATACAAAACGCTCGATAGCAGTGAAACGCTTGAAATGCAGATTGGAAGAAGGGCGAAATCGTTGAATGCCATTACCAATACCCTCACCGGCTTGTCGTACGTTGACCTTCGATTTAACAGGGTGGAAGGCTTGTTTCTCGGAGGAAAATTTGACCTGGATTCGGCCACCAATTTCCTCGCTGTTCGCGGCGGGCTTGGCTACAGTGTTGACGACAGGCGATGGAAGTATTCCGGCGGCGCCACGTACTTTGTTACCCCTCAGCGCTCGATCGGTATAGGTGGGGACGTTTACCGCAAGCTCGATAACCGGCCCGACGAGGGGTACTACAGTGATTTTGAGATCCTCGTCGGCACGCTCTTTTCAAAAGATGATTACCGCGACTATTTTCTCACTCGCGGATGGCACGGGTTTGTTGAAGGAAATTTATTGCGCACGACCGATCCTCCGGATGTCCGAATGCAATTGGGTTATACCGATGAGGCGGAAACATCGCTGAAGAGTATAACGGAATTCAGTTTCGTAGACCGCGACAGAGCGTATAGAATCAACCCGCCGATTGTCGATGGAACGCTTCGGGCGCTTACATTTAACGCCGATTACGGGAACGAAACACAGTATCTTTTCAGCAATCCATATCTTACGGCACATACCGCGTTTGAATATTCTTCGAAGAGTCTGCTCAACAGCGACTTCGGATTTACAAGACTCTCCGGAGGGCTCAAAGCAAAATTTCCGACATACGATCTTAGCCTCTTCTTCAACCCGACCCTTTCCATCGCATTCAGCGGCGGAATCCTAACAGGGGATCGATTGCCGCAACGACTTTTCAATCTGGAATCGAGCTATGAGGGCACAGCGTGGTTTGGAGTATTGCGCGCTGCGGGGGTAAAGGAATTTTCCGGGGACCGATTTGTGTTGCTCTCGGTCGAGCACAACTTCCGGCGACTACCATTTCTCGCGAGCGGAATTCCGTTTCTCTATAACAGCAATCTCGAGTTGATTCTGTTCGGGTCCGTGGCGCAGACCTGGCTCTCGCCGTCCCCGCTCGCCGGGCTGCCAACATTTAAAACGACAAACGGCTGGTACTACGAAGGAGGAGCAAGTATAAGCCGCATTCTGGATATCCTCCGGGTTGATTTGACGTGGCGCGGAATAGCGCCGCGCGGCCTTGCGTTAACACTTGGTATCGGCGATATATTCTAATAAGCCCTACTTTGGCAGGGGAGGAAATCATCGCGGGGTTCGAAAGGAGAAGGAAGTGTTTATAGGACATATTGCAGTTGCGTTGGGAGCCAAAAAAGCTGCGCCGAAAGTTTCGCTCGGCACTCTCATTATGGCCGCTCAGTTTGTTGATCTCCTCTGGCCGATTTTTCTGCTCATCGGCGTTGAGCATGTCCGGATTAGTCCGGGCGACACTGCATATACACCGCTCGACTTTTATGATTATCCGGTGTCGCACAGTCTCCTCATGGGAATTGGATGGTCGATTGCATTCGGGCTGGTCTACTTCGCAGCGCGCCGTTCTGCGAGAAGCGCCTGGATCCTTGGAGGGTGCGTGATAAGCCACTGGTTTCTTGACCTCATTGCGCATCGGCCGGATTTGCCGATAGTGCCGGGTGTGAAGACCTACGTTGGGTTGGGGCTGTGGAATTCTGTTCCCGCGACAATTATCGTTGAAGCTGCGATGTTCGTTGTCGGCATTGTTTTGTACTTGCGCTCAACCACGCCTCTCGACAGAATCGGGAAATATTCATTCTGGACGTTCATTATTTTTCTTGTTTTCGTTGCGACAGGAAATATTATGGGCGGTCCGCCGCCAAACGTGACCGCACTTGCGGTTGTTGCAATGTCCGTCTGGCTGCTTGTCCTTTGGGCATATTGGATCGACAGGCATCGTCGGCCAAGAGCAGATGTAGTGCCTCCAACTAGTGGTTAATAAATAGACGGCTCGTTAGGTTTCGTGCATCTCGAGCCCAATCTCTGCTTGGGAACGAAGCGTTATATATTCTTCGTGCCTTTCGTGAAATTTATGTATGATCACCTATAAGATAGAGGGGGCTTTCTTGGGTAGTGCTACACTTTGAGTATTCTGAATAAAAAAAGTTTGTCATGCCCGCGAAAGCGGGCATCCAAATATTTACTTTTTACTGCACAATGGATGCCCGCTTTCGCGGGCATGACAATTCCTTTTTTATCTTGAATACTCAAAGTAGCCCACTACCCCTTTCTTGCGTCGTTTCCAAAATTTCGGTATCTTGTCCCATTATCCAGCTGAGGAGGATCGAGTGCCTCCTCTTTTTTTATTCATTATTTTCAACGGTTGATTGAATGTCGCTACTCAATGCGATCCTCCTCGGGATCATACAAGGGATCACGGAATTCCTTCCAATCAGCAGCACGGCGCACCTGACGATTGCGGGAACGCTTCTCGGTTTGATTAACCCTGAACGGCCGGATGAATGGACTGCTTTCATCGCAGTGATCCAAATCGGAACCATGGCTGCCGTTATCATTTATTTCTTTAAGGATCTTGTCGAAATTGTTCAAGGCTTCTTTGCCGACGGCATGCGGTATGTTCAATCGACGGAGAATGGGCTTGGCAGGGCGCGCATGGGATGGTATATTATTTTAGGGACACTCCCCGTAGCGTTTTTCGGCCTCTCCTTCAGGAAAATTATTGAGGGGAATCTGACGAAAAGCCTTTCCGTCATTGGAACAAGTTTCATTGTTCTCGCTCTTCTTTTGTGGCTTGCGGAAATAGTCGGTTCACGAAAAAAAGAAATGGCAAACGTAACATGGCTCGACAGCCTTATTATCGGAGTCGCTCAATCACTCGCTCTTATCCCTGGGTCGTCCCGATCCGGAACGACGATTACGGCGGGTTTGTTTTTAGGAATCAACCGCGCAGATGCCGCGCGCTTTTCGTTCCTGCTTAGTATTCCAGCAGTTTTTGCCAGCGGCATGCTGGAACTGTATGAAGCTCGCCATTTTATGAATGACCTTGGCGCTGTAAATGTTCTGGTGTCGACGGTTGTTTCGGGGATCGTCGGGTATGCGTCGATTGCACTGTTGTTGCGATATCTTAAGACACACACAACATATGTTTTCATTTTTTATCGCATCGTAGTCGGGTCAGCGCTGCTTTTTATGACACTTAGATAATTGACAAATGACGATTGCCGATTTTCGAATGATGATTATAAGACGGTAAAAGCGTTTTTACACTCGTCATTCGCCATTTGGCAATCGTCAATTGCATATTGTAAATTGAAAATTCAATGGAAGTACTGAAAGATCTTTTCGCAAAACTTACGGACGTCAAAGAACTTGTTCAATGGGCCGGTTATCCCGGTATGGCATTGATCGTCTTTTCTGAAACCGGATTGCTCGTCGGATTCTTTCTTCCGGGAGATTCATTGCTTGTAACGGCAGGATTGTTTGCTGCGGCGGGTTACTTCAACATCACAGTTCTTATTTTCATGTTGATCGTTGCTGCAATTCTCGGAAACTCGACGGGGTATCTCATCGGGCAAAAGGGAGGACATGCATTGTATGCTCGGGAAGAGTCACGGTTTTTCAAGAGGCGGCATTTATTGAAGACGAAAGAATTTTACGAGCATTACGGACCGGTCACCATCGTCATGGCTCAGTTTATGCCTTTTGCCCGGACGTTCGCCCCGGTTGTAGCCGGGATTGCTGAGATGAAGTACACGCGCTTTGCCTCGTTCAACGTGATCGGCGCCATCGGATGGATAACGAGCATGCTGCTGATAGGGTACTTCCTGGGATCAGCTATTCCGGACATCGGCAAAAATATTAACTACGTTATCGTCGCCGTCGTTTTTATTTCAATACTTCCCGGAATCATCAAATACTTGCAAATAAAATTGTCGGCGCGCAAAGCACCCTAATATCTCCGAAGGAGCAGCTATGACAACCGTTCCGCCAGCCAAGGTGAAAGAGTTTTCTCCATCCACCCTCGAAAAAATTGCCTACACCAGCGTTTCAACAATTCCGACACGCGAACCAAACGATCAGAACCGGCTTGGCTTTTGCGTTTGGCATTTTCTTTCCGAGCGTCAAGGGACTCTGGCGCAAGCGATTCGAACATCCGGCGCCCGCTTGTTGATTCCGGAGTCCGATGCCCTCCGCATCGTCAGCGAATCGCTCAAGCAGGCGGGGATTTCCGTTGAATAATCGGCAATGAAATTCTCCCTCCATAATCTTTTGATGGCGTTCATCCCTCTTTTTGTTGCCATCGACGTTCTCGGCGCTCTCCCAATTTTTATTTCCCTTACGACTGGCATCGATATCAGAGCAAAGAAACGCCTTGTGATCGAGGCTACGCTGACTGCCGGAGCAGTTGCCCTGGTTTTTCTGGCGTCCGGAAAACTCATCTTCTCTTTTCTCGGCATCACCGAAAACGATTTCCGCATCGGGGGCGGAATCGTTCTTCTGGTCTTATCTGTTAACGAATTGCTTTTTGCCAAGGATGCCCAGCGCGACCCTGGAACATCGGTCGGGGTGGTGCCGATCGGGATTCCGCTCATCATGGGCCCCGCTGCATTGACCTCGATCATCATCGTCGTCGATAATTACGGTTACTGGATGTCGATAGCATCGCTCTTTGTCAATTTATTCATTGTGTGGGCCGTCTTCCACTTTTCTGAATTCATGATGAAGGTGATGGGTGTTGCCGGCTCGCGCGCGTTCGGAAAAGTTGCATCTCTTTTCATGGCGGCGATTGCGGTGATGATGGTTCGAGTCGGCGTCCAGAACATTCTCAAATGATTTTTTGCTTCCTTCTTTTCCGGGATGAATAAACTCTCGACAGACCTCTTCTATAAAACCCTTGAACCAAATCGCGGGGCTGGCGAGAAATCTCCCGCCGTTATTCTCCTCCACGGACGGGGTGCCGACGAGAACGACTTGCTCGGACTCACACAGTACCTCGATGAACGGTTGGCCGTATTCAGCGTGCGCGCACCGTACCCGTTTGAGTTCGGCGGCTATACCTATTTCCAGCTAAGCGATGACGGGGTCGCCGAGCCGGTCATGTTCATGGAAAGTTACAGACGGCTGATGAGCTTTGTGGAAGGGGTCGCGTCGCTCGTCGAAGTTGATCCGAAAAAAATCTTTCTGTTGGGTTTCAGCATGGGGACGATCATGTCGTACGCGATGTCATTGACACATCCCGAAAAATTCGCAGGCGTTATCGCGCAGAGCGGTTTTGTTCGCGACCACCCCGATCTGGATTTCAAATGGAACAAACTGAGCGATTGTGGATTCTTCATCACGCATGGCGTCAACGACCCCATCATACCGGTTGAAACTGCAAGGAATACAAGAAAGATGTTTTTGAAATCGAACGCAAAGTTTGTCTATAAGGAATATCCGATGGGGCATGAAATCAGCCGGGAGAGTTTGGCGGATGTGTGCGATTGGTTACGAAAGAAGCTTGAGTAGCTCCTTATTGTCGACGGTGCTCAATTCGGATTTTGTCAATGACCTCCATCGTTTTTTCTACCGCAACATTCCAGTCGAATTGTTTAGACCACTCCTTGGCATTTTCGGCAAGTCGCTGACGGAGATGATTATCCCGCACAACCAATAAAATCTTTTCTGCAAGCTGTTCGCGGTTTCCGTACTCGTAGAGCACTCCGGTTTCTCCGTCGACAACCGCATCGCGTAACCCCTGCACGTTGCTCGATACGGTCGGTGTGCCGCACGCGTTAGCTTCAATGGCCGTTAATCCCCACCCTTCCTTCGCCGAAGTATTCACCGCAACATGCATTTCATTCAGATATTTGATCTTGTCTTCCTCGCTGACGAACCCGGTAAATGTCACCGCTTCCGATATTCCAAGAGTGCGGGCTATTGATTCCAGACGGGGTTTATCGTCCCCGTCGCCGACGATAATTAATTTTGCATCGGTCAATTCCTGCCGGACGATGATGAAGGCTTCGAGGAGATGGTCGACGCTTTTGTATTTTTTTAACCGCCCCACCATGCCGATAAGCGGGGTTGGGCTTTTTGGTATCCCGAGGATCTTGAAAGCATCATGGTCCATGCCATATTGGATGAGATGGGTTCGTTCTGCTGGAAAGCCTGCCTGCAACATCTCTTTGTGTGTGCTCGGTGAGCCAACGATGAGCCGCGTGCGTTTATAGATGGGGAGCGCGGCACGTTCTGTCAGGTAGACGTATGATGCAGCGGGAAAGGGCGCTTCCAGAAAAATGCTCTTCCCGAACAGATGATGGGTTACACCAAGAAGCGGTTCCTTCACGAAGAGGGGAGTGTAAAAGGGGATCTTATTCATGTCGTCGACGATGAGGTCGAACTTTTGGGCCTTGAAGATGGAAAAATAAACTTTTGGCACGAGGTAGTTAAAAAGCGAACGTCCGCCTTGACGGATAATATGAATGCCGTTCACTTCTTCCTTTTCCGGCGCTCCGTCGAAATGAGAGCAAAACAGCGTCACATCATGGCCAATTGCCGCGATGCGTTTGAAGACTTCGTGGAGATGGACCTCCGCTCCTCCTGCGAGGGGGTTTGTAATATCCTGCCAATTGAAGATGAGAATGCGCATGAAAAAAATTAACAATTATGAATTAAGAATTAAAGAATCGCCTACTCATAAGTCCTAATTCATAATTCCTAATTATCTTTTCTTCCCTATCAGCCCGAACGACAACGACGTATTGATTGCAACGGGCGTATCGCGAAGAGTTTCACGCACAGAGCGTCTCATTGCCGTTAAGGGGCGAAAGAACGTCGGGTACAACGGCAGTTTTATTCCTATTTTCAAAAGAGCCTCACGCGTTGCACGGTAAAACAAACTCGGATACATCCACTCTCCATAAACGTGGACGGTCTGCAGACCAAGCCCTTCCATTTCACGTCGAAGCTCACCCACGGAAAATTCCCTCTCCCAGCCTGCAAACCATTTGTTGATCGCGATAAGGAAATGTTTGATGATCGTGTAGACGTGGTAGCGCTGCGGCACATCAACCAACAAGAGACCATTCTTTTTGAGAATCCGGATGTTCTCTTTAAGCAAGGCCTCGGCCTGTTGCGGTCTGAAATGTTCCAGCAGACCTTGATGGAAGACGATGTCGAATGTTTCGTCGTGGAACGGGAGGCAAAACGTATCCCCGCCGATGATGAAGACCGGAATTTTCTCTTCATCGGCCAAACGCTTCATTATTCTGAGTGAATTGATGGAGTAGTCGAGTTGATAAACCTCTGCCCCTTTCTGAACTAGCGGAAAACTGTCCCTGCCGGTTCCGGCACCGACCTCAAGAATTTTTTTCCCTTTAAGATCGACGATTTTCGACAAATTCCGCACGACACGGTCAGAGTTCGAATAAACCTCATGAACATCTTTTTTCTCTTCCCAGAAATTTTCCCAGTTTGAACGGCGAGATTCTTTCATAACCTGTACGTAGTTGAAAAAGCGGGAACGCGGCCGGCGTCCTGCAACAAATTGATATTAGACTATTTTTGAGCAAAAACAAACAAAATCCAACCCAATGACCCTTGGATTTTCATTTGTAACGGAGCGAACTGAATGTCAAAGGCTTTCCTTCGGGAGGGTCCGAATAATTTGAGTGTAATGGATGCCTCGTTTCGCGCAACATGACCAATGCCGTTATTGTTCGGTACACTCCAACTTTGAAACGGCTTCTACTTTTTTTGCTGAGGTTGAAGAGCAATAGTGTCGTTCTTCATCTTCATTTGTATTTGTATCCGTGCAATTCTTTCTTTGACCTGATCCTTCAGGCCCGGAGACATCTCTCCATACCTTGCGGCGATCGTGTTCAGAATATCGATCGCCTTCTCATATTCTGCGCGCGACTGATAGATAGAGAGAAGTAACGTGTACGGGTTGTATTCACTCATCGGCTGATCGGGATTCTTGTGAATGAGATCGATCAGTTTGGCGACAACTTCGTCCGAAAATTGATTGGACTTCTCCTTTTCCCCCGCGTGGCTGTAAAAATTTGCCACCTCGTACAGCAGACGATAATCCATCGGGATTACTTTGTGAGGAATTTTTGATTCCATCGAGTCGAGGGCTTCGGCCGCCTTTGTGTAATTGTGCGACCGGGTAAGATTTTCCAGCGCGAGTTTCAAGAAGGCATTGCGGTAGTTTGTCATCAGCCGCGTAGCATTTTCGTCGTAATAGACACTGCTGTCATTCAGTCCCCTGTACTTATACCCACGCTGAAACGTTTTCGAATACCCTGCGGGAGAGTTATAGAGATTTGCCGTAAGGATCGTGTCGACAACAATTCCCTGATCGCTCGGCGCTTGAACCGGCACAAGCTTCATTGCCAGACCATCCATTCGGAAGTAACGATTCAACCCGATTTTACTGTCGGAACTACACGTAACCGCGAAATAAATTGGACGTTGCCATTTATTTGTTGAAATGATATTCCAGGTAACAATGTCCTGAACCCGGATCGCTTTAACTGAACCAACCGTCATGGTGCTGGGGAAGATAAAGCGAATCGCTCCGGCTCCTCCTGCAGAGGTATCACTCACGAAAGCGCGTGGAGTCGAATCATTCATGTATGCATTTTCGGCGGCAGTGTTTGGCGGAACGGGGAGAGTCATTTGACGCGGTGTCCATCGGACAGGCTCGATGTTTTCAATCTGGTCGTCGGAAATAGTGATCGGCACCTTATCTGTGCCGAACGGGGTTTCATTCTTTAATTGAGTGATATACCACGACACGTTTAACAGGCTGAGATTCACGATGCGGATATCGCGTCGTATCCCCTCAACATCCTGCAAATACCAGAGAGGAAATGTATCGTTGTCCCCGTTCGTGAAAAGGATCGCATCCGGTTCGCATGTCTGAAGAAGGTTATACGAATAATCCCATGCGACGTAATCGCCCGTGCGGTTTGCGTCCTTGTAATTTGTTCGAAGCATGTTCCCAGGGATTAATACCGCACCGAACAGGAGCACTCCCCCCGCAGTGTACATTTGAGCCCGATGATCTTTCAACATCCTTCGTAAAAATTGGATTACCCCGAGGACGCCCATTCCGATCCAAAGGGAAAAAACAAAGAACGAACCGACGTAGAAATAGTCGCGCTCGCGCGGTTGAGGTTCCTGCATATTGAAGTAGAGGTCAAGCACGATCCCCATAACCAGAAAGAAGGTCAGAAAGACCAGCCACATTTTCCTGTCTTTCTTCCAATGGTAGAAACATCCTATGATGCCGAACAGGAGGGGGATGCCGTACAGCTGTTTCCAGTTCACGCCCGCATCCTGCCAGTCCCCCTCAATCCCGGCATATTGCCATAAAAAGTAACGGAGAAACATATGATCGACCTGATAACTCCAGAAGAAATCGCTGTCGCTTGAATAGTTTTTGTACATGCCCTGATCTTCCGGATCGGTGTTGTACCGGCGCTTCAGCAGAGGGGTATCTCCGTATTGTTCCCGGTTCAAGTACGATTCGAGACGCGTGAGTGTGTTCGGATTGTTCTCGTTCATCGGCAGGTGTTCGTTAGCGCGGATAAGCACCAGCGTGTATGTGGAATACCCCAGCACGATAAATAGTCCCGACAGCAAAGCGATGTTCATGACTTTGATTTTGTGGAGATGCGAATAGTAAACGCCATAGAGTGCGGCTGCGATGATGATGTACGGGAGCAGTCCGATGGCGATGCTCTTGTATTCTTCTCCGGCGATCGTCACAGAACCGTCAAGCAAGCCGGGGAGCCATTTTACGATTCCAGGATAGACGATGCCAAAGATGACGATCCCTGCAACGGCGAATTTTAAGAATGAGTTGACCGTAAATTCGTACCTGCGGAAGTAGAAGATCATCATGAAGGGGAAAATGGCAAGGAGGGAAAGCAAATGGACGCCGATCGACAAACCGATGATATATGAAATGAGCAATATGTATTTTTCGTTTCCATCATCGTCGGCGAGTTCGTTCCACCGCAGGGAAAGGTAGGTAATCAAGCCGACAAAGAGCATGCTCATTCCGTACACTTCCGCCTCCTCTGCGTTAAACCAAAACGTCGGGCTGAACGCAAGGGAGAGCGCACCGACAGCCGATGCCCCGTACACGGCCAGCCTGTCGGCAACATTGGAAGGTGTCTCTTTCCACAACAGTATGAGTCTGACGATGCAGAGATACAACAGCATAGCGGTGAATGCGCTCGCGAACGGTGAAACGAGATGAACTCTAACCGCAGGATCATGTGCCGTCGGAAGCATCGCGAATATTTTCGCAATAATCAGGAAAAGAGGGGAACCGGGTGGATGCGGTACCTGCAGCAGATAGGTAGCAGCGATGAACTCACCGACATCCCAAAACACGACCGTGTCCGAGAGGGTTTTGATGTACACTACAAGCGATACGAGAAAAACAAATCCGGCAACAAGCCGATTAAATTTTTTATGCTCCATTAATTCCTCTTGGAACTGTGTCATAGACGCAAGAAAACAGGCTCAATATAGTTTGAAAGCGTTGTAATTGCAATGGAAAGAGTAGATTATCCACGAAGTTCACAATTGGCACGAATGGAAGGTATTATAGATCTCTTCGTATGTCTTTGTGCTTCTTAGTGCATCCTCACGATTACAGAAGCGACTCCGCGATTGCATCGCACACCATGAATCCTTTACGGGTCAGCGTGATGTGGCGGTCGTTGATATGAAGTAATTGTTCGTCCGATAACATTTTTAATCTTTCGCCGCGGGACGATAGCATGTCAACGCCGTACAGCTGTTGGAGGGTTGTTACACTCAATTCGCCCGATCGGAGGCCGAGAAAGACAGCCTCACTGAACATTTTTTCTTTGTCCACGGTTTCGGATCCTGCGATAGGGAGACTCTTTTTCCCAATCGCTTCGCAGTAGTGTGCGATGCTCCTGGCATTCCACCAGCGGCGCCCTCCCGTCAAGTTTTCCTTCCAGAATGAATGCGCGGAGGGGCCGAAACTAAGGTAGTTAGAATGATTCCAATAATTTTTATTGTGGCGGCATTCATACCCTGGCTTTGCAAAGTTGGAGACTTCATACTGGGTAAACCCGTATTCGGCCATTGCCGCGATTGTCGTTTCGTACATCCGCGTATCGTTCTCCTCGGGGATAGGCTTGACCGTTCCGTTCTGCACCATCGTAAAAAGAGGCGTATGCTCTTCGACGATCAGGCTGTACGCGGAGAGATGTTTTGGCTGGAGTGCAACCGCCAGTCGGATGTTTTCTTTCCACCGTTCAAGCGTTTGGGTAGGGAGTGAAAAAATTAAGTCGACGCTGACGTTCTCGAACCCGGCGCGGTAAGCATTTTCAACGCATGCATTCGCTTCGCCGGCGGTGTGAATACGGCTTAAGAATTTCAGTTCGTCTTCATGGAACGATTGAATGCCGATGCTGAGGCGGTTAACGCCTATCGACCGGTACCCGCGAAGCTTCTCGACGTCGACTGTTCCGGGGTTTGTTTCCACGGTGATTTCAGCGCCTGAATCTATACGGTAGTGTGAATGAAGCGTGTTGAGTATTCTTTCCAGCGTAGGAGGAGAAAGAAGGGAGGGCGTTCCGCCGCCGAAGAAAATTGTTTCAAACGATTCACGCGGTGAATACTGTTCTGAGTACATCGCGATCTCGCCTTCAAGGGCGGCGAGAAATTGTTCCATCGAATTCATATTCTCGATGGAATAGAAATCACAATACACGCATTTCTTTTCACAATACGGTATGTGGAGGTAAAGGCTCGCCATGAATGCTTCTCAATTTATAAAGATGTCGGAGACCGTGTTGACTTACATTGCTTACAGTTTACCCGCAGAAGGTGTCCGACATCTAAAAAGCCCGATCACCGTATCAGCGTGCCGATGCGCGACCACCGAATCGCCGAAACCTTTTCAGCGAAGTTGCCGGCGGGAATGGAAATGTCCCACGACCAGTAAACAAACATCGCCTTGCCGACGATGTTTTCTTCGGGGACAAAACCCCAGAACCTGCTGTCGAGACTGTTGTCGCGGTTATCTCCCATCGCGAAAAGATAATTTCGTTCGACGATATACTGCGTTGCCGCAACTCCGTCAACCGCAACCATTCCGTTTGGATCTGTGTCGACCCGGTGGTGTTCGCGTTCGATAAACGTTTGCCACTGTTCGATCGAACCGTTGGAAATATCCACGACCATTCCTTTGAAGGGGACGATAATCGGCCCGTAATAATCGGGATTGTTCAGACTTCCCCTGGGGAAGATCATGTCGACTGATTCCCGAGGATGAAAATTGCTCGGGGGTGTTTTCGGCGCATGGGCCGGGAGGAGGAATTCCCTTCCGTTGACGAAGACCATTTTGTTTTGAATGAGCAAAGTATCTCCCGGAAGGGCGATACAGCGTTTGATAAAGTCGACATTTCGTTCCGGTATTGCTTCATCTCGGTCCCCCGGATATTCGAATACGATTACATCGCCGCGGCGGGGATCGACGAATGCCGGTAGGCGAAAATACGGAATCTCTATGTTCGTGAACGGAACATACTTCGGCGTCTCAGCGCCGTAAATAAATTTGTTGACGAAAAGAAAATCTCCGATCCGGAGGGTGTTTTCCATGGAAGCGCTCGGAATACGGAACGCTTCGATAACGAATGTTTTCAGGAAGAAGGCAAGCAGAAGGGTAGCTGCGATCGTCGCGGCATATTCGCTGAGCCGTTTTCGGCGCAACGTCTTGTGTTTGTTCTCCTCCTCGTACCCTTCCACGTTTGTCTGCAAGCGATTTATCGAATTAATGTTCCCAGCCGGTTCAACCTGACCGACATAAGTTTTTCAAAAATGTTGAAAATGGAGACGTCCGTATCCCAAGACCAGTAGACGATCATAGGGGTGCCGACAATATTGTCAACGGGGACAAAGCCCCAGAATCGGCTGTCGAGACTATTATCGCGATTATCTCCCATCCCGAATAAATAATTTTTTTCCACGATATAGATGCTGTTGGGCGTTCCGTCGATCAGTACGTTTCCACTTCCGTCGAGCGTCGCCCTGTGTCCGTCCCGCTGGATAAAGGTGTCCCACATTTTTAAGTTCTCGGCTGTGAGCGGTAATTTCATTCCTTTAAACGGAATGACAATCGGCCCGTAATTGTCTTCGTTGAAAGGCGCAGACGGAGGAAATATCCTGTCGTCGGCGTATTGGGCCGGCAAGATACGGGGCGAATTAAATTTCATATTGCGCGGCACCGGAGCGCGTTCGCCGTTGACGTACACAACGCGGTTGATGATCTGCAGAGTGTCTCCTGAAATTGCGATACAGCGTTTGAGGTAATACGTAAATGCTTCAGGATGGACTTCCTCGCGGTACCCGGGAAACTCGAAAACGATAACATCCCCACGATGGACTGAAGTAAGCGCCGGAAGCCTGAACCACGGCACCCTCATATCGGTAAACGGGATATTCCGCGGCGAGCATCCCCCGTAGATAAATTTGTTCACCATAAGGAAGTCGCCGGTCATCACCTCGTTCTCCATCGAACCGGTCGGCACCATGAAGGAAGCGATGACAAAGTTGTTCAACAATAAAAATCCGATGATAACAATCGCCGCCTCCCGGAAGAAATCTTTTACTTTTCTTGCGAAAGGAACGGGCGCTTCAGCTTTTTTATTTTCTTGTTTTGCCATAGTTGTTAGCTGGTGATTGGTTGATGGGAACGCTAGTCGTTAATTTAAATATCGGGACGATGGAATATCGAAGACAGGGGCAGAATACAGGAGTCAGGAGAAAATTACAGTCAGTATTTTCTATTTACTGAATTCTGTCTCCTGTATTCTGAATTCTGTATTCTACTCTTACTCATCTCCCATCGAAAGCACCGCGAGGAACGCTTCCTGGGGAAGTTCCACCCGCCCGATCTGTTTCATACGTTTCTTTCCCTCTTTTTGTTTCTCGAGGAGTTTCCTTTTCCGCGTGATGTCGCCGCCGTAGCATTTCGCAAGGACGTTTTTCCGCATGGCTGATACCGTTGTTCGGGCAATCACCTTGCTGCCGATTGCCGCTTGAATAACAACTTCAAACATTTGACGCGGGATCAACTCCTTTAGTTTACTGCATAATCTTTTCCCCATGTCGTATGATTTATCGCGGTGAACGATGGTTGACAATGCATCGACCGGTTCGGTGTTGAGTAAAATATCGAGTTTCACCAGGTCGGATTCGCGATAATCGAGATAATCATAGTCGAGCGACGCATATCCGCGCGTCAGCGATTTCAGTTTGTCGTAGAAATCAAAAATTATCTCTGAAAGTGGAAATTCGTACGTAATGTCTGCGCGCGTTGGGTCCAAGTAAGTGGTGTTTTTGTAGATGCCTCGCCGGTCCATGCAGAGTTTCATAATATTGCCGATGTATTCCGTCGGCGTGATGATCTGCGCCCTAATGTACGGCTCTTCCATTTTTTCAACGCTCCCGATCGCCGGCATCTCTGCAGGGTTGTTGACGGAGACGACTTCTTTGTTTGTTTTCGTCACTCGATATTCGACATTCGGCACTGTGGTGATGAGATTCTGATTATATTCGCGTTCAAGTCTCTCCTGAATGATCTCCATGTGTAAGAGTCCGAGAAATCCGGCCCGGAAGCCGAAGCCAAGGGCCGTCGATGATTCCGGTTGGAAGATAAGGGAGGCATCGTTCATTCGCAGTTTGTCCAGTGAATCCCGAAGCTCTGCAAAATCGTCGCTGTTCGTTGGATACAATCCGCTGAAGACCATCGGTTTCACTTCTTTGTATCCCGGAAGCGGTTCGGCGGCTCCGTTTGCAACGGTCGTAACAGTGTCGCCCACTTTTGTTTCGTGGACATCCTTCATCCCGGCGATAAGGTATCCTACATCCCCTGCGGTCAATATGCCGGTCCGTTTCCTCTTCATTTCAAGGATGCCAACTTCTTCCGCCTCGGCGGTCTTTCCGTTGTAGAAAAATTTTATTTTATCTTTTTCTTTCAGTGTTCCTTCGACGACGCGAATATAAGCGATGGAACCCCTGTATGAATCGAAAAGGGAGTCAAAAATAAGCGCCCGTAGCGGCTGCGAGGCATCTCCTTTTGGAGGCGGAATTCGTTGCACCACCGCATCGAGTATCTCTTCTATGCCGAGTTTTGTTTTCGCGCTCGCCATCAAGATTTCTTCTTCTTTGCAGCCGATCAGGTTGACGATCTCGTGCTTCACCGTGTCGATCATCGTTTTGGCAGAAGGTAGATCGACTTTATTGATGACAGGAATGATCTCGAGCCCGGCGTCGATTGCGAGGTACAGGTTGCTGATGGTTTGCGCTTCGACTCCTTGAGATGCATCGACAACGAGAATCGCTCCTTCGCAGGCGGCAAGCGACCGGGAAACTTCGTACGTGAAATCGACGTGCCCAGGGGTATCGATCAAATTGAGTGTGTAGTGCTGTCCGTCCTTTGCTGTGTGCTGCATCTGGATGGCGTGCAACTTGATGGTGATTCCGCGTTCCTGTTCCAGATCCATGTCGTCCAGCACCTGGTTGACGACGAGGTCTCGCTGCGTGATCGTGCCCGTAAGCTCCAGCAGCCTGTCTGCGAGCGTCGATTTGCCGTGGTCGATGTGGGCGATGATGCAGAAATTTCGGAGATTGTTCATGGCCTTGTCGGGGGGTTTGATTAATCAAACCCCCTTACAATATCTTCTTTCGTTTAAACGAAAATGCCCTACGATTATATCGCGGGCAGTAGGCTCTTGATTTATCAAGCAGCCTCTTGATTTATCAAGAACTCCATTAAGATACGATTTTCACGATGGAAGTGCAATTATTTTCGAGAATTACATCATATTCTGATTCTCTTTATCATATTTCCATTTTGCAGGATTATTCAAAATATATTTCTGAATTGCCGTAAGTGCACGTTCATCACGTATGATACGCTCATAGTAATTTCTCTGCCATCGAAACCCCTTTTCGCCGGAATCGTGGACTATTTTTGTTGTCCGCGCTTTGTACCATCGCACAATTTTTCCCAATGTCTGTTTGGGATTTTTCATTAATATCCAATTTGCATGATCTGTGGGGGCTTGATTTGTGGGGGCTTGATTAATCAAGCCCCCTTGAATTATTATCATTCACAATCAGAATTATTCCATGCATATGATCCGGCATGATGACAAATTCATCCAAGGCCACATTGGGAAGATGGATCGGAATCTCTTCCCAGCATTTCCGGGCAATTGTTCCGGCAATGGTTAATTGCATTTTGGCTTCCTGTATTGCCCCGAACCAGTGGCGACGGTGTTGCAATACTAGCGTAATAAAATAAGCCCCCGCCGACGAATAGTCGTACCCTTTTAATCGAATTGAATGGCGATGGTGTATGGCTGGATTGTATTTCACGGCTCCCCCCGTTTTGCGGATTATAATAGTTGAAAAGAATAGTTGTCAGGAACAGTTGTCAGGGTTTGAAACCCTGACCTAACAACCGGAGCATTGAAGGTTTAATCAAACCCTGGCCTGACAACCGCAACAATTATTAGTAAAGCTCTTAGCCTCTTTTTGCAGCCCTTCAATTTTTCCTGGCGCTCCACTTTCCGTTTCCTGCTACAGACCCATAGCTCCCGGCTCCGGAATTCCCCGAAAAATGGCCGGAAACGGAGCCAACGTTAAACAACGGCGTTGTGACTCGACCGAAAACATCTCCCGACGGTGAAAAACTCCCTTCAACGCTGCCGACACCGATGCGCCACAAATAAATATCTCCGCGCAGTGCGCCGTCGTCCGACACGCTCAGCGTGATTGGATTCGAAAAGAAACGTTCGTAATTCCCGATGCTGACGTGTACCGAGATTTTCCCCTCTGCGGCCACCTCCATTGTGCCGCTCCCGCTCAATCCTCCTTCGAACGTGAACGTCCAATTTCCTGCAAAGGAGGTGAGGGACGATGCCGGTTGGCCGTGGGACTCACTCGAGATAAGCAGGAAAGAGGTAAAGAATAACCAAAAAATTCGTACCTGGATATTCCGACAACGAATGTGGAAGTTCATAGACATTATTCAAGATCGCAGTCGGGAGTGATGGATGCGTGAATGTGAGGGGGAAGTTATAGAACTGCCCTGCCTCCCCGAAAGTAAAAAATCTAGTGTGGAGATGCAAACAATTGAGTGAACTAACCGTCTTGAGGGTTACAAGACTCGCTTGCGCAATTCCTTGCCGACCGGGTTTTTGCAACTATTATTCCACTATCCCAGCATTCCATTGCCCCTTATCCTTTCGCCGGCGCCGTTGCTGGCGCCCTTTACTTCACCACCCGTATCGTCCAGAAATCATCCGCCAGATTCTGGTCGAGCAAATAGGCGTAGGGGAGAGTAAAGTATCCCTTCATGCCCCATCCGGTTCCCCATGAATTGCGCACGATGAACCATTGATTCGCGTCGTCGTAACCAACGGCGAGAACTGCGTGGCCGCCTTCGAGCTGTTCGTTCGGCTTCGGCATCGAAGCATGTCCCGACTTTGCAACTGCCGGGCTCATGAAGCTTTCGTACACAGAAAAACCAAAGACGAACGGGTAACCGGAAGCAAGACATCCTTTCATCTGATTCGCTATTTGAGTAACCCGCTGGTAGAGGATCGCTTTATGCATCACCGCATTGTTGTAGCACGATGCGGGAGGTTTGTCCTCAAAGTTGGCGATGTCATACGGCCAGAGCGATTCTGGACAGTCTCCCTGTTTCCCGACGCTCTTGATCCCGTCACGGATCTGCGCACCGCTGTCAGAGTTAACTGTTCCTTCTATCACGCGTTCGTTGTAATAAATGAACAACCTTGACGGCATGAAGTATTTAATCTTCTCTTTCATCTGGTCGAACTCGATTGCAGCGGCGATGGCGTTTGCCGTGCAGCTTCCGAGTTGCCCCTGGTCATAAACGGTCGGGCATTTTGGACGAAGGTCTACCCTTGCAGGCAGTTTTGTCAGCCATTCGATCGGTGCCGCGTAGAGATGATCGCGATGATCCGGTACGTCCGGCACCCAGCCCAAACGGGGTATAATTGGAGAAAGTTTGGTTTTCATTGAAGCCTCCCTTAAAACAATTATGACTATTTATTTTGAGTTGCTCGAAATGTGGCTTTGTTACGTTCCATCCCAATTGTTATTGCTCTGTCGTTCTGATTCTTGCACCTATCACCGTTCCATTTTCCTCGCGTTCAGTAAATGTTCAGTTGGAATTCGTATTCGAAAAAGCTATGCTTTGATCGCATTTGCAATCCGATTAAATGCATATGGCACGACCCCAACTCCAAGGCTCAGAGCGAAGGTTTGTAAACTTCCTAAATCCGGCATTTTGCCGAATTTTAATCCAACGTAAAAGCTGTATGTTGTCGCGCTGATCACGAGAACGATCGCAACAATCGAAGTCAGGAAAGCTAATAATCTGCTTGAGCTTTGTGGATATTCTGAAATATTAATTGTCGGCTTCGCGGTTGCAAGATTAGCATTAGGATTTGGAATGGTTTTTTGGACGGGTTCATTTTCGGATAATGCATCGCCTAGATTGAATCCCGTTCTCTTCAGCACTGCCAGCGATACAAAGAGGAGTAGCAACAATAACAAAACAGGCATTGATACTAACAGGTCTTGGCCCCACGATAAATTTCTTATGGAATTACAATTTGCTGCTTGGACCGCTAGATCAATTTTTGCCACTAAAGAATCTGGGAGATTTGCCGAAACGTTTATAGTGGGAGGCCCTTTTTCAATAGGGGGTTGATTATCCGTAAATACTGTTGTTGTGCTGACCAACAGGGCAAAAATAATGAGAAATATTCTTTCCATATCATAGCCTCATTGCATGATTACTTTTTATCGATCTTCGGTGAGCAGCTGCGCCAATTGTAGTTATTATCTCATGACTCAACTATGCTATATTTTTCCCGTGTACTGGATTGGCTCTACAGTCAGAGTTGTGATTAACTTGGTTTAATCTTCTTGGAGGAAAGGAGAGGGGGTTTCTGCTGGCGGAATTATAAATTCGCGACGAAATCTCCGTGGGCAGAATGTTGTATTTAATGATCGAATGGAAATATGCTAACGCAACCACAAAAACCATTTCCCACCTCTGGTTTTTCCACCACTGGGTTGCATTTGGGGTTGGTAAATCTTAGGAGTGCCCCCAACGCGTTGGGGCAAAAATACATTTTCTCGAGGGATTTGTCAAGTAAATTTTTTGAATAGCATGATTTTCTGCGAGGTGGGGTAGCGGGAGACCATCCATTTTCTACTGAGGCGGATTTGTCTTGATTTACTATTAGAATAATATCCCCAAGCTTAGAACTAAAGGCTCCAAACGCCGCACCAAGCACCACGAACTCCCCTACCTGTTCGCCACACCCGCAAGAAAATACATCACGATAAGCGCGGCGAGCTTGCTTGTTTTTGCGTCGACGTCGAATTTTGGGTTGACTTCAACGATGTCGATGGCTCCTATTTTTCGCCGCATACCCGCGAAATGCGCGGCCTTTAATATTTCTTCGGCGGTTAGGCCGGTTGGGTACGAAGCGCTGACACCGGGAGCATCACTGCTCTGGACCGAATCAAGATCGAAGCTAACGTATACTCGCTCGGTCGAGTTCGATGCAATTTCGTACGCCAGGTCGAGGATTTTTTCGATTTTTTCTTTCCGCACCTCCCCCAGTGTGAAAACAGTTGCACCGCGGTCGTTCAATTCCTCAAAATGTTCTTTTGAGTTGGCGAACGATTGTGAGCCGATTTCCACGAAGTTCATCGGAGAAAGGGGGGCATGCGCAAGATCAAGGACTTGTCGAAAGGCGGTTCCGCTGCTCCTGTGCGGGTCCGATTTGCGAAAGTTCAAATGAGTGTCAATGTTAATGGCGCCGGTGGCCGCGGCCTTTTTTGAAAACGCAAGCAGGGATGGAAAAGTAGAATCGTGTCCCCCTCCAAGAACGATCGGAAGGATGTTGTTGGCAATAAGTGTCTCGACGACAGTCTGAACTCTCTGGTGGGTTTCCTCCAGCGATGCACCGGTCTTTACGTTGCCGAAATCGAAAATCGATAGCTCGGATATTTGTTTATTTTTCGAGATGGCAAAAGGGGTAAACTTGTACAAGGCCTTGCGGATTTCATTCGGAGCTTCTCTGGCTCCGACACGGCCGCGGTTTCTTTTGACCCCTTCATCCTCGGGAACCCCCACGATACCTATTCGAACATCTGGAGAGAGATTTTCTTTTAGACGGCGGACGATATCTCCCATTCGCGGGTCTGATTCGTCGTTGCGCGAAAAGAAAACCGCGTCTGGAGCATCACTAAGCAACTTCCAAGCAGTTTCCATTAAACGCGTCCTTTCATGAGAGTGCGGGAGAAAGCGATTTGTTGACGCGTTCAAGAATATCGCGGCTCATCGCTTCCACTCGTTGGCTGACACTTTCAGCGCGGGAGGTCGATTCCCGCACGTAGACTGAATCCTTAAGCCCCCCGAGGTTGATTTGAACGTTGAGCCTCGCCCCGAGACATGCGGCATGCAGCATCAACGCCGCAACACCGGCATCCGAAATTGAATTAACGTTCCCCTTTTCAGCAGTGATCTTAGTAAACCTTAATGCGTCTTCGCAAAATTGCATGAGACGCAGAGGGATCTCCGTTGCATTTTTCGTTGCGAGTTGGATTGCTCCGGATCGGTTCGTTTTTTGCTCTTCGGTTTCCTTCGGCAGATTCATTGCGCTCATCACGGCGTTGAACGCTTCAGTATCTTCGTCAATTAATTTTGTGATAGATGCGCGAAGTGTTTCCGATCGTTTCAAAACTTCTTCCATCTCTCCCTGTACATCCAAGTATTTTTTCTTGCCGATGGTGAGGTTACACACCATCGATGTGAGAGCTACACCGAGCGTGCCGGCGAGGGCGGCAACACTCCCGCCGCCGGGAGCTGGAGTGCTTGAGGCAACGTCATTGATAAAGTCATTAACGGTTTTTGAAGTCATCATTTTTGCCCTAAGTCGCAGTTTTATCTCGCGCAAATGCGCCAAGACGCAAAAACTTAGTAGAAGCCATCTCAAAAAATAGATATTACTGAAAAATAACTGTAACTGTCATGCTGAGCGTAGCGAAGCATCCATGATATTCAAATCGTTTGGATTCTTCACTTCGCTTCGCTGCGTTCAGAATGACGACCTAAGGGTTTTTGAGATGGCTTCATTTATTTTTCTAAATTATTTACTACTCTTGTAATGCCGTTCTTGATCAAAACGTCACCAAAATTTATAAGAAGTCCAAGTCTTTTATCAGTCAGCCGTAAATAAGTCAATAATTGTTTCTTGTGAATAGGTGCGATTGTCTCGACCGACTTCAATTCAACAATGACTTTGTTTTCAACTATAACATCTGCGCGAAACCCTTCGTCAAACCGCACCTGCTCGTAAGCAACTGGAACTACTTGTTGACGAGTAAAATGGAGTCCACGCTTAGTTAGTTCATGTACTAAAATTGCTTTATAACCAGATTCAAGCAGCCCTGGTCCAACTATCTTATGAATTTTGAATGCAGCATCGACAATTTTTGTGGCAATTTCATTTTCGTGCATTTAACATCCCCCCTTTGCGTGATGATTCCTATCTATAATTGGTATTCGATAATTTTCTTCTGCGGATCGAATTGATCCAACTGACTCAGCCCCAATTGCTCGACGGCGATTGCGATCAGCCGATCATCCGAAGTTTCTCGGGGATTGTAGAATTTTCCAGCCATCATCATCGCTTTTAGCGGCGTCAATCCAACGATCTCGCTTCCGGTTGCCTTAACGCCGAGCGAACGGGCTTGTTTCTTCACCTCTTCAAACGCAATATGAGGAGGAGTTGTTTCATAGTCCACAAGGTTGATCGAGACCTGGGCGATATTGAGCCGCTCAACGACGACACCCATGGCCTTCACTGCTTTTAAACTTCCCGGAATTTTCACTGTTTCTCCTCGTTTATCCTTCAAAACATTCCCCGATGTGTCCTTCTTTACGCGGCCGCTTTCTCTAATCCGTTGTGCAATTTCCTGTGCAATCGAGGCATCGGCGGTGTTGAGGTTGACATTGTACGCGATGAGAAATGTTCGAGCGCCGGCTACGGTTGCGCCAGATTTCTTGTTGAAGGCCGTCGTACCGTAATCCGGTTTCCATGTCGGGTTGAGAAGTTTTTCGGCAAGTCCCTCATATTCCCCCTTGCGTACATCGGCGAGATTTCTTCTTTCGGGCGATTTCGCCGCTGCTTCGTAAAGATAAATAGGGATATGAAGTTCGTGCGCGACCCGTTTTCCGTACGCGTTGGCAAGTTCGATGCATTCTTTCATCGTTGCACCGGAGACTGGAATAAACGGTACGACGTCAGTTGCGCCAATCCGCGGGTGCTCGCCTTTGTGGCGCTCCATATCGATAAGTGCCGATGCGGTCTTGGTCGATTGGAACGCAGCCTCGGCAACACCTTCCGGATCACCGACAAATGTCACGACGACCCGGTTATAATCCTTGTCCGGTTCAACATTCAGCAATTTAACATTGTCGACGTTGTGGATGCTCTCGGCTATTGCTTTGATCGTCCCCGCATTACGCCCTTCGCTGAAATTAGGAACGCATTCGATAATTTTTTTCATTGATGGTTTTTCTCTAAAAAATTCTGTCTCCTGTATTCTGTATTCTGAATTCCCATGTTGGAATACAGAATACAGAATTCAAGGCATTGGGAGTGGAATAACAATCGCTCCTTCTTTAAAATTTCCCAGCACCTCCGCTTTTCCTTTCAGATGCCAAAACCCGACCAATGCGCCGGTGACGGCATCGAGTTCGTCGCCGTTCATTTCTTTGTCAAGCCCTTTAACTCCAAGCTTCTCCAGCCCTCTCCTCAGTTTGTGAAGTCCGTCCTGCTTGCGGCCGGTTTTCCAAACATCCTGCGCTGCACCGGGATACATTTCAATGACCTCGTACCCCTTTCGCACAAATTTCTTCTTCAGTTCGATGCCTCGTTGCGTGAGCATTCGCATTGGTCCGAGGGTGATGGGGAAAAACCGGATGCCTCGTTTCAACAACTCCCGGTCGCAGGGCCGAAAATGTTCGCCGTTCCTGTCGTCGAGCGATTCCCTGCCGGGAGGAAGATTAAGCGGCGCATCAATCGCGATGAGATGAGGCTGAGTGCGTTCAATAAATTCCAGTATCTCTTCGTTAGTAAACAATGTTTTCCAATAAACAATCCGTTTCCCTCTCAAGAGACAGACTCCGGTGTTGCGTTTCGGGCTTCCCGCGAGGTCGATTCCTGCGACCAACGGCGAAAGTTTCCTTTTTCGTTTAGAATTCAAGAACAGTCCCGTTTTTGATTATTTTCCATGCATGGTTAATGCCGTAATGATAAGGAATGTACTTGTAATTTGGAACATCGTACACAACGATATCAGCCTGTTTGCCGACTTCGATGCTTCCCGATTCGTGTGAGAGCCCGAGCGCTGCTGCACCGTTGAGCGTGGAGGCAACAATTGCTTCTTCCGGCGTCATCCTCATTTGCGTGCATGCTATCGTCATCATCATCGGCATCGAAAACGACATTGACGAGCCGGGATTGAAATCTGTTGCAATTGCCAGTGGGATGTTTGCATCTATAATAGAGCGAGCCGGGGCGTACGGATGGTCAAGGAAAAACGATGCTCCCGGGAGAACGGTTGCTATTGTTGACGACTTTTTTAGCGCTTCGAGCCCCTTCGGTGTGAGATGTTCCAGATGATCGACCGAAATTGCGTTTAGCTGGATTCCGAGTTCCGTTGCACCGATCGCGCAAAGTTGATCGGCGTGGATTTTCGGTATGAGACCGAACCGTTTTGCTTCAAGAAGAATCTGTTCGGATTGATGAAGATCAAAGTATCCTTCGTCGCAGAAGGCATCGCAGAAAACCGCAAGCTGACGCTCGCCGACGTACGGCAGCATTTTATTTGTAATGAGGTCAACATAGCCGTTTCTGTCTTCGGTGAACTCAGGAGGGAAGGCGTGCGCACCAAGAAAAGTTGGTATAACAGTCATATAATGATCCCTGCGAAGGTCGTGCAAGACATCGAGCATCTTTGTCTCTGCGTCAACGCGTAATCCGTAGCCGCTCTTTATTTCGACCGTCGTCGTTCCAAGCTTCATCATCTCATTAAGGCGGCGGCTGGTCGATCGGAGCAATTCTTTTTTTGTTGCAGCGCGCGTTGCCTCCATTGTTGAGAGGATTCCACCCCCGGCATTTGCAATCTCGGCATATGTTTTCCCCTCGGCGCGCATTGCAAACTCGTCCTCACGGCTTCCCGCAAATACAGTATGCGTGTGGGAATCGACAAATCCCGGCATTGCGACACGGCCGGAGGCGTCCAGCACATCGATGTCGAGCGGAGCCGTCAGTTCGTTCGACGGTCCGACTTTTTGGATAATTCCGTTTTCGATAAGCACACACGCATTTTCAACAATATTCAGCTCGTGCATTTCCTTTCCGACCTTAAACGGTTTCCCGTTCGAGGCAACAGTAACGAGTTGCCCAATATTTTTGATGAAAAGGTTCATGTTTTTATTCCGCGAAGGCCACGAAGAGACACTAACGGTTTTCTTCGTGCGCCTTCGTGTTCTTTGTGAATTATTCTATAAAACGTTTCCATTCTAATTTTCCGACACTTCCAAAATTAATTAGCAGCCCAACTCTTAAGCCCGTTGCCTTAAGATAGTTTAAAATTTGGGCCTCTTCTTTGCCAGAAAGTCTGTCCAATGCTTTCAGCTCGATAATTATTTTGCCGTAGCAAATAAAGTCTGCAACATACTCCTTCTGTAAGATCTGTTCTTTATATCGGATGCTAAGGCTTTTTTGGGGTTCAAATGGAATTTGCCTTTGCCTCAGTTCAATTTGAACCGCTTCTTGGTACACGGCTTCAAGAAAACCATGCCCCAATTCTTGTTGTGCTTCGATGGCCGCGCCGATAATTTCGTAAACTTCTTCTCTGTACAGTAATTCACTCATGATTCCCCCCGATGTATGATGAAATACTATTTCTTTTCTTCGTGCGCCTTCGTGTTCTTCGTGGATTGATAGCCCTTGCAGTTCAAGACTGGTAACCGCGGGTATTTACTAAATGTGGAGTCTGTTTTGCTTTTCTCGCACAAATGAAAAGTGTTTTCCTTCTTATTGGTGATGAGTGTATGAAAGCTACACGTCTCACATAAGCCGATCGTCATTTTTTAAGATTAGGAACTGATATCATGGGGATTTTCACATTCCACTTTTTTGCATTTTCAATTGCTTTGTCGTATCCCGCGTCCGCATGTCGGATGATTCCCATTCCAGGGTCATATGTCAGTACGCGCTGCAATCGTGCTTCAGCCTCCTTTGTTCCGTCCGCAACCACAACCATTCCCGCGTGGATCGAGTTTCCAATACCAACGCCGCCGCCATGATGAACGCTGACCCAGCTTGCGCCTCCCACTGCATTTAATAGAGCGTTAAGAATCGGCCAATCGGCGATCGCATCGCTGCCGTCTTTCATCTTTTCAGTTTCACGATTCGGCGAGGCGACCGATCCACAATCAAGATGGTCGCGGCCGATAACAATCGGTGCGGAGATATTGCCGTGTGCGACGAGGTCGTTGAAGATTTTTCCCATTGCAGCTCGCTCTCCATAACCGAGCCAGCAAATCCGGGCAGGCAGCCCTTGAAATGCGACGCGCTTCTGTGCTTTTTCTATCCAATTGCAGAGGGGCTTGTTCTCGGGAAAAGTCTCCATGACGGCTCTGTCGGTTCGGTAAATATCTTCAGGATTCCCTGAGAGTGCTGCCCATCTGAAGGGACCTTTGCCGTCGCAGAAGAGGGGACGAATGTATTCCGGGACGAAGCCGGGAATGTCGAATGCGTTTTTCACTCCGTTCGCCAGCGCTTCGCCGCGAATGTTATTTCCGTAGTCGAACACCACCGCCCCTTTTTTCAAGAGCTTCAACATTGCACGCACATGTTCCGCGATGGACGTTTGTGCAAGCGCTACATATTTTTTTGGATTCTTTTTCCTAAGACCTAACGCCTGACTGTATGGTAATCCGGCTGGAACATAGCCGTTCAACGTATCGTGTGCAGACGTTTGGTCGGTGACAATGTCGGGAAGAAATTTCCCGTTAGCGATCTTTGGGATGATGTCGGCCGCGTTCCCTAGAAGTCCAACGGAGAGGGGTTGTTTTTTTGTTTTCGCATCGCGGATAAGGGAAAGCGCTTCTTCAAAATCTTCGGTCATGACATCGAGATATTTCGTACGAATCCGCTTTTCAATCCTTCCGCGGTCGACTTCAACGACGAGGCAGGCGGCGCCGTTCATCGTTGCGGCAAGCGGTTGCGCACCTCCCATTCCGCCAAGACCTGCAGTAAGCAAAAACGTTCCCGCGAGCGTTCCCCCAAAATGTTTTGCAGCACAGGCGGCGAACGTTTCGTACGTCCCTTGGAGAATTCCTTGAGTGCCGATGTAAATCCAGCTGCCGGCAGTCATCTGTCCGTACATCGTAAGGCCAAGGGCTTCGAGCCTTCGGAATTCATCCCATGTCGCCCATTTTGGGACGAGCATCGCGTTTGAAATGAGGACGCGCGGTGCGTTTTCGTGCGTTCGGAATATTCCGACCGGCTTTCCCGATTGAATGAGCAATGTTTCGTCGTTCTCGAGCTTCCTCAAGCTCTCGACAATTGCGTCGAAACATTCCCAGTTGCGAGCGGCCTTTCCTGTTCCTCCGTAGACAATCAACTCCTGCGGCTTCTCAGCAACAGCAGGGTCGAGGTTGTTCATCAACATACGAAGGGCGGCTTCTTGAATCCATCCTTTGCAAGAGCGAACCAAGCCGTGCGGTGCGGTAATTGCACGATGAGTATCCGATCGTTGAGGAGTTTTCATCATCTGGGATAGATATCTTCATGTGAAGAAACATTCATGCGTTACAGCTTGTATCCGATTTTCCGCAAGAATTCCTTTCTTACTTTGATCTCTTCTTCGGTCTCGATTCCTCTCGTCTTCACACCATCGATGACACCCATGATCCCGCGTCCGTGATCCGATTCAGCGACGATAACTTCGACTCGATTCGCCGTTGCGCAATAAATGCTGCACACTTCGGGAATGTTTTTAACGATGTTCAAGACATTGACCGGGAATCCGTTCTCCATGAAGAGAATAAAGCAATGGCCGCATGAGAGATTGATCGCATTTTTCTTTGCAAGTTCGATGAGCGCCGAATCATTTCCCGACCATCGAACGAGAGCCGGTCCCGACGACTCGCAGAAGCCGACACCGAATTTGATTTGCGAGTTTGTCTGGACGATGGCTTCATGGATATCTTCGACTGTTTTTATGAAGTGCGATTGGCCTAAGATGAAATTTGTAGCCTCAGGCTTTTCTATTGCAATAACTTTGATTTCCATATGCATCCTCCGTACACCATCATTGGTCCAAACGAAAACTCATACTGTGAAAAAGAAGTCAGCCGGATTAAACCGACTATCTTTCGTGGGTGTCAAACCAGATTAGCCGCCAAGTCCACAGTGTGATAGTTGATTGAATTGAAGCAAAGTAAATCGGTAAATGAACATGTCTCAAAGGTAGAACTATTTGAGGCGAATTTCAATAATTCACTTGCTACAGACTCGAAGGCGTAGGGAGGCGGGGCGAAAAAGAAGAGGAATGCGTCGGTAATACACTATAAACAAAAAACCCCGTTTTTTCAAACAGGGTTTTCTGATCGAACTTGGTAGCAAGCGTTAAACCTTAGTAACATTGGCTGCCTGTAAGCCCTTCGGTCCTTTCTCGACGTCGAACTGAACTTTGTCTCCTTCGTTCAGTGTCTTATATCCTTCGCCGATGATCGCTTTATAGTGCACAAACACGTCTTCGCCTGATTCACGTTGAATAAATCCGAAGCCCTTTGCACTATTGAACCACTTCACTGTTCCTTTCTCCATGGAACAATTCCTTTCTGTAAAGATTTTTCAAAAAAACCTGTCCGAAATACTTTCGGACAAGCGTACAACCGGGTTTTGTTGCCACTATAACGCAAAATCGCAGAAGCTGCAAACTCTTACCTGCACAAATTTTGCCCACTCTGCGATTCTATTTGTTTGCCGATCTTGTCATAGACCGGGGAGGTTCTTTTGAAAGACCTGTTCAGCAAAACAATACTCCGAGTGACCCCGGAAGGCATTACAAGCGCAAAAAACGGTGTACTGTTGTTTGCGCCATAAAAATAGGTTGTTTTTATTTTAGACGCAAGAGTTTTTTTTGTTCGGGAGAAGCTGCGCCTGTCGACACCCCCTTGTTTTAAGCCTTTTTTCTGCGAAAGGGTTTCAAGGGCAAGGAAGGCCATTCTGCGGAGTATATTTATGCCCGTTTTTCTTTAAAAAACGAAAAACACCATGGAAAATTATTGACTTTATTGCAAAATCTTTTATATTATGTAACTCTACCGGCAAAGCAAAAGGCTTAACACCTTTTAGAATTGGGCATTCACAGGACGATTTTTCACCGCTGTCTCATCTTTTCCCGCTTAATTCAATTAGTAGTTAGCAGATCCTTGTGCATTTTTGCTGGCGTAGCTCAGTTGGTAGAGCAGCTGATTTGTAATCAGCAGGTCGCGGGTTCGAATCCCATCGCCAGCTCACCGGGTATAAGGGTAGGTAGCGAAGTGGTTAAACGCATCAGACTGTAAATCTGACGGCTCACGCCTTCGGAGGTTCGAATCCTTCCCTACCCACCATCCTGCGAAGGATTCAGGCTGGTCGAGAATTTGAGAAAAAATTTTCGAGTTCGTGAGTTGGCGGGAGTAACTCAGTTGGTAGAGTCACAGCCTTCCAAGCTGTTGGTCGCGGGTTCGAGTCCCGTCTCCCGCTCAGAATGAGTTTTGCGTGGGGGATGTTCACCATGGTG